>JAAUSR010000030.1 GCA_012032555.1 Thioploca sp.
ACAGAACACTTGTCAATAAAATTAGATTTCATACAATTGATTTATATGATGAAATAATTGGTGTCTGTGCTGGACTATGGAATTTTTACTTAGCTAATTGATTGGTTTTTAACGTGATACAACTCTAGTATTTAATGAAGGCTATGAAACTGCCAATCTTACGCTTTCAGCTCCTACCGGTGGTGCTTCACTGGGGGGAACGCCTAATGCTACTTTGAGTATTGCAGATAATGATTGTGGCACGGATGACCCGGATGCTCCTAACCCACATTGGGTAGATACTTGTCCAAGTGGTTTTGATAAGTTTCCTACTACTGGTACTATTAGTATAGCACTTGGGTGGGACACCAACCCCGTCATGGGAAGAACAGATTGTAGTCACGAAGATGCTGAGGGAGTTTACAAAATAACGCTGAAAGGACCGACCTGGGCATTTAGAGGAGATGGTACAAATAGTACTACACCTCATAGTATTCAAACCGAAATGTATGATTTAGAAATGAGTGGCAATACTCCCTTTGGTCCGGTTACTCTCTACGCTGGTGATGGGGTAGGTAACCTCGCAGATGATGGTCCGATTATAGGATCGCTTTATTCACCTGGTGAAATCGAAGAAAACTCCAGTAGTCCAGGAAAGGCTAACAGTTATTTTGATGTTAAATTTGAACTCCATACCCCAATGGGTATTTTACATAACAACCTCCCCTATCGGATGGAAACCGACGGAATGTTGGGAGTACCTCCAGTACCGCTAAAACATGCCGATGGTACTTATTATACAACTACTTATTTGCATCCTACTTTAAACACTTATGTTGGTTTGGTATTATATAATGAAGCAGAACAACCAACCGCTTGTTTTAAAGTGAAAGAAATAGGCGTTCCGAGTGGGACACATTTATCAGTTGACCTCAAATCTTTTACTGCTTCAGCAAACAATAGGGTAGTTTCTATAGCTTGGGAAACTGGCACCGAGACAAATAATGCTGCCTTTAGAGTTTTGAGAGGGATACCCTTGACTGGTATTTGTAGCGATAATCCTAAAGACTACATAGAAATTGAGGCAGTGAGTCCGCGGATTTCATCTAAAGGTACGGAAAGATCAGGAGCGGTTTATGGTGTACCAGATAATAGTGTTATTTCTGGTATGACTTACTGTTATGCGTTGGAAGACATTGACTATGACAATCAGAGTACCTTCCACACTGATCAAATAGTCTCAGTGACTGTAAACTAAAATGGATCTTTTCTTGTTGTAACTAGCCTTTCTCTAGCAAGAGTGGGCTCAATGCTGTTAAGTTAAGGGCAGACACACCGGTCTGCCCCTACAAAACACCCCGTCTGTAGGGGCGAACCGACGTGTTCGCCCTAACACCCAATCGCATTGCGGAGCAAAAAAACCCACCATTTTTTGTCCCCTTACTTCCTTCCTTTCCAATGCCATTAAGTTAAACAGTTTGATGTTAGGGCGAACATACCGGTTCGCCCCTACAGACGGAGTGTTTATTTGCTACCAAACTCCGCTTGGTAGTGTCGCTACTACCCACAGCTTGGTTCCGTTCCCACCTAACGATATTGGAAAAATAGGCATCGGTTTGATTATAACTATTATTAGTTCTTAACCCAGTTGAAGTTACCATCTTTGGCAACTTTTTATTACATTGCGGCTAAAAGTAAAAACCAGCCACTAGCAAAACAATTTATTAGTGATTCATGTCAATTTATTTACGTCGTTCCAACTACTCATTCTGACTTACTGATAGCACTAACTTTACCGATTTCTGATTTTGAAGACACCATGCAATGTGCTGCAGCAATGAGCTGGGTTTCGTTCCTCAACCCAGCATACTCGTGCTAAAATTTTTGAAAATTAACGTATAATTAACTTAGTCAGTGTAATAATCATCAAGGTTTGAAAATGGAACCACTACAAATTAAAGAACTGATTTTGAAAGAATTACCTACCTTGATCCAACAAGATAGTAGTTTGCGGGAATGGGTATTAACGATAGGGCGTACGCAATTTGCCGAACAAACCGCTACGGAAAGCCGTTTTGATCAAATGATGCGAATTATTTTTTTGCCCCCATACTCCCTTTCCAATGCCATTAAGCACAAATAGGTTGGGTTGATAAACCCAGCTAATTTATCCAATTGGTTGAATTATAAATAACCAAAATATAATTGGTGTTTATCTTGAATAAGCTGGGTTTCGTTCCTCAACCCAGCCTACTCATGCTATATGAATTATTCAACTGGAGTAAATAAAATGGTAACAATTGAACAGATCTTAAGAGAAATTGAGTCTCTCTCTGCGGAAGCTAAACAGGAACTCTATGAATTGCTTAAAAAAAGTTGTGGCAAGAAAAAAAACCGCGGTCGATTGATCTAAAAAAATATCAAGGAATAGCTAAAAACGTTTGGAATGATACTGAACAATATCTAGAGCAATTACGAAACCATTGATAGGGTTTAAAAAAGTATTTGTAGATACCTCTACAAATTTCAGCCGCTATTCATTGTCAGTGCGATAAGTTTATAACCAATGATAAGCGGTTAAAGCAAATCTCTGAAATAGAAATTATGTTGATAGATGATTGGTCTCATTAGCTAGCGTTGATTAGTGGGGAGGTAGATAGTCGGTGGTATCGAATATAGGATACGATTCGCTAATTCACCGTATCCTATGAAGAGTTGAGCTTTTTTGTCGGACACGCTGCGCTTAATCCGACCTACTTGACTACTTAGCTTAGTGAGTTGTCACTTCATCGTAAAGAATGACACGACCATCATATTCTTTCTCTAATACGCGATAACTGTCCCCCACCACATCATCTGTGCAAGTGTACGAGGAGGAAACACCTTTTGAAGCAAAACTACACGCTATATCCATCGCTGTTCCGCCATTATCAAGCTTGTCACCACGGAGAATAAGAAATTCTGCCGCATTCGGTTCAGAAGAGGTAGTCAATGTTAAGTTCACTTGATTCCCATTTTTTGAGACGTTTAATGTTACGTCTGTTGCTTCGAGTCTAACCCCATGCTTCATTAGTAAAGCAATTTCCCAGAAGATCCAACTGTTACGGTTGTTGTGAGGAATGGCGGCAGCCGTAACCATATCTTCAGGAGGAATAGGATAAAATCCGCCGGCCGGAAAATCTGATGGTGGTGTTGGCCAAGGTGCTGCGGGAGGCGTATGTGACCACGGGACATCCGTAGCTCTCAATGTTCTATCAGCAGGGTCGGGCAAAATAGAAGAAAGTGGTCTAAAATCAACTACATCAGCAGGATTATTGACATTACCACCTGCTGTTACAAAGATTAAACAAGCATCTACTGTCAAATTAGATGTAAACGTGCCACCATTATCAGTGGTATGCTTAATTGTCATTGAACTGGTAGATGACGATACTGTTGTACATAGCTGCGGCAAGTTGGGAAAATCTATAGGAAGTGCTTTCTTGACTATCACATAAAGATCAACCATCCCTAGAATACCTAAAGGCGTGCCATCGAAGGAAACAGTGCTTTTCAAGGACAGCGCGACTAATTCAATATCTACGGTTCCTACTCCACCAGGAGGGTCAAAGGGATCAATTCCTTGTTTACGTTCAACTATTGTATCTGCACCTCTACCACTTAGGACAGATGGAAACAAGGCCGGATTACCTTCTAATGGAACTAAAACACCACTACCCGGTGGAAGCTCAATTTCTGTTCCCGACTCGGTTTTAAGCAGGTCAAACCCTGGCTCTATTGGTGAACTTAATGCCACCATGGGTAATGATAGCCCCATGGATATTAACGGTACTACCAAAATTTTCTTCATATTGATATTTCCTTTTCTCACGAAAAATATAGACAATTAATATGTACTTTTTAAAAAAGTAACGAACCTACCAAATTTATTAAATGAGAGAGAGGGATATTTAATAAGTTGGACACCTCCTTTAAATATGACTGTGTGATGAAATTGAATAGCCCTAATTTACTCAGTTGGTCAAAGTAACGATAGTTTTAGCATTTCAAATTATTTTTTTATTGTAATAAAAACCGCTAATCTCTATCAAATAAATACTTTTTTGTCAATATACAATTTGGGGATTTTCGGTCCGTTGGTTTTCAAACGGGATAAATGATATTGGAAAAAGAGGCATTGGTTTGATTATAATTATTATTAGTTCTTAACCTGGTTGAAATCACCATGACAACACTATCCATTGAGTTACCCGATCTACTAGTAGAAACAAGCCAAACCTTAGCTCAACAACAAGGTATCTCCTATGCTGATTTCATTCGTCAAGCTATCGTCAATGAAATAGAAAATATCACCAACTACGTCTAACAGAAAATCAACAACTTGATTCAACACCCACTCAACCAACCTTTGCGAATAAATGGGTAGGCCAATTTAAATTGGAGCAAGGTCATTTTGAGGAGGCATTTGAATATTTAAAAGAAAAATATCACTTATGAGAATTTTTCTTGATTGTAATGTTTTATTAGATGTCGGTTTACAGCGTGAACCTTTTTATCGTACTTCTAGCCAACTCTTAGACTACCTTGAAACACATAAAAATAGCGGATGTATCGCATGGCATTCTCTGGCAACTTTTTATTACATTGCGGCTAAAAGTAAAAACAAGCCACTAGCAAAACAATTTATTAGTGATTTATGTCAATTTATTTACGTCGTTCCAACTACTAATTCTGACTTACTGATAGCATTAGCTTTACCTATTTCTGATTTTGAAGACGCCATGCAATGTGCTGCAGCAATGAATTGTGAAGCAACATTCATAGTAACCAGAAACCTAGCAGATTACCAAAATGTTCCAATTCAAGCAGTCACACCGGAACAAGTGTTAACTATTGTGATGGGGAGCTCGTAGGATCACTGCCATTAAGTTAAGGTTCAAAAGCAGTGTTTCCGTTGAGTTCGATGGTAATGCCATAAATGTCGAGCCGTTCTCTTGTTTCGAGGCGTATGCGGTTTTTTTGGGTTTAAAGTGGGATTGGTTAAAAATAAAGCTCGTAACTTCTTTAATACTTTAGGAATAGGTATATCTTAGCCTTAGCGGGACGGGGTTTGTAACCCCGTCCCGAACCACGAGTAGGCCGAGTAGGCTGGGTTGAAAAACCCAGCTAGTTTATCCAAGTGGTTGAATTATAAATAACCAAAAAATGATTAGTGTTTATCTTGAATAAGCTGGGTTTCGTTCCTCAACCCAGCCTACTCGTGCTAAAATTTTTAAGAATTAACCTATGATTAATTTAATCATGGTAATAATCATCAAGGTTTGAAAATGGAACCACTACAAATTAAAGAACTGATTTTGAAAGAATTACCTACCTTGGTCCAACAAGATAGTAGTTTGCGGGAATGGGTATTAACGATAGGGCGTACGCAATTTGCCGAGCAAACCGCTACGGAAAGCCGTTTTGATCAAATGATGCGAATTATTCAGCAACAACTGGCTGAAATTCAGCAATTAAGAGAAGAACAAAACCGTAAATGGGAAGAACAAAACCGTAAATGGGAAGAGAATCAACGCCAATTGCGAGAACTGGAACAGAAGAGTGATGAACGTTGGGAAGCTAACCAACGAGTCATTAACCAAATGTTAGAATCGATCCAGAAGCTGGATAAAAAATACGATCAAACGCTTGGTGCCCTAGGTACCCGTTGGGGATTACATTCCGAAGACACCTTTCGTAATGCAATTAGTGGGATTTTACAAGAATTTCCCAGCGGTGTAGAAGTCATTCATGTTAACGAGTTTGATGATAGCGGCGAAGTGTTTGGTCGCCCCGAGCAAGTCGAATTGGATTTGATTATTCGCAACGGTCAATTATTAATTGCCGAAATTAAATCGTCGATGAGCCGAGGTGAAATGTACTTATTCGAGCGCAAAGCCCGCTTTTATGAGAAACGACACCAACGCACCGCTCAGCGGTTGATAGTGATTTCTCCCATGGTAGATAAACGGGCTCAAGCCGTCGCCGCTAAGTTAGGAATTACGGTGTATTCTTATACCGATGAAGTCGAATTTACTGAATAAATCTACGAGGTACGTTGACTATCGAGCGTGGCCAAAAGGAAAGTCCTCGAAGCCGAGCTTCGTAGCGAGTCAAACTGGTATTCGTATTGGAGTCAAAATGATGTTAGACCCGCTCATTGCTGAAAGCAATTTTTCGCTTCCTACCCAAGATAACCTACCTTGCGATGATGGTGTTCCTATGGAAACTGAACGTCATAAGAAACAAATGGAGTTATTAATTGCTTCCCTAGAACCTTGGTTAATTCAACAGCCTCAAGGTGGCTATGTGAGTGGCAACATGTTTATTTATTACAGTTTTAAGCAAATTCGCCGTCAAGATTTTAAAGGTCTCGATGTCTTTGTCGTTTTGGACGTGCCTCCCGGTGAGCGCAAAAGTTGGGTGGTTTGGGAAGAAGGTAAGACGCCCGATCTGATCATTGAACTGCTATCGGAAAGTACTGCCAAAAAGGATAAAACCAACAAGAAACTGATTTATCAAAATCAACTCAAAGTGGCTGAATACTTCTGGTTTGATCCCTTTAATCCGGAGGATTGCGCTGATTTTCGACTTCATGGGAATCGTTATGAAGCCATACCGCTAGAAAATAATCGTTTTCTTAGTCAACAACTTGGCTTATCCCTTATTCGTTGGTCAGGTACTTACCGAGGTGTTGAGACGACTTGGTTACGCTGGGCTACTTTGACTGGCGATTTATTGTTGTTACCAGAAGAATCGGCTCAACAACAAGCCCAAGTTGCACAGCGGCGTGTTGAATTAGTCGAACAACAATTAGAATCGGAAACACAACGTGCTCAAACCGCAGAACAACGTGCCCAGGTTGCCGAAGCTGAAATCGCTCGTTTAAAAGCTTTATTAGCTCAGCAAACTGAGTAATTAAAGTTTTGACCGGTCAGATTGTAGGGGCAGACCTACGTGTCTGCCCCTACTCGTCATCATTTGACCGGATACTAATTGGTTTAGGTAGGTATAATGGCAGTTATACTCGAAAGGAAGATATATCATGTCAACCAATACTAAAAAAGAAATCCACCGGTGGGAAAACCAAACTGCTATTGTTATTGGTAGTAGTATAACCGGACTACTAGCTAGCCACGTATTAAGTAAATATTTTGCTAAAGTGACGTTAATTGAACGTGAGGCGCTACCTAAAACTCCAACAGCTCGCAAAGGTGTCCCTCAAGGACAGCATATACATGTGCTCTTGAGTAAAGGCGAAGCCATCATTGAACAATTTTTTCAGGGAATTCTGGCTGAACTCTTAGAACAGGGGGCAACTCGTATTGATACCGCAGATGATATGCGTTGGTTTCATTTTGGAGATTGGAAAGTTCAATTTCCCAGCGGAATCACATACCATAGCCAAAGTCGACCGCTGTTAGAATGGACCATTCGTAACCGAATCCTTCGTCAACCACATATACACTGTTTAGAAGCCGGTAATGTTACTCAATTTCTAACTAATAAAGACAAAACTCGTATAACCGGCGTAAAAATTACTCGTCACCATCAAACTGAAGAAGAAAATTTATTAGCAGATTTAGTAGTTGATGCTAGTGGACGTGGTTCAAGAACTGCTCAGTGGTTAGAAACGCTAGGTTATCCTAAAGTAACCGAATCCGCGTTAAAAATTGAAGTAGGTTACGCCAGTCGTCTTTATCGACTTCCCAATAGTTCACAGTACCCATGGAAAACTTTATTTATTTATCCCAAACCGCCTCAAAATAAACGTGGGGGAGTTATTGCACCAATAGAAAACGATCTGTGGATAGTCACCTTAGTCGGTTGGTTACATGACTACCCACCAACCGATGAAACCGGTTTTTTAGAATTTGTTAAAAGTTTAGCCGTACCGGATCTCTATACAGTACTTCAACAAGCTCAAGCTCAAACCCCCATTGTTCCCCATAAATTGCCTTATAACCTAAGACGACACTATGAACATATGCCGCTTCCAGAAGGATTAATTATTCTGGGTGATGCACTGTGTAGTTTTAATCCAGTCTATGGTCAGGGAATCTCTACTAGTGCTTGGAGTGCACTTACTTTAGATAACTGCCTTCATAAACAGCATCGCCAATCACCATCAGGAGATATAACCGGTTTATCACGATCAGTTCAACAACAAGTCGCAAAAGTTATCAATATTCCTTGGTTATTAGCAACCAGCGAAGACTTACGCTATCCAGAAGTAACGGGAGTAAAACCATTCTGGATGCCATTTCTACATTGGTATATTGCTAGAGTACATCGTTTAAGTCATCAAGATCCGCTCGTATCATTGCGATTTTTGCAAGTTATACATCTGCTCAAACCGCCTACCGTATTATTTAAACCAGATATTATTTTTCGGGTTTTGAGTCGGTGAAATAAGTAAGTTTTTTTGCTCTCACAAGTGTCAATTAACGAGTTGATCAATAATCATTTTAGTGTGACGTAAAATGCTAACAATCTCAACAATTTCTTCTTTAGTAGCATCGTAAGCTAAACTTTCGGTGTAGCGAGTCTCATCTACTATAACAAAATACCAATGTCGCCCAATAATGTATGCACCATAAATCGGATGAGAATAACTATTGAGTTTTTGAGCAGCGACCATAGCGGCTAATAATTGCCCCAAGGGATCATTGGAAGTATCCAGTTGTTTTTTATATTCATGAATAAAAAAAATGGTTCTTTTGGAGATTGTGTCCCGGCAGCAACTAAAAAATCAGTTTTTCCCCATAGACGTTTACCCTTCTCATATTCAACTGATAAATCTCGTTCTAAGAAAGGACGATACGATTCTTGGTAAAAATCAATAAAATCTAATAAGAACGCTAGGAAGTAAACCTTTAATTCAGCTTCATTCCAATCATGGACATAATTTAGCAATTTTTTAGACAATTGTTTTAGACGTTCTTTTTCCTCTACGGAAACGGTCGGCAAGTCAGTCAACCAACTCTGCAGTGTTTTATTATTGGAATCTTGGTGGAGATTAAATTCTATTTCTACCTCTTCCTTGGTCCAATGAGAAAATGGTTTCATATATTTTATTCCCCACAGATTCGCTTATTAGTCGTTCTAATTATTATTTTACTTATTGAGAATCATCTGCTGATTTTTGATGATCAGGGCTTGATTAGCTAGAATATCGTCCAATTTCCGCTGATTGGCATTCACTTGTTCCTGAATAGTTGCTTGATTTTTAAGAATAGTTGCCTGCCGAGTAAGCTGTTCATCTAATTTAGCTTGGTTAGCCAAAATCTTAGCTTGATTTTCAATGATAATGGAGTAATCATTAGACATAGTTATATCCTTATTAATTTGTAGAAACAATTGAATTATATCTCAACTATTTTGAAATAGAAATGCGGTGATGTCCACTTTGAACTGGCTTTTCATCTCCCTATATTTTCAGGTTGATAAATCGGCTATAATTTTTAACTATTTGCTAATAGCATTGGTTACTGGTAACACGACTTATCAAAATAACACCAGATTCCTAATAGCAGTCAAAGCCCAATAACAACTGGAAATTAAACCATGAGCGATTTATTGGAATTGAGTCATATTACTAAAACCTATCGGGTAGGTGAAGCGCGGGTAGAGGCTCTGAAAGGCATTGATTTAGATCTCAACAGCGGTGAATTTGTCGCCATTGGTGGACCTTCCGGCAGTGGTAAAAGTACTTTATTGAATATTTGTGGCTTGTTGGATCAGCCGGATCAAGGTGAATATCGTTTTAGTGGTCAAAATACCAAAACTTTAGCACCAACGCAGTTAACACGATTACGGCGTGACTATATTGGCTTCATATTTCAACATTTTAATCTCATTCCGGTGATGAACGCTTTAGAAAATGTCGAATATCCGCTGATGCTGACTCAGTTAGTGGCTAAAGAGCGCCGTACCCGGGCAACAATGATGTTGGACAAAGTGGGGTTAAGTGAATTATATTATCAATTACCGGATCAGATGTCCGGTGGTCAACGTCAACGGGTAGCGATTGCACGTGCTTTAGTGAAACATCCGCAACTGGTGATTGCTGACGAACCAACCGCTAATTTAGATACCATCACTGCTAATCAAATCATTGACCTGATGCACGAATTAAGCACCGAACAAAACACGACCTTTCTCATTGCTACGCATGATGAACGCATGGTACGCCGCTGTGGGCGAAAATTGCATCTCGTTGATGGAGTATGGCAATCGTGAAATGGTTAGTTTTTGCATTTCGTAATCTGTTTCGCAACCGCCGTCGCACCCTGGTAACTCTGCTTATTACTGCCACTGGTACCGCAGCAATCCTGTCAAGTAGTGGTTTTGCTTTATATACCTATCACAGTCTCAAAGAATTATCGGCCAATGATACTGGACATTTAATTCTGGCTCGTCCCGATTACTTTCAGCGAGACGAGGACACTCCCCTCGCTTTAGGATTATCAGATTATACGAGTATTCAACAACAACTTAGCCAAGATCCTCGGGTACAGGTAGTCTTACCTCGAATTGCCCTAACTGGCTTGATTAGCAATGGGGATAAATCGGTTATCTTCGCGGGTAGCGGAATTGACCCACAAGAACTCCGAGTGAAAGTTGGGGTGGTGAAACTCCTCGAAGGTCAACCACTCAGTGAACATCCCCATAATCAAACTGATGCGGAGGTGATGCTAGCCAAGGATTTAGCGAAAAATTTGCAAGCGCAAGTTGGCACCGGTCTAACTTTGTTGGCAACAACCAGCGAAGGTGCTCTCAATGCTTTAGATGTGCAGGTACAAGGAATCTTTTCGACGGGGGTGCCGGAACTCGACCAACGCCTGATTTTATTGCATTACCCCTCAGCTCAAACTTTACTTGCCAGTCAGCGGGTAAGCACTTTAGCCGTTTATCTTCATGACATCAACTTGACCAAAGCTTTCGCAGCACAGGTGCATCAAACCTATCCACAACTCGGTGTGCAAACCTGGTTAGATCAAGCGGCACTTTACCTCAAAGTACGGGGACTGTATGATCGCATTTTCGGAACCCTGGGGCTTATCCTCGTTATCATTGTATTTCTGTCAGTGTTCAACACTTTATCGATGACAGTCACGGAACGCACCCGTGAAATTGGAACGCTTGCCGCACTGGGAACTTATCATGGGGAAATTTTGCGGATATTTATGCTCGAAGCGTTGATTATTGGTCTGTTGAGTAACCTATTGGGCGTTATTGGTGCATGGCTAACCTCAGTAGCTGTGCAATTTATCGATTTGCAAATGCCAGCTCCACCCGGGCGCAGTGAAGGTTATCCTTTTTTGATTCATTTTTCTCCAGAACTCTCTCTGTATGTGGTCTTGGTTATCACCTTGGTGTGCGTAATCGCCGCTTGGTTGGCAGCACGACGTGGCGTGAATAAAACGATTGTAGAGGCATTAGCTGATGTCTAAATTACTTAACTATTTGATTATCATATTCTTATTTGGTTACGCTAATTCGGTCGCTTCCTTACCGGAAGTCGCTACCATTCTGAAAGTGGCTGACAGCTTTCGCCTGCCTACTGCTACTGCCCGAGTAGAGACCTTAGTGGAGTTGTATAAAAATGAAGTGTTAGAAAAATCACGAGAATACCGTGTGTATTTAAAGCCAGGACGCCGTTCCTTGGTATTATTTCGTTCTCCTCAAGAAGCGGGGCAAAAGGTGCTGATGGTAGAAGAGAATTTCTGGATGCTGATGCCCAACAGTCGTCGTCCTATCCGCATCACACCCATCCAAAAACTCCTCGGTGAAGCTGCTACCGGTGACATTGCCACCCTAACTTGGAGCGAATATTACAGCGGTACCCTCGTGGAAGCTGATACCGATTACCAAGGCACGCCGGCACTCAGCTTGGCACTGGACAGCAAAGTAAAGGGAACGACCTATGCTCACATTGATTTATGGGTAGCTCGCGATGATTATGCGCCTCTGGCTGCGGATCTGTATGTACAATCAGGTAAACTCGCTAAGCAAGCCAAATTTATTACCGAAACCGTTGCTGGTCAACGCCGGGTAGTGCGCATGACGTTACTCGACCGCTTGCAACGTCAGCGACGCACCGAAGTCAAAATGCTATCGGTCACCGCCGCTGAATTGCCCGACAAATATTTCAACCCCATGTTTCTAATACGGAACAATTTAGAAGAGACTGAGTAAAATTGATTTTGCGCCGCTATCTTACTGGATTGTTGCTGATAGTGGCGAGTACCGCTTGGGGTGATAGTGATTGGAAACTCCGTCTGTTACCGGAGTACCATCATTTTAATGAACAATCCCCATTTTACTCAACCAATAGCCTTTCCCGCCAGCGACAATTGCGCGGTGAATTATTGCTGCAATGGCAACAAGCTGGTTGGACTGGTGAAGGCGCCCTAACGACACAGTTTGCCGAGGCAGCGGATAACGAGGCCCAGTTAAAACTCCAGGAACTCTTTTACGAAACCAGTCTGAGTGATGATTGGGAAATCAGCTTGGGGAAAAAGCGCTTAGGTTGGGGTGTTGGCTACGGGTTTCGCCCCCTGGATCTGCTGCAACGCGAACCACGGCGAATGGTCCAACCACCCTTGCTGGATGGGATACCCAGTATTATCTTGGAAAAATTTAGTGAGACCGGGAGCATATCACTGATTTATACCAATGATATTCAATGGCAAGGCACCGCAATTACTGATACCCGCTCTGCTGGAACACTCCGTTGGTATCAATCTTTAGAAGAATGGGATTTACTTGCGATTACCTCTTGGGGCGAAGGTGGTGAATTAGCAGGCGGTGGTGGGTTTTCCCGAGTGCTCGGCGAAGCGTGGAAAATCTATACGGAATGGTTATATCAACAATCTCATCGGGGTGCTTGGCAAAGTGTAGTGGGTTTATATTGGACGGGTGCGAGTGGTCTCAATGGGTTAATCGAATATGGCTATGACGGTACGGCTTATCGTACTCAAGATTGGCAAGCGTTATTCGACTTAACTCAACTACAACGTAACCAACTAAACACGCTACCAGCAGCAGATGCAACAAACCTCAATGCCAACCGTCAGGTCTACACCGCACCTAATTTACTTAGGGATAATCTCCTGTTACGTTTAGCTTATGATGGTACACGCCACGACCCTGCTATCGAATGGTTATTGACACCCGCAGACGGTGGCAGTGTGTTGACCCTATTACTGGAAAGTGAAATCGGTAATCGTCAATTGCTGCGCTTGGGAGTACGAAATTATCTGGGACCAAGTGATTCAGCTTATGGAAATTTGACTGAGGATTGGGTTTTATTTGCTACTTGGCAAACCGCTTTTGAATGGTAATGGATTGAAATCAAAAAACTAATTTTCTATGTATTACGAATGGCGTCATACGATCACTTTTGAAGAAACCAATTTAGTGGGTAATGTTTATTATGCTAACCATATTCGTTGGCAAGGTTGTTGTCGAGAAATGTTTTTAAAGGAACACGCTCCCGATGTAATAGAACAATTGAGCCAAGACTTAGTTATGGTCACGACACGGGTGTCTTGTGAATATTTTAATGAACTGTTTGCTTTTGATGAAGTCATTTTGCGGATGCAGGCCGGTCAGATCACAGCCAGTCGAATTGTCATGTTATTCGATTATTGGCGTAAAGCAGCGTCTGAAGAAGAACTGATTGCTCATGGTGAACAGCAAGTGGCTTGTATGCTCAAAGGACATTGGGCGGTGGTACCGGCTCCCATTCCTACCTCATTACGAGAAGCATTGCTTCCCTATTTATCCACTTAATTGTTATGAAAGGAATTTATTTTAATGCCCTTCTAGCTATCATCGTTTGGACAGCTTGGTTTTATTTGGCTGGACCAAATCCTTTTATTTATATTCAAGAATATTGGGAAATCTCTGTGACGATGATATTTGGTTCTCTCATTGCTGGTGCCACTAGTGAAGGTGGTGGCGCAGTCGCTTTTCCCGTATTTACTAAATTGTTACATATTAACCCGGTAGATGCTAAAGTTTTTTCATTCGCTATTCAAAGTGTTGGGATGACCTCGGCTTCCTTAGTTATTATCTATCTTGGTATCAAAGTCGAATGGCGAGTGATTTTCTGGGCAAGTTTAGGTGGTGCCTTGAGTACTATTCTTACCTCAATCTGGCTTGCTCCCTTGTTACCACCACCAGTATTAAAAATGTCATTTACGGCCATGACTACGAGTTTTGCTATCACCTTATTCGTGTTGAATCGTCGAGAAGAACGACTTTGTCATGACTATTTACCGAGAGTTGGGATCTCAGAACAACTTATACTCATCAGTGCTGGTTTTCTGGGGGGTATCATGAGTGGCTTGGTTGGAACCGGAATTGATGTCATTACGTTTTCGTTTATTGTGTTACTCTTTCGACTTAGCGAAAAAGTCGGTACACCAACTTCAGTTATCCTCATGTCAATCAATACCTTGATTAGTTTTGCCTTACACGGTTTGGTGTTAGCAAAATTTACGCCTCAAGTACAAGCTTATTGGTTTGCGGCTATGCCCATCGTCGTGATAGGCGCGCCGGTTGGAGCAATGATTTGTAACCGGTTAAATCGCATTGTCATTGCTAGAATTTTGATCTTGCTTATTGCTTTTGAATTGATAACTTCCTTGTGGCTTATTCCTTTAACATCACTGGTAGTAACCACCAGCCTAGCTATTTTTATTTTATTTTCAGGTCTATATTATTGGATGTACCGTATTCAAACTTATGAACCCATTCATTTGGACAATACCTTCGCCAAGAAAGAGAGTAAAGAGTGATATAGCAAAACTAGTGTAAAATGGTTCTAATAAAATTAGAATATTTTTTAATAAAAACCGATTGGTATTGATAAAACCACCGTTTGAAGAGAATGATTCCCCAGTAATGACATACTCAATTGATTTTAGAAAGAAAGTATTATCAATAAAAGCACAAGAAAATTTGATCTTTTCACAAGTATCGGAGCAATTTGGTGTTGGTCAAGCCAGTGTCGTGAGGTGGTCGAAGAGAATAGAACCCCAAAAGACTCAAAATAGACCTATAACTAAAATGGACTGGAAAGCCTTACTTAAAGATATAGAAGAATACCCAGATATAGCGTCACTGCCATTAAGTTAAGCTCAAAAAAGTTCTAGAGTAGGATGGGTAGAGCGTTAGCGAAACACATCAAGTGGTTAATGATATTAATAAAAGATGGGTTTCGCTCCGCTCTACCCATCCTACCAAATTTCTTAACTTAATGGCAGTGAGATATAGTGTGGGCATGATAAAATGGTTATAATTTCCACTCCATATATAAGAATTTAACCCGATGACTTATTCAATAGATTTTAGACGCCAAGCCTTATTGATAAAACCACGAGAGCGTCTCTCTTTTGAAGCGACTGCAAAACGATTGGGCGTGGGAAAAATGAGTGTATGGCGCTGGTCAAAACAGATAGGAGCACAACCGAGCTAATTCATAATTGTAAATAAAATTCAAGTACTTTAAGGCTATAATCACCAATGGCACTGGTTTTATACTGTTGTGGATCACCACTTATCCACCAAGCGGCGGTGCGTCTTACTGCGACAAAGATGTCTTTATTACTAGCCGTATATTCTCGCTTGAGAATTTGTCCGATTTTGCATTTTAAAATAGTACGACTTATTTGTGGATCTGCAGCGAAATCGTCGGGTGTTAATTCCTGTTGTAAGCATTCTCTTGACCAGCTGCGAATCGCACTAGGTTTAACTTGCCATTCACTGTAGAGATTATCGTCTAGATTACGGTTTTTAGGGGTTGCTAAACGAATTGCTTCGACTAAGTCGGTAATTTGTTTTTCCGTCACACCAGAATTAACCGGTGGTGTATTCGAAACCGGAGGGGGTAAAGGGGGTGATTCAGCATCAGGTGGAGTTGGCAGGATTGGTGATTCGCTATCAGGAAAAACGGGTGGGGGGGTGGTTTCACGATTTTGACTATTCGGTAAAGTTGGTGGTACCGGCGTTGTTAGTGATTCGGTTGCTGCTGGAGAGATATTCTTAAGCTCTTGATAGTATAGGTTTAAAACTTTTTGAGTATAATTAGCAATATTGCCACTTTGGTATTGTTCGGCAACACCAGTCATCCACCAGGCGGCTGTTCGTTGTACAGCGACGGCTTCGTTATATTCACTTAATTCATATTGTTCACGTAAAACACGGCCCATTTTACATTCCAAAATGGCACGGGCCAATTCTAAATCAGCTTCAAATTCACTGGTTGTCAAAGATCGTCCCAAACACCGCTGTGACCAGCTAGAAATATTAGCTGCTTTAATTTGCCAGTCACTGTATAAATTACCGGATGGGGGGGCTGCTAATCGTAATGCTTCTACAAATGCGGCAATTTGTTCATCAGAAATAGCCGATTGAACATTGATACTGATAACCAGCAATCCTATCCACAAATAGCGAGGTGTTATCGCCGATAAAAGATAATTTGTTATCTTTTGCATAATAATAACCTGTTAATACTAATATTTTTGTTGATGGATAATTTTGTACAATTGTTCTCGCATTAATTTACGTTGTCTCTGCCAATTTTGGGGATCCAAATGCTGAGCGGCAAGTAAACTATTTTGGTGCAAGTCTTGTAAAGTTCTAGAGCGATATTGAACTGATTCTTCTGCCAAACAACAAGCATTATCCCATAGGATTTGTTGGGCTTCTGCTATTTTACCTTGATCACGCAATTGGATAGCTAAGTTGTTTTTTTCAGCAGCAAGTTGTTCGGCTACGGCACTCATGACCAGTGCATTGGCGGCGTGTCCCTTTAATGAGTTGGTAAAGCTTGCCACTATTTTGCAACTGATTCGCTCAGTTAACTGAGTACTCATATTGCGGTAAACTACAGCCACTCCAGCCAAAACAACTTCCGGATTAACTGGAAAAGCAGCAACTTCTAATTCTAATAATATATATTTTTCTTGTTCACTATAAAGTTGGTTCAACTTCACGGAAACTTTTGTGCCTTGAATTTGAGCATCACGACCCCATACCCGCAATGGGCGTACACCTTCCATACAGATGATAGTGACGTTAACTTCTTGAGCCGTTACCGCACAAATCTCTTTAAATTCATTATTGAAAATAGAAATTAAATTAACACCCTGTTCAGCAAAAGCATGATTACCATCACTCTGACAGGCCAGTTGTGTCATTAAATCTTCATTATAGCCTAAACCTAATCCGATGGTGGTCATGGCAATATTTTTTTGATTGAGCGTGTTGACTAACTCACCAAATTCTTCTGGTGAACTTGGACCAACATTCGCTAAACCATCAGAGAGCAAAATTAATCGATTGACACGATGTCTACTCCAAAACTGGCGAATTTCTCTCACACCCATTTCAATGCCATTAAATAAAGCGGTTTGCCCACCGGCACTGAGTTGCTGAAGGAATGTTTTTAAGCGATTGGTATCTTCTGTCACGGCTCGAGCCGGCAGCAAAATATCAGCGTGATGATCATAAGTAACAATAGCGATAACGTCACCTTGACGCAGTTGGTCAATTATTAAAGCGGTTGCTTCTTTAGCGCCAGCTATTTTTTTCCTTGCATGGAAGCTGATTTATCAATAATTATGGTTACATTGGCTAACACCTTATTTTCTGTTAAGGGATATCTATCGAGTAATCCAATTCGCAAATAAGTATTTTGTGGTTGCTGAGCGAGCATTACCGGGGTTGCTAAGATGGCATTAAGTTGTATTGACACAATTATTCAGTTATCCGTTATCAGTTATCATTCAGGTTACGCACAGATGCGTCTATTAGCAATAGGGGCGGCTCCAAGAAAAATCATCTCGGCTGCAATCTAAGTGAATAACTGATAATAGATAACTGATATAATATAAAAACTTCAGAAACAGAACACGATCGGGAGCAATTTATTTTAGGACTAACGCATTTTAACTGATAACTAATTAAAGGGAATATGAATGTCTCATCCTGCTTTTACTCTGGTTCGTCAAGCACGGATTCCAAGTTTAAATATTGTGGTAGAAGAATATCGTCACTTAGTGACTAACGCACGGCACTTGCATCTGGTTGCTGAGGATAATAATAATGCTTTTTTAGTTGCTTTTTTAACCGTACCACAAGATTCAACTGGGGTAGCGCATATTCTTGAACATACCACTTTGTGTGGTAGTCACCACTATCCGGTACGAGATCCCTTTTTTATGATGATTCGCCGCTCGCTCAATACTTTTATGAATGCTTTTACCAGCAGCGATTGGACCGCCTACCCGTTTGCAAGTCAAAATGCTAAAGATTTTGATAACTTGTTACGAGTTTATTTAGATGCTGTATTTTTTCCTAATCTCAATGAACTTGATTTTGCTCAAGAAGGGCATCGGCTTGAATTTGAAAAACCCGATGATCCCACTACACCTTTAGTTTATAAAGGCGTGGTATTTAATGAAATGAAAGGAGCAATGAACTCCCCTATTCAACAGTTATTGCAAACGGTGCATTCTTATCTGTTTCCAACCATTACTTATCACTACAATAGTGGTGGTGATCCACAAGAGATTCCTAAACTAACACATGCTCAATTACGGGCTTTTCATGCCAGTCATTATCATCCGACTAATGCGATTTTGATGACTTATGGTGATCGACCAGCTACTGAACACCAGCAATTATTTGAAGAATGTGCATTGCAACATTTTCAAGCACTAAAATTGGATCTCAAAGTTCCAGATGAACAACGTTATAATTCGCCTCAACAAATATTAACTTATTATCCGATTGAACCTCAAGAAGTGATTAAGAATAAAACACATATTGTGTTCGCTTGGTTACTGGGTCGTAGTACCGACTTACAAGCTATGATGAATGCGAGTCTTTTAGCCGGGGTTTTACTTAATCATAGTGCTTCACCTTTACGTCATGTTTTAGAGACCACTTCGTTAGGCACCGCACCATCACCACTCTGTGGCTTAGATGATAATACCCGCGAAGCCAGCTTTATGTGCGGTTTAGAAGGTTCTAATCTCGAACAGGCGGATGAAGTCGAAACCCTAATTTTACAGGTATTAGAAACGGTTGCTGCTCAGGGAATACCATCAGCGCAAGTCGAGTCGGTTTTGCACCAAATCGAATTAAGTCAGCGAGAAATCACGGGTGATCATTTTCCTTATGGATTACATTTACTGGTTAATATACTCTCGCCCATGATACATGGTGGTGATCCCATCGCTTTTTTAGATATTGATCCCGTATTAGTTGCTTTACGAGAAAATTGCCAGGATCCCCTTTTTATCCCTAATTTAATTCACAGTTTATTGTTAGATAATCCTCATCGAGTCCGGGTAGTTATGACACCCGATCCCCATTTAGCAGCGCAACAACTCGCTAAGGAACAAGCTCAATTAGCCGCTTGGCAAGCTAACCTCAGTGCCGAAGAGAAAAACCAGATTATAGATAAAACAGTCGCATTGCAAGCACGTCAACAACAACAAGATGATCCGGAATTATTGCCTAAAGTTGGATTGGCTGATATACCCGACGACTTAAAAATTGCCGAAGGGCATGAGCAACTCATGAGTAACCAGTTACCGGTAACTTGGTTTACCCAAGGGACGAATGGTATGGTTTATCAAAATATTGTCATTGAGTTACCACATTTAGAAGCAGATTTGATAGAAATTTTGCCACTATTTTGCGATTGCTTAACCGAAGTGGGTTGTGGTAATAAGAACTATTTAGAAATGGCTGCTTGGCAAGCCGCTGTTACCGGGGGTATTCATGCTCGTATTTCCATGCGTAGCAGTATTTCTGATCTCCAAACCGTTAAAATTGTGTTTAGTTTATTTGGTAAAGCTTTAGCGCGAAATCAACAGGCTCTCGCCGATTTATTACAAACTACTTTAGAACAAGCGCGTTTTGATGAATTACCTCGGTTACGGGAATTAATTGCCCAATTACGAGTAGATAGTGAAAATAGCATTACGGGTCGGGGACATCATTTAGTGATGACTGCTGCTAGCAGTCAGATCAATCCAGTAGGTTATTTAAATCATTGTTGGCATGGTTTAGCGGGTTTACAAGCTTTGAAAAAATTGGATAAATGCCTAGAAAATAAAGAAGAATTACCCCAATTTGCCACTCGCTTAGAACGGATCCGTACCCAACTTCAAGCAGCTCCCCGACAATGGGTCGTAGTGAGCGAAGCCGAACAACAAACCTTTATTGCCAGTAGTTTAACTCAACTCAATAACCCTCCTCATTCTGCTACTGAATCCACCCGGTTTCAACCCGCGCCGATTAGTGATACTGTTAAACAAGCTTGGAGTACGCTGACTCAAATTAATTTTTGTGCCAAAGTTTATCCGACAGTACCGGCTGGTCATCATGATGCGCCAGTTTTAATGGTACTTGCCGATTTTTTACACAATGGTTATTTACATCGCGCTTTACGTGAGCAAGGCGGTGCTTATGGCGGTGGAGCCAATTATGATAGTAGCACGGGTGGTTTCCGTTTTTACTCTTACCGTGACCCACGTTTAATGGATACTCTAACAGATTTCGATCAGGCTTTAGTATGGCTACAAAATACACCCCCTGAACCACGCCGTTTAGAAGACGCTATTTTAGGCGTAATCGCCCGTATGGATCGACCCGCTTCACCCGCTGGTGAAGCAATTAGTAGTTTTTTTAATCAGTTACATGGTAGAACTCCAACACAACGACGTGAATTTCGTCGGCAAATTCTACAAGTAAAAATAGCCGATTTAATCCGAGTCGCAGCGACTTATTTATTAGAGCAACCGGCTAATATTGCAGTTTTAAGTGATGCCAAAACGCTAGCTCAATTACCAAATGAAGTGGGATTAGAATATCATTTGTTATAACTCCCTTGACACCAGAAGTTAACTGAGCTTAGTTAAATTCGCACCAAGTGACATAAGCCAATTGAATCGCATGCCAATAGAGTATATTGACTTATGTTCCGCTGCGGACAGAAATGCGTCGCCTTTGGACTAGCACCAAGCTTAATGATCATGGAGAAGATTTATAGGAGGGGTTATGGTAGTACCCTTAACCCCTGGTTAACAAGATAAAACTAATGGTTAACAAGATAAAACTAATGGTTAGTATAACTATAATGCCCATATTTAGGGTAATAACCATATTTATTACTATAATAATGAGATAGTTTTCGCGTATTGATTTGATTTAAAACAATGCCTAACACTGGTGCATTCACTTGATAAAGACGTTTGAGTCCTTCTCTAACCATTTGATATGGTGTTACATCTGCTTTAACTACATACACAATAGCGCTAGCTTCTGTCGCTAGAACAATGGCATCACTCACCGCTAAAGTTGGCGCACTATCAATCACAATGTAACCATAATGTTGTTCTAGCTGAGTTAACAGTTCTTTGAATCGTCTAGAAGACAGTAGCTCAAGTGGATTAGGCGGAATAAGACCACTGTGAATACAATCAATGTGCCCGTCCATGATGGGATGAATACATTCAGCGAGTTGTTTTGTTCCAGCGACCAGTTCAGATAAACCAGGTGTTTTATCGGTCAGTCCAAATACGGAGGCAATACTAGGTCGTCGCATATCCGCATCAATGAGTAAAGTTTTTTCCATTTGCCCGAGTGCCAATGCCTGATTTATCGCAAAGGTGGTTTTGCCTTCACTGACTACCGAAGAAGTGACAACCAATACTTTTCGCGGTGTATCTAGGTTAGATAACATGATACCAGTACGAATAGTACGAACTGACTCAGCAAATTGAGAAGTTTGTTTTTCTAAAAACATCAGCTGTGGATGAGATTGGTCATGTTGGGAAATTTTGAGTTTTGGTAAAGTACCTAAGAGCGGTAAACCCAATTTCTGCTCAACATCTTCACCATTTTTTATAGTATTATCAAGATATTCTAATAAGTAAGCGAGTAAAGTCGAAAATAACAAGCCCAACACTAAACTAATAGCTACTATGAGTTTCTTTTGTGGTTTGTAGGGTGTAGAGGCAACCAACGCCGGTTCAATGACTTGCCCAATCTGGGATTGCAATGCTTGTATATCTTGTGAAGCATCGGTTTCCTTGAAGCGAGTTAAGAAAAGGTCATATAACTGACGATTGACTTCAACTTCTCGCTGTAATACTGCTAATTGATATTCATTGCGATTAATATCTTGAATTTGATTTTCTTTCTCCTTAAGAGCACGTTCTAGTGCTTGAACATTGGCTAGAGCTACTTCATATTCTTTAGTAATCCCCGTTATCACCTGTCTAATTTGTTTAGTAGTATTAGCCTTAGCCGTGTTCAGTTCCGTGGTAGCCGCTATCATATTAGGGTGTTTAGAACCATAACGTTTACTTAACTCAGAAACCTTTCTTTCGGCATCCAATTCGATTTCTTTTAAACGTTGTACTAAGGGGTTATTGATAACCGCAGTAATTGACTCAAAAGCACCGCTTGCTTGACCCCGAAGTGCTTGGACTTGGTTATAGGCGCTTTGAGTTTCAGCCAATTGTTGGTGTGCCTTAACTAAGTTAGAAGCCATTTCTTCAATCTGTTTAATCGCTACACTTTTTACGCCTTCAACATTAACTAAATTATGCCCTTCTAGATAGGCTTGAAGTGCTTGCTCAGAGTGACTTAGTTTTTGGCGTAAATCATTAATTCGCTCAGTTAACAAACCGGTTGCCTTCTTAGTCATGGCTAACCGGGCATTAAGATCAGTTTCAATATAGAGATTGGCTAAAGTATTGGCAATATCTGCTGCGAGTTGGGCATCTTTAGATTCAAAACTAATCTTAGCCAGTTGGGTATTGCGTACTGGTTCTACGTTCAAGTTAGCTGCTATTATACTAATAATCGCTTGGTATTTTTTTCTGCAGAAATCGGTGTGGTAGCAGATTCATTCCATTGAACCCACCAATAACGCCAATCCCAAAACCATACCGACGCAGTGTCTTGATTAAAAGCCTTATGGGAAACTAAGTTAAGTTTATCAATAACTTTTTCTATTAAGCTTCGTGATTTGAGAATTTCTAACTGAGTTTGGTAATAATCTTTATTAGCAGAACTAACACCATAAACTTCTTCAATACTAATAATTTTGGGTTGATCAAATTCGATAAGTAAGGTAACTGTAGCACGATAAATCGGTGGTAATGACAATGTGACCAAAGTTGTTAATAAACCAATTAGTAAAGTTAAGCCGATTATTTGCCATTTGTGCTTGTTAAAGATATTCCAGTATACTCGTAAATCGATTTCATCTTCCCCGCCGGCTAAGTTTGCCCATTGTGATGATTGTAAAGTAGGCATTTCCATAGCACCTTATCCCTTAAAACCAGCTTTCTTTCACAGTAACAATGTCACCGGGATGGACAGTGGTATTTAATTTAACCGGGGTGGGAGTAGTAGTTTCATAACCTTCTCGAAGAATAAAAATTTTGCTCCATTGTGCCGAAGCAAATTCGGTAAAACCACCGGCTAAAGCAATCGCTTTCTCAACCGTTAATCCTGGCTCAAAGGCATACCCACCGGGTTTTTGAACTTCCCCATTGATAAAAATCTTTTTATATTCCTTGACTGTAATAATATCTCCGGGTCGAACTCTCATATCGAGCGTGACCGGTGATGACATAGCGGATTCTTGCCCTTCATGAACGAGAGAAATATCTTCAGGAGAGGCTTTATCGGTGAACCCGCCGGCCAGAGAAATCGCCTTTTTAACGGTTAAGCTCGGCTTAAACGCATAACTACCGGGATTTTTAACTTCACCATCAACGAAAAATTTTTGGTATTGTTTAACTAAAATAATATCGCCGGGTCGAACATAAGTCTTCAAATGAGCGCATAGCGGAACTGAGCTTTTGTTACCATTTCGGATAATGAAAAACATTTCATCATCAGCCATTTCGGTCAACCCACCAGCAAGAGAAATCACTTTATTGACTGTTAAACCCGGGACAAAAGCATAGCCGCTCGGATTTTTGACTTCGCCATTGACGAAGACTTTACGATATTCCAATACCGTGACAGTCACTTTAGGATTAACTAAATAACCGCCTTTGAGACCAGTGGTAATAATGTCTTCCATATCTTTAATAGTTAACCCAGCCAAGGTGAGTTCTCCTAAAAATGGATAAGAAATAGTTCCGGTTTCACTCAAATGAGTGGTCATACTGAAATCTTCTTCGCCAAACACTTTAATACTAATTAAATCACCAGCACCCAAACGATAATTTAATAATATTTCTTGTTGATCTACCATCATGGTAGAGTTTTCGGCTTGACATTCTAGTTGAGCGACCGATTCGATTAGTGCTGGTTTCGGTTGTACTGGTTTAGCGGATAATTCTTTTTCCGGTAAAGATCGCGGTTTAATGGGATATTTATCTTGTTCCGGTAGTGTCACAGATAATTCCTTTTCCCGCAAGTTAATTGGTAATTTATCTGTCGATCGAGGTTGATAAACCGGTGTTTGGGGTTGTTTAGCGATAGCCGATAATTTCGGATAAGGTGAAAAATCCGTATCGTCAAAAATATCTAAAGTAACGCAACCCGTTATTAATAAACAAGCTGTTGTTATAAAAAATAAATTAATAATCTGTTTCATTGTTATTCTCCCTTTAGGGGAAGATCAAGTTATACTATGATGTATCTATAATGATAATGGCTGACTTAGAAAGCGGCTTTTAACGAAATTAACCAGAAAATTCGGTTGAAATCATTCTCATCGAGGTTGGAATCCCGTTGAACAAAATTTAGTCCTAACTTCAAAGTTAACCATTTACGCCAGTCATAACTTGTTGATAAATTTAATTCACTTACATCATCTGCGCGAGGTACTAAACCAATTTGACCACCAAATTCTTGTTTAGCTAAAGTGAATCCAATTGTAGTTGATAACCGTGGTTTCCAAAGTTGGGTCCAAGCTAAAGAAACATCTTGATTGAGAAGGTAATCTCCAATACCGGTGGTATCGCTAGCATATCTTCTAGTCGTCATGTCTATAGTGGTTCGGGTTACGGGTGTCCAACGCATACCGAGTTCCCAACTTATTCCGGCAAAATCTTCCCGTTCTGCAGCTGTGAAATTTTTCGTAAAATAACCCACTTTTGCTTTACCGGTGGTTTTACTCGTCGCATACCAAGTAGCCCCAATTGAATACTGGTTAACCTGATTATCTTGTGTAGAATTGAGCGCTTGGTAATCAATCAAGCTGTGATTAGTTTCCAAAAGTAACCGTATTTTGGGTGAAGTTCGATAAATAACACGAGCAATGATATCTGTTTGATCAATATCACCTAATGAAAATTCGTCATACCGTTTAAGCGTTTTGCTGATTTGAGTTTCTATACGTGCTTTGGCGCTTGGTCGTCCATAATTAAAGCGACCTTCAAGGTGACTTGAATGCCATTGATAGGGAGCACCAATATCAACACGATCCGTTGTGCCACGATCATCATGTTCTTTCAAGTACTGTCCTTGTAATCCCAGTTCAGCTCGGCGAGTGAGTTGCCAAAGGGTTTCTGCTGAGAGTAGTATGTCTTCATAGTTATCCGCTGCACTACTCATATAACGTCCTATCTCAGTTTCCCATGTTAAATCATAAAGATAAGACGGTTTTTTACCTTCTAATTTGATTTGAGGTTTCCAAAGCGTGATAAAAGAACTGATTTCATCATCATGCTGTTGCAAAATGTTACTATCTTGTTTTAGAGTAAGCTCAAATCCTGGAAAAACTCTCGCCGGCCCGAGTGCAATGCCTGGTGTAGTGTCTTCAGCTAAAGCCGTAGAGCAAACTAAAGACAACATTAATGTTAGTTTGATTGGAGATTTCATATTTTCACCACAAGCTTTATAAAACAACTGTGCCGGCGCGATAATGACAAGGTAAAATCAAAATGGCTTAAATAACCAATAATTCAGTGTGAATGCTATTGGCTTAAGAGAGAAGCTCATTGCGATAAACCCTTAAGCTTTTCTCAATTTCACCTTGTTAATCAATCGCATGATAAGAATGAGTTTAATATTTTCACTATTTCTCGTTTCCGCTTTATCGGTTACTTAGAGAACAAACAGAGGAGAACACGGTAACAACTTATTAAAAGAATTAGGATAATATCATTGACTCAAGAATTACTAGGTGTATTTACAAAACTCATGCCAATATCTCATAATTAAGATAAGTCTCTATATGAAATAAGTTTTTTTAGTAGGGTAGGCAAAAGCAAAATATGACTGACTAAGCCGATATTCATACTCAATTGACCAGATTGGAACCATTTAGAAAGGGGGTGGTAAATATACCTACTCACCTGACGTGGCTGTCATGGCGTTTTAAAATTAACTCATTTTAGAGTTATCCAGTACTGAGCCACAGTTATTTAAAAGCAACCTCCAATGGTAATATGTCTAATAATACAATAATGTGAAACTTAACTCACCGTGCATAACGGTCCACGCTAATTATATCAATTTACATATTATAAAAGTAACTTTTCGGCTACTTATGGAATACCACTGGAGAGAGTTAAGACATCGTTAAGTGAAGTAGTGGATTACATGGGCGTAGTGAAGGCATGGGGCAACGGGGGTCACTGGCGGTCTTTTCGATACTAATAAAATGCGCCAAGGGGGTCACTGTGCGCAAAATGGTTGATTTATCTGGTAATAGTTCGACGGGTAGAGCTGGCTGAATAGAAAGCGCCGTTAGAGGAGAAATGAGCTCAGTGGGTTGGAGCTAAGATTATTGAACTACAAAAATAATTAGAAAGGTTATGCCGGAAAAATGCTTAACTATAAAAAAGCATAGGATGGATAAGGTACCAGCCGCTATTCATGATATGAAAACAAAGGTGTATGACGCTTTGCTTATACGCCCTACGCGGGCTGGATATTTATTATCAAACTAGATTCCACTTCGCTTCATCTAAGTTAGGCTCGTTTACCACTTTTTATTTATAAGGCAAAAATTTCCCCGACATAGTGACTTTGACCCGATCACCTTTGGGATCTTCCTCCTTATCAACATCCAACGTAAAATCAATGGCACTCATAATGCCATCACCAAACTTCTCATGAATAATGGCTTTTAAAGGCATACCATAAACTTGCATGATTTCATAAAATCGATAAATTAAAGGATCGGTCGGTACCACTCCAAGGCCCTTAACCGGACATTCAACGAGTTCTTGCGCCACTTCAGTACCAAGCCCTAATGCAGATACCAATTTATCTGCTTCCTCTGATGAAACGCTGGCTTGTCGGTAAAAAAGCGCAACAATCCACACTTCATCACGTCCGACTACCTTTTCTAAATCAGCAAAACTGAATCCTTTTGCCGGTTTTGCAGATAAAAGTTTCTGAGTCACTTTTGATGATAATGCCGTATTATTATCTTTTATAATATAGTTATCGCGGGCAGAGAAGAAACTAATTATCAGGTTTATTTTATTGTTATAGTAACATCCACTTTTCAGAAGATAAGTCAATTATTCTGTAAAAGGATTTATGAGCGACAACGTATTTAGACAAAAGGGGAAACCACTCTCTGTTGATGAGAAGTGATGGTGATTCAAGTTTTTCAACAATGTAATCAAGAAAGGAAACAGTCAAGTTTGGTTTAGACCAGAGACGCTCATAGCCGCACGGTAAATTACACTGGCGTTGGAAGAAGACCCGTTGTCGAAATTATTAAACCTTTTGAAGAGACGGGTAAGGTACTACCTTCTTTGCTGGCTGGAAATCGAACGGTTCATCGAACCCCTATTCCCCCAACCATAGAAGAAAATATCCGACAGTTTATTTTCAGAAAACACCTTAAGGGTAAAGTATGCCATTCCAATCACCTTCAAGATATTCTTAAAGAAATACTCCCAAGAGAAATCCCATTACGAACCATTCAGAATCATCTGGATCGTATGGGATTTAGTTATTCAAGGACACGTAAACAAGCCCGCTCACTACGCGAAAAACTCTCGGTGCGTCAGCAACGGCATTCGTATCTATATCACATTAAAAACCTTAAAAATTTAGGTTATAAGCTGGTCTATTTAGACGAAAGTTTTTGGCACCATTATCATGGCCCCCCCTTTTTTTGGTTTAATGAAGCCCAAGGTGATTATTTGGAACTACCCGCCGGAAAAGGCCGACGTTGATGTTTCATTCACGCCATGCTTCAAACGGGTTTGAGCAAAAATGCGCTTGATATGTTTGAAGCTAAAAAGAGTACCGGAGATTACCATAACCGGTTTAACGCTCAACATTTTCAAGAGTGATGGATGAATCAATTCATGCCCAATTTACCGGAGAAAAGCGTAGTATAGATCGAGCCACCTTTCACCTGATCCCAGAGGAGCAAATTATTCTGGTTGCGATGAAAAAGACTGAATTACAAGCTTGGTTAAGTCAAAAACCGATTCCATGGCAAGAACATTGGCTCAAACCACAATTAATTGAACCGGTAGAGGTATCTATTGATAAAACTCCTCTTGTTCAAAAAATAGCTGAACAACAAGGGCATAAAGTTTTATTGCTACCAGTACATCACCCAGAACTCAACCCCATTGAGACCATATGGGCTATTGTAAAAAATGAATGTGGAAAGCTATTACGCCAAGGAATCCAGTTTAAAGAAGTTTGTAAACATTTAGAAATAGCTTTCAGTCACATTACCTCAGAAACATGCCAAGGACTCTATGATAAATTACAAATAAAAGAAGATGAATATTGGCTTACTGATGATGTTGAGTAGGATTCTATTGATGAATAGTTATTTTATTTTAGCTGCTTCTTTTAACGTAATAATAGTTTTTTTAGTTCCTTCTCTGCCCGCGATAACGATAGTTTGGAAAACCTTGCTCAAGCAGTGGTTTGAGGTATTTCCCATTTCACGTTGCTGTTCTCTTATGGATATTAATAATATTAAGGTGAGTTAACAACTTGTGGCATTAATCAAATTTTAAAACATTCCTGGTCTTAATTCAGTTGGAACCAAACAAATATGATATAATTCAACTATATTTGTAATATTACCCTGGTATTATATTGATAAAATAAGGATATCTCAATTTAAATGGTTCAATTCGCCAAAGAAATCTTGCCTGTTAATATTGAAGATGAAATGAAAAAATCCTACCTAGATTACGCGATGAGCGTTATTATCGGTAGGGCATTACCGGATGTGCGTGATGGACTTAAACCAGTACATCGACGTTCTCTTTATGCTATGAATGAATTAGGCAATGTCTGGAATAAACCTTATAAGAAATCAGCACGTATCGTGGGTGAAGTACTCGGGCGCTTTCATCCTCATGGGGATGCGGCAGTTTACGACACGATAGTGCGAATGGCACAGCCTTTTTCTTTACGGTATCGGTTAGTTGATGGTCAAGGTAATTTTGGTTCTGTGGATGGTGATGCACCTGCAGCAATGCGTTATACCGAAATTAGGTTGGCTAAAATTGCTCATGAATTGATGGCTGATCTAGATAAGGAAACGGTTAATTTTATCCCCAACTATGATGGTTCTGAAATAGAACCCACTGTTTTTCCTACCCGGATTCCCAATTTATTAGTTAATGGTACGAGTGGTATTGCCGTGGGCATGGCAACCAATATTCCACCTCATAACCTCCGCGAAGTGATTAATGCTTGCCTGGCTTTAATCGCAGATTCCAGTTTATCTATTGAATCTTTGATGGAATATATACCTGGTCCGGACTTTCCCACGGCGGCCATTATTCAAGGAACCAGTGGTATTTTAGAAGCTTATCGCACTGGACGGGGACGAGTTTATGTCCGAGCTAATACTGAGATCGAAGAAGAAAATAGTAAGCAAAAAATTGTTGTTAAAGAGTTGCCTTATCAGGTCAATAAAGCCCGTCTCATCGAAAAAATTGCCGAACTCGTTAAAGAAAAGAAACTGGAAGGCATTAGTGAATTACGAGATGAATCTGATAAAGAAGGTATTCGCATTGTCATTGAATTACGGCGTGGTGAAATAGCTGATGTCGTGTTGAACAATCTATTTCAACATACCGCTATGCAAACCGTATTTGGGATTAACATGGTGGCCTTAGTTGACGGGCAACCACAATTACTCACATTAAAACAATTAATTGAATTATTTATTCGTCATCGTCGTGAGGTGGTGATGCGGCGGACTTTATTCGAACTCCGCCAAGCCAAAGAAAAAGCGCATATTCTAGAAGGTTTAAGTATCGCGTTAACCCACATTGACACGATAGTTGAACTCATCAAATCGGCAAAAACGCCTCAAGTTGCTCGAGATAATTTATTAGCACAATGGTGGCAACCCAGTCGGGTAAATAATTTGTTGTCATCAATAGCTACTGACCTATCACGTCCGGATAACTTGTCTCCAGAACTCGGTTTGACGGCAGCGGGTTACCGATTATCAGAATCACAAGTACAGGCTATTCTCGATTTACGTTTACATCGGTTGACTAGTTTAGAACAAGATAAAATCTTAGCAGAATTCCAAACTTTATTAACTCGCATTGAGGAATTATTGGCTATTTTACAGAATCGGGAACGTCTTATGGCCGTTATCCAGGCTGAACTGTTAGCCATACGAGATGAATATGGTGATGAACGACGCACCCAAATTGTAGCTGATCTTGCCTCTTTTAGTTTAGAAGATTTAATTACTGAAGAAGATGTGGTAGTCACTTTATCTCATGAAGGTTATGTCAAAGCCCAAGCGGTCAGTGATTATAGTGCTCAAAAACGCGGTGGCAAGGGCAAATCGGCTACCCAAATGAAAGAAGAAGATTTCATTGATAAATTATTTATTGCCAATACCCATGACACCATTTTATGCTTTACCAGTTTGGGTAAAATCTATTGGCTAAAAGTTTATCAACTTCCCCAAACGAGCCGAACTTCCCGAGGTAAGCCCATTGTTAATCTTTTACCGCTAGAAGAAAGCGAACGAGTTAATGCCGTATTACCGGTGCGAGAATTTACTGAAAATCATTTTGTCTTTATGGCTACTGCCAAAGGAGTTGTGAAGAAAACGGCACTGACCGAGTTTTCTCGTCCGCGTTCTAATGGAATTATTGCCATCGGTTTAGACCAGGATGATCAACTGATTGGCGTCAATATTACTAATGGTTGCTACGATATCTTGTTGTTTACTAAAAAGGGTAAAGCCGTTCGTTTTAGCGAACCAAAGGTCCGTCAGGTGGGACGAACTGCTCGTGGTGTACGTGGCATAACCTTAGCCGCCGGTGACCAAGTAATATCCCTAATTGCTACTGACACCGGCGGTACAGTTTTGACTGCTACTATTAATGGGTTTGGTAAGCGTACCCCGATTGAGGATTATCCAGTTAAAGGACGGGGTGGCAAAGGCGTTATTGCCATTAAAACCTCCGACCGTAATGGCGAAGTCATTGGTGCCGTGCAAGTTGAAGAAGATGATGACATTATGTTAATTAGTAATCGTGGAACGTTAGTACGTACCCCGGTTGATGGTATTTCTGTGGTAAGTCGTAATACCCAAGGTGTCAATTTAATTCGTTTAGGAGAAGGGGAACAATTAGTGAGTATCGAACCGGTTGTCGATTTAGAGAATGAAGCAGAATAAATTATTCATGAATATAAGTTGGTTATATCTATTTGTTGCTATTTTGTTAGAAGTTTCTGGTACCATCGCGATGAAACTCTCCGAGGGGTTCACCCGCATGGTTCCTTTAGTGACGATGTTCATTTTTTATGGGTTTGGTTTGACGCTATTGACATTAGCACTCAAAAAAATCGAACTCAGCATTGCTTATGCTATTTGGTCTGGTATGGGTACCGCTTTAATTGGTATCGTTGGAATAATCTGGTTTAAAGAATCTATGACGGCATTAAAAGTTATTTCCATCATTTTAATCATTGTTGGCGTTATTGGCTTAAATCTAAATAGTGAACATTAAGCAATGGATTGATCATGAATTCTTTAAAAACGATTATTGTTATTCCCGCTCGACTAGAATCAGCTCGCTTACCTCGAAAAGTGCTAGCGGATATTGCGGGCAAACCGATGCTCTGGCATGTCTACCAGAGTTGTCTTCAGGTAACTAAAGCTAGCGAAATTCATGTTGCCACTGATTCTGAATTAATCGCCGAAATCGTTAACTATTGGGGTGGCACGGTTTGGCTAACTGATCCCCATTGTACTTCTGGTACCGAACGTATTGTCGCTATTTTAGACCAGTTAGATGGCGATATTATTGTGAATGTCCAAGCGGATCAACCGTTCATTCAAAGAGAATTACTTAATCAACTCATTGACATATTTGAGAAAAGCACGCCTATCCCCGATATAGTGACTCCCATTTATCCGCTTAATACTGAAAGAATCCACGATCCCAATCTGGTTAAAGTGACCTGTCGTCATGATAATTATGCCCTCTACTTTTCACGCCAACCGATTCCTTATGTTCGTGATATTCCAACAAAACAATGGGCAACTTCAACCGCTTTTTGGGGACATATTGGTATTTACGGCTATCGACGAGCCGTATTAGAACAATATCATTTGTTGCCACCTAGTCCCTTAGAAGCAGCAGAGAAATTAGAGCAACTTCGTTTCCTCCAAGCCGGAAAAAGTATTTTAACTTTCGTGACCAATTATATTCCCCTTTCGGTTGATACGGTAGCAGACTTAGAACAAGCGAGACATTTAATAACATCACCTGAAAATAATCCATAACCGATCAAACCATGATAAAAAAGATATTTTTGGGACTGATTAGTGGCTACCGTTATGCAATAAGTCCTTACTTAGGTAACCATTGTCGCTTTTATCCGACCTGTTCTGCCTATACCCAAGAAGCGATTGAACAATATGGTGTTTTGAAAGGACTCTGGCTCGGAATAAAACGGATTTTACGCTGTCATCCTTTCAATGCGGGTGGGTATGATCCCGTACCAAAACCACAGGATTCTGGTCTTAACCAAGATTAAAATCGAGTCACTCAACTTAATTAAATCAATACAAGCGAAGCGGAATTAATAGCTATGATGGATGAAAATGATACGCCCTCAACCAATCCAACACCTATCTCAGCAGATTCAAACACAGCAGAACAACCCCAAGCCCCTACCGAGTTAGACCAAGATGAACCGGTTATTTCTGAATCTAACATTGAAGCATCTCATTCCTCAGAAAAAGGACAAGGGAATACCGATCTTATCTCTTATAAAGACGCATTACCGAACATTTTACCTATTTTACCGGTAGCTAACCGGCCTTTTTTTCCGCATCAAATCATCCCATTAGTAGTAGAAATCACCACTTGGGGTAAAACCATTAAAATGGTCACCGAATCTTCTCACCAACTGGTTGGTTTAGTATTGATTCATACTGATAACTTAGAACAAGCCCAACCTGATAACTTTTACTTGATGGGTACGGCTTGCCGGGTTCATCGGATCAATCAGGTGGCTGAAGATAAATTACAAATTGTGGTTGAAGGATTGCAACGGTTTCGAATTGAAGAATGGGTTTCCTCACAACATCCCTTAGTGGTTAGAGCAACTTACTATCCGGAAACCCGTTATAAAGATCTGGATGAATTGAAGCCCTACGTGTTAGCGATGGTTAATACGATTAAAGAATTATTACCGCTTAATCCACTTTATAACGAAGAATTAAAAGTATTTCTCCAACGATTTAGTCCAGAAGAACCTTCACCATTGGCTGATTTCGCTGCTAGTTTAACTACCGCCACTAAAATAGAATTACAAGATGTTTTAGAAACCGTTCACCTGTTAAAACGAATTGAAAAAGTACTATTATTACTCAGCAAAGAGTTACAACAAGCCAAAGCGCAAGTAGAAATTCGTAGCCAAGTTGAAGAAAAAATGCAGAATCATCAACGCGAATTTTTCCTGCGCGAGCAACTGAAAGCTATTCAACAAGAACTCGGTCTAGAAAAAGATGATCGCACAGCCGAAATCGAAAAATTCAGACAACGTTTAGAACAACTTACCGTACCAGAAGCTGTACAAAAGCGCATTGATGATGAAATAGCCAAAATGTCAGTTTTAGAAGTAGGCTCAGCCGAATATGGGGTAACGCGGAATTATCTCGATTGGTTAACATTATTACCGTGGGGTAAGTTTTCTACAGACAAACTTGACATCAAACTGGCTCGAACGGTTCTCGACCAAGATCATGAAGGTTTAGAAGACGTTAAAGATCGTATTATGGAATTTTTGGCGGTCGGTAAATTAAGGGGCAGCATTAGTGGCACCATTTTACTACTCGTTGGTCCACCTGGGGTTGGTAAAACTTCGATTGGTCGTTCCATTGCCAATGCCGTAGGACGAACATTCTATCGTTTTTCGGTTGGGGGTATTCATGATGAAGCTGAAATCAAAGGACATCGCCGCACTTATATTGGCGCGATGCCCGGTAAATTTATCCAAGCGATGAAAGAAGTAGAATATGCCAACCCAGTTATTATGCTAGATGAAGTGGATAAAATTGGTGCTTCCTATCACGGTGATCCAGCCTCCGCTTTATTAGAAGTACTTGACCCAGAACAAAACATTGACTTCCTTGATCACTATTTAGATGTCCGTTTCGATTTATCTAAAGTCCTTTTTATTGGCACCGCGAATCAATTAGATACGATACCCGCCCCGTTGTTAGATCGAATGGAAGTGATCAAATTATCCGGTTACTTAGCCAGTGAAAAATTACAAATTGCCAAAAAACATCTACTCAAACGACAAATAACCCGATCCGGTTTACAACCAGAACAAATCATTATTCCTGATGAAACTTTAGCCATTCTCATTGAAAATTATGCTCGTGAAGCGGGAGTACGCAATTTAGAAAAACAAATTGGCAGTATCACTCGTAAATCCGCCTTACAATTCTTAGAAGGGACACCTACCCCAATTACGATCACACCGGATAAATTATCAACTTACCTCGGTAAACCCATCTTTGAAACGGAAAAAGCAATTAAAGGAGTGGGTGTGATTACGGGCTTAGCGTGGACACCAATGGGCGGTGCGACTTTAAGCGTGGAAGCCACTTGCATTCATCACTACGCTCGTGGCTTTAAACTTACGGGACAATTAGGTGATGTCATGAAAGAATCGGCTGAAATTGCCTATAGTTATGTCGTCTCTCAAGGTGAAGCGTTAGGTGTTAATAAAGATTTCTTTGAAAATGCTTTTATTCATTTACATGTGCCTGCTGGGGCTACACCCAAAGATGGCCCAAGTGCGGGTATCACCATGGCAAGTGCGTTATTGTCTTTAGCAAAAGGACAAGCCGTTAATCCAGAATTGGCGATGACCGGTGAATTAACTTTAACGGGTCAAGTTTTACCGATAGGTGGCATTCGCGAAAAAGTGATTGCGGCGAGACGCATTAAGATTAACAATCTTATCCTTCCCGAAGCCAATCAACGTGATTTTGATGAATTACCCGATTATGTCCGCGAAGGCATTAATGCCTATTTTGTGAAAGAGTATAGCGAAGTAGCTAAGCTTTTGTGGTAAGCAGTTAGCAATTATTATAGCAAAGCTAGTATAAAATGATTAAATTTCATAGAGAGTAAAACGTCAGAAATAGAACACTGCTTTTGCATACGAATCGCTTTAGCTTGTGCCCACTTAGGTTCAAGATTTAAATCCGGTTAATAAGTGGGCCAATATTCGAGTATATGTCTGGCTTGTTCAAAGAGCGAATATCAGCACGGTTGTGAAAATCGGCCTTATCCATAACCACAACTCTGTTTGGGGGTAATTGAAGCAATAAGTCTTAGGCAACCCAAGCACAACAATGTATTGGCATTAATAGAACCACTATCATTTTATAATGCCGGCGATATATGGTTTAGAATGATGATGCAATGCGATTAAGTTACGCTAGGGCGAACCGACGTGTTCGTCCCTACAGTCCAAAAATGGTTCGTAGGGGCAGACCTATGTGTCTGCCCTTATCAGGGGAAGAACTTCATATTTTTAACAATCACGTGAGTAATGATCTAAGTTGGATTTGTAGGGGTAGACCGATGTGTCTGCCCTTAACCAGGGAACAACTTAACTAGGGAGGAACTTTATTTTCTTAACAATCACGTCAGTAACAATGGTAAAAAAATTTTTCAATATCTACCCTTAAAGGAGAAAACAAAAAAAACCATGAACAGAGACAAAACTTTTAGTCTCGCCTTATTCGTCTTGGTCAGTTATTTCAGCCTAGGACTAATACTATCCGATACAACACTAGCAAAATCGGATGATAACGATCCACCTTCTCATTGCGAGGCGAGACGTGTGGGTTACCACAATGTGAAGCTTCTGGAGGCAGTGCTATTAGCTATAGCGAAGGCACCCTAAGAGATGATTATTCAGTTACCTCGCTAACTAGCCAAGCCGGCTGCCAAAAGGGAAAACGCAACACCCTTGATCTCGTTCTGAACTATGCCAGCTACAATGCCGATCTAGAAAAAGCCTCCGTTAATACCGTATTAGGTTTTGGCTGGACCCATTCTTATAACCTCTTTCTCTTCAAACAACGTGGTCATATGTTCCGTAAGGATGAGGAAGGACGAACCACAAAATTCACTCGTCAACCGGGTACTTCACCAATTCAATATAAACCGAGTGAAGGCTATTTTGAAAACATGGTGAAGAATCCAGATGGTACTTTTACGATTACGTATAAAGATGGCACCCATGAAAAGTACCAACGTTTTAGCACCTCACCTTATTTTGCCAAAAGTCCACTGTATCAACTCGTTGAACGGGTGGATCGAAATGGTAACACGACTACCTTAGCCTATACTGATGGTCGTCTGACAACTATAACCGATACTTACGGTCGCCAAATCAAGTTGACCTATGATGCTAACGATAAAATTAAAACCATTGTGGATCCATTAGGGCGAACCACCCAACTCGAATATGACAGTGCTGGTACTAAACTTCAGCAGATTACTGATCCAGAAGGTTATCAGGTTAAATATCACTATAACCTTAAATATCAATTGATTAACAAAATTGACAAAAATGGCAAGCAATTTAGCTATGCTTATTCTGATGATAAACCTATTGCTATCACCGATGATAGTGGTAATAAGCTGTTTTCTCTAGAAAATATGAGTAACTGGGCCGTCGATGAACTAACCCACTTTCAACAACAACGGCGGCAATATATTCCCGATACCACCATCAAAACTGACGGTCGGGGCAATCAATGGCATTATGGATATGATAGCAATGGCTACACCACCAAGATTACCGCCCCTGATGGTACAGAGACCCACTATACTTACGATATAGCAACGCTAAACCTAGCCTCCGCAACCGATGCGAATGGCAATACCACGCAGTATGAATATGACAGTCTGGGTAATCGGACCAAAGTAATCGACGCCCTTGGCAATGAAACCCTTTATGAGTATGAACCGGTTTTTAACCAAGTTACTAAGATGACTGATCCCAATGGACGGGTGACTACCTACGAATATGATGCTAACGGTAATCGCATTAAAGAAACGGATCCCTTGGGAAATACCCAAGAATGGACTTACGATACCCACGGTAACGTTTTGACTGGAAAGGATCAGAATGGGAATATCACCACCCATATGTATGATAGTTTTGGTAATGTCATCAAAACCATCGATGCGTTAGGCAATGAAACCGTTATGACCTATGATGTGATTGGCAATTTACTTTCTCGTACCGATGCCAACCTGCATACGACTCATTATGAATACGATGGTTTAAATCGCTTGCTCAAAGAGATCGATCCCGCCAGTCAGTTTACCCAATATTTCTATGATGGTAACGGTAACCGGGTAGAAGTTATCGACCGCAATGGCAATGAAACCTTCTATGAATACGATGAACGCAATCGCTTAGTTAAAACTATTAATGCGTTAGGCCAATTTATGGCCCAGAGCTACGATAACAACGATAATCGGATCAATGCTACTGATAAAAATGGCCATACCACCACTTATGCCTATGACTCGCAGAATCGGTTGATTAAAACCACCGACGCCCTCGCTAATGAAACCACCCGCCTTTATGATGGCGTAGGTAATTTACTTAGTGAAATCGATGCTAATGGTCATACGATTGCTTATCAATATGATGCCCTGGATCGGCGAGTTAAAATTACCGACGCTCTGGGTTATGTGACGTTATTGGAATACGATAGCATTAGCGGCTGTCCAGTTTGTTCCGGACCGACTAAAGGTTCTAGCCAAGTAACCAAGCAGACCGATGCCAATGGCAAAGTTACTTATTTCAAATACGATACTCTAAATCGTCTCGTCAAACAAATTCGGAAGGAAGGCGACGTGGCTGATGTCATTGATGCCAGCGATGCGGTTACTAGCTATAGTTATGATGCGAATGGTAATCGGCTGACGGTGACGGAACCCAATGCTAATACCACAAACTTTGCTTATGATGGGTTGAACCGACAAATTGTAGAAATCAATGCGGCTGGGGATACCAAGCTCACCAGTTATGATGGCGTTGGTAATGTACTGACCACCACTGCACCCAATGGTAACGTCACGACGAATACCTACGATGTGCTTGATCGGGTGATTCAGATCAGTGATAGCGTAGGGTTGGTAGCCAGCTATAGTTATGATAACGAAGGCAACCGTTTAAGCGAGACGGATGGTAATGGTAATGGTTCGACCTTCGAGTATGATGTTCTTTATCGCCTCGTCAAAGTCACTGATGCAATGGGTGAAGTTACCCACTACAACTATGATCCAGTGGGCAATCGGTTGACCACCACAGATCGTGAAGGCAATATCACCACCGAAGTTTATGATAACCTCAATCGCCGCATCAAAACTACCAATGCGATGGGTCATCTCACTCAATTTATTTACGATGGTGTAGGCAATCTTATTCAAATCACCGATGCTAAGGGTAATACTACTCTTTACCTCTATGATTTAGGTAACCGTTTGGTTCGGGAAACTTATGCAGATGGTGGCATGCGTCACTTTACTTATGATGGCGTAGGTAATCTACTCACCCGCATCGATCAAAAAGGGCAGACTACCATTTATGTTTACAACGATCTGTATTTCCTAATGCAGCGGGATTACTCCGTCGATCCTGATGATAACTTCACTTATGATTTGGCGGGTCGGATGTTAACAGCGGAACGGAACAGTTGGTTAGTGACCTTTAACTACGATGGTGCTAATCGTATCACGCAAACCAATCAAAATGGTCAGATAGTGAATTATGTCTATGATATTCCGGGACGGACGCGGACTATCACTTATCCGAGTGGGCGAGTGATCACTGAACAATCGGATATCAGACAGCGTTTGGATGAAGTCAAGAATGGCGTGACAACGATTGCGGATTATACTTATGATCTCGGTAATCGGGTGACGGCTCGACATTATGCCAACGGGGTGACCGCCAATTATCTATATAATGCTAATAACTGGATTACGAATTTAGAGCATGTTGCGGGTGTCACCCTGATCGCTGGTTTTAGTCATGCGTTTGATAAAGAAGGCAATAAGCAATATGAAGACAAGCTGCATGATGCGGTGCAATCTGAAGCGTATCACTACGATGATATTTATCGTTTAATTGACTTTAAAGTGGGTGATTTGGTCGGTTCTACTGTTCCAGTACCCACTACGCAAACCCAGTATGATCTAGACCAATTAGGTAATTGGAACAGTAAAACCACTGATGGCATCGCTGAAAACCGTACCCATAATGCCGTCAATGAAATCACTGCAATCGATAGCGTACCAGTGAATCATGACGACAATGGTAATTTAAGCGAAGATGAGGCTTATACCTACGCTTATGACGAAGAAAATCGCCTGATCAGTATCAAGTCTGGTTCACAGGTGGTGGGGCAGTATCAATATGATGCCCTGAGTCGTCGCGTTATCAAACAAGTTAATCCAAGTGGTAGTCTGACGAAAACCCGTTATTTTTATGATAATGCGCGGGTCATTGAAGAGCAAGATATCGGTGGCGTGACGCAAGCGACCTATGTTTATGGTAATTATGTAGATGAAGTCCTGACGATGGATCGAGGTGGACAGGTTTATTATTACCATCAGAATGCGCTTTGGTCGGTGGAGGCGGTGACTGATAGTACAGCGGCGGTTGTGGAGCGTTATAGTTATGATGCTTATGGTTTTGTTAATGTTACGGATGGGGTTGGTGGATCTGTGCCTAGCAATGCTTGGGGTACGCCGCATAGTGCTGTTGGGAATCCGTATTTGTTTACCGGGCGGCAGTTAGATGAAGAAGCAGGGTTGTATTATTATCGGGCGAGGTATTATGACTCTGGAAAAGGGCGATTTTTACAGAGGGATCCGATGGGGTATGTGGATGGAATGAATATGTACCAATATGCTGGTGGAAATCCACGCAACGCAATGGATCCGTCTGGATCTGTTTTTTACGGAAATCGATGTGGTCGTGGTGGGACAGGCAATGGAAAAGATGATGTTGATAGATGTTGCAAAAATCATGATGATTGCTATGAAAATTGTGGAGCTGGTGATATTTGGGGTGTTATTCTTCCCAATCCACGTGCGCGATTATGTGACATAGAACTTTGTTGTTGCTTGGCAGGAGCTAGTTGTACTCAAGGACTTCCCGGGTGCAGCTTTGCACGAATAATAATGATGGGAATATTTTGCCCTAATGGAATACGTATTTTCTTTTTATAGCGCGCGTAGGGTGTATAAGCGAAGCGCCATACACTATTTGGTGAATTCCTTCCCGGAAGGTGGATGGCGGCTAACGCCTTATCTGCCCTACGCAACTGATGTTAAAACTTTTAACCAATGCTATTAAGTTAAGGGCAGACACGTAGGTCTGCCCCTACAAAATATCTCGTAGGGGTGAATCTGTGTGTTCGCCCTAATTAACTGCGTCTGGCAAACAATGTCCCATTTTGGGACATTTTAACAATGAACGAATTAACTATGAAAACACAACAATCATACAATTTTATTTTACTTGTTTATTTGCTGGCTGGCTGGATACCCATCAGTCAAGCTTATGTTAAAAGCCATTCCGAGGCTTCTATGTTTAACATACAAATCAATCCATCACTGGGTTCAGTTATTTGGCTTAACGATTGGAAAATCGAATCTGCTGCGGAAATTCAATCCTCTGCGGGTTCTAAAAGTGAATCTGATACAGGCGGTACTCAAACCAGTGTCAATATCAGCGTCAACGGTGCTGGAGTCTCCGCTACTGCAGCGGCGGATGCTTCAACAAGTGCTAGTAATATTAGTGGAAGTATCTTGAACGCCAGAACCGATGCCGAACTTAGTGGTGAGAGTTATAAATACGTCATAAAGTTTGCCGACTCAACCCTATCTCGGGACTTTAAAATTACTGGCGGTATTGGTAATGTCGATGTGCAATTCTCATATCAATACCTAGCTCATTTGATGGGTGAGGCAGATGTATGTGGGCATTTTGAAGTTGAATATGTGGTTAATCTTGAGATAACGGATGGTAGTACCGCTCATAATATTACTGCTTTCGATAAAATAGCGGGAACCAATACTTCCAAAACTTCCAAAAACGAGAATGATAGCGGAAATCCATCACAAATTTTTACTTTAATCTACGAGAAGCCATACAGCATTATTGCCAATGTTGATAACGAAAATTATGATACCGATGAATGTCCTACTCTGGCTGAACTTCTCGATCTCAAAGCAACTAGGGTATCAGAAGGCATTAAACTGGAATGGCAAACTGCTACCGAACTCGATAACGCCGGTTTCGATCTCTGGCGAAGCGAAACTGAGAATGGTGAATATATTAAGATCACCGACTCGCTGATCCCGGCTAAAGGAAATGATTCAACATACACCTTCATTGATAACAACGTTGAACCAGGGGTAACTTATTATTACCAGTTAGAGGACATTGACTTTCTTGGGAAAAGTACCTTCCAAAATCCGATTTCGAGTAGCGCTAATGAAGTGCTTATTATTGAACCCGCCACCAATGTCATCTTCACACCCGATACACCTCCCAGATTTGAATGGCGCAGTGATGATTATAGCGAATTCAAATTCCAGTTCTCCGAAGACAATGGCAAAACCTTGTGTGAAGTACCAAATGAATGGATAGCCGGAACTGCCATGGTACCACCGAGCACCATTTGGAAAAACTTTGCTCAAGCCAGAAAAGGACAAACATTCCTGTGGCGTATTATCGGTGAAAATGGGCAAGGTCAAGCATTTAGTGAAATGCGGCGTTTAACAATAGAATAGATTAGTAGGGGCAGACCTGCGTGTCTGCCCTGGATGGAGGACAAACACACAGGTTTGCTCCTACGGATTGAACATAATTCAAAATGTAGGGGCAGACCTATGTGTCTGCCCTAGAAGGCAAATCTATAATTGATTAATGTCTACCTTTGAGGGCGAACACGTAGGTTCGCCCCTACATTTGTAGGTATGATAATGAAATATAATCCCAATATTCACCACCGCCGTTCAATCCGCTTAAAAGGATATAATTATTCACAGGCGGGTTGGTATTTTGTGACGATTTGCACGCAACACCATGAATGTTTGTTTGGGAATATTGCTCAAGGTGAAATGAATTTGAATGATGCCGGTAGAATGGTAAAAAATGGTATTTGGAATTAGAAAACAAATTTCTAGATATTCAATGTCTGGAATATGTCATTATGCCCAACCATTTTCATGCCATTATTCAAAATTTTGGAGTAGATCGATGTGTCGGTATTGATAAAACTCAAAAGGGTGAATATCAGAAATTTGGTGAACGCCAAGAGGGCGAACACATCGGTTCGCCCCTACGGGTTAACCATGATCATTCAATTCAAAATGTAGGGGCAGACCTACGTGTCTGCCCTTCTTCTTCTGGTTCACTATCTCAGGTGATACAATGGTTCAAAACAATGTCAACCAATGAATATATAGAAGGTGTAAAAACTCAGGGTTGGAAACGGTTTAACGGTCAATTATGGCAACGCAATTATTACGAACACATCATTCGGAATGAAAAATCTTACGATCAAATAGTAGAGTACACTATCAATAATCCTTTGAAATGGGAGACTGATAAATATTATGTTCTGTAGGGAGGGCTAAGATCACTTTATGATATTGCTGAAGTTATTCACCGCTATCAAGATAACATAGTATGGCGGCTATCGCCTCGAAATAAGGAAATGGTAACTCAGATCGAATTAACCGAGTGGTTATCACGTTGACAACAAAGATTTTGTGGTAAGTAGTTAGCAATTATTAGTTAACAGTGAGCAATTATAAATAACTTAGCAACAATAGTTAATAATGATTCCAGGTTAATTGATAACTGCTACCGAATAGCTAATAACGGGTACACAATAGTTAACAACGACTTACGGTTAATCGATAACCGCTACTGAGTAGTTAATAACAACTCAATGTTAATTAATAACGGATAACTGTTAACTGATTAACTCAAAATCAATTTTCTTTTCCTCCACATCAACTCGCACCACCTTAACGCGCAAACGATCCGCTAGCCGATAAACAATCCCAGTGGATTCACCATATAAACGATGCCCAATCGGATCGAAATGATAATAGTCATCTTTAAGTGCGGTAACATGAACTAATCCATCCACAAAAATACCGTCTAATTCTACAAATAACCCAAAAGAGGTGACCCCCGTCACTAAACCTTCAAATTCTAATCCTACTTTATCTTGCATGTACTCACATTTGAGCCAGCTAATCGCATCTCGCGTGGCTTCCTCCGCACGACGTTCGGTCATGGTGCAATGTTCAGCTAATATTTCCATATCTTCATGGGAATAAGAAAACTCTTCAACCAATCGATGTTGCAAACAATGGTGAATCGCACGATGTACGAGTAAATCTGGATAACGACGAATCGGCGAAGTGAAGTGAGTATAAGCCGAATAAGCTAACCCAAAATGCCCTTCATTGTGAGGACTGTAAATCGCTAATTTTAAACTGCGGAGTAATACGGTTTGAATTAAGTGGAAATTAGCACGCGTTTGAACTTTTTCTAATACTTTAGCATAGTGACGTGCTTGTGGTTGTTTTTGACCACCCAGTCTTAATCCCAACTCACCTAAAAAACGCCGTAAAGCGGTTAATTTTTCTTCACTGGGTGACTCATGAATACGATATAATAGTGGCATCTGTTGAGTAGTCAACCATTCAGCCGTAGCAACATTAGCCACCAACATTAATTCTTCGATTAATTTATGTGCATCATTACGAGCAACTGCTACAATTTGGGCAATTTTTTGTTGGTCGTCAAAAATAATACGGGGTTCAATGGTTTCAAACTCGATAGCGCCACGTTTTTTCCGGCGTTTGAGTAATACTTGATACAGTTGCAATAGATTATGAAGTTGTGGTAACAATTGCGGATAACGAAAGTGAGTTTCATTACCGGCTAAAACTTCGGCTACTTCGGTATAAGTTAACCGAGCCGCTGAACGCATTGTTGCGGCAATAAAGCGAGTACGTCTAACCCGACCATAGAAATCAATAGCCAATTCACAGACCAAACTCAGACGATCTTGTTCTGGTTTCAATGAACATAATTCATTCGAAAGTATTTCCGGTAACATCGGTACGACCCGATTGGGAAAATAAGCTGAATTACCTCGATTTTGCGCTTCTAAGTCGATAGCACTACCTATCTTGACATAAGCAGAAACATCTGCAATCGCTACACGGAGTAACCATCCCTTGCCACGCGGCTCACAATGTACCGCATCATCAAAGTCATAGGAATCTTCACCATCAATGGTAACAAAAGGAATCGCACGCAAGTCTTCACGACCTTGGCGTATTTCTTCAGAAATTGTCGGGGTGAATTGAGCGACTTCCGCTAATACCGTTGCTGACCAAGTATACGGTAATTCATGGGCACGAATAGCGATATCGATCTCCATTCCTGGTGCACGGTGATCACCAATCACCTCAATAATTTTGCCAAACGGGGGATTATATTTAGTCGGTGGTTCCAAGATTTTGACTAACACAATTTGTCCATTTCTAGCATTGCCCCGGTTTTTCGGCCTTCAATGAGAATATTATGGCGAAGACGGGCATTGTCCGGTTCTACAAACGCGACATTTTGACCTTTTTTATGACAAAAGCGTCCTACCACTTCGTGGGTATTCCGTTCTAATACTTCAACTAAAGCACCTTCCCGCCGACCACGATAATCAATACCGATAATATTAACTAAGGCACGGTCGCCATGCGTGATGGTACGCATTTCTCGTTCAGAAAGAAATAAATCTTCACCACCTTCATCTGGAACTAAAAAACCATAACCATCGGGATGACCGATTACGCGCCCGCGGACTAAATCCATTTTTTTAGCCAAACCGTAACCTTTACGACGGTTGCGGACTAACTGACCATCCCGTTCCATCGCTTTCAGGCGACGACGTAAGGCTTCTAATTCTGGTTTATCGGTCAATTCAAACAGTTTAGCGATCCTAGCAAAGGTCATTGGTTTGCTCACTTCAGCCAACTGTTGCATAATAAATTCACGGCTGGGAATAGGATGTTTATATTTTTGCGTTTCGCGTTCAATAAAAGGATCAACTGGAGAAGAATTTTTTTGACGGCTCATTGACTAAGTTTTACTCTCTTTATAAAATAAGTGGTCTTGATGCCGAGATGGCGAAATTGGTAGACGCGCCAGCTTCAGGTGCTGGTGGGGGTAACCCCGTGAAGGTTCAAGTCCTTTTCTCGGCATTATTATTGATTTAACCTGCCTAATTTTTTCTCTATCTTTATCTGCATTTATGGGGTGTTGTTGGGAATGCACAAGCCTATTATTTAGTTCAAATTGGGTGAGTGGCTGCTGTTATCTCATCTCGTTAACAGTAGGTAGGCTTTCGTGGTATCTTAAATTGTCGATTGGATATTGGTGCGTGCCCCGCCAAACTTTGGCGATGATTGAATTCGATAACATGAGATCTAACATCATGAGAAACAGTTTACCGTATTATTTATGACCCTGATAGTTTTTTAATTAACCGAGCCGGTATACCAGCCACCATGGTTTCAGGTAAAACATCTTTGTTAACTACTGCCCCGGCAGCGATAACCGCACCGTGACCTATTTCTACACCGGGTAAAAGATTTGCGCCAACACCTATCATAGCACCGTCCTTGATTTTGGGACCTTGGATGCGAACTTCATCATAACCCAATGTACCCATTGCATTATCATTAGCTGTACCAACTTGCATACTGATAAAAACATCTTCACCAATCTGGCAATTACCAGTGATACTAGCTAAATCCATTATTTTTGTTCTATTTCCTATGTTAACGTTATAGTTAATAACGACACTGCGCCCAATAATACATTCGTCACCTATGGTCACTTTCTCCCGAATAGAAGCATTATCTCCAATCAAACATTGGTTGCCAATAATAACCTCATAATAAATGACAGCATTGGGACCAATTGAACAATTTTGGCCAATCACTAACTGCCTAATAAATTCAGGCTGTCGCGCGGTTACTCCAGCACCTTTCGGTTCTTTTCCTAAATAAGCACCCGGAAATATTTCAGTTCCTTCACCGATAATCACGCCAGATTCAATGACGACATGCGGATGAATTACCACCTGATTACCAATGCTAACATTTTCCTGGACAACTACAAACGGATGAATAGTAACCCCTTGTCCAATTTGTTTCGTATTGACAACGGCTAATGGACTTATCATATCTTCAAATTCCTCTTTATTTTCCTTTGTTAACCGGGAGAAAAACCATTGAACTTATATTAGTTTGAAAGCATTAGGCTTGCCTCATTCACTTTTCCTCAAGAAGCTCTAGGGTAACCGGATTACCCATACGGTTCAATATGCGGTGGGCAGCTAGCTGAGTTTCGCTTCGATCCGACCGACGCCGGCTATTTAGGTTATAATTATTTATATTAGGAATTAATTTAATTAAGAATTGGTAATTAAAGAGAGGATCTGATCATGAAACAATATGTCATCAGCTTATTCATTTTAGTTAGCTTATTTTTTTCTACTGTTCAAGCCGTTGAGTGGGAAATGCAATGGCGTTCAGTTCAATTCGCTGCTGTGTGGGGAAGTTCTCAAACTGATGTATTTGCGGTAGGTGATCAGGGTACTATTTTTCACTATGATGGTTTTAGTTGGCAGAAGATGGTTAGTGGAACCGATTCTTCTCTTAGTGATGTTTGGGGTAGTTCTAATGCCAATGTCTTTGCGGTGAGTGATCGAGATAATACGATTCTTCACTATGACGGTCAGCATTGGACCCCAATGGAATCGAATGGAATGAGTTTGGGTTTGAATAGCATTTGGGGTAGTTCTGGTAACGATGTATTCGCGGTGGGAAATGAAGGTACGATTCTTCACTATGATGGTTATCACTGGACCCAGATGGACAGTGGAACTAGCTCTCATCTGAATGGGATTTGGGGTACTGCCAATACCGATGTATTTGCAGTCGGAAATGGAGGTACAATTCTCCATTATGATGGCAATTATTGGGAAAAAATTCCATTTGGAAATCAAAGTGATATTAGAAATATTTGGAGTAGTTCTAGTACTGATATATTTGTAAACAGTGCCTTAAATCACTACGATGGTCACCAGTGGACGGTAATCGATACCGGAATTAATTCTGCGCTGATTATTAAATTTTGGGGAACTGCTAGCACCGATGTGTTTGCTGCTAGCCAAGCAGGTCATATTCTCCATTACGATGGTAATCATTGGACAGTAATCAGTCAAATTCCATCTTCAATAATTAGCATTTGGGTTAACTCCAACGAGAGTATATTTGCAGTAGGAGACAGTCAGATTTTCCACTTTGATGGCAACAGTTGGCAACTCATGGATATCAATGGTGTTTCGCCCTATCTTAATGATGTTTGGGGTAATGCCACTACTAATATCTTGACAGTAGGTAAGTATGGTACGATTCTTCACTACGATGGTTATGACTGGCATCCCGTTAATAGCGGAACAACTTCTAATCTTAATGCTCTGTGGGGTATTTCTGCCACCAAAATATTTGCTGTAGGAGATAACGGTACGATTCTCCACTACGACGGTCAGGCCTGGATAATGCTGAATAGTGGAACCAGTTCTCATCTTCATGGTGTTTGGGGTAGCTCTAATAACGATGTATTCACGGTAGGAAGTGGTGGTCAGATTCTCCATTATGATGGTTATCATTGGACGACTATGAATAGTAGAACTACCGTTGACCTGACTGACATTTGGGGTAATGCTAGCGATGAGGTATTTGCTGTCGGTGGCGGTGGCGAGATTTTTCACTATGATGGTCAACGTTGGACAATGATAACGAGCCAAAATTCTAATCGGCTCTCGGCACTGTGGGGCACTTCTAATAATGATATATTTGCGGTAGGGGACGGTGGTATCATTCTTCATTATGATGGTCAGCGTTGGACTAATATCAACCGTAAAACCTACACGGATCTCAATAATCTGTGGGGAATTTCCAACAATAATATCTTAGCAGTAGGAAATCAGGGCACGATACTTTACTATGACGGTTCGACCTGGATAGAAACCAACCTAGGTACACCTTCACAGTTACAGGCAGTTTGGGCAAGCCCTCAAGGGGAGGTATTTGTTGTCGGCGATGCCATTTTCCATTGTATTGGTTGTCAAGAGCATATTTCTCATCAGCCGGTTAATCCCGAATCAATTCAGCCACGCTGGGATGTTAGCTTAGACCAATGGCAGGTACAATATCGATTGACGGTCGATTTTGAGGCCATTTGGGGAAAGGTTGCCAACGATTTATTTTCAATTGGAAATCAAGGCGTCATTTTCCACTATGATGGTTCCAATTGGAGCGAGATGGATAGCGGGACTTCTGCTCCTCTCCATGACATCTGGGGTAATTCGAGTACAGAGGTGTTTGTCGTTGGTGACCAAGGTACCTTACTTCATTTTGATGGTCAGCAGTGGACGAAAATGGCTACGGGGACGGCGTTTAACCTTTATGGTATCTGGGGCAGTTCCAGTACGGATATTTTTGCAGTAGGAGAGGGGGGTACCATTCTCCACTATGATGGTCAGCAGTGGTCAACTCTAAATAATGAGATTACGTTTAGCCTTAACGATATCTGGGGCAATTCGAGTACGGATATATTTATTGTTGGCAATCAGGGAGTCATTCTCCATTACGATGGTCATCATTGGAGCACTTTGAATAGTGGAACGGATCGTGACCTAGAAGGTATTTGGGGAACTGCTCGTGAAGATATGTTTGCGGTAGGAACCGGGGAGATTATACTTCATTATAATGGGAACCAATGGTTCACCATGAGTAGTAATAGCAATATTTATTATCTGATGGCTGTTTGGGGTAGTTCTCCTACCGATGTTTTTGCGGTAGAAACTAATGGAGGTATTCTGCACTATGATGGCCAGCAATGGACTACCTTTAACACCAGAATTCCTACCCTAAATGGTCTTTGGGGCACTTCCAGTACGGACGTTTTTGTAGTAGGAACTGAAGGTAAAATTCTCCATTACGATGGTCATCAATGGATCACGATAACCAGTCATTGGGATTCTAATTTGAATGGCTTGTGGGGTAGTTCTAGCGCTGATGTCTTTGCCGTCGGCACTGCCAGTCAGATTCTCCACTATAACGGTAATTGTTGGACCAGTCTAGATAGTGGCACAACTACTGATCTGAATGGTATCTGGGGTGCTTCTGAGCATGATGTTTGGGTGGTAGGCAACGCCGGTACCATTCTTCACTATGATGGTGCTAATTGGAACCTCGTGAATAGTGGCACTTCTGCTGACCTTGAAGGTATTTGGGGCACGGCTAGCACAGACCTCTTTGCAGTAGGTGATAAAGATACTATTCTTCATTACGATGGTAACCAGTGGATCACGATGAATAGTGACGATTCTTCTCCAGTGTTATTCTGGGGCACTTCTAGTCTGAATGATATCTGGGGCACTTCTAGCACAAATGTATTTGCGGTAGGCGAACGAGATACTGTTCTCCATTATGATGGCAACCAATGGACTACCTTGCGGAAGCATAAACCTGTGGCGTTTACCAGTTATAGTATGGCTTATGAGGCACAGGATACTCCTAATTTCCTCAGCCTCTGGGGCAATTCTAACACGGATGTGTGGGTGGTAGGAATGACTGGTTTTTCCTTTCCGAGGTCCTCGCTGGGATTTTCAACCAGTGCAATATTTAACTATAACAATCAGTGGCGTACTACACAGATTGGAGTCTTTTTGGGGGAAGCCGGCAGATGGAGTGATATTTGGGGCAATTCTAATCAAGGTACGTTTATAGTAGGAAATAAATGGGCTAGATTCTCTTTGGAAAAAGGGATTATTAACAGTATTCTTCTTCATTATGATGGCTACTATTGGACAACGATGACTAACGATATACCTTTTAACTTAAAAGCCGTTTGGGTAAGCTCAACCGGTGAAGTTTTTACCGTAGGTGATGGTATTCTCCACTATAGTCAGGATTCTCAATCTAACATTACCACCCCAACCGCTTGTGCTCCTCATCTGCTCACTAATACTTATCCACAACTGCCAATTTTGGATAGGATGACTTTAGGGAGCCCAATACCCTGGGATGATTATACTCAAATAGCCGGAGGCATTTCTACTGAGAATGAAATTTTTCAACCGCAACTGACCATTACTCTTTCCGAAACTGTAAAAGTAATGGGTCGGATTATCTCAGATCAGTTAGAGCGAACTATTGATCTTATCCTCTATGCTGATTATCAAGCGACAGAAAATACTTTACCACTTAAATATATGGTTAATACCCGAGGTCAAATATTACCTTGGGATGGCGATATTGCTCACCTCGTTGCCTTTCAAGAACAAGTAGTTTTAAAGCCCATGCAAGAGCAAGAAGTAGTGTGGTACCATGATAAATTTCCGGCAACTGGGAAAATAAAGATTTACTTTGGTTATCGAAACCAATTAGAAGAAAATAGTGTAATACTGAATAAACAACCGATGGAAGTGATAGTTAGGGAATAGTTAATACTCGACTCTCAAGTTTTTTAGCTGATTAACAATCAATAGTTAAATACTAGTGGTGCGTTCTCAAAATAAATCGGATTATTTAAACCTGACCGGTGCGGTTTTCAGTCTCAAATAATTGGATTTATTGGTGGCGCACTAGAGCAATATTTTTCAATTTGTTTCTGAACATCGACGAAATTACTATAGCAGAAGCATAATAAAATGATTACTAGATATAGTGTGTAAATAGTTCCTCAACCGAACAATTTTGTTGTTTGCGAATCGCTTTAGCTTGAGCCCATTTACGTTCAATGGGATTTAAGTCCTCACGTTACGCACCCAGGAAGATTTTGTAGCCGTTGCAACTGAACAAAAACCGGCTGAACGGCCTTAACGTAAAGCGGATTTTTCAGAGAAAAATGATTGATTTTAGTGGATATTTTAAGACTCGCTCACTGGATCTCGGCATAGATTGAGGCAAAAAATGATGGGTTTGGGTAGTTCGAGTCTTGGGAGGCGATTTCGCTAACGAGGCATTTGGCTGGAGAGACTGGTGGTAACATTCCACGTTCCACCGTTTGGGGTAGAGGGTGGTCAGGTGCTGATACGATAGGTTGGTATCGCGGCTCACCAGATAGAGAATACCAGTGGAACCGTCCGCGTTGGTGAAGACGGGTTTGGCTAAGAATAGTGGGAAATCAACATCTTCAATCCAGATTTCCCGAACTGGATTCTCTTCCATTGGCAGCGTATCGACTCGAGCGGCTTGGCTTTTTGTCCTCAAGGCTCAAAGCGACTTTGCGATTACCTTGTAGCGGTAGCATGCCGTGTTTATCAAGCTCATGGCGAATAAACCTGAGGTTTGGTGCGGACGCAAACCCAATGTCCATCAAGACCTAACGGAAACGCAGAGGATTTTGAACCGCTGGGGACAATAGAGAACGACCGTAATGATTTTGGGTAAACAGCGCTTGGCGTTTACGTTTACCCGTTTTGGGGGCCGTTTCGTCATCGGGTTTCATGACCAGATGAATACCAACCGGCAATGACCCTTCTTGGTGGTGATAAAGCGCCGAAATGAAGTTAATATCTTTAACCATACGGTCTTTGGCTGGGTCGGCATGCCAACAGATAAGTGAACTTTCCTCAGTCGAGGGTTGTTCCATTATGCTGTCATCAAGGATAAGTACGCCATCATCGCTTTCTATTGGGCGTACCAACGGCTTGACCCGCAACCACCGGTCTG
>JAAUSR010000095.1 GCA_012032555.1 Thioploca sp.
GGGGGTGGTTTTAAAATCACTGAATTCGGTAACATTTTTTTAACCACCCCCTCGCCCCCTCCTTCTCAAGGAGGGGGAATGATCTCTTAACTTAATAGCAGTGACGCTTCGGCGTGGGAATGTGTAAGGAAGCCCAACACCTTGGAATATTGTTAAACACGAAATGTTGGGTTTCGTTCCTCAACTCAGCCTACTCGTGTTCGTGCTTAGCTATTTCATTGCTTGGAGTAACAAATTGGGCAATAGTCTGTTTTTTTGAGTAATTTTTTTGGCGGTTTAACATGGCTTCGGTACGTTTTTGCCAAAACGCTAGTTGCTCTGGTAACGACATGCCGGCAATTAATTTGGTAACCTGTTCAGCCCCGCGCCGTTTTAGCACAACGCATTCCGGCTCACGAATTATCATCGTCATAACTAATAACCTCCAACGGAGAATAAATACCGATTTGACCGTAACCATTAAGTGTGTTTACTGCATTATATTTGGGAATTTTATCGAAATGCACAATAGGCTTGAAGTTCCAACTCACAATTAAAGTACATTGTGACACGGTAGCGATGGCAACATGCAAAGCATCTTCAGCCGATTTTACCGTAACCACACTGGAGTTGATATATTGCTGCTGAAGCAAAAGAGCCGATTGAGTCACTGGTACAATTTCAGCAATCGCTTCGTAACGAGTAAAAAAGTCACGAATTTTTTTGGGCGCCGGTTCTATTTCCGCTTCAACAATTGCAGACGTAACTAGCGTAAAGCGCCTTGCATTTATTTCCTCAAAGAATCGTTTGGTTGGCTCGGCAAATTCTTTATCGAATACGCCACCGAAAACAGATGTATCGGCGTAAATTTTCATGTGTTACGATTTGTATTCTATTGATTTATAGCGGGTAACTACAAGATGTTACCTACCTTACCTAGCTACCTTGCTTAGCTGAATTATAAATAACCGAAATGTGATTGGTGTTTATCTTGAATAAGCTGGGTTTCGTTCCTCAACCCAGCCTGCTTGTGCTTTCAAGTTCAGAAAGTGCAACAATGCATGAACATTTATTAGTAGAGTTATCATCTTTTGAAACAACTGCTAGAGGAAATTTGATCGATTTAACTTGGCTAACAGGTAGTGAACCTCAAAATTCAGCCTATCGTATTTGGCGCGGTATCGAAAATAGCAGTGGTAATTATACTAATATCACCACACTAACAGAATTATCTTCTTATCAAACAAACTGCACAGAAGGTGAATTAACAATCGCCTCACCTGAATCCAATCAACTTATTTTAGCTGCTGGTAATGAAAGGCAAGGTGCCTGTTACTCTTTTGTCGATAACACAATAACTCAAGATGGCACTTATTACTACGTGTTAGAAGATATTAATAACGAAGGTGAAAGTATTTTTCACTGTGATAACCTTGCCGCAGCAACAATTGGTCAAGGCTTAGCTATTGATTTGGAGTCTGCTACCAATTACTGTAACCAAGTCACCGGTAGTAGTAATTAATCGATCCATGTTGATGTAAGTTATCATCCACTTTAAGTTAAAGTTGTCATACCCACATTGATAAGTATTCTAGATCCTAAAATGGTCATTGGTTGCTGTTAGTGCGGGTATGGTGTTAAGTCAATAGCAAACATTTTATTCACTCTTACTATCCTCTCTCTGAACCCAGTTTTAAAAATCATCCGATTGTATTGAATAATCAAATCTTATCGAGTATTCTCGATTAAAGTGATTTATGCACTTACCCGGTTTTACATTCACTATTAAAATCAGGAAATAGATATCAATGCAACTAATTGATAATGAAATAATCGCTTTTCAGGAACCAACTAATATGGGTTCACATAATCATAGTTATTTACAAGCTAAATTGATTTTTTTACTTTATCAGTGGAACGAGTACACCGTTTTTTCAGAATTAAGCCTTGATGTTAGCCACCTGGATTGGAATCAATTTCATTTACAACGTCAAGAAGAACTCAAACCGGATATTTGTTTGTATCCTAAACGCAGTCTCAGTCGTCCACGCGATTTGATTAGAATGTCAGAAGTCCCAGTGCTCGTTATTGAAATCCTCTCTCCTCAACAACTGATAGCTGACATCTTAGCAAAATTTGAAATTTACTTTGCCCTGGGTGTGCGATCTTGTTGGTTGGTCGAACCAGCAACTGAAGTTGTTACTGTCTACTCTTCCCTAAGTGATCATCAGGCTGTTAGTGCCGGTGAAATTGTTGATGATCAATTGGGAATTCATTTAGATATCAAAGATATTTTTGAGAAAAATTTGTCAGTTTAACAATCGCTTGTTAATGTCAGCCTTCTACTCAATTTAACGAAATTGAGCCGACTAGTTATATTTTCCGCAAACTCAACCCACTTGCTTCTCCACCTAATTGCGTCACGATAGAATCATTAGTAGCTATGCTCATGCACTTTAGCTTGGTTATTTTTCTTGAATAGCTAAACTTTGCCAACAGAGTTCGGGTATCTTATGCAATTGAGAATCATTAGTTAACAATAAAGCGTCTGTGGTAATAGCAGTAGCAGCAATAATAGCATCGGGTAATTTCAACCGATACTGGCGTCGAAGAGTAATAGTTTGCAATTTAACTTGATCATGGCAGGGAATAATACTGATATCTTTAAAAAACTGGGTTAACCAATATTCCTGCTCCGGACTCAATGGTGAAAAAGAAAGCAATTCCATTTCGGTAATGACCGATACTGCATAGTATCCTTTAGGTAAGGGATCAACAAGTAAACCACTTTGCAGATAAATTATTATATTGGTATCTAAAATATTTACTTTTCCCATTCATCTCTCACCTGACGTTGATAAACAACCCCATCTACTGGCCACGAAATCTTTCCGGCGTATTGCATCAAATCGATCTGCTTAGTTTTTGATAGGGTAGTACCAACTAATTCTTGCGGTTCTAGCTGTTGTTGTTGATAGTGTAACCAGCCTTGAATAGCTATTTGGATAGCCTTTGCCTGATTTTGAGTCTGCGTAACTTGTAAAAGTTCTGTCATAACTTCATCGGGTAAATTAATTATCATTTGCATAAAAGAATTCCTTTATATTTATTTTAGGTTGAGGTTTTAAGGTGTATTTATATACAAAGAGTTGAGATTTGCTGGGCAAGATAAGCAAAGCAATAGTTTAGGTTTTTCATGACAATTATTCTAGTATTTTATTTTCTTGAACTGAGTTTGAGAATATCTAACTTAATAAAGCGTTGTTCTAGAGAATATTACTTGATTTCCAAGGTTTTTTAGCTTAATAAAAACAGTGGCTTTAATTTCCACACTGGCACATCACTGCCATTAAGTTAAGCTCAAACCGGTTCTGGAGTAGGATCACTACTATTAAGTTAAGGACAGACATTCAGGTATGCCCCTACCAAATATCCCGCATGTAGGGGCGAACCTGCGTGTTCGCCCTAACACCTAACCTTAACTTAATGGCGGTGACACCGGCGCAGGGAAACGAGAAAAATCACCTCCTTTAGATTATAGTTATTTAAGGAGCTGCGAATTGGGCAAGGCTTCATTGACCACTAAGCACTTAAATTAGAGGAATAAGAAATTATGAAATCCTATCTCACCTATCTATTTATCATTTTTAATCTGTTATCCACGGTTCAAGCTAGCGACTGGAAGTTTTCCTATCGTTTACCACAAATGCAGCACTTTGCTGCTATTTGGGGAAGTGCTGCCAATGATGTGTTTGTCGTTGGTGCTGGCGGTTTAATTTTTCACTATGATGGTTCGCAATGGCAGGAAATGGAGAGTGGCACTCTTTTTAATTTGAATGGCATCTGGGGTAGTTCTAGTACCGATGTGTTTGCAGTTGGCGAGGGTGGTACAATTATCCACTTTGATGGTAACCAATGGCGAACCATGAATAGTGGGACTTCTTTTCATTTTTACGGTATTTGGGGTAGTTCCGGTACTGACGTATTTGCGGTTGCATCTGATCCTATCGGAGATAACGGGATAATTCTTCATTACAATGGTAACCAATGGAGCATCATGACTAATGAGACTAACAGGTATCTTACAGCTATTTGGGGTACTTCCGGCACTGATGTGTTTGCAGTCGGAGGCAATGGTACAATTCTCCACTATGATGGTAACCAGTGGAATCCCATGACCAGTGGAACTTCTGATAATCTTACCGGCATCTGGGGAAGTTCCAGTAACGATGTGTTTGCAGTTGGAGAGCAATGGGATACCATTCTCCACTACAATGGTAACCAATGGAGCACTATGAATAATGGTAACCAATGGAGCACTATGAATAGTGGAATTTTTTTTCTCTTATCAGTATTTGGGGTACTTCTAGCACCAATGTGTTTGCGGTCGAAAATGGGGGTACCATTCTCCATTATGATGGTAACCAATGGAATACAACGAACATTACTCTTCCTGGTCTTCGCGGTGTTTGGGGTAGTTCCAGTACCGATGTGTTTGCAATAGGCGGATACGGGGTTCTCCACTACGATGGTAACCAGTGGAAACCTATGGAAGGTATCTGGGGAAATTCTAGCAATGATGAGTTTACGGTTGAAGGTGATTGCAATAATGCTTTCCACTATGATGGTAATCAATGGACCATGATTAAAGGGATAATGGGTGGTTTTTATAGCATTTGGGGTACTTCCAACCGGGATGTATTTGCAGTTGGAAATTCCGGTACTCTTTTCCACTACGATGGTAACCAATGGACTATGATCAGTAACACCGTATATTATTTTAGCAATGTTTGGGGCACTTCTAGCACCAATGTATTTACAGTTGGACCATGTGGGAAAATTTTCCACTACGATGGCACTCAATTGAACCCCATGACTAATGGAACTACTGCTGATCTCGGGGGCATCTGGAGCAGTTCTAATACTGATGTGTTTGCGATTGGGTGGGATGGTACGATTCTCCACTACGACGGTAATCAGTGGAATCCCATGGTCAGTGGGACTGATTCTCTTTATAGCATCTGGGGTAGTTCTGGCACGAATGTGTTTGTGGTGGGTGGTAAGATTATCCATTACGATGGTAATCAGTGGAATACTATGATCAGTGGGATTGAACTTGAGGGTATCTGGGGAGCTTCCAGTACCGACGTGTTTGCAGTCGGCCTCTATGGTACGATTCTTCACTATGATGGTAATCAGTGGAACCCTATGACCAGTGGAACTTCTGCTGAGCTCAGAGGCATCTGGGGAAGTTCCAGCACTGATGTATTTGCAGTTGGAGAAGGAGATATTTTTAGCGGAGAATATACTCTACTTCACTACGACGGCAATAACTGGACAGCAAATACCAAAGTTCCTCTTTCCCTTTATGCCATTTGGGGCAGCCCAGAAGGTGATATTTTCGCTGCTGGTGACCGAGGCATCATCCGCTGTGCTAACTGTCAACAACCCGCTAAAAAATTTTATTGTTGTAATTATACCGATAGTAATGGCACCCATTTCTGTGATGCGTCTTTAGATTCCTATTCCTTTGAAGAATGCCAAGAATTAGCCAAGAATGCTGGAGCCATTCAATTTAAGTGGGGTCAAGTGGATCAGTCAGCAGCCGAGATGTGTCAGGCAGGTGGAATGTGTGGTGAAGTTCAAGAATATTTACCAGCGACTTTAGATAACTTAACCGTATCAACTTTAGACAATCAACCAATTATTCAGTGGGACACGGCTTCTGAACTCAATAATTTGGGAATGAATCTCTGGTGTGCGCAATTAGCTAAGGATCACTTTAAAAATATTACTCAATTAAATAGTGAACTCATTCCCACTAAAGCTATTTTGCCTCAGTTGGGTGCTTTCTACTCTTCCGCCGACTATCCAACGATCAATTCACACCTAAAACCGGGTATTCAACATTGTACGCTAGAAGATGTCGATGCCGGTGGTCAATGTACGCTCCATTGTGATCACATCAAAACAGTCGTGCTCGGTGATAAGAAGAATATCACCAATGCAAAACTGAATGAACTGAATACGAAAGCGATAACACTTTGTCATGAATCTCAGCTAGCTGGCATGTGTTTGGCTCGACGGTTAACCTTGAATTAGTTATCAAGGGTGGTAACTTCTTCGTATTGTAAATAAGTCCGCTTATTCACATTTGAAAACCTGACTAGTCTTCGAGACCGGTCAGGTTTAAAATAATCCGATTCATTTTGGGAATGTGATATTAGATAGTTATATTTTCCGCAAACTCAACCCACTCGCTTCTCCCCCCAATTGCGTCACGATAGCCGAAAGTGCATTTTCTAGTCCTTCCATCACGGTAGGGTGATAGAACGGGGTTAACATAATATCTTGGACTGTCAAATTTTGTTCCATAGCCAACGCTAAAAAATGTCCTACATATTCGCCATCAGGTATCATCATTTCTGCGCCCAGCAACCGACCCGAATGACGATCCGCATAGACTCGCAAGTGTCCGTGGGTTCGTGCCATCACTTTGGTACGACCTTGCACTACTCAGTGCTAGACGGGGTTTGTAACCCCGTCTGAACGTTTTTGAGCGACTGGTTCATGGGGTTCGTGAATGTTAAAACGTGTTCACGGTTCAAAACGTTCGGGAGAATTTTCAACAGAAGACGCATGGTTTAAAAATTTGCATGTACTTGTTGACTTAGGTTACCAAAGCATAGTCAAGGATTATGAGGGTGAAAATATACAGATACCCTTTAAAAAGAAGAAAAAGTCAAAAGATAACCCTAATCCAACACTAACAGAAGAACAAAAGGAGTATAATAAAACACTTAGTAGCAGAAGAATCTTCGTAGAAAATGCCCTCGGTGGCATGAAGCGATTCAACATTCTGGTACACAAATTCCGTAACAGAAAGCTGAATTTAATTGACGATGTTATCGTTCTTGGTGCGGAATTGTGGAATTTGAATGTCCAGAATGCTTAACATACTTTGTATATTTCTCTTCTTTTGACAGTTTATTCACTATAACTTGTGTTTTTTAAATGTGAACAGGTCTAATATGAATTTCAAAGAAAGGCATTTAACAATTGCATTATTTTTATTGTCCGTATTAGCACCAATGCTATTTACAATATACATGTTTTTACTTAACGATAGATATTTTTTCATTGATGATAAGATTTCTGACATGCTTCCAAAGCTGTATGATATAGGAATGCTATTACGCAATGGAGAGTTTCCTATATTGACGACTAACATTATGAATGGAAGCGCCTATGCCCTTGAATACCAATACGCAGTTTTCAACCCGGTTAATTTAATCTTATCTTATATACTTCCATCTTTTAAGAACTTTACAGTAGCCGGTTGGTTTATATCTGCTATCCACTTATCTTTAAGTGGATTAGGTGCGTTTATATTGGCACGCAACATAGGCCTGCGTGGTATGCAAGCATTGACATTATCATTACTTTTCACTCTGAATTATCACGGTTTGTATTGGAATGCATCGGCTTGGTACGGACCACTGATAGGTTCTACGTGGGTGATTTTTGGGATTGCATTTCTTGCCGGTATTGTTTACTCAGATAAACCCATAAGAAACACCATCGGTCTATTTTTCGCTTATTCATTATGTATTACTTCTGGCTGGCCGCTTGCTGTCATTGCCATTGCTATCACTTCTATCTTCATCTTATTTCACTTGATTTTTTAAAAAAAGACTACTATTATCTGCGCGTATTATCATTGTCGGATTAAGCAGCGTCATGGTAAGTTCCGCAGCATTAATATCTTTTTTCTCAGCAGCCGAGGTTGCGACACGTCCGTCTGCATTTGAAAATGTAACGAACTTTTTAGTTGCCCCATTAGATGGATTAATTTCTTTTTTTGATCCATCGTACTCTGCATTTATGAATAACTGGGGGGGAGGGTATAGACTCCAACAAAATCCACAATTCTATGTAGGTTGGTTCCTTCTTCCATTATTGTTAATGATAAACTGGTCAAAAGCAAAGATAATAAGTACCGGTGTCTGGATGTGGGGAGGGCTGATGCTAGTATTCCTGCTTACCTGTATGGGGCCAGAAAGGCTTGGAGTGCTCAGATTTCCGATTCGGAGCATCCCCTATTTTCACTTTTTTTTAATACTTTTTTTAATGGCTGCCGCCAAAGAATGTGGGCTATCAATTACTAAGCAAAGAGTGCAACTATTTTTATTCGTGCTCGTGTTTCAATATATTCACTCAGTGCAGTCTAACCCCTCTCAAGCAATACTTCTGTTTTTTTCTGCACTCATTATCCTAGCCTTTTCTATTATCTTTTTTATATGGTGCATAAAAAAAGAAACTATAGTCCGTTTTTGTGGTTTAGCAGCCTATTTATATTTGCAGTAATTTTATATGTAATTCCTCATGGGCGCGGCGTAGACTGGGGGATTCCCGGTGATAGCAACACCGTTAACCCATTAGGACGCGAAAACTACACACTATTCTATGGTCATTATGTAGATTCCAACGCCATACCTAATCCTCATTTAGAGTATAGAGTGGCAACTACAGCCCTACTTGGGGGTGACCGTTCAATTAATGGTTATACACCTATTGGACACAAAGGATTCAGGAAAATACTCAAAATATCCGATCATGGAAATTTTGAAGAGCTATGTGCTGACAAGCTATTTGAGATCGATTCTAAAACACAGCTATCACATGCAGAACTCATGCGGATTGATCGTATCATCGCATTAAATGGTCCCTGGGTAATAGATATAGAGCAACATATAACAGATAAATTTGCTCTAAAGAAAACCTCGGCCCATACTCTTACTTTTGATTACATTAATGAGTATTCTTATCCAGGTCTGGTTTCTTGGGTATCACCAAGTACAATTATTGAAGAAGAGATGGCATGCGAATTTAAGCAAACCCAAGAATGTTTTAACGTCACAAATACGCCTGCCGAGGGTGGAGAAATTATTTTTGCGCGTTTATGGTTTCCTGGATATAGTGCCTATTTGGACGGAAAAAAATTAGAAGTTACCACTCACAAATCATTCTGGGTTACGGTCAAATTGCCCCCTTCAGCAAAAGGTCAACTGCTCTTAAAATATACATTACCTAAAGCAAATTTAATCGTATATTTGATGCCGTTTGGTACATTACTACTTATAATATCCTTATTTATTATCCCAAGCCGACACAATCAACAAGACAATCGGCGCTATTTAAGCATTTGAGAAATGGGGACATTAACTAGGCTGTTGAACTTCCGCTATTGAGGTCAAATAAAGACCTTAGCGGGACGGGGTTTGTAACCTTAGCGGGACGGGGTTTGTAACCTTAGCGGGACGGGGTTTGTAACCCCGTCCCGAACGTTTTGAACCGTGAACACGTAAGCATTCACGAACTCCATGAACTAGTCGCTCAAAAACGTTCAGACGGGGTTACAAACCCCGTCTGGCACTGTTTTAAATTTGATAGTTATATTTTCCGCAAACTTAACCCTCCCACTTCTCCCCCCAATTGCGTCACAATAGCCGAAAGCGCATTTTCCAATCCTTCCATCACCGTGGGATGATAGAACGGAGTTAGCATGATATCCTGGACTGTCAGATTCTGCTCCATCGCTAGCGCTAAAAAATGTCCCACATATTCGCCATCAGGTATCATCATTTCTGTACCCAGCAACCGACCTTGACGATCTGTATAAACCCGCAAGTGTCCGTGAGTTCGTGCCATTACTTTGGTACGACCTTGCACCACAAAACTACGTTCACCAACGACAATGTCTTGTCCAGCCAATTCCGCAAACGTCGCACCGACTATGACAACTTGTGGATCAGTGAAAGCGATGCGGAAGGGAACCCGACGCTTAAAGGCTGTCATGGTGGATCGAGCCGCGTTGTAACCCGCTATGGCACCTTCATCAGCGACTTCGTGTAAAATCGGTCGTAATGAGGCAACATCACCAGCAACAAATATTGGCAAATCACCTAACTGCATGGTATGCGGATTAATTAACTGGTTAAGTCCCTGGGATAAGTCTAAGCCAAATACTTCTAGTCCCAAATTATCGATATTAGGACGCCGCCCTAGTGCCGCTAATATTTTAGCTACGGTCACGCTGCGCCCGTCAGTTGTGGTTACTTGGATTCGACCCGAATCGGCTTTCGATAATTGCGCGGAAGTACCTAGCCACAGTTCAAATTCTTGAGAAAATTCGTTGATAGCCACTTGATTGACTGCGGGATCAGTGAGACCACATACCTGATTTTGTTGTTCTATGCCAATAACTTTGATCCCTAAACGCGCTAAAGATTGACCAATTTCGCTGCCAATGGTGCCTAAGCCAATAATTGCAATAGAATCAGGTAAATCGGCTAATTCAAAAAATTGATCCGTCGTAACAATTCGATCACCAAAGGCGTACCAATCTAGCGGCACAATTGGACGTGAACCGGTGGCGATAATCACTTTGTGAGCATGAATTTTTTCGCCATTGACTTCTAATACTTGTGGTTCGATAAAGCGAGCACGTCCGGAAATATTGCTCTCACCAATCTTATCGACCGAATCCATCACTCGTGCGACAAACCAATCGCGTAGGCTACGAACATGTTGCATGACTTGGGAGTGATCAATGGTGAGATGCTCACTATGTTGAATACCAAATTGCTGAAAATGTTGGCGACGTGAAAACTTTTTTGCCACTTCAATGAGAACTTTTGAGGGCATACAGCCTACTCTGGCGCAAGTCGTACCGTAAGGTCCATCATTGATTAAAACGACATTGGTGGTTACTTGCCTAACCTGTCGAAAAGCAGTTAAGCCGGCAGTGCCGGCACCAATGATAGCAACATCCACAGTTCGAGACATGGTTAATTACTCCGTTAAAGTAGTTTTAATTATGAGGATAAAAATTTTCATCTTGCAGTTGCTCTATCGAATAGCGGCATTCTTGAGGAAATTGACTCGCCGGAATTTGGGTTTCTTGAGCAGCTAATTTAACGGCATCATGATAAACATCAGCCACTGCTGCCATTAGATAAGGTTTCAGGCTCGGATTCTTTCGTATTAGTCTATCAATTCGTAAGCGTTGTTCATCGATTGAACGTTTCCAACTGCTACCACGATGAATCGGTTGGTATTCCCATTTTAAGAGGTGAGCAATCAAAATAATGCAACGGTTTTCTAAAGATCGTCGGTCACTTTTCCCCAGGTCTTCTAATTCTTCAGCGAGATGTTCAATATCGAGTTCGGCAAACCGACCTTCACGCAGTAATTGTGCATGGTGCAATGCCCATGAGTAGAAATCTTTTTCATAGTCAATTACTTTATTCATATTGGTCACTGTAAAATGGTAGTTAGCGTTTTATTTCAAATGCGAATAATTAGATTTATTGCCCGCTTTTTCTTGTAATTGTTTGACAAAATTCTGATGTTCAGGAGATTGTAAACCTTGTTGCAATTCTGCTAATACCTGGGCATATTTTCCCGCCAGTAAAGCGGATACTGCTAAGACTAAACCGGGAAATACTTGACTAGAAATTAAACCCGATTCATTCGGTGATATCTTGACATAACCCGCTGGTTGTAATTGAAACCAATCAATTTGCTGGTCATAGACTCGCCACACGATGTACTCTTGAACACCTTGACGTTCATAGACACGGCGTTTGATATGAAAATCGTAAGAAGCGGTACTAGCAGCGATTTCTACGATTAATTCCGGTGCACCTTGAAGATAGTCATCTTCAGTAATAATTACTTTGCCACCGATGGTTGATGGTAAAAATAGCACCGCATCAGGTTGGTGTTCGTTGTCTTTGTCAAAACGTACTGTGGTGTTGTCACCTAACAATGTACCCGGTGTGGCAGCCCAATAGGTACCTAACCAAGTCATCATAGCGCTATGTGGTTTGCCGTGACTTTCAAAACGTAAAGGAGAAGCCATATAAACGATTCCTTCAACTAATTCCGCTTTTTTGACCTGAGGCATAGCCTCATAACGCTGTTCAAATTCTAAGCGGGTTAAGCAGTCGCCATTTTCTAATGGCGGAATAAAATGAGCTGGTAAAGTCATATTTAATATACCTCCAAGCATTGTTGTCCCATGACCCATAATCCTTGGTGTTGCGCTTCAAATACGTCATTTCGTTCCGGTGAAAGAATGCCGTATAAACAATATTGACCAGTGGGTAAATTGGTAGGTAAAGTTAAATCGAACAACGTCAAGGAACGATGCGGTTGTCGTTGACCATACCAAGGTTTAGCTTCATTGACGGTTCTTAAGTCATTGGTGGCTTGGTTGAGGGTAAAGAAGTTGCCATCCGGTAGGACTACTGCGGCATAAAGGTCATAACCCCAACCTAAATCTTCAGTAAGCGTTGCTTGGAATGGTTCACCACGTTGGTAACGGGTTTTATCTAAGTTAATCTGAACTTGTGTCTGAGTTGGTGGCTCAATTCCGCCCGTCATTGTTAGCGTAACGGGTATGTCACTGCTAGCCACATTGCGGTTTTCGTCTTCGGCATAGAAAGTAATGGCATAATCACCATTGTATACCGCGTCGTGCCAAGTAGCTTGCCAAGTTTCTTGATGGTCTGGTGTTTGTTCTAACGAAATACGTGGATAAGCTAAAATGGGGGTACTGCTAGTATCCAACACGAAGTTCATTTGGGGTGGTCTCACTATTGCCCACGCACGCTTGACTCGACCTGAAGTTTTGGCCGCTAGCATAACTTCTTGATCTACCAGTAAACTGCTTGAGGAGATTGCACTTTCAATAGCAAACGTATCGTCACCGGTAATTTTAGAAAAGTTATTGAGGTAATGTTTACCCAATTCACCATGAGTACCATCGTAAAATTGCGGAATTTGTTCAATATTCTGACTTCTATCGTTGGTAGAAGCGGTTGTTAATTTAGAGAGATCTCCTACTAATTTTTGCTGTTCTTTATTAGCGTAATCAAAGGCTTCTTTAAAAGTCATGCCTTTATCTAAACTCTTGGCAAAAGAACGACTAAATCCTTGTTTGTCAGCACGATCAAAATAAGCCACTGTGTCGTTGGTACTGCTAATGATGGCGCGGCGAAAACGTTCATCCAGGAGTTGTTGTGAAAAAGTCCCTGAGTAACAAGCGTCTATCAGGAGGAGGAGGTCATTACCAGTTGTAGTTTGGTAGTCATCTAAAAGGGTTTTGAACTCGGAAGCTGTTATTTGGTCAATCTTGCTGAGCTGTAATTTATCGGTACTACCATGATCAATAAAGAATAAGTATAACGGCAAATCAAGTTTCCCACGTGCTTTAGCCCAATCTAGAGCAGCTTTAACGTCTTCAATGGTTAGCGGACGTTCCGGTTTAGGTGCATCTACGATATAGTCATCAAAACCATCACCATTGAAATCTGCCCAACCTTTAGGAGTGAGGTAATAAATTTCATCGTTATCAAAACCGCGGTTGTTAAGAACATTATAAAAGTTACTACTGATGAATTCAGTGGTATCCCAAGGGTGTTTTCGGATTGGGCACCCCCACCAGCGATAATGATAGCGGCACGTTGATTCGTTTGCAGAGCTTGACAGATGGCGTCATCCACCGCTTTCTGGGTACAAAGAGCAGTTTTTTGCCCAAAAGTAAGATAAGTTAAGCCATCTCCCAATGTTCCTATCCAGAGTCCACCTTGCTGATCCAGTAATAACGTTGAAATAAATTTATCATTCAAACCAGAATTAGTTTCATCAAAAAATGTCCATTGATTTTCTATACTGCGGTGTAGTAACCCGTTAGGTGTTGCTACCCATAATCCGCCCTGTCCATCATCTGATAAAGCAGTAACCCAATTCATCGGTAATTGTGAGTTAGTTGTGTTAAATATCCGCCATTGATGATCAGCACTAAAATAGGCTAAACCACCTAGATGATCTACGTCCCACATAGATGTACCTATCCAGAGTCCATCTTGGTTATCAAGAAATAATGTTTCTATATTGTTAGAAGGTAAAGCGGAATTATCTATGTTGAAAACGCTCCATTGATGATCCGCACTGAGGTGCGCTAGACCACCACCGATTTTCTCTTTAACACTGACATATCCTATCGTACCTATCCAAAGTCCATTATTACCATCACTGACCAAACTGGAAACCACATTATCCGGCAACTGAGAATTGTCAGTGTTAAAAATGGACCACTGTCCATTATCGTTAAGATGGGCTAAACCGCCACCCACCAATTTTTCTACCCCAAGATCTTCTACGGTTCCTACCCAAACGCCATTTTGTCCATCGTCTAATAATGCGAGTACGTTGTTGTAAGGTAATAGTGAATTTTCGGTGTTAAAAATCGTCAATGTTTCACTGGCATGATGATGGATTAGTCCGTCAGCTGTTCCTATCCACATACCACCATGACCGTCAGTGGCTAAAGAAAGAATTCCATTGCTAGATAATTCTGAATTGTTCGTATTAAAAATTACCCACTGGTTATCAACATTACGATAAGCCAAACCATCGTTAAGTGTACCTAGCCACAAATTTCCTTGAGCATCATTGATCAATGCAGAAATTTGGTTACCCGGAATGCTTATTGCCTGCGTTTCAAAAGTTACCCATTCTTGTTTAGCATTAAAATAACTAACGCCCCAAAAGCTACCTACCCATAAACCACCCTGTTTATCACTGACTAAGCAAGTAACGCCTTTAGAAGGAAGATTCGGGTTACTTGATACCCGCCATTCGCCATTGGCACTGAAATGCGTTAGTCCACCACCCAACGTACCCATCCACAAGCCACCTTGTCCATCACTCAGTAAAGTACTTATCCAGTTATGTGGCAACGCCGAGTTATCTGCATTAAAAATCGTCCACTCGCTGTTAGCATCACGATGGACTAAACCACCGCCGACCCATTGATTATCTTGTTGAATTGTGGCTGTACCTATCCATAAACCACCGTAACCGTCATCTAATAAAGCTTGAATGCCACCATTGAGAGGTAGGGGTGAATTTTCGGAACTAAAAATTGACCATTGATTATCCGCGCCACGATAAAACAAGTAACCTCCCTGAGTACCAACCCACAAACCACCTTGATGATCAGACCATAAAGATTTCACCCACACATCAGGTAATCCAAAATCGCCTTGTTGAAAAATGGTCGTCCACTTACCACTGCTGTCACGATACGCTAAACCTCCCATGGTTCCTACCCACAAACCGCCTTGACCGTCGTTTAACAAGATTTCAACAAAATCAGATAATAACGCTGAATTCTCCGTGTTAAAAATGGTCCACTGTTCTGCAACACTGAGATGAGCCAATCCACTTTTGAATGTCCCTATCCATAGTCCACCATGCGTATCATCAACTAAGGTTTCAATACTATTTTCTGGAAGCCCATCTTCTCTAGTAAAAATCCGCCGATTTCCCGTTGATACGTCTAGCTTTTCTAATCCACCATCGGTTGCTATCCATAGGGTATTACCCTCTACTGACAAAACTAGTGCCGTAATCCATTCACGATTAGTAAATACTGACCAATTAGCATTTTCAAAATTTAAGTCAGTAGCTAGGGCTGGGGTTATCGAAAAATTCAGTAGCCATAACAATAAAATAGATATTTTGGGTAAATTAAACATTATTATTTCTCCTCTATCTGGTGTCTCATTTGGGTCTTATTTCCACGTTTCCGCGTCACTGCTATTAACTTAAGAAGTCCACCCCTTTGAAAAAGGTCCAGTAGGGTAGACAACGCTTCACTGCCATTAAGTTAAGAACCATTTCTCCCCTCCTTGACAAGGAGGGGCTGGGGGTGGTTGAAAAAAGTTAATCTTATTCAACTCGTTAAATTACCACCC
>JAAUSR010000096.1 GCA_012032555.1 Thioploca sp.
CTCCCTGGCATTCAACCCCTTTCCCCCTGACCTTTCTCCCCGACCTAATTCTTTTCTTTTCTCTCTTATCTCTTATTTACCGCCCGAATCCTCTTGACGCGGCATCAAACTGCTAGCGCAATATGCATTGCAATTAGCAGGTAGTAAGCAACCTAACTTATTAATACATTAGTAAGTTAGGTTGCATCATCATTGCTGATTGAACAGTATCGAATGGTGTTGAATGCAATGTTTAATAGTTATTGCATTGGCTATGCCAATGCTTTGAAATAGGTAAGACAAAGATGATTATACAATGCGTTAACACAATGTGTTAATAAGCTAAGCCCTTGATATCCCTGGCCAACATTTACTTGAACTTTTGTACAGTGAAATGGAAAAAAGCTAATGATTTCCAGGATTTATAAATTCGCCCTATCCGGGTAGGAGGCCTCGCCTCCCCTCATATATTAGGGAATTTTATAGCTTTTATTATTTAATTATTAAGAATTTTTAACAGAGAAAGGGAAAAAATGAAAACAATCAAAGTAGAAATTCCTAAATTAGAATATTATTGCATTTGTGGAAATCTTACTGAAAATCAATGTGATGAATGTGGAAATCATGTTTGTTATAGTTGTTTTAAAGAACATTATTGTGAAGATAATGATGATGATGAATTAAATAATGATTTAGAAGAGGCTAGTAGTGATGGATGAAACATTCTTAGATGATGATAATTATAAAGTTATTATTGTAAATGCTTTAACAATGGAAGGTAAAGAAAGATTAAGAACAGAATATATAAATAAATTTATTAATGAATCACCTTTACCAGCCGGTAAGGCTAAAGAAATTGCTTGTGAAGCTCTTGCAGATTTAATTATAACATTAAAAATGTTAAGAGAAGAAGCTCTTTCAGGACCTTTAGGTATTGAAAAATATAAAGCTATTTCAGGATTATCTTCTAATATCCGTAGACAATTAGAATACTTAAGAATGAATACTGAAACTCCTATAGATTTAGATTTAAATAATTCTAATGAATTAGATGATGATGAATACTAAATTTACAAGAGGTAATCTTACACAAAAGTCTTATATTTTTTTAATTGTAGGATTACATAATGAGAATGGTATTTCAACAACTGAAATTATTAATTATTTTAGAGATAATTCAGGACAAGATTTTCTTCCTAAACGTCAATTCTTTAATACTATTTTAAAACAATTTGTTGATAGTGGTTTTTTAGAAATACCTTATAGAGTAAATACAATTAGATCCGGGTTAGATAATCTTTATAAATTAACTGAAAAAGGGATAGGAGAATTTGAAAAATTTAACAACACTGGAAGAATTTTTATCGAATACGCCCAGGGTGTTAAAAAATGAATTTAGGCCTAGGTACCAAAAACGATTAGCATTTTTAACAAAAGAATGGTCAGCACCACCTAATAAACCATTTTCAACTAAAGGAAGAGAATGGGTTATTGATTTATTTAGAGCATTAGAAGGATTCAAAAGTTGGCCGGTTGATATTAATCAATTATGTGAAACTTGTTCTGATAAAGTTGATGAAATTATTGATCATCCTTTAGAATTAAGTGATACTCATTCAAAAGAACATTTTGAAAAATATGGATGTAAAGGACTTGAAGCTCATAGAATTATTTTTCATATTTTAGATTGTGATAGACGTTCTGGAAAGACTTTTAATATTAGTGCATTTTTGCAAGTACTTTATTTTTAGATAGAGAAAAACGTATTCACTTTGCTGCTACCGGTGAAAAACATACTATGGATTTATTCACAAATAACTTTCTTAATCCATTAGGAGCTAATTCTAAATTAAATAATGTTATTGAAAAACAAGCTACAAGAGGCATATTTTCATTTCCTAGAAATAGAACATCTATTGAATTAGGAAATGCTAGTGTAGCAGCATCATTAGGTGGTGGTTATGAATATTTATTCTTTGATGAATGTAAAGAAATTAAATTCGCGGTTGTTGCCGCAATGTTACCTACTTTAATGGAAAACTATGGTATACGATGCAGTTCATGTAAATATACTAAACATGGTGGCAAAGTAGATTATTATGCTGAAGATTTTAATTGGATTTGTCCAATATGTCATAAATTATTGATTCCTTGGCAATCAAGAGCAATTTTTTCAAGCAATGCTAAAATTTTAACTGGTAATCCAGAATATGATTGGTTTCCTATTTTATGTAACTCAATCGGTGAAAAACCGGTTGCAGATATGCATTATATTTATGCTGATAGTGCGGCTTCTATGAATCCAGATTACAATAAACAAGCTAAAGCTAGTGCTATTGCTTTAATTGAAAGAATTCCTGGTTTAGAACATTATTCTGAAGCAGAATTCAAAAATGTAAATAATTCACCCGGTGATTCTTTCTTAAATGAACCAGATTTAGAAAAACTATTCAAAAAAGGATTATATTCTAAAGATTCTGTTAAAGAAAAAACATTTTTCTACCTAGATACAGCTAGATTTGGAGATAAAATTGTTTTATTTGGATGGATTGATAGTGGTATTTCTAGAGGAATTAAGCCTTGGATTGCTTTAGAACAATGTCATTTAAGTATATGGGACCCTTCTATTGAAGGCCCAGTTAGTCAAAAAAGACCCAATAATAAAGGTTTTATGTTAGATGAAGATAAATTAGAAGCTACTTTATTAACTATTTTCGCGGGATTTCCTAATTTAATTGGTGTTTGGTTAGATGCTCGTGGTCATGTTTGGGTATTAGATTTTATTAAGCGATTTAGAACTAATAGTAAAATTACTTATGGAAGTAAATTTAGAAAATTTACTGGTAATGATTCAGATAGAGATTTAGGATGGTCATTATTTTATGATAAAGCAGCGGCAGGACATATTGATTTAATTTATCATGAAAGATATGATATTGAATTTGCTGAAGCTACTTGGACTAGAAAAGGTAGGAAATTAAAAGTTTCTGAACGATCAGGTTCTCATAATCAAAAATCTAGATCAAAGAAACATTTAGAATTAACTGACGCGGTTGCAATTTCATGTTTATTAGCTAATAATGATGTTATTTCTGCTAGTGCATCACTAGTTGAAATACATAAATCAACTAAAGAAATTATTACAAAAAGAAAAGGTGGAAATATTCAACCTAAAAATACTTTAGCAGATAAATTTGGTGTAAATAAATTAAATAGATGGTAAAACAATACATCTTGCAAAACATATTGACACATGTTAACATGAAGAACAGAATAAAAAATTTTAATAAAAAGGAGGTGTTTAGTGTTTGAAAATTACATTAAACACGGATTTCTAAACACTATTCAGCCTCTTCAATCTAAAGATTCTGCAAAAAAGAATTTTACTACTGTAAAAGGTGTTGATGATTTATTAAAAATTAAACATTTATTCTATAGCATTTTAATGGATCCTGAGCATAATCCTGAATTAAAAGGTAATAAATGGCGAGGCACGCCTTATACTTCAGGAATTGTTCAAAGAATGGAACGTGACGATAAAGTTCCAATTGCTGAACAATTGAGAATCGCTCCTATTCTTAATAATAAAGTTATTTGGAAATGGAAACCGAACGCGCGCGGTTTTCCAGAAGACATTCAATTAGCTAATTTATGTCATGATATTTTTGAAGAGTTAAAAATTCCTTTACTTACAGGTTTATTAAAAGCACATAGATATGGATTTAGTCATATTGAATTCAAAGAAAGTTATAGAGATTTAAGTAAAGATAAATATCCAGATATTAAAAGAACTAGAGCGGTTGTTTTTACTGGTGTTAGAGAAATTCCCGGTTTTTCTGTTTATGATTGGACTCCTGACATTAATGATATTTCAATGGTTTCTAAATTATCTATTGAACAAATAATGGTATACCAACACTTTATGATATTAAAGATAATTTAATTTTAAGACTTACTTTTAATCAAACAAGTAGAGATTATCAAGGCATTGCTACATATAGATATGCTTATGGGCCTAAAAATTATAGAGATTTTCTTAGAACATTATCAGCTATTAAACATGAACGATGGGGTTTAGGAACACCTTATACTATTGAAGCAGAAAATGCTGACCCTAATGATAGAGTTTTAATAACTGAAATGCTTACTGAATATAGAGCAAATGAACGCGGTTTCTTTAATTTACCTCATGGATGGGATATTGGTATCCTAGGTCAAAATTCTCAATTAATGGGCACTAATATTGTTCAAGAAATTGAAACTTCAATTAGAGATATATTCGGTGCTTTTGGAGCATCATTCCAAACAATGGGTGATGCTAAATTCGGCAGTTTTGCATTAGCTGATGTTCATGATAGAAACTTTGGAAATATTGTTATTGTTGATGGTATGAATATTGGAAAAGTTTTAACTATCGGTTCTGATGGTTGGTCTTTTGCTAGTAGATTAAGAGATATGAATTATCCTACAGCTTTGTTACCTACTTGTGAACCATATAACTTTCCAACTGAAAATTCTATTGGTAGAGCACAAATTTTATCATTAGCAGTAAGTAAAAATGCTATTAGGCCTGGTACTCATGTTGAAAGAGCTATTTTAGAAGGTTTCGGTATTGAAACTAGAGATGATGATGAATACTTTGATAATAAAAAAGGTTTCGATATTGAAACTAGAGATGCTGATGAATACTTTGATACTAAAAAAGAAAATAATATGAAAGAGGAAGATAATAATAAAGAAGAGGAGCCTGATGAACATCCAGATGAAAAATCAGATATTTTTGACGAATGATGTTAGTATAATTAATGAACATTTTGACTTATATACTAGAGCAAGTAAATTAGAATTATCTACTGATGATTTTATTGATAGACATAAAGCAAAAGCAAATGAAATTGATATGTCTATTGCTAATGGTAAAGTTAACATTAATTTAAATGGTATGGTATTAGGAAGTGTTCCTTGGTATTATGCTTGGTTTGGAGTTGAAGCTATTTCTACTAAAGCATTATTAAATACACTTGAAACTTTATTAGATTCATCTGAAATTGATTCAATTAATTTTAATATCAATACTCCAGGTGGACATTCAGTTTATTTAGGTGAAATTAATAATGTGATTAAAGAATTTAATAAACGTGATATAGATACTAGTGCTTGTGTTCCTAATCTTTGCGCTTCTGCTGGATATTGGTTAATTAGTAATGTTAAAAATATTAATGTTGGTCAAACTGGTGAAGTCGGTTCTATTGGCGCTTATACTATTGTTTATGATGTTGAAAAAGCATATGAAAATAATGGTATTAAATTTCATGTTATCAGATCTAATGAATTAAAAGGTATCGGTGCTGGTGATGCTTTAACTGAAAATCAACTTAATGCAATTCAAAAAAGAGTAGATAATCTTACTGAAATGTTCAAAACTACTGTTTCTGAAGGTCGTAAAAATATAGATATTGATAAAGTTGCCACCGGTGAAGTTTTTGCCGGTAAATATGCTATAGAAGCTGGATTAGCTGATAACTTATTATCTGATAAATATTATGCGAGAAAGGAAGAAAGTATGGACCTGCAAGCTCAGGCTAATTTACTTATTCAAGTTGCAATTGCTGAAGGTAAGAAAATTCCTAATAATATAACTGAATTAGTTGATGCTTGTGTTAAAGTTGGCTCATTAGAGCAACTTAATAATTTACTCAACCCGGTTAAGCCTAATTTTACTGTTGACTTACCAAATGTTACTATGAATAGTGATAGAAATCCTTTTAATCTTTCTACTGACATCATGGAATCTTTTAAAAATGTTATTGGTTTGAATATGTTTGAAGGTGATTTTAATGGAAATGCTAGTGTTGTACGAGCTAATGATAAAAACTGGTTAAATGTTTATCGTGATAATGTTGCTGTTAAGTATAATAAAGATAATATTCCCTCTTATTATGGTAACCGTTGCTACAGAAAGGATTGAACCATGGTACTTACGGCAGATAGAGCAGGAAGATTTTTTGAATCTCATGACAATTTAATTTTTGAAGCACCTTTACAGAATGCAGCTGTTGTTTTTCGTGGTGGATTAGTTTGTCAAGACCCTTCTGATGGTTATTTTGTTGCTGCTTCAGATTCTGCAAATTTTAGATTTGCTGGAGTTTGTGTTGGTTCGAAAGCTTATGATGGTTCATTAAATAATACTGCTGGTGCTGATGCTGATATTGTTGCTTTAGTTAAACGCCGTGGTAGAGTTTTATTAACGGTTTCTTCTGGTACTTTAAGTCAAGCAAATGTTGGCACTCCTGCTTATATTGCTACTGATGATACTTTTAACCTTGCTGCTGTTACTACCAATGATGTTTTAGTTGGTGTTATTGATGAAATTGTTTCTACGACTATGGCATGGATTGCATTTGATGTTACTAACACTAGAATTAATGTTGCTACTGAAGTCGATACCTGATTTTAAGAAAGAATAGAGGAGAAAAGAAATGGCACTAACGTTCAGTCCTGATATTATTCGTGGTGCAATGAATGCTTTATTTTTTCAGAAAGTTATTCAAAGTGCCCCTAATATCGTTCCAGTTTGTTGTAATATTATTAATACTAATCAAGGCTATGTTGAATTTCCGCATTTAGGTGATGTTCCCCAATTGAAAGAATGGGCTGGTCCTAGAAAAATAACTTCTCTTGGTCATGCAAAACTTACTGTTAGAGTTCTTCCTTATGAAGCTACTGTAGCTTTTGATAGAGATCATTTTGATGATGATCAAATGGGTGCTATTAATATGAAATTATCGCAATTTGCTGCAAGAGCAGCGAATCATCCTGTTAAATTATTTATCGAAACTTTAATTGCTGCCACCACTACACCTTCGTATGATGGAGTAGCTTTCTTTAGCAATTCTCATCCTATCCGTGGTGAACAAACTGCTGTTACTGATAATTTATTAGCCGGTGCTGGCACTACTGTTGCAAACATTGTTTCTGATTTAGATGAAGCGAAAGTTTATTTCCGTAGAGTTCGTGATGAAGCAAATGAGCCTTTTACTCATGAAGTTTCTAAAATGCTTATTATTGCTCCCCCGGAGCTTGAGCAAGCTATGTTAGAAGCTTTATTTGCCCCTATTAATGCTGCTGGCGCAACTAATATGTATCAAGGTGCTGCTGATTTATGGATTAGTGGTTATTTAACTGACGTCAATGATTGGTATGTTTTGAATCTTTCTGAATCTCAGATTAAGCCCTTCGTGTTTTTGAATAGACAACCTTTACAGGTTGCAATTTCTGGTTTGGATAGAAGTGAATGGACTACTAATAAGCAGGTTAATTTTGGTGTTGATTATCGTGCTGGTTGTGCCCCTACGTTGTTCCAACTTGCTGCTAAGATTGTGAACTAAATTTATTATGACGAAAGGAAAAACAAAAATGGCAGAAACTAATTTTGATACTCTTTATCTTTTAAAATATATGGGACCCGGTAGAAATATTTTTATTCGTGATGGTAAAGGATTTAATGCCCCGGTTATTAAGTTAGTTAGTGGTGTTTATGGTGTTTTTAGAAATTTGCCTAGCTATCCTAGAAATAATCAAATGTATATTTTAACTGAAATCAATAGTGATAATGAAGGTGCTTATGATATTTTTGATCAAATTGAAAATGATATCTTTAATCTTTCAATTGATGAAATTTTTGCTTACGCTCAGCGATTCTATGATTTTTACAATGACATTTATAAATGGGTTGATAATGCGGTTAAAGGTACTAGAATTTCTATCGGATATATTATGACTGAGATTGTTCGTAATAAATTAGATAAGAAACAAGCTATTCAAAGAATCACTGAATTAGATCCTTATTTTAAATCTGTTGATCCGCCACCGAAGATTTAATTAATTATGGCATATGTAACTGTTGCTGACGTAGAATCTAGATGCACAGGTTTATTGACAGCTATTAATCCAACTAATAAAGTATTTTCTACTACTACAATTCCAACTTTAGCTCAAGTAGGATTATTTATTACTGATGCTGAAAATACTTTGAATGCTTATTTAGAAGCTATAAATATATCGACACCTTTAGCAACTAATAGTAAAGGTGCTTTGGCTGCAAAAATTCCAATTTTAGATTATGTTGTTGGTATGGTTTATTCTAATTATTCTAGAAGTGGCGGTGATGATGGCGATATTGATGGTGAAGATATGATTAAAAGATATTATGATCATCTTAAAGCTATTGAAAGAAATCCTCAACATTATAGAAAAGTTTATAGTTCAGCAACTTCACCAGTTACTGGACATTATTTTACTGAAGATATTCCAGATCCAATGTATACATTAACTAATACTAAAAAAGATTTTTGATGACTATTATTAAAATTGAAATTGATAAAACTGAAATGGATATTATTATTGCAAGAAATAAAGATAAATCTTTACGTAAAGCGGTTAATAGAGAAGCTGCTAAACATTTACATGCTACTATTAAACAAGCATATGCTACTAAAGGCAATATTATTAATACTAGTTGGCGTCCTCTTTCTAAAAAATGGGCTGCTAGAAAAGGTCATAGTAGAATTTTATATTGGAAAGGTATTTTAGATCGTCAAATTAATAATGTAAAAAGTGGTTTTAAAACTATTATCAATTTACGTAGCTTTAGAGTAAGATTAAGTAAACGTTGGATTAAAAAATATGCTTCTGTTATTGCCGGTAACAAAAGGTTACCAATGCGGCAAATTTTCGGTGTTAATGAATCAACTAATAGAAATGTTGCTGAAGAAATTGTTTATTTAGTTGATCCGAAAAGAAAATAAATGGCAAGATATGCGGCTAGAGTTTTAGATGCTTTATTAACATATTTACCTACTGCAATTGAAACACAAATAGGTATTATTGAAACTGAAGAATTAATTACATTACCTAATATTTATGATTATAGAGTCGGTGAATGGTTTGAATTAAATTTATCGCCTTTTGTTTTTATGTACACTGATAAAATGGAAAAAGTTTCACCCGCCGGACAACGCAACATCATTTATGATGTTACGTCCATCTTATGCCTTCGGTATAAGATGAGCCCAGATATTGCAAATGACAGTAAAACTGTGTTGCATTATCTAACTGCAATCATAGATGCAATTAACGCTGACCCGACCTTAGGTGGTTTGGTTAGCGTTTGTCTTATTAATGAAATAAGCATTGGTGCTATTGAACAAACTGATTCTAGTGAAACTTCTTATGGTGTTACAATTGATTTAACTATTAGAATTCATGAAAATCCTCGTTAAATAACGAAAGGAAAAAATGGCCGTAGAGGCAATTCTTCAAGGTTCTGTTATTGTTAAAGAATCTTCTCAAGGAACTAGAGTAGCATGGGCTTCAACTCATGCTTTTGGTCATGATACTTTAACTATTCAACCTGATAGAGGATATGAAGATATTAAAGAATTAGTCGGTTCTGCTGCTTATCAAGGTCGTATTCGTAAAAAGTTATCTGGAAAATGGTCATTAGAATCTAATGTTAGATGTCCTTCAGCATTGGGTTCTGGTCCCGCATTAAAAGAAATTTTAGCTGCTGCTTATGGTATTGAAACTTTAACTCCGGCAACTGATGCTGTTTATACATTTTTAACTTCTACTGGAACAATTACTACTTTACAATTAGGTATTTTTATTAGAGAACAGTACTATTTACAAGCTAATAAAGCTGTTGTTTCTAAGTTCTCATGGGATATGTCAGAAGACAATTATATTAAATTCAAAGCTGAAGGTGAATTTGCTGATTTTAGCTTTATTGCTGGAAGACCTACATTAGCTCAAAATTCTGCTGCTGGTGATACTACTTTAGACATAACTCCTGCTGATATTAATAAAATTTTTGTTGGTAACGCTGGATTATTAGTTGGATTTAGTGGTGGTAATGATAATACTGATGCCGGTTATGCTATAACTGCATTAAATAAAGCTACTAATATAGCAACTATTGCTGCTATTGCTGGAACTACTGTTAATGCCGGTGAATATATTTATGGTTTTGTTCCGCCAACTTTAACTTATCCGACTGGTGAAATTATTGAAGGATTAAATAGTTCATTACAAATTAATACTGTTGCGGTTAATTGTATTATGGCTTCAATTGAAGTTGATACCGGTATTACTTTATTAAATAAAGAAGCAACTACTGATAGACCTACGATTCCCGCGCGAACTAAGCGTAGGGAAACTAAAGGCAAATTATCTTTCTATTTAGATAATCCAAATGCACATATGTTTGGTGCAGGTATGGAAAATGATGATTATGCTTTGATAATTAGAATGGGTGATAATGTTTCTTTGAGAAGAGTTACTCATGAATTGCCAGCGGTTCAAATTAAATTTCCTAATGATTTTAATCTTGGTCAAGAAAATGTTACTGAATTCCAAGTTGAATTCATGGCCAAACCTTCAACTATTGGTGGTATTGACGATCTTACTACAACTTTTGATTGATTAAATTTTAAAAAGAAAGACAAAAAAAGATGCTTCGGAGAGAAGGATATAAAAAAGGTTATCAATATGAATATGTTGTGGGTTCTAATCCTATGAATGAAGATGCAAGTGAAATTTTTCAAGATTTACATAAAAAAGCTCTTGCCGGTGAAAGTTTTACTATCATTATAAAAGTTCCTACTAAACAAGATGTTAGATTAATTAGTGCATCATCACTTACTGATAGAATTGATCAAATGCAAGTTATTGTAGATACTATTATTAAATTTGCTAAATTAAAAGATACTATTCAAGATCCAGAAGGAAAAATAATTACTTCTATTAAAGATCTTATTGATTATTTAGATGATGCAGAATTAGCTGATATTTTTAATGAAATCATGACGCAAACTTCTCTTTCTGATAAGGAAAAAAACGTCTAAAGACTCTTTTTTGGATTTACAATCGAAAAGCTGAAGTACCTTCATCTTTGAAGATACTTGAAGAAGATTGTAAATCATGCACAGAAAAGGGTCTAGATAAAAATAGAGGCTGTTTACCAGGATGGCCTAATAATAGTGGTAATAAGGTTATTATTTTCAAAAATACAATAATTGATACTTTTGAAATGTGTCCTAAAGCATATTTTATAGAAGGTGATAGAGAATTGATGTTATTAGAATCTGTTGCATTATTTAAGAAAGCTAATATATTACCTTTTGCTGGCGGTTATTATGATCAACCTAATATATTTTGTGAAGCATTAGAAATTTTACTTCCCGAATTTAACAAAATGGAGGACATCATGAGAAAGAATAATGGGACTAAATAGTAAAATTAATGTTAGTGTAAATGTAAATAATGATGTTGCTAATATTTTAACAAAGATGAATGGTAATTTTCTTAATTTTGCTAATAATGTTAAATCTAGTCTTAATAAAGTAGTTAAAGCTAATAAAGAAATGTCGGAAAGTTTGAATATTGCATGGAGACAAATTTTAGTATTCAAAGGAATACAAGTTGTTACTAATGCTTTTAATAATTTTGTTGAGACAGTTAAATTAGTTAGTAAAGCATTTATTGATTTTGAAAAAGATGTCGCTAGAATTGATACATTATTAGATGGTTTTAAACAAAATATGCAAGATGTTAATAATGATTTACTTGAATTGAATACAAGATTTTCAAGTGGTTTACAATCTAATGCTGCTGCATATTATGATATTATTTCTACTGGTGGTCAACGTGGTGCTGAAACTATGGAATTATTAACAGTTGCAAATAAATTAGCAACTGGTGGTATAACTACTGTTGATTTAGCTGCTAAAGGTTTAATGCAAACTATGAATGCTTATAACTTACCATTTGAATATGCTTCATTAGTAGCAAATAAATTCTTCGTTACTATGGATAAAGGTGCAATAACTATACCGGAATTAGCTGAACATTTTGGTACTTTATCATCGGTTGCAAAACAATCTGGTATTTCATTAGATGAAGCATTAGCAGCGGTTGCTGTTGTAACTTCTCGAGGTTTGAATGCTCCTGAAACTATGACTGCTCTATCACAAATGTTAAATGTTATTAGTAATAGAACTAAGGAAGCAAGTGAATTATCACAACAATTAGGTATTGATTTTACTGCTGCCGGTTTACGCAGTAAAGGTTTTGCTCAATTCTTGTCTGAAGTTATTGAAAAAGCTGGTAACTCTACTGAAGCAATGAGAGTATTATTTGGAACGGTTCGTGCATTCAAAGGCGAATCAATTTTAGCTACTGATAATTTAAAAAGATTTAATGAAATTATTAGTGAAATGCAATCTAATACTGGTGCTCTAGATGAAGCATTTTTTGAAATGTCTAATACATTAAGTAATAAAATTGATCAAGCAACTAATAGTATTCACAGTTTTACTTTAGCCACAACGGCAGCATTTACAAATGGTTCATTATTTAAAGGTATGTTAGATGGTTTAACAATTTCATTAAATGCAATGTTGCCGGTCATGTTAAATATAAATGCAACAACTGATTATTATAATGTTGGATTAAATATTGTTAAAGGAACTATAGCTTTATTATTAGTAGAACTTAGTTCTTATATAACAAAAATTCAATCAATAAGTGATATTTTAGATACAGCTATTATTAAAAATAAAATGTTTGGAATAAGTATTGAAGATATTGGTAAAGGAATAAAGAATTTTAAAACATCATTTGATATACTTACTAAGGGATTTAGTAGTGAAAGTCTTGATGATTCTATGTTAACTAAAGTAAAAACCACAATTGATGAATTATTAAAAGCGGTTCTTAATTCAGAAAATAGTGCTGATAAATTAGTTAAACCACATGAAGAAGGTATTAAAAAATTACAAAAAATGTATAGTGATTTATTGAAAAATCTTAAAAATATGCGAGATGACCCTTTACCTGAAATAAATAAACCTGATAAAAAGCCTAAAGATAATACCAATATATTAAAAAGAGGACTTGACATTCTAAAGAGACATTTTTCTAGTTTTTACATTGATATTAATGGAAAAAGAGTAAATCTTACTGTTGAAGCTCAAGAAGAAATATTAAAGCATGAAATTAATGCTGAGCGTCGTCGAGAAGCATTGGCTGAAAAACGTCAAAAGAATCTTGAAAAAGAAGCTCGGCGAACTCAGAAACAAATTCTTAAAGTTGCAGATTATATTGGACAAAATTTAGGTGATGCTATTGGTCAAACTATTATGGGATTAATTAAAGGAACTAAAGATATTGGTGAAGCATTTGCCCAATTGGGCGAAAGATTAATTTTGGATGCAATTAACTTTTTAGTTATTGAAGGTGTTAGACAACTTGCAATTATTGTTTCTCAAGGTATTAATAGTACTGCAAAAGTTACAGAATTAGCAGTTAACAAAGGTGTAGCATTAGGTAACATTGGTTCTGCTGCTGCTGTTTCAGCGGCAAATGCATTTTCAGCTTATCAAGGAATTCCTTTTGTTGGACCAGCTTTAGGGGCCGCCGCCGCTGCCGCTGCCGGTCCCGCCACATATGCAGTTTCTTTACCATATTTAGTAGCTGATTCAGGTGGTAAAGTTGAATCTAATGCAAGTAACTATGATAGTATTCCAGCTTTATTAAGAGGTAATGAAGCTGTACTTAATGTTGGGCAAACTAAAAAAATGGAAAATCTTATGGATAAATTTGATAAAGTAGAATCTAAACCAACTAATAAAATTGATAATACTACAAATAACATCACTATTCAAAGTCCAATAGGAATGCTAGATCAGCAAATTCATGCTATTGTTAGACGTAAAGTTGTAGCTTCAATGGCAAGACAAGCATATAAAGATCCTGGATTTATGAATAGAGCAAGAAGAAAAGGTTAATTATGGCTTGGTCAAGTGCATCAGTTGTAGTTAATTCTGGTTTTAATAATGATAAACCTTTATTTTTAGTTAATAAATTAAATAAATATACAATTGGTCAATGGACTGATGATGCATTAAATATTATTGATAATCCATTTTATTCACCAAATCTTGCAGTAAATAATTATCCAGCTTTTGTTAGTAAAGCAGAAAATTTAGGTTTTACAGCTTATGTGCAGTTAGAATATTATTTTGCAACCGGTATTGATTTTGATGTTGTTGGATTTTTACATCATAATTTTATGACATTTTCAAATCCAAGAGTACAAATAGTTATTGCAGATAATGCTTCATTTACATCTAACTTAGCTATTATTTTTGATTCAAATCCATTATTAACTTCTAAACGAAGAATAAGTTTTTTATCAACTAGATATATTAATGTGCAATATATTGCATTAAGAATAACTTCTACTGAATTAGTTACTCCTGGAAAAAATCCATTTGTTGGATTATTTTTTGTTTCTGATAGATTTCAAATGGCTATGCAACCTAATGAACCCTATGATCCTGATAAATTAATAACTCAACGACAAGAATATAATTCTGAATCTGGTACAACTTTTATGTATAAAAATGCAACCGGTTTATTACAAGCTGAAATTGAATGGTATTTAGGGACTGATACTAATTTAGTTGATGTTAATCAACTAATTTCATTAAATAATTTATATGATGCAACTGATGGATTTAATCAATGTTTTGGTTGGGTTCCTAATCCTTTAAGTGCTCCTGATAGATATTTTTGGGTTTTAGAAACTACTAAAGAATTTCATAAACCTTATGCTGATGGTGGTATTTTAATTGAATATAGTATGGATTTATTAGAACAAGCTCCTTCATTTAGAAGTGATAAAATCAATCTAACTTAATTAAAAGGAGAAAGAATGACACACTACTTTATGATTAAAAGAATTGAAGATGGTAGATATAATGCTAAATTAAATAATCCAAAGTTTATTTTTGAATCTATTGTTGTTGTTATGGAGGATAGCAAATTGGATTGTTCAGTTATTTATCAAGAAAATAGACAAATTAGTAAATTTGAAAGTACTATATCTAAAGAAAATATTAAAGGTGTAATTAATAAGAAAGTATTAAATAGACTTAATAAAAATATTGATCAACAACTAATCCCATTCACTGATGCTTTTAGAATATTTTTTGTTGATGTAGAAATTGATGATGTTGTTGACCCAACATTAGCTCATCCAAGTAAATAATGAAAGTTTTTAAGTAAATAATGAGAACTTGGCCTAATGGTTTACAAGCGGCGTTATCTAAAACTAATAGTCCAATTGCTAGAGTTGAAATTTGTAAAGATTTAACTATTCATGATAAAGCTGAAGATATTAATTTTTTTAATGCAGAAAGATTAGACCCAGCTTGGGAAACTAATAGCATTGATCCTTGTTATAATGCTAATACTGGATTATTAAATGTTGGTAGTTTAATTCAAGAAATTGATCCGGTTACTAGAGAAGCATCTATTGGAGATTTTCAATTTACAGTTTCTAAAACAATTTGGGCTAGTTATTGTGCAGATAGATTTGTTCAAGATAGATATGTTAGATTATTTTTAACAACTTATGGATACAATGGATTTATGTATATTTGGCAAGGTAGATTAAATACTTTTCAAGGTGATGAAAGTGGTGAAGGAATAACAGTTTCTTGTTCGGGACCTATATTTTTATTACATGATACAAAATATAATCTTTTTGATAAACAACCAAACCATCCTTTACATTTTATGCGACAGATTATGGAAGAAAATTTTGATATAAGTGAATATGATGCAACTACTTTCTTCCCAACTAGTATTCCTGAATTAGCACTATTTTGTTATTTCATTAAAACCAATTCCAATGGGAAATAATCCAATTTATACACAATA
>JAAUSR010000031.1 GCA_012032555.1 Thioploca sp.
AGGAGAATCCTTTTTGACAGCCAGATCGAGATTAATCCGATCATCTGGCGTAATTTGCGGGGTTACTTTAAGTTCTAAAGTAACCGGTTTAATTGGACTTGAGCTACCGCACCTACCCCAGCTTGTTGCAGGTAACCCAGCTCTCTACCTTGAGTAATAATGGCTTCTTGTTGGTTACCCGTAATAACTCTGGGATTAGAAACAATTTCTCCCATATCTTCTCTTTGCATAGCGGCTAATTCTAATTGCAATAAGTAACTGCCAATTTTACCAATAGCCAATCCCAAAGAAGCGGTATTTGTTGGCCCAGGTAAATTCACGATAAAACCTTCACCGCCATTACTAAACCCGGTACCCCCGGTAAAAGTAGTATCTCCGGTTGCCTTACCACCCAGTACCACACCATTACCATGTCCTAGATCCTGATTAGCACTGTATCCAAACTTAACACCCAACTCTCGACTAAAAGTACTGGTTGCAATCACGATTCGAGATTCAATTAAAACTTGACGGACTGGGGTATCTAAAGAAGTAATTAAGTTGCGTATTTCTGCAATTTTTGCTGCCGTGTCTTGGATAATGAGTGTATTGGTCCGTTTGTCTATAGACACATTACCTCGATCAGATAAGAATGAATGTTGTCCCTGCGTTTTCAATAATTTTTCTAAATCTTCGGCTTTGGCATAATTGATGGTAATAAATTCAGTGCGGAGTGGTTCTAGTTCCTTAATTTTTTTCTGTGATTCTAATTCAGTTTGCTTGCGTTTATCAATATTCTCTTTTAAATCGACCATCACCACATTGCCCACTTTACGCATGCCTAATCCTCTCGCTTCGAGGATAATATCGAGCGCTTGATCCCACGGAATATTTTTCAGGCGTAACGTAACATTACCAGTAACTTCCTCGCCAGCTACCATGTTAAAATTAACCCCAGGTAAATCAAATAGCAATGATAAAGCAGCCCGTACATCAATGTTTTGAAAATTAAAAGAAACGAGTTGTCCTTCATAAGTTCGTTCTTCTATCTTAACTTCATCTTGAGGTAATTCTATTTTTTCGTTGACTTCAACTACATAGATATTATCGGTTTGATAGGCGTGATATTCGGCTTTATCACTGACCGTAATATTCATTCGCACATCTGTGCCAACCGGAAAAGTATCAATAAAGCTAATTGGTGTGGAAAAATCAATTACATCTAAACGTCTATCTAACCGAGAGGATAATTGAGTATTGGTGAATTTTATCACGACATTTTCACCTTCTTGCTGAATATCCACTTCAATGGTGGGATCGGATAAAGTAATTTCGATACGTCCAGCACCATCATTAGTACGGCGAAATTCAATATTTTGTATTTGTGGTTCCATTGATTTAACGGGTATCTTGGGTCGAGGTGAAACCGCCTGAGTGGTAAGACGACTCTCCGTCAGATCTGACGCTTTAGCTGGTGAAGAAACAAAAGTTTGGGAACCTTGATTATCTAACGCTATCAGAATTCGTTTGCCCATCACTTCAATATTAAAGGGTACCATTCGGACCAAATTAACAACGACCCGACTGCGATCTTCAGTTTCTACAGCACTGGTACCTTGTACTACCCCAACACCGATAGCTTGCGATTTTTTTCTTAACCCCAGTGCAGTATTGGGAAAATCAAGAACAATCCGCGCCGGATTATCGGTTGAGAAGCTAATCGGATTTTGAGCCAGTTCCGCAAAAGTTAACTGCACTTGGACGCGATTACCGGGTAATGTAGAAAAATCAATTTGTTCTAGGCGATTAGAACCGGTTACTGCCAGAGCAAGTGGTGATAGCCACAGCAGCCACACCAGGGCAATTATTTTACTAAAGCATAAGGTGATTGTCTTCATAGAATCATATCCTTAATTTTATTATTAATCAGCTAACAAGCTGATGGTCACAAGATTTTCTTGCCAACAGCCTTCAGCATCTGGAATTTGTTCTAACACTTCAATTTTTTCATTAGAAATAGCGATAATTTGACCGTAATGGTTTCCCATATAATCGCCTTGTTTGACTCGATAAGTAGTGATAGGGTCGTTTGGGGATTTCATAATAGCCCATAACGTAAAATGACCTTGTTGATTTTTAGTTTCCACATGACCAACCATTTGTAAAGTATCTAGTGGCATTAATTCTAAGCCAGTACGCACGCGATGAATATTAAGCGGGGGACAGGGTCCGGGAAGTGGTGACTGAGGTTCTTCTATTCTGGTCAACATAATTGGTCTAAATGGATCGGGCAGATGTTCTGCCTCATAAATATAATTATAAATTGGTTCAATTGTTGGAAGTGGATCAATGTGAGGATTACCCGCTAGTTTGGTTTTATTAACATAGTCTTCTAAATCAGTTTTATGGTAATCACCACAAGCGTTGAGTAATAGTGTTAATAATCCGATACAACTGAGATAATATGAGTATAAATTAGGATTTATCATATTCATTCCTCCTAATGGAGCAAAGATTCAATAAATTAATTTTCGGTTAACTGCATTAAAAGCAAGTCGTGGTGATGGCGTACTGGCAAAGCCTCAATGCTATTTAAGTTAAGCATTTTTCTCCCCCCACCTTATCAAGGCAGGGTTTGGGGATGGTTGATCGCAGCAAAGCTTTACCTGCCGGTTCGAGCCAGCCCAGCGGGTACTCCAACATAATTAATTTTAACTACTAAATAAGCTAATTTTAATCATATTTTCTCGCCAACAGCCTTCGTTATCTGGAATTTGTTCTAATATTTCAATTTCTTCTTCAGAAATATTAATAATTTGGCCATAATTATTGCCCATATAATCACCTTGTTTAACTCGATAAATCGTACCATCACTTTTGGAGACCACTAATGCCCATAGTATAGAACGACCTTGTGGATCTTTGGTTTCTAAGGTTCCAACCATTTGTAAAGCATCTAGGGGTATTAATTCTATGCCAACGCGTACCCGATGAGAGTCTTCAGGACTGGGACAATCTACTTTGGGTTTACCTTCACCAGTCCCTAACAGGGTTTGCCTTTGGCTATCTATCAACGGCTCAAAGGGATCTCGCATGTGTTGTGCTTCATAAAAATAACTCGGAATGTCTCCAAAATCAGGAATGGAATCCACTCGAGGATTTTCCGTTTTCTTGGTTTGTTCAACATATTCTTCTAAATCTGCCATATCCGTATTGCTACAAGCCGTAACTAATAAGGTTAGCAAGCTAATATAAACCAGGTAATAACCATACTTTAAATGTAATCGATTAATATTTTTCACCAGGGTGATTCCTCCTAAGTCCATAAATTATATAGAGAATTATATTAGTTAGCCGATTCATCTTTTTTCTCAGCTTCTCCCGCCGGTTTCTCAGCTTCTCCCGCCGGGTTGTCTGCCGGTTTTTCTGCTTCAGCTTCGATATACCGATAAATTTGGGCCGTCATTTCCATAGTTAATAGTTGTTTATTTTTGTCACCTTTTTTTTCCATTCCTTTGTTTTGTGGGGCAATAGCAATGTCATGTTGGGTGACAATTCGAGGCATTGCGGCTATACCACTCACGAATTTACCAAATGAATGATAATCACCATTCACCTTTAATTTTATCGGTAACTTTTCGTAAAGCCCCTTTTCGGTTGTTTGTTGATTATATTGTGGTTCAAATAATTCTGATTTCAAACCACTGGCTAATACCGTTTGAGAAATATCGCGAATTAACTCATCAACTTGTTCTTTATTCGGTAATTTTTTTAATAATTCGGCTAAAGTCGTTTCAATTTGGGCTAATTGTTCTTTAAGTTTAGGTAAAGCCGCTGCTTGCCATTGTTTATCTTTAAATTCATTTTTCAATTCCTCTTCTTTACTGGTGACTCCATCCAGAGCCTCGAGTTGGTGTTTAGTGTCCAAATTATAACCGGCGATTAGGGCAGCAACACAGAGTAAGGCAATCATCACTGCCTTGACTGGAATTGGCCAATTACCTAAATTTTGCGGATCTAAATTCTTGAAATCTTCAAGTTTCATGGCTTCTTTTCCGATTCTGATTTATCGGCTTCTGATTCAGATTTAGGTGCAGTTTGAGTAGCCTCTAGTTTAAACTCACTCACTCGCGTCCCTTTTCCATTTGGGTCTTGCTTTTGCTCTTTAGTAACAATTTGATAGATTTTAGGATGAGATAACCATTGCGATATTTCTATATTAGACATCAAAGATGAGACACGGGCATCCGATTGTGCTACCCCTTCTAAAGTAATTTTATCACCTTTTTGATCCATCTTAGTAAAATACACACCTGGGGGTACTTGCTTAACTAATTCATCAAATAAATGGACCACTTGAGGACGACTTTTTTCGAGTTCTTGAATCACACTCATTCGTTCAATTAAGCGTTCTTTTTTCTGTTCCAGTTCTTTAATTTCGGCGATCTTTGCCTCAGCTTCTTTAATTTGCTCGGTTAAATAATTATTACGACTTTCTTGATAACTAATTGCGTTGGCTATATAAACGTGTACTCCCAAAAATATGAGCGCCGTAATCCCGAGTGCAATCCCTGTGATAATGCCAAAACGGACCTCACGCTCTTTTTTCAGCGAATCACGCCAAGGTAATAGATTAATGCGTGGCATATTTCTTTCTCCGACTGTTCAGTTAGCAGTGAACAGTTATCAGTGAACAGTTACCAGGGAGTAATAACAACTTAACAGATTGATTAACAACAAATAAATATCAATTGATACTGGATAACTCATAACTAACACCCCATGATTAATAATTTACAACGAATAGTTGATAACGGCTAACTGTTAATATTCATCAAAAGTTCGTAATGCTAAGCCATAGGCAATCATTAAGGCTGGGGCATCGTTCATTAAAGCTTTTTTACTCACACGAGAGGCAATTGACATTCCCACAAAGGGGTTGATAATGCTAACATGTCCACCCACCTTTTTATTGATTTCATCGATGCTTCCCGGAATAGAAGCACATCCGCCAGCAATGAGAACATGTGATAAAGTACCATAACTAGCGGCAGCATAGTAAAATTGCACCATACGACTAATTTGTTGGGCCATGTCTTCTTTGAAGGGTTGAAGAACTTCGGCTTCATAATCTTCAGGAAGTCCGCCATTACGTTTAGCCAAATTTGCTTCTTCATAGCTTAGACCATAATGTCCTTGAATTTGTTCTGTCAACTGTCTGCCACCAAACATTTCTTCGTGGGTATAGACGATTTTTTTTTCGGCGAGGACATTGATGGTAGTTGTTGTCGCACCCACTTCAACTAAAGCAATAATTTCGTTTTCATTAATTTCTGGATCATTTTGTGCAACCATTACCAGGGCATTTTCTAGTGCATATTTTTCTATATCAACCACTCTGGTTTTTAAATTAGCTAATTCGAGTACCATTGTGCGTTGCTCAAGGGTTTCAGTCCGAACGGCTGCTAGCAAAACATCAACGCGCTCGGGTTCTTTTTCATTCGGACCAAGCACTTGAAAATCAAATTTTATTTCATCAATTTCTTGTCCCAAATAACTAGTTGGATCAGCTTCAATTTGTTCTTTCATATCGTTGTCAGACATTCCGCCATCCATAGTAATCGTTTTGGTGATAACAGAAGGACCAGCAACCGCTACCGCAGCGGATTGGGCGCGAGGGCTAGTCCGTTTAACCAAACGACTAATGGCATCACCGACTATTTCTATGCCAGATTCAGAAATATTTTTGTCCTCAATCGCTTTATCAGGCAGAGGTTCTATGCCGTAAGTTTCAACTTTATAACCTTTACCGGCACGACTTAATTCCAGTAGTTTCACCGCGGTTGAACTGATGTCGATACCAATCACGGATCCGGTTTTAAACTGAATATGCTCATACATTTTTGTTTATAAATACTAAGTTAAGGAGTAAAGATATTACTATACATTAAACTTTATAGCTAACTATAGATCAAATCAAGCACAAATTACAAATTAACGTTTTTGTCAAAGAGGCTTTATAATAATTACAATTTTGTATCCAATGACACCGCATCTTTTTATATGAGTATTAGAGAATCTTTTTATAAGACTATATATATTACTTTGGTGACAGGATTGATATTGGTTTTGATAGCCGCCATGATTAGTGCTTTTATCCAATGGTATATCATTCCTCAATTACCTTCACCAGAAACCCTCAAAGACATTCGTCTTCAGGTACCACTGCGTATTTACGCGAAAGATGAAGTATTTATTGCTGAATATGGTGAACAACGTCGAATTCCAGTGAATGCTAACCAGATTCCCCAATCCATGATTCAAGCGGTACTTGCCGCTGAAGATGACCGATTTTATGAACATCCCGGGGTTGATTTAAAGGGGATACTTCGTGCCATGGTTACTTTGCTGAAAACTGGTGAAAAAACCCAAGGTGGTAGTACCATTACCATGCAAGTCGCTCGTAACTTTTTTTTATCGCCAAAACGAACCTATGTTCGTAAATTAAAAGAGATACTATTAGCACTCAAAATTGAAGAAGAATTGACTAAGGAAGAAATCATTGAATTATATCTCAATAAAATTTTTTTGGTCATCGTGCTTATGGGGTAGGGGCAGCTGCTCAAATTTATTATGGAAAAGAAGTAAGTGAATTAACCTTAGCAGAACAAGCGATGTTAGCTAGTTTACCTAAAGCGCCTTCTAGCAATAATCCTTTAACTAACCCCAAAGATGCTTTAGCTCGCCGTAACTATGTTTTAGAAAGGATGTTAAAACTCGGCTATATTGAAAATGCTCAATACGATGAGGCACTTAGAACACCTAATACCGCTCACCTTCATAAACTCACCATAGAAATAGAAGCGGCTCATGTAGCTGAAATGGTACGTTCTGATTTACTCGCTCGGTTTGGTGAAGAAGCAACTTATACTAATGGATATAAAGTTTATACGACTATTGATAGTCATTTACAAGCAGCAGCACAAGAAGCGGTACGTAATGCGCTATTCCTTTACGATGAACGCCATGGTTATCGTGGAGTCACTGCTCATGTATCAATTCGTGATGATATCAATCATATAGAAGAATTTGCTCACCAAGTATTAGGTAATTATTCAAAGCAAGGTAATTTAATACCGAGTTTGGTATTGCAAACGAAAGGCAAAAGCATAATCGCTTATAACCGAATAGCGGGGCAGTTTGAAATTAATTGGGCGGATATGTCTTGGGCACGTCGCTATATTAGCGAGAATCGACGCGGTCGCTATCCTAATAATGCGAGAGATATCGTTAAACCAGGTGATATTATCATGGTACGTCCGATTAAAATTAGTGTGGAAAAAAAGCCAGAAACTCAACCCAAATCAGCTAAAAAAACGCAATCAGATTCGTCTAATAAAAACAATCAACCATCCGATTCAGTTAAGCCAAATGAGCCGGTTTCTCCACCGCAACGTTGGCGTTTAGCTCAACAGCCTTCTATAGAAGGCGCATTGGTAGCACTTGATCCTAATAATGGCGCCATTATGGCTTTAGTGGGCGGCTTTGATTATTATCAAAGTAAATTTAATCGTGTCGTTCAAGCGGCTAGACAACCTGGTTCTACCTTTAAACCCTTTATTTATTCGGCAGCTATCGCTAAAGGCTTTTCGGATTCGAGTATCGTTAATGATGCTCCTATTTCATTTCGAGTGGGTAGAAAGCGTTGGAGCCCTCATAATTATGGGCGTCGATACTATGGTCCAACGACGTTTAGGAGAGCTTTAGCCTCTTCCTATAATGTTTCTGCCGTTAAAGTGTTGCAGAAGATAGGTGTTAATACCGCCATTAATCATGTTATCCGCTTTGGTTTTCAACGAGAAAATATCCCTAAAAACTTGACCATTGCTTTGGGAACGAGTAATGTCACTCCTTTAGAATTAGTCAGAGGTTTCGCTACTTTTGCTAATGGTGGTTATCGAATCCAACCTTACTTTATTGAACGAATTGAGGATGCTGAAGGTAAAACCATTTACTCGGCTAACTCACTGAGAGTTTGCCACCAATGCCCAGCAGAGATTTTATCTTCTCATGAAGAAGCCGTCAGTGGTCTAGTCATTTCTCAATCTGATTGTGCTCCGGCACCGCGTTATGCACCTCAAGTGATTAGTTCTCGTAATGCTCAGATTATGACTTCTATGCTTAAAGATGTTATCCGTGTCGGCACGGCGCGGCGAGCATACCAAGTACTAAAAAGAAATGACATTGCTGGTAAAACTGGTACCACCAACGATTTACATGATGCTTGGTTTTCAGGTTATTCGCCGGATTTGGTGACAACCGTTTGGGTTGGTTTTGATAGACCCCGATCATTAGGCGCTGCTGAAACTGGGGGTAGAACGGCTTTACCTATGTGGATAAGTTTTATGCAAGAATTTTTGCGTGGTCAAGATGAACAATCATTTCCACAGGATCGGAATCGTAATATCTTTGCTAAAGAAACTGCGTTTGAAGCAAGCGATTCTACTACAGATGAGGTAGAAACGACTAAAGCTAAGAAAAAGCGGTCAAGTCGTACAATAAGTGGTAGTAAACCCCGAGTGAGCAAAAGAAAAATCGTTCGCAGAAGTACAACCACTTCCTCAGATTCAACTAAGAGCAATAGTAGTTCAGGAAGTAGCTCTACTCGCGTCACGCCGCAGAGAAGATCTAATAGTGTTGTACCTGAACAATTATTTTAGTTCAGATCGGTGAACAGTTATCAGTTATCAATGATAGCTTAACTGAATAGTTGATAATTGACAGACTAGAGTTGATAACAATCACTTAATAGCTAATAACTAGTAAACATGATAACTATTCACTGATAATTGATAACGGTTCACTGATAATTCAGAGGTTATATGTTAGCTAATATTTTACTACCTATTTGTGCTTATTTGCTGGGTTCGATATCTGGTGCCTTACTCGCTTGTCGGTGGATGGGGTTGCCAGATCCACGCAATCACGGTTCTGGTAATCCAGGTGCAACCAACGTTTTACGTGAAAGCGGCAGAAAAGCGGCAGTTATTACCCTTATTATAGATATATTCAAAGGAATAGCGGCTGTATTTATAGCTAAATGGTTTACTATTTCACCTTTGATTCTGGCTGGTACCAGTTTTATGGTATTTTTAGGTCACTTATATCCAGTTTTTTTTGAATTTCGCGGTGGAAAAGGCGTAGCAACCGCTTTAGGAATCTTAATGGTATTAAATTGGCAGGTTGGCTTAGCAGCTTTAGCAACCTGGTTGGTTATATTGGTTATTTTTCGTTATGTTTCTTTAGCATCTATTGCTGCTGCTATTGTTACTCCAGCTTATATGTTTTGGTTCACTGGAATACCTGAATATATTCTCGTTAGTTTTATGATGAGTAGTTTACTGATTTGGCGACATCGTTCTAACATTAACAACTTATTAACTAATCAAGAAGATAAAATTAATGAAGCTTAATTGGGCGATTGGTTCATTTAAAAATTTCTTAGCTAACTTATTGAATAATTTCAATGAAAACTTATCTGTATTTATTAATTGTCGTATTCATTATTTTAGCGGGTTGTAGTCATCAAGCCCCTAAACCAGCTAAACCAGAAGAACATAACCAAACCGGTACCAAAACCGAACAAAAAACTGAAAGTTCACCATCAAAACCCCAACCCCAAGATCGTCAAGACCATCAGGAAAAGAATATTGTCGTATGGGCTGACGATGGTTCAAAATTAGCTATGGCTATTCAAAACCAATCAAGTGATAATACTGAGCTCAGCTTACCCCAACATCAAATTTGGGTACAAAATCGAGATGGTTCAGAGCGACGCGCTATTACGGATTGGCGTAACTATCAAGCTAAGCAGGTTTTTTATATGAAACAAGCGGATTATTTCGTAGTGGAATCTTTATTAGAAAAGGGAGCACGACGCTTTGATAAAATTACTGCCAATGGCAATGAAATCCTTATTATAGAAACACCAGATAGTGAACACCAACCTTGTCAATCATCACTAACACCCACTCCGGCTCAGACTTTACCATTACAAGTTGAGCAAACGGTTATCCCCTCTCCAGATGGTCAACAATTGGCGCATATTTATAGTCCAGAATGTGGTAAAGTAACGGTCGAATTTTTATATGCTAATAGTCTCAATATTTTTGATAACCAAACGATGACCATTGATGAAGCGATGAGGGCAACTTGGCACCGCGAGGGTTATATCATTTTAACCAATTATAATAATGATAAAGCTTGGAAAGTCACACCGTCAGCACCACCCTTACCGGTTTTACCGCCAAAATGTTGGTCACCGGTGACAACCAGTAGTGATATATCATTAGAAGGGCAAAAAGTTTATTTAGAGGGTGATACTTTGGTGACTGAAGAAGTCGGGCGTGATAAAGCTTTTGGTTGTCAATAATCATGGAGTCTTTTCATCATGTTACCTATCAAAGCAGTGATTCTTTTTAAACATGGCGTGGGTTACTTTGAGCGTGAAGGCATTGTTCACGGTGATGCCACTATTGACCTTTATTTTCGCACCACGGAAATGAATGATGTTCTCAAATCGCTAACAGTACTGGATTTAGCGGGTGGATCAATTGCCAGTATGAGCTATGAATCCACTTTATCTCTGGAAGATCAATTAAAAGATCTCGCTATTCGTTTACCTAACAAGAATACGCTAACTGCGCTACTCTCGCAAATTCAAGGTGCACCAATTGCGGTTGATATTGGCCAAAAAACTATCCAGGGACTGGTGACCGGGATTGAAACAGTCCAACGTCAAATACAAGAAACGGTAGTTGAACAAATTTATATTTCCCTGTTAGTTGAAGGTACTAATTTACAATCATTTGATCTGTTAGAAGCCAAACAAATTACACTGCTTGATGAAAATCTAAAAAAAGATTTACAACATTTACTCAATGTCTTAATGACGACTAAGAAAAAAGATCTGAAAAAACTGACGATCTTTTTGAAAGGCGAAGGTGATCGAACAATTAACCTCAGCTATATCGTAGCAGCGCCGCTATGGAAAACGTCTTATCGATTATTGCTGAATGATAAATCATCTTTGATTCAAGGTTGGGCACTAGTTGATAACACCCAAGATGAAGATTGGGAAAATGTCGCTTTATCTTTAGTCGCGGGATTACCGATTTCCTTCATCCATGACTTGTATTCGCCTCGTTATCAACCACGTCCTGTTGTTAAAGTTAAGAATGAGTTGGCTTATGCTCCACCTAAACTAGAAAAAGCGCTTGGTGATTCTTCGGCGGAAGAAGAATTGTCTTTGGCAGACTTGGCAGACGATGAATTGTCTTTATCTGTTGAAGAGAAATCCGGAATAAGTACCATGAACAACTCATTAGCATCCTTTGGGAAGCTGGCTAACTCCAAATTCAGTGCCGCAGAACGTTCCGTTGCCATTCAAACTCGCACCGTAGAAGTGGGCGACCTGTTTCACTACGAAATAGCAAACCCGGTAACCGTGCTTCGACAACAATCCGCTTTAGTTCCTATCCTCCAAGCGCCTTTTAATAGCAACCGAGTCGTTATTTATAACCCGGAAGTACGAGCAAACAATCCACTGTCAGCAATCCTTTTTAAAAATACGACCGGTTTAACGTTAGCAAGTGGACCCATGACGGTTTTTGAGAAAGGTACTTATGTCGGCGAAGCGATGCTCGATCTGCTCAAGCCCAATGAAGAACAATTAATTCCTTTTTCAGTCGAGTTAGGCTGTTGGGTGAGTATTGATCCCCAAAGTGATAAACAGGATGTCCACCAAGTGCGTATTATGCACGGTAGTCTGTATCTCTACCACTACGAATTAGAATATAAAACTTACCTGATTAATAATAACACTGAACACGCCTTGAATTTCTATTTGGAACACCGTTTTAATCAACAATGGGAATTGATCGATACGCCTGAACCAATAGAACGGACTGAACATTTTTATCGCTTTCGCTTCGATGTCCCCAGTAATAAAACTAAATCGTTTACGGTCACGGAGTGCATTGAACATGAAACAACTTATGCGCTGGCTAACACCTCACGGAAAAATTTACAAGTTTGGTTAGAAAAGAAATATATCGATAAGAAAACCCTTCGCGCTCTGGAAGGAATAGTTCAATTAACTGAACAAATTACTCAAATTCAACACCAAATTAGAGCACAAGAAACCGCTATCCAAGCCATTTTTAAAAATCAAGAACGGTTACGCCATAATCTGCAAACCTTGGGTAATACTGAAGAAGAACGGAGTCTACGCGAACGTTATATTACTCAATTAAATCACGAAGAAGACCAACTTGCTCAATATCAGGCAGATATTGAAACTTTAACTACACAAAAAAACGCAGCGGCAAACAATCTACATTTACAAATTAAAGGCATTGATTACAAAGCTAAACTCTAGGAACAACTTATGGATATCTTAGTCACATTTGGTAGTGGCCTGAAAGTCAACGCCCATTTTAAAAACTTCACTGTCAACACCGACCAAGCTAAACAAGTAGGTGGCGAGGAAACTTACCCCGATCCCTTTTCTTATTTTTTAAGTAGTCTAGCCACTTGTGCTGGTTTTTTTGTGCTCCGTTTTTGCCAATCTCGGGATATTCAAACCACTGGAATTCAAGTAAAAATGTCAAATGATTGGAATCCAACTAAGAAATTAGTCGAAAATATTCAAATTGAAATCATCGTGCCACCTATTTTTCCAGAGAAATATATTCAAGCTTTAATTCGCTCTGTGAATGAGTGTAGTGTCAAAAAGATGTTAATAACTCCGCCTCATATTGAAGTAACCACAAAAGTAGTTGAAGGGTAGTAACAACTCGCGACAGACTAATTTAAAATGAGCCATGATTAAAATGAGTAAAATCGGCGTTGTCACCATTGGCAGAAATGAAGGCGAACGACTCATTCGCTGTCTACAATCCATATTAGCCCAATTACCTCCAGATGGGATTGTGATTTATGTTGATTCAGGTTCTACTGATCAAAGTTGCCCAGCGGCTCGTGAACTGGGCGTTGAAGTTGTTGAACTCGATATGTCTATTCCCTTTACCGCTTCTCGGGCACGCAATGCCGGTTTTAAACGCTTACAAGAACAAGATCCAACGGTTGAATATGTGCAATTCATTGACGGGGATTCAGAAGTAATGGTAGGCTGGTTAACAGCCGCTATGACAGAGTTTAATAATAATCCTAATCGAGTAGTAGCGGTGTGTGGTTGGAGAAGAGAACGTTTTCCTGATCAAAGTATTTATAACCGAATCAGTGATGTAGAAGGACGAATGGTAGGGGAAACTGGTCAAGTAGTTAGTTTTGAAGGTAGTGTTGTCATTCGTGCCGATATGTTTGTCGCAGTCGGTGGCTACAACGAGAATGTGATTGCCGCTGAAGATGACGAATTAAGTGTGCGGGTACGACAAGCCGGCGGCATCATCTGGCGCATTGACAAACAGAGCATTATTCACGATGCTGATATGCACAACGTATGGCAATGGTGGCAACGTTCCAAACGAACTGGTTATGCCTATGCGCAAGTTTCATTTTTACACGGTGCCCCGCCAGAACGCAAATTTGTTAAAGAAATACAACGCACTTGGCTATGGGGAGCAATTGTCCCGATAGGTGCTTTAGTTTTAGCGCCGGTAACTTATGGGTTATCGTTCATCGCTTTTTTGCGCTATCTCATTACCCCCATCCGCTTATTTTATAAAACTAAGCAGTATGGCTTTTCGCCCATGAACCGATTCGCTTGGGGATTATCTTGCACCATGGGCGCATTTCCTGGCGTCCTCGGGGCGATGAAATTTCATTGGGATCGCCTGCGTCATAAACGACCTGAAATTATAGAATATAAATAACAGAACGCTACTGTCCATTATTTAGGCAACTCAACCCACTCAGGAACTCAGACTATGGCTAACAATAAAATCACTGTCGCACTCCTTGGCGCTGGCTATATTATTGATTATCATTTTTCCGCTCTACGGTTATTACCTAACGTTGAAATTAAGGCAGTTTGTGACTTAAATCGGCGGCGAGCAGAACATTTTGCTTATTTAAAAGGAATCCCTCGAGTTTATACCGATTTAGGTGATATGTTGGCACATGAATCACTGGATGTCGTTCAAGTATTAACCCCCCCTCACGTTCACTTTCAAGCGAGCAGTCAAATTATCGCCGCTGGTCTTGATGTGATGAGCGAAAAACCGCTATGCCATACGGTAGCCGACTGTCAACAACTGCGTGACCAAGCCAGTGCGAAGGGTAAATTCATTGGCGTGACGCATAATTTTTTATATCTCCCGGTGTACGAAAAATTGTTGGCAGATTGGCGGAGTGGTCGGTTAGGGCAAATTGATCAGGTTGATATTATTTGGAATAAAGAATTAGGTCAACTGCGCGGTGGCCCTTTTGGCTCCTGGATGTTACAAACCCCCACCAACATTTTATTTGAAGTCGCTCCACATTCCTTTACTCATCTCGTTCACTTGTTAGGTGGGTTACCCGATGCCATTGCCGTTGAAGCCCATGATCAAGTTGAATTACCCCGTGGATTAGAATTCTATCGCCGCTGGGAAATCCGGGGTTGGAAAGGTAATACCAGCATCCGCATTCGCTTTGCCTTTATTGATGGCTATCCCGAACATTACATTCATGTCCGGGGAACGAATGCCGTAGCACACGTCGATATCGAACATAATACCTATACTTGTCAAGAACATACCTCAAAACCGTTTGACATTGATCATTACGCCAATGTAGTTGGTCCAGCTAAAAACGCTTTTTTACAAGCAAATGGAACTTTAGCTAAATTTGTGTTATTCAAAATGAAGTTGCTCAAATCGGCCGGTGGTCCTTATGCGCAGAGTATTGCCCGAACCGTGGCTAGTTTTTACGAAGGACGCCATAGTGGCACGTTAGATGAACGTATTACCCCAGAGTTAGGTCAATCAGCCGTTAATTTAGCAGAATGGGTTGCTCGTGAAGCCAACTTACCAACTCCACCAAAACCAGCAGAATCGTTTATGCCGGTTGCACCAGCCCAAAAACCAACTGTATTAGTGATTGGTGGAACCGGATTTATTGGTAAAGTGTTAGTTCGGCACCTGTGTGAAAATGGCTACAATGTGCGAGTTCTGGCTCGAGATCCGCAAAGCTGCCCACCCGAACTGGCGCAGCTTAAACTCGAAATCACTAAAGGCGATTTTACTGATCCCGATTCAGTCGCTGCTGCTTTGAATGGTATTGAGCAGGTTTACCACTTAGGGCGTGGTATGGGCAATACTTGGCCGGAGTACCTAAAAACTGACGTTGAACCGACTCGCCAGGTAGCAGAATTATGTCTAAAACACGGCGTCAAGCGCTTATATTACACTTCCTCCATTGCGATTTATAATGCCGGTGATCCCTCCTTAGTGATTACCGAAGCTACTCCAGCCGATCCCAACGTGATTAACATCAGTCCTTATGCGCGTTCTAAAGTAGAAAATGAACAGATACTATTGGATCTGCATCGTGATAGAAAATTACCCGTTATTATCTTCCGTCCCGCTATTGTCCTGGGTCGTGGTGGTAGCCCTTACCATTGGGGTGTGGTTGCTTGGCCCTACAATTCAGTTTGTCTCGTATGGGGAAAAGGAAATAACCCACTCCCGATTGTGTTGGTGGATGATGTCGCAGCGGCGATGGTAAAGGCCATTGCCGTACCGAATATCGAAGGAGAAGCCTACAATTTAACCAGTCTACCTAGCCTGACAGCCAATAATTATCTCGATGAATTTGAACAGCGTGCTGGTATTAAGTTAAAACGAATACCAGCTTCCAACTGGCGTTATTATCTGGAATCACTAGCTAAATGGTCAATTAAAAAAGTGGGTCGGGATCCCGGTGCCGCTTTTCCGAGCTACGCGGAGATTAAAGGACGAAGCTTTGCTTCTACTTTTAATTCATCCAAAGCTCAACGCGAATTAGGTTGGATACCTATCAGTGATCGTGACACCTTAATTAAAGCAGGAATATGGGCACCGGTTGACGAATTTCTTAAGTAAATGAGTTCCTTGAAAAAACTAAATTGGCCTTACGTTCCTTTTGCCGACCCTTCTGTTGTTGATGTAATAACTTGTTGAGTTCCGCTTCGGTTTCTTTAACCTTTATTTCTAGTTTTCGACCCATTTTTATGTTGACCTCTAGATATGGTTTTTATCATTTTATTAAAAGGTTTTTTTTCAGTGCTACTTGGTATTAGTTAATTTAAATTCGGATTAGATACCCGCTAGGTGTAAAATATCACGCTATTTAGGAGGTCTAATTATAGTTAGTCTACTTTCTTTGGGTGCGCATAAACCAAAAAATCGATACGCAATGATCAGAGAACCATTTGATAGAAGTAAACACGTTTACCATAACGAGGCATTTGTTGAATTGGTGAAGGATGCCGTTCGATTTTTTAATGGCACCCCGGTTCATCCTTTACCCTCACCAGAAAAATTTCTTGGAACTGGCGTATACGCTCTCTATTACACCGGTGGAAACCCAATTTACGCACGCTATAAGGAATTAAACCGACTATCCTATGATTTCCCCATCTATGTTGGCAAAGCTGTTCCAGACGGTTGGCGTCAGTCGAGGATTTCTGATTCTGAAACAACACCATCAACTAAGTTGTACCGTCGCCTGAGAGAACACAGCAGAAGCATTTCATCTGGTGAAGGTTTGAACCTTGCAGATTTTTTGTGCCGGTTTGTTATTGTTGAGAAGGAAGGTTCAGATATGATTGGTTCAATTGAAGCTGCCTTGATTAAATTGAATCAACCACTTTGGAATTCCGGTGTTGATGGATTCGGTAACCACGATCCAGGCAGAGGAAGATATGAACAAGCTCGTTCAGACTGGGATGTTGTGCATACCGGTAGAGTATGGGCAGATCGTTTGAATGGCATTCCCAATGATAAAAGTGATGTGCTGGCAAGCATTGCCAACCACCTAAAGAATCTGAAGAAGTTGTAGTCGTGAAATCTCTTGAAATTTTTTCTGGAGCTGGCGGATTAGCCAAGGGGCTAGAAATTGCTGGATTTGAACATGTTTCTTTGGTTGAGTTCAATAAGGATGCGTGTGCATCGCTGCGAAACAATTTCAATTCAGAAATTGTTTTCGAGGGTGACATTGCAGCATTTGACCTAGATACATTGGACGGAGTAGACATTGTTGCCGGAGGGCCTCCATGTCAGCCATTTTCATTAGGTGGCAAACACCAGGCTCATCAAGATAGTAGGGATATGTTCCCTTATGCCATTCGTTGCATTGAGCGTCTGCAACCAAAAGCATTCTTTTTTGAGAATGTAAAAGGTCTTTTAAGAGCATCCTTTGCGCAGTATTTTGATTACATCATTCTTCGTCTGACATACCCACATTGCACCATCAAGGATGACGAAAACTGGGAAGAGCATCTAAGTAGACTTAAGAAGTTAGACCCCAATAAGTATGATGGCGTTAGCTATAGCGTGTCATACCGGTTACTAAACGCTGCAAACTATGGCACCCCTCAAAAACGCGCGCGTGTGGTCATCATTGGAATCCGTTCTGACTTGGGGAAGGAATGGAAATTTCCAGAGCCAACCCACACTGAAGATAGGTTGAACTGGGATAAGTATGTGACTGGCGAATATTGGAAAAAACATAATATTCCAGCACCAGAGAATACTGCCCTTTCAATGACGCTAAGAAACCAGTATGGAATTTTTCCACCTGAAGAAGCGCCTTGGCAGACTGTTCGTGATGCGTTATTTGGCGTTCCTCATCCAAACGACGAACACAATATTCCAGATCATATTTTCAATGATGGCGCTAGAACCTATCCCGGACATACTGGAAGTGAAATTGATCAACCATCTAAAACTATAAAGGCTGGTGGTCATGGAGTCCCCGGCGGGGAGAACATGATTCGTTATGAAGATGGCTCAGTTCGTTACTTCACCACATATGAGGCAAAATTGATTCAAACCTTCCCAAAGAACTTCATTATTACCGGTACCTGGGGTGAGGCAATGAGGCAAATTGGAAACGCCGTTCCGGTAAAGCTTGCCGAAGTCATTGGAAATCAGTTGATGGCGACATTACGGATAAAGCAGTCTCACAAGTCGTTCCAGCGGACTGTCAAAAGCTACGCTTGTGCCAGCCGCTGAACTCCAACGTTAGGCGCTTAAATTTACCTTCAACGGCCAAATAGGAAAGAAATTGCTCCACCTCAGCTGCGCCCAGGTCTTTGGGATGGCGCTTGTGGTGAAACCGGATAAACCGCCGGTTCCAGTCTACATAGGCTTCTTCCGTGCGGATGCTGTAGTGCTTGTAGCAGATTTTTAAACGGATTTGGTCGAGTAATTTGGGGACTACTGCATGGCTTGACACCGGGGGTCAGAGGTATAAGTATAGTTTTTTACTAGAGATTATTGTACAATAAATTCTTTTTAGAAAATAAGAAGTTGGTGAATTTAAATTCGGATTAGACACCCGCTAGGTGTAAAATATCACGCCATTTAGGGTGTCTAATTATAGGGTTAGGAACCATGTACGGATTCCAGGACATCTTGACTTATGGACGACAAGCTACTTAAAAAATACCTTAAATACGCCAACACCGAAGAAGCCTTTGCAGTTCTCTTTGTAAAGAAGCATCTCGTTCAAGCAAAAGGGCATTGGGTAGATATTGTCGATTGCCGACGCTATGAGATGTCCTCGGATAAGTTACATTTCAGATTCGTCGTAGGTGGCCTGTATAAGAGAAAAATACAACCGCAGTATCCCTCAAAATCCGCATACACAATTGATGGAAAATTTGATGAATGCGGGTATTACTTGATGATACGAGCTATAACGTGGGAAACCGCACATAAGGACATTGAACAGCAGAAGTCAAAGAACGTGGCGTCACGGAAATTCAAGATAACAGGTATAAGCTACGATAAAAACCGAAGCAACAAAGACTTTTTCAGAGAGGACACACCACCGGAAATAAAGGCTCTTGCAAATAATCTTTACGACCGCACAAACCCTCTATGGGACAAGGCCTTGCAATACGCCAATAAGCCAGAGTTTGTTTATGAAATTAAAAAAGTTTACATCAACTAGCATGGTGCCTAACAATGCGCTCAAGCCGACCCGCTTCCGCTACGCTCCAGCGGTTGGCTTAGCTCTACGTTAGACTTTCCCAGTTTTTTTAGTCAGGGAAATGCCCAGATTTTTGGATAGTTTAAGGTTTTCGGTGCTAGATGTGAGTGGTAGTCCATGCACCACAAACAATGTTGAATATGGCCATGACATTCAAGGTGAAACGAACCAGCACGAGTAGGTTAGAGCTTGCGTAGGGTCACTGCCATTAAGTTAAGCAATTTTTCTGTTAACAAGGGGTTGCAACCCCTTGTTACTCAAGTACAATTATTTCCAAACTTGGCTTAATTAAGCCTTAACTTAATGGCAGTGTTGCGTAGGGTGCGTAAGCGGTAGCCGTCATGCACTTTTACAACTTATGCACTTTACATAGGCTGATAAAACTGGTAAACAGACTTTGCTATAATTTTACTAGGTCAATCTGGAGCATCAAGCGGATGAATTTCAATACGATTCAAACAATTTTAGATGAAAATGGTTAGATTACCTGAGTGATTGTACCCATTGAGTTGTGGCGAGAGATGCGTTCTGAAGTAGAAACCACTTACTTGCTTAAAAGTGAAGTCATGAGACAACGATTAATAGAAGCTAAAAATCGTCGTGGAGGAGTTGATTTTGAGGTAGCTTGTGAGCAGCTTGGAATTCGATCCGATAGCCTTTGAGGATTTCGTTTGGTGGATTGAGCCGGATCGGAAAAAAGCGATGAAAATTATCAAACTAATACGTGAAATCCAACGTAATCCTTACTCTGGAACGGGTGATCCGGAACAACTCAAACCCGAATGAGTTGGTTGTTGGTCAAGACGTATCGATCCAGAACACCGGTTAGTTTATCAGGTGCTAGAAAACGAAGGTAAAATTAGAATTTTAGCTTGTCGATATCATTATTCTAAACATTAAGTTGTTATTCAGCACGTAGGGTGCACACCTTACTTGGCTCTTACCGCAATTTACATGACGAATTCAGTAAGAAAACCAGTAAGCTACCAAATGATTTGAATAGGATAAAGCTTGAATTTTTCATCTCCACTAAGTAACGTCATGTTCTCGTTCATGGCCTGAGCGACTAATAACCGGTCAAAAGGATCTTTATGATAAAAAGGCAACTGACTGACTAATAAGGTATGTTCAATGGTAATGGGTAGAATTGCTATCCCATTTTCCCAGATTAAGGATATCAAGTCTGGTAAAGGTTTTCGTAATTCGAGTTTGTTAAGACTGATTTTAATGGCCATCTCCCAAAATGTTGCCATACTGACGAAATTCGTATGACTAGCCTCCTCAATATAGCTTTTTGCGGTGAGACCTAAGTGGCTATCTCCCTCTAAGAACCAAATGAGGGTATGGGTATCCAGGAGCAAATTCATGGCATATAATTTTTAAAATCCTCTAAAGGCTCATCAAAATCTTCGGCCAGTTTAAAGGTCCCTTTGGCGCAACCAAATTGAGGCGGTTTTTTTATGAGCTTCTTATCAGCATGTTGTTTAGTGAGTAAGTAATCTAAAAAAAACAATAATTCCTGCTTGAGATAGGTGGAGTGGAGTTGTTGAATTTTAGATATAATAAGTTGATCGTTCATCGTTTTGCTATCGGATATTATTTGGGGTGTCCCAATCTCTAAAAGATAATTTCCCTGAAATTCTCTTTTTCACTCTATTTAATATTTTATAATTATAGCTCATTTAGCCAGTGTAGGGTAAGAAAATGCCGTCCAAGGTGTTTAATGTGGTCACGTGTACTCACACGGTATTTTACCCACCATCAGCAGTGTGGGGTATAAAAAGAGTAGGCAACGCTTCGCTTTTATCGATTCTACCCCATTCGTAAGGTGAATAAAATACGTCCGGTTGCGCTATCATTCACTGAATGGATGAGATTTTATAATGGCAGCAAGAGTAGGCTGTGTTGAGGAACGAAACCCAGCTTTATTACTTTACAATAAATTACATTTTTTTACTTTCTCGCAGTAGGTTCACTTTGTTGGAGATAATCCATTATGAATTGGCAAGAAGTTTGTGAACATCCAGATCTGCAAAATTTGCCCTTTAAAATCGAACTCAATGAATATGGAAATATCACCATGTCCCCGGTTAAGGTTTATCATTCCGCTTTTCAGGGTGAAATCGAATATCTGTTGCGTTTAATCATGAAAACCGGCAAAACTTTACCTGAATGTGCTATTAAAACCCACAAAGGAACTAAGGTAGCTGATGTAGCCTGGATTTCTCTGGAAAAATTCGCTCAGGTTAAACAGGAAGTAGAATGTTCGATAGCACCAGAAATTTGTGTAGAAATATTATCTTCTAGCAATTCTCCTCGGGAGATGGCAGAAAAGCAACAATTATATTTTGAACAAGGTGCGATAGAAGTTTGGATTTGCAATGAAGAAGGAGACATCCAGTTTTACGATAAAACCGGGCACCGAGAGCAATCGGGTGTTGCTATTGGCTTTCCGTCAAAAATTAATTTATAGGTAAAGTGGGGATTATGGCTAACCTCTCATTATCCTATTTTGAGCATGTCATCAATTAAGAAGTTGACAGTCGATTGGGTTAGTCGGGCTACGCTTCGCTAACCCGACCTACTTGGTGTAGTAAGATCATTTTTTCATATAGTTTATTATTTTGTGCACCTTACCCATCAACAAGTTATCGCGAATTTTTCCTCTGAAAAAATTAAAAGTACTTAAATGCTGTGGTTGTGTAGTCGGGTGAGAAAAATCGTTTACTCTCTTTAACATTTTTTGTAATTCATTTGCTCTGGATAAATCCAGTTCTAAAAAAGATAACATATCTTTAAAAAAATTATACGGCTCTTTTATGTCATTTAAATTGATGAATACTTCCCTCTCTAAAAATTCCACTCTTCCGTTAGAACTAATTCTAATCGCCGTAGGAGGAACAATGTAAGTGTAGTTTTTTTCATGTAAAAAAGCATTCTCATTATGTAGCGGACCAACTGAATAAGTATAAGAAAATTGAGCAAGTTGCTTTTTCAGGATTTCTAATTCGTTAGCATTAATATATTCTTCTGCTAGCCAGTCCGCATTGGTTTTAACTTTCCACACGGGTCTTATATTATGAAGAGAGGATAAATATTGAGTTGCACATTTTTCTACTAATTCTGGTATTTCTTTTAAATTAGATTTAAAGACTAATGTTAAATATCTAATTTCAGGAGCATCTGGGTTCTTTGAAAAATGGCTAGTTAACCTTTCCAGATTATCAATAAAAACTTTAAGTTTTGCTCCTTTACGCAATTTTTCAAATAATTCAGCGTTTAACGAATCTAAAGAAATATTGATGTGATGAAGCTTTATACAACTGAGTCTTTCTAATGTTTCATCTGACAACTTCTTAGCAAGATTAGTGGTGAAAAAAACTTTTTTTCTATATTCCAACGGTATTTTTTCTAAAAAATTGATAAACTCAGTATGGATAGTCGGTTCAAATAAACAAGAGATAAAAAACAAACCATCGTGAGTCAGTGGTAGAAGTTGCATGGCTTTATTAAATAGTTCATCTGTTATAAAGGTATTCCCTTTTATTTGAGAATAATCATTCAGACAAAATGGGCATCGAAGGTTACAGTTACTTGTTATATCCATGGCAATGAGGTCATACTTCTTATCAAGTGACATTTTTTCTCTCCTAATTGAAAATTATTTAAGTCTATAATAGACTCGTGAAGTATCAAGCAATTATTATTAAAGTAGGAAGCACGAGTAGGCTGGGTTGAGGAACGAAACCCAGCTTTCTATAACTACTCGTGCTATCCATTTAGATGTCATCGCACTGCTTGCCGAAGTACAGAAATGAATGATACCACCAAAGCTATTCAAGCATTATTTCATCAGTTATTAATGCAACGTTCCGGAGAAGAACGCTTGATCATGGGTTGTGAAATGTTCAGCACCTCACGGGCACTCATTCGGTCAAGTTTAGCCGGAAAAGGATTGAGTGAGAGTGAGATGGCGGTGCAAATTTTTTTACGAACTTATCAAAATGATTTTCCACCCGAAATTTTAGAAAAAATGATGAAACGAGTGCGAATGTATTGGGAGAATCGCCAAGCCATGTAACTTATCTGGCTTTACCCGTCGAAGTCACCCAGATTGAAAAATGAGAATCACACTAATATCAGTTATCAGTTAACCATGAAAATGGATTATTATTGCTGGATAATTAAATTTACCTTTTAAACTCGTTAGGTGCAACATGTCTGAACGTTATTTTACCGATAAACCTTTAATTATTGCGGGTAAAACCTATGGTTCACGTTTATTAGTAGGAACTGGAAAATACAAAGATTTAGAAGAAACTCGCCTAGCAATAGAAGCGAGTGGTGCTCAAATCGTAACGGTGGCTATTCGTCGAACTAACATTGGTCAAGATCCAGATCAGCCCAATTTGCTTGATGTCATTTCTCCGGATAAATATACCTTATTACCGAATACCGCCGGTTGTTATACGGTAGCAGACGCACTCCGAACTTGCCGCTTAGCGAGGGAACTGCTTAACGGGCACAATTTGGTAAAACTTGAGGTACTGGGTGATGAGAAAACGTTATTGCCAGACGTGATCGCGACTTTAGAAGCCGCTGAAATTTTAATTAAAGAGGAATTTCAAGTGATGGTTTATACCAATGATGATCCCATTATGGCTAAACATTTTGAAGAACTTGGGTGTGTGGCGGTGATGCCATTGGCAGCACCTATTGGTTCAGGATTAGGAATTCGTAATCCACTCAATATATTAACTATTGTTGAAAATGCCCATGTACCGATATTAGTGGATGCTGGAGTGGGTACGGCTTCCGACGCGGCAATTGCGATGGAATTAGGTTGTGATGGTATCTTAATGAATACAGCCATTGCGAATGCCAAACATCCCATTCTGATGGCTTCTGCCATGAAGAAAGCGATTGAAGCTGGACGAGAAGCTTTTCTAGCGGGACGAATGCCGGCTAAACGTTATGCTAGTGCTTCTTCACCATTGGAAGGGCGGTTTTTTTAACTTCGGTAATAAAAGAATTCCATGAAATACATTAAAGTGGGTGCGGCCACACTTAACCAAACGCCTTTGGATTGGGTGGGTAATAAAAACCATATCCTCGCCGCTATTGCCGCTGCCCAAACGCAACAGGTGAGTATTCTGTGTTTACCGGAATTATGCCTGAGTGGCTATGGCTGTGAAGATGCTTTTCTCGCTCCGGGTACGTTGACACAATCTTGGCGCCTCTTGCAAACTATTGTACCGCAGACTCAAAATATCATTGTAGCCGCTGGTTTACCCTTACTTTACCAGAATCGAGTTTATAATACGGTGTGCTTATTAGTCAATGGTCAAATTGGGGGATTTGTTGCCAAGAAGTTTCTGCCGGGGGATGGCATTCACTATGAACCGCGTTGGTTTCACCGTTGGCCCCACGGTGCCCAAACTGAAATTGAAATCGATGAGCAACGCTATCCACTCGGTGATATTTATTTTAATTGCGGTGGTGTGCGGATTGGCTTTGAAATTTGTGAAGAAGCTTGGGTAGCTAATCGTCCTGGGATTAAGCTCGCCGAACAAGGCGTCGATATCATCCTGAATCCGAGTGCTAGCCATTTTGCTTTTGGTAAACGTAAAGTTCGTGAACGCTTTGTATTGGAAGGTTCGCGTGCTTTTAGTGTTAGTTATGTTTATACCAACTTGCTTGGTAATGAGGCTGGACGGGCGATTTACGATGGCGATGCTTTGTGTGCCAGTGGTGGACAATTGCTAGCGGCAAGTAAGCGGTTTAGTTTTGCTGATTATCAACTGATCACCGCTTTGATCGATGTGGATTTAACGCGCATGTCACAAGCACGGACTAGCGAATGGGTTCCTAAGTTAGCCAGCCGTATTTATCTACCTTTTACTTATCCGCAGATACCGCCTCATTACCAATTGGCTACACCATCTTCTTGGGAAGACAGTTCCACGCTTAAGGAAGAGGAATTTACCCGGGCAGTGAGTTTGGGTTTATTCGATTACTTACGTAAAAGTCGCGCTCAAGGTTTTGTCGTTTCTCTCAGTGGTGGTGCGGATTCCTCGGCGATTGCTTGTTTAGTGCGCCTCATGGTGGAATTGGGTGTTGCTGAATTGGGTATTAGCGGATTTAATCAAAAACTGAGTTATGTGGCGCTACCAACCACAACGATTAATGCTATCATTAACTCACTGCTAACTTGTGTTTATCAAGCCACGGAAAATTCTAGTACGATAACTCAAACAGCGGCGATTACGTTAGCTCACGCCTTAAGTGCCGATTATTTAGAATTCAATATTGACGACTTAGTCAAGAATTATATTAACTTGGTTTCTCAGGCAACCCACCAACAATTAAATTGGTCAGAACACGATATTGCGCTGCAAAACATTCAAGCACGGGCGCGGTCACCGGGTGTTTGGTTAATTGCCAATTTGCGTCAGGCATTGCTGTTAGCAACCAGTAATCGCTCCGAAGCTGCTCAAGGTTATGCCACGATGGATGGTGATACTAGCGGTGGTTTAAGTCCACTGGCGGGGATTGATAAAGATTTTTTACGCCACTGGTTACGTTGGTTAGAAGTACAAGGTCCGACGCAATTACAACCGATTACGGCATTGAAATTAGTCAATCAACAAGCACCGACGGCTGAATTACGACCACTGATTATGCAGCAAACCGATGAAGCTGATTTAATGCCTTATGATTTACTTAATGTCATTGAAAAAGCTGCTATTCGGGACCGACAAACGCCTTATGAAATTTTTGGGTTATTGCGTGCCCAATTTAGCCACTATTCCGCTGAACAATTATTGATCTGGATTGAACGCTTTTTCACTTTGTGGAGTCGTAATCAATGGAAACGGGAACGGTTTGCCCCGAGTTTTCATTTAGATGATGAGAGTTTGGATCCGAAAACGTGGTGCCGATTTCCCATTTTATCGGGTGGATTTATTGAAGAATTGGCGGAAATGAGAGCACGAGTCGAACAATATCAAACGGGATCGTCACTATGATACCTAAACTTATCAAATGGTCTAACCAACTCATGTTATTACTGAGCTTATCAGCTTGTATTCAGTGGTCAAAATTTGACTTTTTGCCGCCGCCAGAACCGGTTACACCAGCAGCGATCCGACAACAATTTCGGGTCGGTGATACGATTAAAGTCTACACTTTGGATCAGACTATTTATGAATTTCCACTCGTGGGAGTCAATAATGCCGCTATTGTTGGTCAGCGGCAACAAATTCCTTTCAACGAAATCGACAGAGTAGAAAAAGTAGAAACAAAATGAATTGGTTAGCAATGATTTATCGAATAGTGATTACTGCTATTTTCTCGTTAATTGGGCTGGTTTCTTTGAGTGCCTGCACCACAACGATGCAAGTGATTAAACCAACCCCAGCTGAAGTTTATCAACAGGTTAACATCGGCGATACCATCAAAGTTTACACTCAAAATCATACTATTATCACTTTTGACTTTGTCGAAGTTACGCCTCAAGCGATTGTTGGTGCCCGAGAGCGGATTCCGTTTACTGAGATTATTAAAATTGAAAAACCTGAAACTCAATCATGGTGTGAAATCAGTTTTTTCCAAAAATTCTTATGCAAGACTTAAGCAGTGCCACCACCAGCCTCAATCAAGTTAATCCTGGTATTAAAGCAGTTTTACCACAATTAGTCGGTTTAACTGTGCTCGATATCGGTGGTGGTAAATTTGATGCAAATAAAATCTACGCCACCGGATTGGGTGTTAAATTATACGTTTATGACAAATTTAATCGTTCCGAAGCTGAAAACCAAGCGGCTTTAGCTTGTAACCCAGATGCGATTGTTTGTAACAATGTCTTAAATGTAATTGATGATGGGCAAGCCTTGCGTAACCTCATCGCTTTATGCGCTTCCTACCAAGTACCTTGTTATTTCAGTGTCTACGAAGGTGACAAATCGGGAATTAGTAATGCTTCTAAAAAAGATTGCTGGCAACGAAATTGGAAAATTGAGGATTATTTGCCTATCTTAAAAAAGTATTTTCAACAGGTAGAACGTCAAGGTAAATTGATTATTTGTCGATAATTGAAATCGGTATGGGGAAAAACAACTTATTATTTAAAAACTTGATCATCGAGTGATATTAACCGGCGTAGAATCACTGTCATTAAGTTAAGATCGGTTGTATTCAAAAAATATCTTAATATTTCAATATTTTGAATATAAACGTTCCTTTTCAAAGGCGGAAAATTTTTAACTTAATGGCAGTAGAGTATAGCTTAGCTAAAATTAACGTAAAATTATTAAAAGTAACCTACCTTCTCAGCAACTCATTTAAGAATTATCATCGTTAACTGCTTCTGGTTCTATCTTAGTCCCCTTTGGTAGCTTTTCAAATATTTGAACTGATGGTTGATCAAGTTCAAAACCACCCTTAATACGTTCTCCCATTTTACCTTTAAGATGTGCTATCCAAGCTGGATATTCACTCCCGGCTTTTTGCAATTTATTCCAAGTTTTAGGTCGAACCGTAACTTTAATTATCTGACCACTAGCCTCAATGGTAAATTCTTGCCAACCATTTTTCACTGTTTTAGAATCAATTGGGACTGTATCAATTTTGACGCTAAGTTCCATTTTACCGGTAACGAGTTCTTCAATCGGTGGTGGACCAACCTGAAGAAGTGGCGCGGTTTGGTGTTTCTTCTTTTTAGCCGGTCGCATCGGTTTTTCGCCCATGATTCTGGCTTTAGCATCTTCTATATGTTTTGGAGACACTTCGCCACAAGGGTTACCTTCCAAATCAACTCGTTGTCCACCTAATATCAGTTGTTTACAATAAGCATCGGCTTGGGTATAAATCGCTAAAGCAGCTGATACTTCTTCTTTGGTGTATTCATAATTTAATGTCTTACGAATTTTTTTATGAACATATTTTTGGATTGGACGAATTTTTTGTGGATCTTTAAAAAAGGTTTGAGGGAATTTTTCTATCAATATTGCTAACATCTGTTCAGGAGAAAGAGAAGATCTTTCCACTGACGAGGTTGTGGCAAGAGAAGTCACTTTGGCTTCTAACCGTTCAGGATTTTTTGGCTGAGTTGATGAAGTTGTTACGAATTCAGTAGAAGCTGTCTCACTGGGTGTAGTAGTAACCTTCAATGTGGTAGAGGAATCCGGGGTGGACAAAAAATTTTGGGTTTGTAATGAATGAAACGCTTCGGTGATATTAATACCAAGAAATAGAGGTTCATGCCCAATATAAAGATACCAGCCACGCTGTCCACTACGAATATGCTCGCAGTAAGCTTTATCACCGTATTGAGTTTGTGCCAGTTGATTAAGATCCGTTTTAGTGATCCGTTTAGATTGAATGTCATTGGTTGACTCAGTTTGTGAATGAGTAGTCATAATCATTGTCACCATTTACTTGGTTGTAAAAAAATTAATTCAGGGTACGACTGTTTTTACTTGAATAAATTAAAGTTGCTTTATAAATCCGGTCCAACGGTAATATGTAACCGTAGTGGATACCCCTTCTCACTTAATGCTGCCGCCACATCAACCCGAATTAAACCCACTGGCGATTGCCAACGTACCCCAATACCAGCGCCGTGCTTCAACGGTTCAGAAAAATCATTGAAGGCATTTCCAATATCATAAAAACTAGCTAAGCTCCACTTATCTAAAATTTTTTGCTCATATTCAAGACTGCCTACTAACAAATTTTTACCACCGAGTACCTGACCTTCTGGATTTTTGGGGCCAACGGCTTGATAATCATAACCTCTGATACTTCGGTCACCGCCAGCAAAAAAACGGATTGAAGGAGGTAAGTGGCTAAATTCACCATCTAATAAATCCATGGCGGTATAACCTAAATCGCTACGAGCAATGACTCTACCTTTTGCCCATAATTGCCGAATAAAGATAGTATTTAATCGTGTCTGTAAAAAAGAAACATTAGAACCCATGTTATCTAGGGCACCCCGGACACTGAGTTCAATTTTATGTCCTCGCCAAGTATAAATACGATTATCCGCTTTAACATAAGACCAATTAATATAAGGCATTAACAATTTAGCATGGCCACTATCACCACCAACCGTATACCTTTCATCACGATATTCGATACCAATCACCTCTTCTAAATTTCTTTTCCATAAGCGTCGGAGTTGATGTTTGCCAATGCCGAGTAACAATAATTTACTGTCACTGGTATCCGTACTTTCATCCCGGTAACCCGCAGTAATCGTTAGAAAATCATTTATCGTTTTCCCAATCGGAATATGATAACGAGCGGTAGCACTTTGACGTATTTCTGATAATTCAATTTTAGTGGTAAACTGATGTCCATACTGATTGATGTAGCGGCGTTTCCACTCGGCACTGCCACGGACGCCAGTATCAGTCCCATAACCAATGCCAAAAGCGTACCTATTCCGTTTATGGGGTTCTAAAGTAACTTTAATGGGTACTTGCAAATCAGGTGTCGTTGCAGCACGGTCCATTTCAACATCTACTCTAGCAAAATAGTCACTGTTAGTTAGCGCATTTTTAAAGGCTAGCAAGGCATTTCCCGTGTAAAAATCACCCGGCTTAAATGTTAAAAACCGTTGTAACAAAGATTCATTAAATTCCTCATTATTTTGGAATTTCACCTCACCCAAACGATAACGTTTGTTACTATCTAATTTTAAAATAATATGAGCCGCATAAGCAGGTTCATCAAAGCGAATTTCATGTTGAGTCAATTGTGCATCGAAATAACCTCGTTCTTCAGCTAATTGTAATAGACTTCGTTTGGCTTTTTCATATTGCGAGTGATTAAGTACATCACCGACTTTAATCGGGAAATGGTGTAACAATTTCTGAAAAACGTCATCTTTATTAGCTTCACCATCTAGGTCTACTTTTAACGTTGTTAACTTTAAGGCTTCTCCTAATTCAAGCAGATAGCGTGCTTGCCACCGAGATGGCTTAGTAGTCAATTGACGCAAATGACTAGTTACTTTAACGCGATAATACCCAAAAGGTTGTAAAGCCTGCTGAATTTCAGCGGTAGCGCGGTTATGCAAATTTTGAATACGACTGGCTGACAATCGTGGATGATTTTTTTGCTGTTCTAGACTTAAATAAGCGCGTACATTATCAAGCATTTCACCAGTTACACCCTCAATTTGAATTTGTATTGTGTCTGCGGCGTAGAGGCACTGGCTTATAAAAAGCAAAAACAACGCCAACCGCCAAAAATGATGATAAAGTGGGGTAGGTAAACAAGACATGATCTTATTTAATCCGACTGAGAAAATGATAGGTTAAGATTAAATTGGTCAGATTATCAATCGATTTCACCCAGTTCCATAATTTGAATGATATGTTGTTTATTAACAATATGAATTTGGTTATCGAAATCTAATAAGACAATAAAATCTTTGCTCTTATTATTAATGACATCAGACAAACGGGTATAACCTTCAATTATCAAAGTACCTTCCAATTTAGAACTGTCACTCATGATTATCATGACATGCATTCTTTTACGGGTGATTGTCATATTTTTTCCTCCTTGTAGGGATTAACTTGATGTACTCCTTATTAAAGCCAATGCTTGTTTAATCCGTTCTACACTGCGAGTTTGACCGATTAAATAAACCGTGACATCAATGGGTGGAGAGATTGTTCCACCGGTGACAGCTACCCGCAAGGGTTGCGCAATTTTGGCTAATTTTAACGCATACTGTTCGCTAAGTGACTGAATAGTTGCATGAATCATTTGGACAGTCCATTCATGAAGTTGTTCTAAGCGTTCACCTAAATCAGTAAGTGGTTCAAGAATCATGGGGTTAAGATGTTTTTTTACGGCTTGTTCATCCATTTCGAACTGGTCACCAAAGAAAAATCGACTATTTTGGGCCATTTCCTTTAACGTTTTGGCACGCTCAGCTTGTGCAATAACCAGTTCAGTTAATGCGGTACCGCGTTGAGTATCTATGCCTAATTGGTCACATTGAAACTGCAAATGTGTTGCTAATTCATCAGGTTGACCAGTTTTAATATAATGTTGATTTAGCCAGAGTAATTTTTCGGGATTAAAAGCCGAAGGAGAACTTTGTACGGTTTTAATATCAAATAAGTCTATCATCTCTTGTCGAGAAAAAATTTCCTGATCGCCATGTGACCAACCTAGCCGAACTAAATAATTCAATAAAGCGGCGGGCAAATAACCTTCTTCTTTATAGTTCATCACACTAACCGCACCATGGCGCTTAGAAAGGCGTTGCCCATCACGACCTAAAATCATAGGCACATGGGCATACTGGGGTATATTGGCACCTAAAGCTTCTAATATATTGATTTGTCTAGGCGTATTATTTAAGTGATCATCTCCTCGAATCACCTGAGTAATCTGCATATCCCAATCATCTACTACCACAGTGAAATTATAAGTAGGTGTTCCATCCGCACGAGCAATAATCAAGTCATCTAATTCTTTATTTTTAAAGGTAACAGTCCCTTTGATTAAATCACGAACAACAACTTCCCCTTCTACCGGGTTTTTAAAGCGTACCACGGGTTTAATATCACTAGGCATTGGTGAAGTTAGATGGCAGCAATGCCCATCATAACGCGGTTTTTCCTTACGTGCCATTTGCTCAGCGCGTAATTTTTCTAAGCGTTCTTTAGAACAATAACAGTAATAGGCTTTACCTTCAGCCAATAACTGTTCGATCACCTGTTGATAACGATCAAAACGTTGTGTTTGATAAAAAGGCCCCTCATCATATTGTAATTCAAGCCAAGCCATTCCTTCTAAAATCGCATTAACGGATTCTGTAGTGGAACGTTCCCGGTCGGTATCTTCAATCCTAAGAATAAACTGCCCCTGATGTTGACGAGCATATAACCATGAAAACAAGGCAGTACGAACACCACCGATGTGTAAATAACCAGTAGGACTAGGTGCAAAGCGAGTACGAACTATCATTTTTATCTCAGATTGGAAATGAATATTAAAAAAAATTCATTATAATAACAATGTAACGGGATAAAAAGAAATTTGACTTGATAGTCGCTGTATTTTAGAATTGCTAGTTGTTAAGGGCGATTAGCTCAGGGGTAGAGCACTGCTTTCACACGGCAGGGGTCGCTGGTTCAAATCCAGCATCGCCCACCATCCTTCCAATAAAATCCTTTCAGATGTTCTAAAGTTAATCATTTCGATCGATTCAATTTGGGTTAAAATAGCCCGCTCCCGATGACACAGACTCAAGGATGACTCTAAATTTATCTTGTCTATCCTTATAGTCCGTGTAATCTTGTTCAAAATATTCAACACCTCCATCGAGATACTACTCCTACTGGGCTAACTAGAGTTGCTCAATTACCGCACGAACATCTTTAGCATGGATAGACTTCATATGAGCCAATTGATGAAATATCGTTTTCAAATCTGCACCTTGAGCATCAAAAGCGAGTACCGTCTCATGCTCCAAAGCGCTTAAAGCATATGGATTTTTTCTTCCAAAGGTTTGTAATTGCTCTTTTGACATAGAATCCATCACCCCTGGATCTACCGGAAATTCTCTAACAAATTGCCTATTCATAGATAGGCTGTCTAATTTTCTGAGTAGGGTGGCGGCATGAATATCATTCCAATAAATCTCGCCATAGACAACGGGTATATTACGATTTACCATTTTACTGACTTGATTTAAGATTACCGCGTAAGTCTTAGTTTTTTGGAAATGCGCTTTACCAAATTGACTAGTCAAATCTAAAACGATTGCTCGATGATTATCTATAATGACTAAATCTGGTTTTATCGTAGCAACGCTGGTGTTACCAAATGAATTATCAAATAGGCCCCTTTGATAGCCGTTCTGGCAAACTTTCTTGAGGAAATCGCGCACGTTGAGCATCAACAAATCTTTTCCTGAAAAAGGCGTCACTAAACCTAACTTACTGAGCAACTCTTGCATTTTTAGTTCTGAATAACTGGTGAGGCTAACAGCAATCTGAAAATATTTCCTCGTGTAAGTTCCTAACCGGCCATGTAGAAGATTACCTATTTCGATGGAAGAAAAGCCTTTAAAATTTGGATCAAGAGAAGCAGAAACAAGCTTTTCTAAAATAATTTTAGTTAAACAATCATCCTGTAATGACTTCACATATTGATTTATCCAAATTGGATTAGATAATTCTTTTGCAGAATTTACGCAAGTTGCATTGTATAATTTTACTTCGATAGGGTTAGTCGTTGCTTGCATAGTTAAGAGAAGCGTTCCATAGGCTTCTTTAATCATTGCTCGGATATTTTCTTGACTCATGGTTTCCTCCTTCATATTTTGGTTTACATTTAATAAATCAGTTAACTACTTTGTGGTGAACTTGCGTAGTCAGTGAGTTTGTGGGCTTTCTACCAAGTAGAATCTATAATGTTTATTTTATTATTTTTTCCTTTTTTACTCCCATGAAAGTTCGCACTAGTGCACTTCCTCTCACTTTATATATTAGACATTATTTTAGCTCTTTACCAAGTTCTACTTGGTAATGCCTGCACGCCAAGCTCTGTTTGGCTAGGTAGATGAAGCAGAGCTTCTTAAGCAAACACTACTAAGCAGAGCTTGGTAGCGAGCTAAAGTCGCTTTGAACCTTAAGGACAAACAGCAGAGCCAATATGTGAGAGTGAATACGCTGCCGATGGAAGAGAATCCAGTTCAAGAAATCTAGCTTGAAGGACCGGTTAATTGATGCTTAAGTGGTTCTGGTTTACCCAAGCCGCTAAAAGGAATACGCTGAATATCTCTGATAAGTCAGGTTAATAGGTTTAAGTATATTCTTATCAGTTTGTTGCCAGTAGAGATAATCTTGCCAAGCACGTTCTCGGAAACCGATCAGGTTTCTTCAATAAGATCCGGCTTCACGAGATTCCGATGGGCTTTAATGTCAATTTATAGCTTCTAATAAATCTCTGGCATTGGTAGGTGATTACATTAAATAGGCAGTTTCTTGCCAAGCATTAAAATCTTCCAAACTCATCATAATTACCGGTTTATAATGTTCACTAGCCAAGTAGGGTGGGCGAAATGCCGTCCAAGAGGTTTAATATAGGTACGAAACTTACACGGCATTTTGCCCACCACCAATGGGGCACGGTGCGGAAAAAATGGTGGGCAACGCTGCGCTTTTGCCCACCCTACCTGGCTCCCGCGTGGGAACGAGAAAAACGAGAAAACACTCCCACGTTTTAGCATGGGAGTGAACAAGATTGCTGCTCGATGTGAGTGTTACATTCGTTTATCTTGCCATTTCAGATCCTGATGGTGCAGATTCTGTATCTGTAATAACTCCACCACCACATTCAGGGCGTGTTGAAAGTATCTCTTCTAGATTCCTTGCGTTATCTATCCTGATATCAACACTCGAAAAATAACTTGCTAGCTCGCCACAATCGCATTCCTGCTGAATTCTTTCCAATTCTATGTTAGCCCATACTTTGCTTTCACCAAACTCGCTTGCCCACCTTTGTAAATGACCATGTCCTTTCATCAGGCTAGTCATTTCCCATTGCCTACTGTCATGCCAGTCTGCAACACGACAATCAGCTGGTCCAGCTGGATCACAATGATTACCCACCATAAAGATTTGATCGCCTTCTTGACGTGCCCCTTTTTCTTTACTAAAAAGAAAATTGAAAGGAGAGAAATTGGGATAAGACCATACGTCTTGCCAATAGCTATACTCGGCATGCATATCTAGGGAATTCCAAGGATCGAAACAAATAACTCGATTTTCTCTCCACTCATGATTCTTTAAATCATCATCATATGCCATAAGCCACCATACGTTTCCCTCATCATAGGCATTTAGGCATTAGGGTTATGTGGCGGCATTGCCAAAGCGGAAAAAGAAGTGGCCAAAATTCCTATTCCTAATGCAACGCTTCCGAACAATACCGGTTTTAATAACGACTTCATAGTTAATCTCCCTTATTTAAAAGTATTCAACCCTGGTGGTGTGTTACCACCGCAATAATATATTCCTGTAACTTCTTGTTGTCACTATACTATTTTGTCCAATTCCTCAACTAAATTTAGGTAGCCAATTTGACAAAAGTGTCAAATTCAAATCGGTTCAAATTCATCCAATTTGACACTTTTGTCAAATTTCTAGGAAAAATAACTGGTAATAAGTAAGGTAATATTTAATATTTATCAATAAAATCAATGTATATTAGTAATTGGACAAACTGTCCAATTGCAATTTATTGGCGGATTTTAATTTGACAAAAGTGTCAAATTCACTAAATTTTTTGAGATATACCAATTAGTTATGAAAAATAGAATTCTTCTTCTATTAAAGCGGGAATTATTTATTTCAATTCGTATCGGTTAGGTTATCGAAGGAAGTGTTCATTATATTTATAAAGTGAGCAAATCCCGAGCCAGCGAGAATATGCAGTTTCAAACGTTATTTGGTAAAATAAATTTGAATTGATAAGAATCTTAACTGTGATAGTGTTGAATCCCAATTAATGAAACGTTTAGAGCAAGTCACTCCATTTTTAGTCAAGGCATAAACGATTGCTGATGTTATTCATTTTGAAGTCGGTGAACCGGACATACCGTCCTCACCGCAAGTGAAAAATTATTAAATATCATATATTTAAGGTGATAAATTTATGACAGCAAATTACTATCGCTACCACGTATTTTTTTGCATTAACCAACGTGAAGCCGGGCAACGGTGTTGTGGTAATCATAATTCGCAAGCGATGCGTGATTACCTCAAAAAGCGGACTAAAGAGTTAGGCATTGTTGGTCGTGATGGCGTTCGTGCTAATACGGCTGGTTGTATGGATCGTTGTAAACACGGTCCCGTTATCGTTATTTATCCAGAAGGGGTTTGGTACACTGGCAAAATCAGAATGATATTGATGAAATTATTAGCGAGCATTTACAACAGGGGCGCATTGTTGAACGGTTGCGAATAGCGGCAGAATGAGTGAATTACCATCCAACCTTTCAATTAAAGGTCCTGCTGGGAAAATAGAAATTTTAGTCACCTCTCCCCAAAAGCTAACCCCTTCTAATCAATCTTATGCCATCATTTGCCATCCGCATCCACTTTACGGTGGTAGTATGAATAACAAAGTGGTTTATATCCTGGCAACGACTTTTAATCAATTGGGAGTTGGTGCAGTACGCTTTAATTTTCGTGGTGTTGGTCAGAGTACCGGGCAATTTGATCAAGGGGAGGGAGAAACCGAGGATTTATACACGGTAGCTGAGTGGGTAACCAGCCAATTGAAGCCAGCTCAATTATGGCTAGCTGGCTTTTCTTTTGGAAGTTATGTCGCACTTAAAGGATACGAGCAGCTACAAGCGAGCCGACTTTTGTTAGTGGCACCGCCCGTAGAACGTTTCAATTTCGCTAGTTGGCAATTAAGGCAGATACCCACTTTGGTTATTCAAGGCGGTAAAGATGAGATTGTTTCACCGTTAGCGGTATCGCAATGGATTGCTATTCAACGTTACCGTCCCCAACTCTGTTGGCTAGATGAAGCTGATCATTTCTTTCATGGTCAGTTACATCAATTACGGCAAACAATTATAGCAACTTGGGGAAATCAACATGATTAAAACACCATCAATTACGGAAGGCAGCGGGATGGCAATTACCTATGATGAAAACAAAGATATTTTATCTATTCAATTAAATGACAATCCCATCGTTGGCGTCCTCTCTTATGGAAATCAGGTTAACGTTAAACTTACTAAAAAAGGCGTTGGTAAAATCACGATTCGAGAGGTTAAAGCGAGCGGTTTATTACCCATAGCTATCTCGCCGCCAGAATTGATTGTAATTCATAATCAATCAATTACAATGAAAGACAGAAAAAGCAAACTTAAAAAGAAGTGTTGTAAAAAATATAAAAAAGGTAAACAATGCTTAAATTGTCCAAAATTGGCCTAGTGTTAATTAGTGGCAAGAAATGGCTGAGCAACGTTCCTAATGAAAATTATTGTTACTCATCAACAAGGTGTAGCTTTAATCCTCGCTTTATTGGTAGTCAGTTTAGCCACTTTATTAGCGGTGGCGATGACCACGCGGCAGCAATTAGATATTGCTCGTACTGCTAATATTATTCAAGGTGATCAAGCCTATCTATACGCCTTGGCAGGAGAAAATTGGGCTAAGCGCATCTTATTTCGTGATAGCAAGAATACCACGATTGATAGTCTTAATGAAGTATGGGCAACTTTGCTACTTCCCTTGCCATTACCGGGTGGTGTTATCCAAGTTCAGTTAGAAGATTTACAAAGCCGCTTTAACCTAAACAATCTAGTTAATGACAATGATCAGCCTAATTGGCCCGCTTTCAGTGTTCTTCAACGACTGTTAATGGTTTTAGATTTACCTCCGGAACTTGCCGCAGTTATTGTCGATTGGATAGATAGTAATAACGAACCACAATTGCCACAAGGTGCCGAAGATAATGCCTATTTAGCTAAGACACTAGCTTATCGAACGGCGAATCGACCACTGCGAAGTCCTTCAGAACTCCGTTTAATAACCGGCTTTGATACCGACAGTTATCAAAGAATATTGCCTTATATTAGTGCGTTACCCACACCTACCCCGATTAATATCAATACGGCATCTCTCCCGATATTAAGGGCAGTGGTAACTAATTTAAGTGAAGCCGAGGCTCAAGCTATTGTGGCGACCCGACAAAATCAACCCTTTAATTCTTTACCAGATTTCCTAGCTCACGAGGCTTTGGCCGGTTTAAAAATAGAAGCCAATAATCTGACTGTATCTAGTCAGTATTTTCTGTTGACAACGTCAGTGCAAATTGGACGAGGCAAAGCGCAGTTATCGAGTATTCTGCACCGATTACCTCATACTGTCCAAGTGGTTTACCGTGCTCAAAATACCGAACTATAATAAACTATTGTTATAACTGGTATTTTATACCCAAAGCATCATACCCATTTCATGCGGATGATAAAGTAATTCATGGTGAGGATAGGCACGAATTTGATACTTAAGTCCACCACACCATTCTGGTTGCAAGGTGATGGTGTAAAGATATTCGCCAGTTTCTGGTATGGGTCGTTCAGCGACAAAATGATAGGTTTGTACTAAGTCGGCTTGGAAAGTGGGTTGGCTTGAACCTAAAAATTCTGGATGATAGATTTTACGTGATAATCGCAGTTCAACCATGACATCACTGGCTGACAATTGGTTTAAATATAATGCCACTTGGAGAGTAATCGCCTCACCATAATTGAGTTGTTGTGTGGGTGGAATAGCCAGTTGGCGAATACGGACATCATTCCAGTGGTCCCTAATCTGGACTTTCCAATTAGCTAACGTTTGTGCTTGCGCATAATTGTTATCACTGAGTTGCTTACCACGCTGACTGGCCGGCCAGTAAATCCCTTGATGTAATCATTGAGCATCCTGATAGTATTAAAGCGAGGTAAAATACTAGCCATAGAACGCTTGGCTTTCTTAATCCACCCAGGTGAATAGCCATATTTACCCTGATCATAATAGAGTGGAATCACTTCATCTTGCAGGACTTCATAGAGAGAACGGGCATCTTCTTGATCACGTAGTTCTTCATTGCTGTGTGGTGAGGATTTAATAGCCCAACCGTTATCACCTTCATAACCTTCTGCCCACCAACCATCGAGAATACTTAGATTGATAGCGGCATTGATACCGGCCTTCATTCCGGAAGTACCGCTGGCTTCTAATGGATAAATCGGATTATTTAACCACACATCCACCCCGGACACTAAGCGCCGTGATAACCCTAAGTCATATCCTTGTATTACCAATAATTTCCCCAAAAAGTCCGGTTCACCACTCAAATGATACAGGGCTTTAAGTAAATTTTGCCCGGGTATATCGGCTGGATGCGCTTTACCCGCAAAAATAAACACCACTGGTTTACTCGAATCAGTCAAAATGGTTCTTAAGCGCTCTAGATCCTTGAGTAACAGGGTAGCTCGTTTGTAAGTCGCAAAGCGGCGTGCAAAACCGATAGTAAGAACGTTAGGATTATTCGGATCAATAAATTTAAGTATCCGTTCCAAATGAGTTTCACTAATTTGATGTTGGGCATATTGAACTGTGAGCGCTCGTTGGATAATAGCTAACATCCGTGATTTAATGATCTGTTTAATCTGCCAAAATTGTTGATCGGGAATCGATTCGATAATGGTTTGCCAAGTCTGTGTATCACAGAGGCCACGATGCCATTCTATTCCTAACTTGTCATTAAATAATTCATTCCAATCGCGCGCTAAGATTGAGGAAATATGGACGCCATTGGTGACATAACGCATTGGATTTTCTGCTGGGGCAATAGCTGGCCAAAATTTGGCACAAATTTCCGCCGAAACATCACCATGAATACGACTAACGCCATTGAGGTGACGTGCACCTTTAACCGCTAAAGTCGTCATATTAAAATCTGTGCAATCTTGAGGTAGACAACCTAGATCTAAAAAAGCTTCTGGAGATAAACCAAACTCATGTTGAGCAAAGTGACCCAAATAAGTCATCACCAGTTCGCGCGGAAAATGATCATGTCCAGCGGGTACCGGCGTATGGGTCGTAAAAACGGTATTGGCGGCGACGATTTCCAAAGCGGTTTCAAGCGCTTGACCAGCAACTTTTAATTCTCGTAACCGTTCTAAAATAAGAAAAGCCGCATGACCTTCATTAATATGCCAAATGGTTGGTGAAATTCCCAATCTCCTCAACATGCGTACCCCACCAATACCTAAAATAATTTCTTGTTTAATTCGGGTATGTTGATCACCACCATATAATTGATCAGTAATGGCACAATTATCGGCGTTATTATGCGGCACATTGGTGTCGAGCAAATACAACTGAATATGTCCAACTTGAACTTGCCAAGCCTTAATCCAAACTGGGGTTTCCCCCATTTTGATTTCAATTAGAATTGGTGCACCAGTATCATCAACTACCGGATTAATGGGTAGATGCTGGGGATCGTTAACATAGCGAGAAACAATTTGGTTACCTTCGTTATCAATTTGTTGTGAAAAGTAGCCTTGATGGTAAAACAAACCCACACCGACAAAGGGTAAACGCATATCACTAGCTGTTTTACAGTGATCACCGGCTAAGATACCTAAACCGCCAGAATAAACGGGTAAACTCTCATGAAAACCATATTCAGCACAAAAATAAGCGATTAAGTCATCGTCGGCTAATTGAGTACCTCCTTCACGACGTCCTTTAGCTCGATAATACGCATCATAACGAGATAATACTTGATGATAAGCATTAAGAAAAGAAGGGTTAGTAGCCGCTTCATTTAACTTCGCTTGATCAATATTTTTGAGAAATAATTTCGGATTATGTCCAACCAACATCCATAATTCTTTATCCAAACTTTCAAACAAAGTCCGGGTTGGAATATTCCAGCTATACCTTAAATCAGTAGTTAATTCTTTCAACCGACTTAACGCTTCCGGTAAGATCGGTGTAACTTCAAGACTAAATTCTTGTATAGACATCTATTGTTTTCCATCAATCAGTTAGAACGGTGGTTTTTTCTATAAAAGCCAAGATGAAGAGTTTATGATACAAAATAAAACCCCCCTTTATAGGGGGGAAGGAGATAAATCTGTCATCAAATGGTTTAACCCATTTAAATTATCAACCCCAGAATCGGTTTCATTATCCCTTTACAAACTGTAATACATATCAAATTCAATTGGATGGGTTGTCATCCGCAAGCGGGTAATATCATCCATTTTGAGTTTAATATACGCATCGATGACATCATTAGTAAATACGCCACCTGCTAACAGAAAATCTCGACCTTTATCCAGATATTCCAAGGCTTGTTCTAGAGAGAAACAAACAGTTGGAATATTTTTTTCCTCTTCTGGCGGCAAATCATACAAATCTTTATCCATCGCTTCACCGGGATGAATTTTATTTTGAATACCATCTAAACCCGCCATCATCATTGCAGCGAAAGCGAAATAAGGATTCGCAGTGGAATCTGGGAAACGGATTTCAACACGCCGAGCTTTGGGATTAGTAACATAAGGAATTCGTATCGATGCTGAACGGTTCCGTGCAGAATAAGCTAGTAAAGTTGGCGCTTCAAAACCAGGCACCAAACGCTTGTAACTATTCGTGGAAGGATTAGTAAAAGCATTGATAGCACGAGCATGTTTCAAAATACCACCAATGTAGTAGAGTGCCTGTTCCGATAAATTACCATACTTATCACCGGCGAATATATTTTTCCCATCTTTACCTAAAGACTGATGGACATGCATACCGTTCCCATTGTCACCCACTAAAGGCTTAGGCATAAAAGTAACCGTTTTGCCGTAACTTTTAGCGACATTCATCACCACATATTTGAGAATTTGAACTTCATCCGCTTTCTTAACAAGTGTATTGAAGCCAACTCCAATTTCACCTTGTCCAGCAGTAGCTACTTCATGATGATGAACTTCCGGTTTCAAACCCATTTGCAGGAGAGATAAACACATGGCGGAACGAATATCATGTAAAGAATCCACCGGTGGTACGGGAAAATAGCCCCCTTTTAAACCCGGACGATGCCCCAAATTACCATCCGCATAAATTTTCTCAGAATTCCAGTTAGCCTCATGCGAATCGATTTTGCAAAAACAACCACTGATATCGGAACCCCACCGAACATCATCAAAAATAAAAAACTCATTTTCGGGACCAAAATAAGCGGTATCAGCAATGCCCGTTGATTTAAGGTAATTTTCAGCACGTTTAGCTAATGAGCGTGGATCCCGTTCATAACCTTGCATGGTTGCCGGTTCAATGACATCACAACGCAGGTTTAAAGTCATTTCATCTGTAAATGGGTCCATAATAGCGGTGGTTGGATCTGGCATTAAAATCATGTCAGATTCATTAATGCCTTTCCAACCGGCAATAGAAGAACCATCAAACATTTTGCCGTCAACAAAAGTCTCTTCATCAATCGTTTCTACCGTTGTCGTTACATGTTGTTCTTTACCTTTGGTATCAGTAAAGCGGAAATCGACAAACTTAACATGATGTTCCTTAATTAAATTTAAAACATTTTCCACAGACATTAAATTCTTGCTCCTTAAGATTAAACGAGAGATGAAATAATTAGCGGTTTGATCATCGTCGATAACAGCAAACTAAAATAATTCTCTCAAATTTTACAACTAAAATAGGTAGTGAGTTAAATAGCTTTTGCCTCGATTAGCAACCTGCAAGTTAACTAAACGAATTAATCACACTTTAAATCTCCTGGTCAGTTAACCGTAAACAGTTATCAGTGAACAGTTATTAACTCAACCGAACGGGCTATCAATTAAGGTTTCTCAATTATTAATTGAGGGGTTAAACTATCCTAAACTATTGATAACTGATAACTGTTTACTGATAACTAAAATAAACGCGAATAGCATGAATTCTAGACTCACGCTTAGCTAATTCAATAAACTGTTGTGACAATGCTTGAGCTTCCGCTATATCTTGCACCATTGTTAAAGATAAATAAACATCCACGGTTAATTTACCAGTCAAGTAATGTAACGTAATATTCTCAATGGCTTTAGCGGCATCTAGAGATTGCCAACATCGCCGTAAGGCAATCGTAATTTCATGACGTAACGGCAAATTTAAATTCGGTTCCACTTTCTCATCGGGTTCTGGGTCAATATGTACCAATACATCAAAAATGCCCTCTATTTGAGCAATTAAATGAGCGCGTACCGTTTCGGCAATCTGATGTCCTTCCGAAACACTAATGGAAGGATTAACTAAAATATGAACATCAACTAAAACCTGCGATCCCATCGAACGAGTACGTAATTCATGTAAAGTGCGTACTTCCGCAATCGAAGTAATCACTTGTTTAATTTCATTCAACTGATTTTCATCTAGACCCGTATCAACTAATTCCTTGACACCTCCCCAGCCTAACGACCAACCAATATAAGCTATCATCAAACTGACCCCCATCGCCGCAACGGCATCTAGCCAGTTTATCCCGACCAGACTGCCGCTAATCCCCATCAACACTATCACTGAAGAAATGGCGTCACTGCGATGATGCCAAGCACTGGCTTCTAACATTTTAGAACGTAATCGCTTGGCAATATGTTGCGTATATTGGTATAAAGCTTCTTTAACTAAAATGGTCAGGATGACCACTACCAAGCTGATCCGCGTTGGTTGCCATAATAAAGTGGGATCGAGCAACCGTCGTCCACTATTAACTAATATCCCTACAGCGACAATTAAAAGTAAACTACCCACCAAAATAGTCGCTAAAGTTTCAAAGCGAGCATGTCCATAAGGATGATTGACATCAGCATCCAGTGTACTATATTTTGCCGCGATTAACACAATACCATCACTAATCAAATCAGATAAAGTATGAAATCCATCAGCAATTAAAGCCTGTGAATGTCCTATGATACCCAATGAAATTTGAAGGAAAGATAATAAAGCATTGATCATCGCACTCAACCGTGCAACATGGCGTGTGGCAATATAACGTTCGTTTTGAGTGGAGTTAACTGAATTGACCATATTGAAGTCTATTAATAGCGATGGCTTGTTCCTACCAAAGTGGGTATCTTTAGATAGGCCAATTAATACGGTAACATTATAATGCAAAATAGTTATTTTGCCTAAAATTAAATAATAAAATTATTTCTCTGTAAGGCTTCAATTTTCCACAATCAAAAATTGATATTAATAATCAAGTTATTACCTATAATATAAATTATTTAGAATTGCTCTTTCTCAATCGCTTGCTTTTCAGAATTATGATCGCCGTCTATAATTAGAAAATTAATCTGATGAATTATTATTACTGAATTAAATACCCGCTGTAGCGGTTCAAATTTAAAATAAACTCATTTACTGACAACTCTACTTGAGGAGGAAAGACATGAATGCCCCGGTCTTTACTCAGGAAAATCTCTTATTTACGGTGACAACGCCGTTAGGTGACAATAAACTGTTGTTCAAAAGTCTCCAAGGGGAAGAACAACTCTCTAGCTTGTTTCATTTTCACTTTGAACTGTTATCGGAATCGAAACAACTCCCTTTTCAAGATATTATTGGTCAACCCCTTAGTCTAGAAGTTCAATTTGCTCCAGAACACCGCCGTTACTTTCACGGTTTAGTCACCCGTTTTGTTCAAGCCGGGAGCGACGCCCGCTTCACCCATTATCATGCGGAAGTTCGCCCCTGGCTGTGGTTACTCACTTTAACGAAAAATTGTCGGATTTTTCAACAACTCACCGTTCCCGACATCATTAAAAAAGTCTTCAGCGATCTTGGCTTTAGCGACTATCGGCTATCGTTATTTTACCGCTATGAAAAACGCGATTATTGCGTGCAATATGAAGAAACCGCCTTTAATTTTGTCTCGCGACTCATGGAAGATGAAGGTTTATTTTACTTCTTTGAACATCATGAAGATAAACATGTGTTAGTCATAGCCGATGATCTAGGCGAACACCAACCCTGTCCGGGAATAGACACCGCACGCTTTCTGCAAGTGACTAACAACACCCAACCTGAGGATACTGTCACCGAATGCTACTTTAGTCAACAACTAACCACTGGTGAATATGCCGTAGATGATTTCAACTTTGAAACTCCAGCAAGAGATTTAAAAACCTCCATCGACAGCGAAACGCATCCGTTCCGGGTGTATGAATACAGCGCTGGCTTTATTAATCGCGATCAAGGTGAACGCAAAGTCAGATGCCGCATTGAAGGCTGTACCACCGATCAACAACTACTCGAAGGTCAGGGACATTGTTTTAGCTTTATCGCCGGCTATCAGTTTACCCTTACTGATCATCCGCGCCGCGATTTTAATCAAACCTACGTGTTACGATGGCTATCACATTCGTTATCGCTGACCCATTATAGCAATGCTTTTCGTGCTTTTCCGGCGACGGTTGCCTTTCGTCCACCCATCGTTACGCCCAAACCGCGAATTGTCAGCACCCAAACCGCGATAGTCACCGGACCCGGTGGCGAAGAAATTTGGACCGATAAATATGGTCGCATCAAAGTTCAATTTCATTGGGATCAAGAAGGTCAATACAATGAAAGCAGTTCCTGCTGGGTGCGAGTCAATCAAAGCTGGGCTGGCAAAGGTTGGGGCGGCATTTGGATTCCACGCATTGGCCAAGAGGTGATTATCAGTTTTGTTAATGGTGATCCGGATCGGCCATTGGTGACCGGTGCGGTTTATAACGCGCAGCAAACCGTGCCTTATTCTTTACCGGCTGATCAAACTAAAAGTACCATTAAAAGTAACTCCAGTAAAGGCGGTGGTGGTTACAATGAACTCCGCTTTGAAGATAAAACCGGTCAAGAGGAGATCTATCTCCAGGGTCAAAAAGATTGGAATATTCTGATCAAAAATGATAAAGGTCAAAATGTTGGTCATGATGAAACCTTAGACGTGGGGAATAATCGCACGAAGACGGTCGGTGTAGATCAAAGTGAGACGATTGGCTCGAACAAGACCATTAAAGTCGGTACGAATCATACTGAAACGATTGGCGCGAATATGACGCTTACCGTCGGTGCGAATAAAGCGGAAACGGTGACGATTGCTTCCGCAGAAACGGTTGGGGCTGCTAAGACTTTAACTATCGGTGCGGGTTATGTCATTTCAGTGGGTGCCGGTATGGCGGTAACCGTCGGTGCTGGTATGGCGGTGACCGTTGGTGCGGGTGTTAATGAATCCTTTGCCGGTTCGCAATCGGTTAAAGTAGGTGGTTCGCAATCGATAGATATTGCCAGTTCTAAGACCGAAACGGCCGGTACCTCGCACACGACTAAAGCTAAAACGGTACTCGTCGACGCTGAAGATCAAATTACTCTGCAAGCTGGTAAAGCTTCTATTACTTTAAAGAAAAATGGCGATATTATTATCAGTGGTGATGGCAAGATTGTAACTAGTGCCAAAAAAGATATTATCACGACCAGTAAACAAAAAATGAATATTAAAGCAAAGCAAGACATCGTAATTAAAAGTAGTAAAAATGTGAAGGCAAATTGATATGAGACACATAACGCATGAAAATCTTGATAATGTGTTGACTGTACAACCTGGTGAAGTTGTCATTGGCAAATTGATTGCTTTTAATGAAGCTGGTCAACCCTTAGTTGATTATCCGGCAAATCCAACGCACCAACCTTTACCCGCTTTAACTACAGTATCCTTAGCGACCAATCAGCTTGAACAGGAAGTGGCTTTACTTTTTGCTGAAGGTGATATGACTCGACCAGTGATCATCGGTTTAATTCGAGCAGATTTATCAGTGACAGCCGATGCTTCACCAATAGAAGCCCGTGTAGATGGACAACGAGTTGTTTTATCTGCTCAGAAAGAAATTGTGTTGAAATGTGGCAAAGCGAGTATTACTTTGACCCGTGCGGGTAAAGTCTTGATTCGAGGAGCCTATTTATTGAGTCGTTCTTCCGGGGTGAACCGAATTAAAGGTGGTTCGGTACAGATGAATTAAATGCTATGGAATTGCTCAACGCCACTCAGATGCAAGCCGGTTATACCATGGGATTACGTCCGGATGGGCGTGAATTACTCGTGGTAGCGATTAAGGGTACTTTTAGCTTTCCCCAGCGATATGAACCATTGCAATTAGCGGAAAAGCAAGTACCACTTATTGAAGCCGATACGTTTACTGGGGAACCGGGCTTATCGGCACCGGTATACGAAAGTGATTATGCCCCCCACAAAGCCCGTTGTGATGTCATTTTAAATGGCAGCGCTTACGCCCCAGAGAATAATGAAGTTAAATATATTGAAGTTAGCTTACAAGTTGGTGCTTGTTATAAAACTTTTCAAGTTATTGGCGATAGACATTGGGAAGTATCGTTACTGTCTATCAGTGCTAGCTCACCTATGCCTTTTAGAACGATGCCAATTTCTTATGATCGGGCATTTGGTGGTGTTGATAACCGTCATGCGGATGACAGCAAACATGCGGCTTATATGCTTAATCCAGTTGGTAGGGGTTACCACCAAAACTTAGACCGAGATTTAATAGAGTATACGCCGTTACCTAACACGGAAGTTATCGGACAACGCGTGAATAAGCCCCGTGGCAAATATCACCCCATGGCTTTTGGTCCGCTTGGTCGTGGTTGGGAGCCACGTTATCGCTTAGCGGGAACTTATGATCAAAATTGGTTAGATAATACTTTTCCTTTTTTACCGGCCGATTTTAATGAAGCCTATTATCAATGTGCCCCAGTTGATCAGCAGATTGATTATTTACGTGGCGGCGAAGAAGTTAAGCTCATCAATTTAACACCGAATGGTTATACTACTTTTCGATTACCGACCCTAGCTGTCCCCGTGATTTTTTTTCCTAAAAAAGGGGAGAAGCAAGAAGTACAAGCCGTAGCTGATACGCTGGTATTAGAACCAGATGCAAAACGTTTAATGATTACTTGGCGAGCACATTTACCTTTGAAAAAGAATATGTTGGAAGTTGCCCAAGTTTTAGTCGGTAAAAAATCTCGTGGTTGGTGGCGAGCTAGACAACTCGGGAAAACTTATTATCCGTCCTTAGCAGCTTTAGCTCGATCTAAACGTAAACCACCAGCAGATGAGGACGAATAAAGGTAATCATAATGAGTTGATTATTGGTGGAAACAGATAAACGTGCCAGCGAGTATGAGATCATAGTACCGGATACGCCCAAATGGCAAGCAGCAATAAAAGACCTTCAATCGGCTGGAAGAAAGAAAAATTACCGGGTGGCGCATCAACATGTTGCTCTTCAACTCCTTAAATCGGCACGGGGTGATCTGCCTTGGAAAGAAACTTATACGGCTGAACCATATATTTATGGATATGAAATTCACCCAAACGAATCACATACCCAACATGTTCCCCACCATGATCTTCCGCATATTAAATGGAAGGATTGGCGGGCTGGTAAGCGATATGGGGCTACTGGTCACATATTTTTTGATGAAGGTTAATTGTTATGCAACTGTTATTAGAAACGGAACAGCAACTGAGTGAATTTGCGTTATCGTGGCGCTTTATGGATGAAAGTTATCATCAATGGCCATCAACTGATTTACAAAAAATCTGGCCGGGTTCTGCCCAAGAAGCGTTAACCTGGTGGAGACAATATGTCTCTAAAACTTACGATCATGTCATGCAATTAACTCATTTTACCAATGAAATAAATCGTTTTAGAGTTGATTGGGAAGATGACTACCAAGGCCGGCAATTATTAACTCAACAGTGTCCATTTCCAGCAGATAGCCTTATTTTGTTTTTCTGGTCTCCTCAAGTGGCAGTTAAAACTCATTGGGGTCTGTTTACGCAACATTGGACTGATTTTTGTTACCCCGATGATGATAACAATGTAATTATTGCTCTACCTTTTAAACTTTATTTTTGCGAAGAATTGTTCATTGTTGAACAGGATTCAAGAGCATCTACTAGCAAATGGTTACTTTAGCGATTTTATTGGAACGGAGAAGGCTTGAATGACGGGACTCGCGATACTTGCTTCCGGCATGGTCACCAGCGTGGGGTTGAACGCCCCGGCTACCTGCGCAGCTATCCGCTGCGGTCTGGATAATAACCAGGAAACCCGGTTCATGGATCAAAGTGGTGAATGGATCAGTGCGGCAATGGTACCGCTGGAGCAACCCTGGCGGGGATTGGCAAAGCTAAAGCACATGGTTGTCTCGGCTATCCGGGAATGCCTGAGCGCGCTTGATGCAGATATTCCAACAACAATGATTCCCCTTTTTCTCTGTGTTGCCGAGGAGAACCGACCAGGACGGCTCCAAGGCCTTGATGCACAGTTTCTGAACGCAGTGCAGGATGAACTGGGTGTTACCTTTCATCCACAGTCTACCATTATTGCTGAAGGACGGATCGGACCGGTCCAGGCTATTTGGCAGATGACGGCGCAGCAGCAAGCTGGATACTGTATTGTAGCCGGAGTGGACAGTTTCCTCATCGCAAGCACGTTACGGGCCTATGAAGAACGGATGCGGTTGTTGACTGAACAGAATTCCAATGGGTTTATTCCTGGTGAGGCAGGGGCCGCTGTGCTAGTTGGTCGGAGAGACTCTGGCCTGATGGTCAGGGGGATCGGGTTCGGTAGGGAAGCAGCGCATATTGAGTCGGAAGAGCCGCTGCGATCAGATGGGTTAGTTAAAGCTATAAATGAGGCACTTGCTAGCGCTAAACTTAATAATGGGGATATTGATCTGAAAATTTTTGACGCTAATGGGGAGCAATATATTTTCAAAGAGGCTGCTCTTGCGAAGATTAGAATTTTCAGAGAACCTAAGAAAGAGTTCGATATCTGGCATCCTGCGGAATGTACGGGTGAAGTAGGGGCTGCTACTGTGCCTATCATGTTGGGGGTTGCGTTAGCTGCAAGCATAAAGAAATATACCCCGGGCAATAGAATACTTTGTCATTTGAGTAATGATGATGGTAGGCGTGCAGCTATGGTTATTTGCTCAGAGATAACTGGAGTGACAAATGGGTAACGATGTTTTTGCAAACGGCAGAGAAATTTCATGTAAGGCCGCAGATGGTAAGGCAATTTGCGCCTTTCCTGATGTATGTATGACGCCTCCTGAAAATCCGGCAACTCCACCTGGTGTGCCTGTTCCCTATCCGAATACCGGTATGGCAAAAGATGCAACCAAGGGAAGTAAAAACGTAAAGATATCAAAAAAGGAGGTGATGCTTAAAAACAAATCACACTTTAAAAAGAGTACCGGTGATGAAGCTGGTAGTGCTGCGAAGAAAGGGGTGGTGACCAGTGTAAACCGAGGAAAAATTTTCTTTAATAGTTGGTCGATGGATGTAAAGGCTGAAGGGAAAAATGTGGTCAGACATCTGGATTTGACTACTCATAATCATAATAATCCTGGGCAGACGCCTACATGGCCATATGTTGATTCTGCAACCATGACACCTGAACAAAAAAAGGCATGTAATAAAGATAAAAGGAAGGAAAAAAAAGCATGTGAGGGATATAAACCTACCCCTGAAGACGGCTTAGATGTTTGTGAAGAGGCGGGTCTTTCGGGAAAAATATCAAGGTCAAAGGGAGTGGTAACAAAAAGAGTCGATTCGGCAAATGCGAATAAATGTGCCGCTGCTCGACGTTGCAAGATACTTCCGTATAATGCCGAACCACGAGATGGGGTAAACGGTTGTTGTCCGGCTCAGACACCGGATCATATAATTCCTAAGAGTTCTTTTTTCAAAACTTCTGTTAAAGCCGGGGAACTTATTGACGGGTGGGATAACTATGATGCTAAAAAGGCGCCATGCATGTGCCTTGAAGGTGCTAACAATACACATGGAAATCATGGGTTACGCCATGCCTACCATAAGGCATTCAGTGAAGTTAAAAATGGAGAGTATGTTTCCTTTGAAAAGGAGGCTGAACACTGTGCAGACAGTGCTGTCGCTGCTGCACCGCAATGTGAGAAAAAATGTATTGAAGCTCAGGTTGCTAAAGGCCATGAAGGAATGGGAGATAAAAATGAAAATATCAAGCATTCGTCCAGCGGGAAAAATGCATCGGAAGAGGAAATGGAGGAAATGTTACAAAAGTTTGGCAATAGAGGCCGGTAACGAGTAGGAGAAAAAATGAGCGAAAAAATCTTAGAGAAAAGAATATTTACAAATGGCGCTGCCAGATATCATGATTTAGTTTATATTTTAAGTAAAGACAATTCGATGATGGAAAAAGAAATTGCTCATACAAGTGCAATTTGTGTCGATATGGGAAGATGGGCAGATGCAGTGAATACTAATTGGGATTGTACTGCCATCGCTGTAGCGAAAAAGCCTGAAGAAAAAATGGTAATAGTTGGAGAGGATGGGGAGGTCTGCACCTATGTAGGCGGGGTAGAGAAGAAAGAGAGAACACTTTCCAAGGTATCTATGATACGAAGTGCAAATGCTATTAATGGCTATGTATATGCATGTGGTATGAAAAGACAGGTCTTTAAGCGAGTTAGTGAGAACAAATGGATTGACATAAGTGCTCCATGCAAAAAAGCCGAAAAGGTTGGTTTTGAAGCAATAGACGGCTTTTCCGAAAATGAAGTATATGCAGTCGGCTGGAATGGAGAAATTTGGAAACATGACGGAACAATTTGGTCGCTTTGTTGCAATTTAACAAATGTAATATTGACAGCCGTCTGCTGTGCTTCCGATGGTGCTGTTTACGTGGTTGGGAAACAAGGCACTATCATTAAAGGACGCAATGATATATGGGAAATTGTAGAATTAGAAGATGAAGTTGAGAAAGATTTTTGGGGGATCTGCTTTTATAAAAATAAACTCTACATATCATCTATGTCAGAACTGTATACATTAAATAAAAATCAACTGGAGCAAGTCGATTTTAAAAAAACAGAAGCATCAAGCTTCTATGGACTTACACAGGCTGAGGATGTTATGTGGTCTATCGGTGCACGAGATGTGCTTTCTTTTGATGGCGAAGAATGGATTAGATACGGTGCGTAAAAAGCCAGGTAGGGTGGGCAACGTGTTGTTGTTGCCCACCATTGAAATCGACCCAAATGTTGAATATTGTGGTTTTATCTACATTGCGATAAAAAATGATGAAATTTATTAAATTACGTCATGATACCCTTGCTGGTGGGTAACGCTTCGCTTATGCCCACCCTACTGGAAATATCAAACTATCGACGGGCTAAAACGGGCGGTAATATTTACTTCTTCACGGTGGTTACTTACCGTCGTCGTTTATTATTTCATGACGAAACTTGCCGCTTTTCTTAAGAAACGCTGTCATTAAAACCCAACGAAATTACCCTTTATAATCAATGCTTGGGTACTTTTGCCTGACCACCTGCATTGCATCTGGACGCTACCCCAAAACGACAATAGAGTTGTATCACGTTAAAAACCAATCAATTAGCTAAGTAAAAATTCCATAGTCCAGCACAGACACCAATTATTTCATCATATAAATCAATTGTATGAAATCTAATTTTATTGACAAGTGTTC
>JAAUSR010000032.1 GCA_012032555.1 Thioploca sp.
TTGCGCTCAGTTGTGAGTTCTGTCAATTGCATTTTCATACCCGGTTTCCTAAGTTTTCAAAACTTGTTCTTTCTTATATTCTCCTTTTAGCAAAATAGCATTTTAAATTTCGTGATACAACTCTAATAAATACTAAAAATGATAATATCAATTGTATGACGAGTAAAATAATATAGCTAAACTGATATAATCACATGAAAAGTGTAGCAAAGTTCACCCTAACTTTTGCTGCTTCTGGGGGGTGTTCAATGAAATATCTATTATTCGTTCGTAGGATTGTGGTTGCTATTCCCAGTTAGCTCTTTTGGAATTAATCACGATGCTTTCCTAGAAAACCTCAGTAATTATTTATTGTTATCATTGTTGGGTGCATTGCCGATAGTAAAAAAATGACGCCAAGTTCTTCCCCGGTCTCTTCCATTCTACTCGGTGCTATATTAGGAATATTGTTTTTTATTAATGTCTTGGGTCTAACAATGGTCGATCCGACTCAAATTAACTGGCTGATGAGAGGTGATTGGCAATGGCACTTTCTAGGATGGCATCTCTTTAGAAATGAGGCGTGGCACTTTCCATTAGGAAAGATAACCGGTTTTTGGTTCCCGATGGGAACATCTATTGGTTATACCGATTCAATTCCATTATTGGCATTACTATTGAAGCCAGTTGCTGCATTGCTACCCTCAGATTTCCAATATATTGGCTTATGGCTATTGATTTGTTTCATCTTGCAAGGTATTTTTGCCGCATTATTGTTACGATTGTCCACCAAGAATCTACTCCTCCAAGCAGTAGGCAGTTTCTTTTTCATCATCACGCCGATTCTAGTCCAACGACTGGGTCATCCGGCCTTATGTGCCCACTGGCTGTTATTAGCGGCATTATGGTTATATTTCAAAGCTTGGAATCATAACTCTGCTTATCAACAATTAGGTAGTTGGTTATTGCTCATTAGCCTAAGTGCTACTATTCATCCTTATTTAACCGTGATGACGTTAGGTTTAGCGACCGCCTTTTACCTACGTGTTGGATGGGTGGACACGCAAAATACGCTCATTTCCACTCTCCTCTCACTGATAGCATTGGGGGTAACTGCTTTATTCATAGGGTGGCAGGTAGGCTACTTTCTAGTCAGCAGTAGTCACTTAGAAGGGTTTGGTTTGGGATACTACTCGATGAATTTACTTTCTCCATTCAATGCACTGGGGGGAGGTTCAACCTTATTTAGAGATATACCCGCTGCTACTGAGGGCCAATACGAAGGGTTCAATTATTTGGGTGCCGGCATGTTAATTCTAGGAATAGTGGCAGTGTATGAACTGAATAAGCGTTTTGTTCAACGTGCTACCTTGAGAAATCTGCTTCCTTTGCTGGTGGTTAGTCTCCTCTTCACGGTGTTAGCTGTCAGTAACAAGGTAACCGTTGGCAGTCACGTGTTAATTGAGTGGCACAGTGAGTGGCTAAAAGTATTGAGCACGTTTAGAAGCACCGGCCGTTTTTTTTGGCCAGTTCATTATTTGTTACTGTTTACTATTCTCAGTGTGTTAATCAAACGTAATCCCACCAGGACTGCCTTTATCTATCTCAGTTTTGGTTTAACTCTTCAAATTATCGATTTATGGCCAATCTATCAAAGTCATCGTCAAGTCCGTTGGAACCCAGCTTTACATTGGAATCCTCAATTACCGGTTTGGGACAACCCCCTCAAGTCAGCTATTTGGGAATTAGCTGCCCCGTATTACCGACATATTACCTTGTTGCCACCAGGTGCCTGCGGGGAAGCCGCTGCGCCTTACCAACCCTTTGCGTATTTGGCGGGACACCACGGTTTGACGATTAATAGTGGTCAAATGGCGCGCTTTGACGACCAACAAACTGGTGAATATTGTCAACAGTTATTAAAAGATCTTCAACAAGGTAAAGTTGAGCATGATACGGTTTATATTGTTCACCCTACCTATCTTGCCAATTTGCAAAAAAATGCTTGCTGTCCTCTAGTATGTTCTAAGATTGATGACTTTGAAGTTTGTGTGACCGAACCAAGTTATCTAAGATGGAAAGGAAACTACAGCCAGGTAGATAGTCTGTTCTCTGTCAAGTAAAATCTTATAAAACCTTAGAATCGTAGGATGGGTAGAGCGCTTTAGCGCGAAACCCATCAAATCTTTCTCAAATCCTTTACTAAAGCAGCTAATAACTTGCTATTGTTGACTTCCAAAGCAACCCAAGCATTAGTGTTAACTTTAGGACGAGATCTATCATCAAAAAAGGTCTGTCCTTCACTCCATTCACCTTTGGTCTCTACTTTAACTTCGGCTCTACGAAATAGTAAAGTTTCTGGGTAAAACAAATAAGCTAAAGTGGTGGCATCATACACATAAAAATTTGAACCGACCAGCCTGGTAGGGTGCATTCCATGCACCACCAACAGCCATAGAATTCAAGGTGAAACGAACCAGTGATGAAGCAAGGGGGCGTTAGGCACCAGCCGTAATGCCCCAACTCTTTTGCAGGTTCTGACCGATTTCAAAGGCAAGGTGCGTGACGCTGCGCTAACACCCCCTACAGCAATTCGGTTGGACTCACGCCCGTCAATTCGCAGATTTCTTCTGCGGAATAACCCTTGTCGCGCATCTTTTGGGCGGTTTCCAAGGCCTTGCGTTTTTCGCCTTCTTCCCGCCCTTCCGCTTGATAGCGCTGCACTGCTTTGACCCAAGCCGATTCATCTTTAAGTTGCGCCAGCAACCCAGGGTCTAGGTTTTCCGTATAAATATCCCCCAAAATCCGCCGGAATGACTCGTCAGGATACACACTTTCTTCCATTTTGCCATCCAGCGAATCTTGAATAAAATCCAACCATTTTCGTATTCTAGGCGGAGTCTCTTCATTAACTAAACGCGGACATAAAAAGACCAAGCGATGCGGATACAGATTAATTGTTTCGCCATGTTCGCTAATCGGATTCATCTCGCTTATCGCACAGCTAAAATTCACACTGCCATCACGTGGCACACTGGTAAGGACAATAATCGTATACACAGCGCGATTAAAGTGATATTCATTGGAGTCATTGATTTGTTCCACTAAACTAATTAGATGGTAATATAAAAATCGGTCAAAAAAATCTTCTTCCTGGATATGCTGAATTTCGACAATAATCCGTTGTTGAGGGTCTTCGGCAAATAAATCATAGCGGCTGCGGACAAAGCCTACCGGTTTAGGGTATTCATATTCAGTATGGACCTGATCAATTTCAATGGTAATATCCAACACATCTTTGACAAATTCTTGAAACACTTCCGGGCGGCTAAATGCCCGTTTAAATATGACCCCGGAACTCAGGGGAATTACTTTCATCATCGGTTTCTCCTTTTCCTCGACAAGTAAAAATTGCTTGATGGATTATAGCAAGTGTAATCCGTTAGCAGGGCTACCGTATTAAAACTTGCGTAAGAGTAACAAGTTGGAGAGACTCAAAATGGAATACTCCATGTTAAAGGAGTTGACATGACAGTCAATATGATAGAACACTTCGCCTCGCTAAAAGACCCGCAGATAGAACGAAACAAACTTCACGCGTTAATGGATATCATCGTGCTGGTGATTGGTGGTGTTATAAGTGGTTTGGAGTGTAGAAAACCGTCTTCATTGGCGTTTGGATGTGCTCTTTCATGAAGACACTAATCGAATCCGCCAAGGAAACGTGCCAACTATTATGACAGCAATACGACATTTAGGTATGGGACTTTGGGATGCCGATATGACCGGCACCAATTTGGCTAAAAAACGAAGGAAAGCCAGTTGGAATGATAGCTACCGGGCTAGTCTGGTGTTTGGAAAAGATTTTTAGTGCGGTGGTACTGAGGTGAGGGGTTTACCCCCTCCAAAGGAGACAATAACTTATTTTATATTCTACTCTTTTTATTATCGAATTTGAAAATGGATAGGTGGTAGGATAAGAAAAGTATAGCAAATTTTACTAAGCTGTTGTTCAATACCCATGCTCGCACAATCTTTTAGTTTTCATGTTGAGAGAAAATTTTTTCCATCAAAAAATTAACCAACTTCTCAGAAGCTAATTGATTACCTTCAATATTCCAATGTGTATCCCGCAATTTATAGAGTGTTGTTGTCTTAGCTCGCTCTCTAAAAGCAAGTAATAAGTCAATATACATAATTCCCTGTTCTTTAAAAAAATGGGATAATTCACGTTGTGGTAAATCTATTTCATAATCTTGTAAATCATGATTGAATTGATGTGCGATTTCCGCACGAAGCATTGGAACAACTTGATATTCATCCGGAATCAACATGACCAAAAATTTCGCTTCGGTATGTTCTACACTTTGTTTAAAATGAAGAAGCACCGGCTTTAACTGAGCGAGTAAAGTCAAAAACATCGACCGATGAGCTTGATAGGTGATAGCCATTCTTGATGCAACAATATCTAAAAATGTTTGATGCGAAAAGGAAGGCTTTTGAGCATCATAAAGCGTATTAATCGTTTCATAACCACCTTGCTGAGCTGTGGAATTTTCAACTAAAATCGAACGGGTTACGCCAGTTAAACGATATAAGTTGCGTACTAACCTTAAGATATAACTGGTCTCAATCATACGGTCAAAAAATGGGTTGGTGTTCTCTTGTTCATCGGTAAAATCATTTCCGATACAGAAAGCCAAAATCACCATATCTGCATGTAAGCGACTTCCTTCTAGTTGCCATAAGCGTAATTCAAATCGAGGACCCACACCGCCTACTCCCAATTTAATCAGCTCTACCGGGAGAGCGCGTTGTATCAGACTTTTTTCAAGTAATACGGCCCAATGTTGAGAATAAGGAACACCTCCGCTTCCTGCCGTAAACGAATCACCAATAGCTAATATTCTGTAAGTGTCTTTTGCTTTATCTTCTGAATATTCTCGGGTACGAAAAGATTTAGAGTTGAGTATAAAACCTTTTCGTTTGGCATAGGGTTGAAACCCGTTAGCACTGGTATTAAGTAAAGCTTCAAGGGTATCAATTTTTTCGTATTGTCCCAACATATGAGGATTATAAAGTAGCAGATGTATATTATTATTATAATGTTCTAAACTTCTTAAACCTATCTCTAACAAGCCCATTATCATGAGCACTGAGATACTCCACCTGAGAGCAAGCTGATTAATTTTTCCTAATAGTTTGACCATTATGAATACAATAATCTATTTCATTTTGTTTTATATTTTAATAAACTTGTGGCGACATCAAGTTAATATAGAAAATTGGTAACTATTTACCCTCTCTTAGCCTAAAAAATTAGTAATTACCTGCTGAGTAGGGTGCGTTTTATGCACTATTTGAGAAACAAGATCAAGTCGAGCCGGTGTGTAGGACGCACCCTATCTTAACTTAATAGCATTTTTTATTGGCACAAAATCAGTTAAAGCGTTGGGATTAAGCTGTTCTTGGATCATGAGGTTCCTGACTTTGTTTTTCAGAAATCGATTCCACTGTATACCGTTCCACTTTAATCGTATCCGACCAATAATGTGGATCAAAACCAGCTTTACGTTTTAACTGCATGAGAAAATCATGGGGGTCGGTTAAAGACTCCCATACTGAAGGCAAAAAGGTCGCGCGCTGTTTACCTGCCGCTATGATCACACCATCCATTCCCGGTCGCAATTGCTGAAGTAAATGTGATTCAGAAATAAAATGGATTGGTTCAGGCTTACTGAGAATAGAAATATGAATGGCTAGCTGAGGAAATTCTTTATGTTGTAACTTAGAAAAACGGGGATCAGCAAAAGCAGCAGCATAAGCATGATAAGCTACATCGCTAACTAAGGGTTGAAAAGCGACTATCGTACCAATACACCCCCGTAAATGATTATTGATTTCTAAAGTAACAAAACTCGCCTTCTGTTCTTGAAGTTCTAGTGCATACTTTCGGGGTTCTACTAGGAGTGGCTTACCCATTTCTAGACCATGCCAGATAGCCTGTTTCGCTACCTGTAACAAAATTTCATTTTGTTCTTTAGTTAAAGACATAAGCACCATACCCAACAACTTGATGTTTTGGTCCAGCGGTATCACCTGAATTGCGCAAATCTATTGTTTGAGCACGCATTCCCAGTTTTTTAGCCATATACAATAAGCCATTGACTGGACGTTGACCACAAGCTTGTTCATGGTGAATCGCTTCGGGTTTTAAATCTTCAATAGCTTGAGAGGTCAATTTATCCATTTTTTGCGCCGCTGAATAATCCTGGTAATGACTCAAGTCAGAACTAATCACAATAAGGGTTTCTTCACCTCCCCAAAGTTTCTCAAGTACCTCCCCAACTTCCCTGGCGGTTGCTTCTCCCACAACTAAAGGAATAATACTAAAATCTGCTAAAATTTCTTGTAGAAAGGGTAAATGAACTTCTAAACTATGCTCATAAGTATGAGCATGGTCCATAACAGCAACTTGTGGAAGGGACAAAATGGCTTTAATCGCTGACTGATCAACGGACACGGTTCCTAGCGGGGTGGCGAAGTAATGCATACTCGTTGCGGCAATTCCTCGTAATGGGATGCGGTGAGATGGACCTAATAACACAACTTTACTGATAATGTCACGCGCTGGTACCACTCGAACATAGGCACTCGCTGCTATCGGTCCTGAATAAATATAACCAGCATGAGGTACAATAATCGCTTTAGGTACCGGATCTAATGCGGATGTTGTTTTTAAAAATTGATGTACTATGCGCCGTAATTCATGAGTATCACTTGGATAAAACATTCCGGCGACTGCTGGAGATCTGACAGTACTAGTCATCTTTCCTCCTAAGTGATTAATGACAGAATACACAATTAAGTATAGTATTAAAAGAACGAAATGAGAAATTGCTATCACTCACTGCTTTTTCAGGAAAACTGTGATGAAAACCGCTTTGCAGACTATCGTACCAACCCGTTATTGGCATAGCTTAGCAGATGGACGAGTGCAATGTGATTTGTGTCCTCGCGCTTGTCAACTCAAAACCGAGCAGCGTGGTTTATGTTTTGTACGTGCCAATCAAGATCAACAAATCGTGTTGACTACTTATGGACGTTCTAGTGGTTTCTGCGTGGATCCTATTGAAAAGAAACCACTCAATCATTTTTTACCCGGAACACCTATCTTGTCATTTGGCACAGCTGGCTGCAATCTCACTTGTAAATTTGCCAAAATTGGGATATGAGTAAATCGAGAGAAATGGATATTCTCGCTGACCAAGCCGATCCGGAAACTATCGCCCATGCTGCTCAACAATTAGGTTGTCGTAGCGTAGCTTATACTTACAATGATCCCGTCATTTTTCATGAATATGCTATTGATGTTGCCCAAGCCTGTCAACAATTGGGCATAAAATCAGTCGCCGTAACGGCTGGTTATATTTGTAAAGAACCCCGTACTGAATTCTTTAAATATATGGATGCGGTTAATGTAGACTTAAAAGCTTTTAGCGAAGATTTTTATCACCGGCTAACGGGTGGACATTTGCAACCGGTATTGGAAACTTTACTTTATCTTCAACAAGAAACTCAAGTCTGGTTCGAATTAACGACTTTACTGATTCCTGGTGAAAATGATTCCGAACCGGAGATTGAAGCCATGACACAATGGGTAGTTGAAAATCTTGGTCCCCATATTCCCATGCATTTTACCGCCTTTCATCCAGATTGGAAGATGTTGAACAAGCCACCGACTCCATCACCCACCCTAACAATGGCACGTCAGATTGCTTTGAAAAATGGCATTCGCTATGCCTACACGGGTAATGTCCACGATAAAACCGGCGCTAGTACCTATTGTCATCAATGTGGTCAACTGCTAATCGGACGAGATTGGCATCTTCTCAGCGAGTGGAATTTAACATCAACCGGTCAATGTAAACAATGCGGTACACCATGTGCGGGACTATTTGAGGCACAACCAGGTCAGTGGGGAGCAAAACGGTTACCAGTGAGATTGCGAGATTTAAAACGAGTGTAGCCTGAATGAAGTGTAGCGGAATTCAGTAAAATGTATCTAACCTCAATTTTTTGAGGAACTTTTTCATATTTTTTATTGACATAAAGCACACGCGCAACGTTGGGTTGCTGCAATTGCCGAGATAAGGTGAAATGTTCATGTTTACCTAAGAATTCGCTGGTCGGATGATATAAACATTCCCACGGTAAATGCTCGGCACTTTGTATCACCAGCGGTAAAATCTGGATGCCAGCTTGATCCTGCCGCTGGGCAAAAATTTCATCAATCGCTAGTGTTTGCCATAGGGCTTGATCAACTATTTTCAAATCAGTTTCGGTAACGACTTTATGATGAACATATTTCATCGCCAGTTGGTTTAACTGAGGATGAGTTACCAGCAAATCAGCCGGCGGCCGAATAACTAACGGGGTAGGATAGACATTGCGTGGCATCGGTAAGATTACTCTGGAGAATGAGTTGGAATCACGGTGGCAGTGGCTTGATTGAGATTGAGAGTCAGCCGCTGACCATCTCTGAGAATTACAATGGTGTCATTGGAGCCAACCGCTGTGGTTAAATTGACAGCACAACTGGCACCACAATAAGAACATTCTAACAATAAAGTTGGCTTTTCCGTTAAGTCAACTCGATTGTAAAAAGTTCCAGAACAGTTATAGCATTGAAATTGTAGAATTTATTTCATAGCCACTTCGTTTGAATAGTTAGAACAAGATTCCACGGATTAAAAGATTAACCTGATTAGATCGGATAGCTGATTTTTTACCATGCCTAGGGTTAAATTATATTATAAATAATTGATTTATAGATATATTTATCTTGTCAATCCTTTTATCCGTGGAATAATGTTGTTCAAAGAGAAAAATCACTAATGAATAAAATGAATGATAACCAATACCGTACTGAGAAAAAAACTCAGGCTAGCTAAAGCTAATAAGCGGCGTTTGTCTCTAGCACTGTACTGATCAAAGTCACCCAACTACCGATCCCAGGTAATATGACCAATTGCTTGTAAAGCGGTAACATAAACGCCCGATAAGCCTAATTCTAAAATAATTAATTGTTTAGCTAAATCATCTAAGCGTTCACTTTGTTTAACGATTTCGGCAGCGAACTGTTGCTGTAATTCCGTGTCGAATGGAGATGAGTGGGAATCGGATGGATTAATTGGTTGAGAAGACATAACCTAATCGGGAAACAAGTCAGGTTGATTTAAAATATTTATTCTAAAGCCAAGTTGGGCGGGTACTCTCCAGGGTAACGTGCAGAACATGTCGTTAAATGATGGGTTTCGCTGCGTTCTACCCATTCTACTGTGCTACTTAATTACTTTTGCTAACCCACGAGGTTCACAATTTATCGATATCAATAATCAACCCTTCTCGGGCAATATGACATTCTGTATCTGCTTGACGTTCATGAAGTAATTTAATGGTAGTACGGTGTAAATCTTCTATTTTGGCATCATTATAATTAGGGTCAACATGAAATAAATACAGTTGTTTGACATGCGCATCGATTGCAAAATGGGCAGTATCGATATAGCAAGAATGCCCCCAACCGCGTTTCTTAGCGTAATCTTCTGGTGTATATTGGGCATCATGGATGAAGACATGTGCATTATAAACCGATTCTAAAGCTTTTTCTCTTTCTTCTAGTCGCATGGCTTCGATCAGTTTTAATTCTTCCGGCTCCAGTTCATTTTTACGGTCGGCTATGGATTTATCTATAAATGATAATTCATTATCAGAAGCATAAACAATAACTTTATCATGTACTTGAATACGATAACCAAAAGTACTTCCCGGATGGTGAACATTGAAAGTTTCCATCTTAAAAGGACCATATTCTAATTGACTATCACAAGCCATGAGATATTGGATATCAGCTAACCATGTTTCTACTTCAATTGGAAAATAAGGATCCATCATTTGACCGGAAATACGTTGTTCTATAATCTTTTTACTATCACCGGGTCCATAAATATTAATTTTCCATCCTGGTACAAAAGCCGGAATAAAAAATGGCAATCCCGAAATATGATCCCAATGGTAATGAGTAAGAATAATCGTCACTTCTTTAATTTCAGGTTGTGTCATTAAAGCATGACCGAGAGGAATAATACCAGAACCCCCATCACAAATCAGGATATGATTATCTACACGCAATTCTACACAGGAGGTATTTCCACCGACACGCATATGACTACCAAAAGGCGCTGGATATGAACCGCGGACTCCCCAAAAACGGATATAATTAAGCGTATCAAATCTCATTTGCCACTCAAGTTACCGATAATAAGTAGACGTTTTAGTGGTAATTTTATAGGTATAAAAAAGGAGTCATGGGGTTATTTATCCGGATAAACATGCCAATCACCGGCTTTTAAGATGCCATAAAATACCCCATCAGGTACTTGAGGATAATTATCATAATGATAAAGAAGACATTTTTTTTGGATTTCGGGATCGAGATAATTGATGAGATCGGATATATGCGGATGTACTCCGGAAGGAATGGGTGAAGTTTCACAATCCATATAAATTCTATTTGCCCGTTTATAGTGCATTTCTAACTGTGCGGGTATCATATATTGAATGTCGGTTGGCATTAATATATTGTAACCCGTTGAATGTTGTAAACTAATCCCGTAACTGGGCATTTCTTCAGAACTAGAAAAAACATGCATAGCAAAAATGGGTTTCATTTTCCAAGTTTCCTTACCATCTTCAAATAGATGAGTAATGGTTGTGCCATCTTCTTGTTTACCCACTAAATGAACCTCAAAATAAGTTTCTAGACAAACATCTGGGACACCTTGCACAGTATCTAAACCCGGACCTAATGCTCTTCTCAAAGGTTCAAGTACTTTTTTGTGAATAAACAAGTCTGGTTTAGTACTACTAGGTGGCGTCACCCAAGTTTTTTCCTCATGGAATAATTTGTTAGCAATGAAGTCATCCCCTAACCAGCGTTTTTTAGCCACGGTATAAAATGGATTAAACAGGGTGGTTAATCCCATATATTCCATACCACCAATGTGATCATTATGCGGATGAGAGATATAAATACCATCAATATCACTTGAAGATAATCCCAAGGTTTTAAGAGCATGTCTAACATCCCCACCGACATCTAATAGCAAACGATAAGGGCTTTGCCCATTGCGTTTACTGGGCATATCAAATTCCAGTAAAAAATTAGATTGCCATCTTGGGTTATAACGGATGCGGCTTAGTTGAGCGAGTCGGACTTTAATGCCCTCTTTAGACAAACGATTGGAATCTGGTGAATTAAGTATTTCTAAAAGAAGATCATAAGCTTCTTTTTCCGCTATGACCTTCTCGTACTCTCCGGTTGAGAATGCTGCATTAACACCGATGGCTGTTATTTTCATATTTAGGAACTCATTATTTCAAATTAAAACGTTCACTTTGGCCCGCTTTTAATTTCTCCTCTAAGGAGTAGCACCTATTTTCATAAAGAATACCTGGATTACTTAAATAGAATAGGCTAGATAAAATTAAGGATAACAGATATTTCGTTTCAAAATTCAACTGAACCCATATATCCTGTCTCATGAGGTTGACTGTTTTGGTTTAGCATTAACATAGTGACAAACGACATCACGAATCTCTTTAAAGCGTAAAGGTTTTATCAAGAAATCGAGTGCACCTAATTGTTTAGCAATGTAACGATCTTGAGCATAATCTTTTGATGTAACCATGATAACCGGTGTTTCTTTATGATGTGCAATGGTACGTAAATACCTTAATAAACTCAGCCCATCCATACCTGGCATAATAATATCTAAAAACAATAAATCAGGTTTATGTTCTTGTAAATAAGGGAGTGCTTCAACAGAAGAGCGAAACCCGATAAAATTAACTGCCAGTGATTCAACGCTGAACTGATATAAAGAAATAGATGTTGCGCTATCATCTACAACTACAATCGTTGGCATTTTATCTATCATGAATTCAATCCATCAATTGTCTATCACTGAGCACCATTTTTTATTAACGCTTAATGACTTCAATCGTTCGAACAGTTTTTAGTCATATAATTTATCTATTTTTAATTTAGAAATGGTTAAACTATTATAATGAGTTAAAGTCAAATCCACTTCTTATCTCAAACTAGAAAAAACTTAAATATTATTACAATTCTGAAGATAATGCATTCCAGAAAATTTAGCCCGCTTTAGTCAGTAAATCACAACTGATTTGCTTTAACGTTAAGTTTTTAAAATGCTTTTTGAAAGCACCTAATAAAGAACGGCTTTCCTTTTGCAGTATTTTAACATTTAGCCAATATCGTGTATCACTTTTATAACGTGCTTGGGTTTTAATATTTTGGTAACCTTTGGTACTTAATTCTTTAAGGCGTTGTTGTACATTGTTTGGATTACGATATCTTCCTAAAGAAATCGCATTATTAAACTGGCCTTGGGTTACTATCATGTAGTCCACAATACCTAATTTATTTAATCGTTGTTGGGCTGTGTAAGCGGCTTGCCGATCTTTAAAAGGCGGTAAATAAACCCAAGTTGATTCTAGTACTTGGGTTTGACGAGGCTGTATTTCAACCTGAATATCTCCAGTAATGACTTTTTTATTTTTCAACCAATTATAAAGTGGTTGTGCCGTTGCCGTTTTAGTATAGGGTCCGGATTCAAAACAAACGATTGATTGCTCAAGAGAAGCGGTTAATGGTTTGACGAGATTACTAGTTTGATTGACTTTATTCACGGGCTGGGTTGATGAAGTTCTAATCTGGGGTTGTTTTTGATCTGCAGAGAATTCATTAACAACTCGTTGTGATTGAGATGTTTTTGCTGAAGTTGCAGCGGGTTTCACTGCCGATTGCTCCGCTAATTTTTTTTCTGCAGATTCAATAACAGAACGATCATTTACCATTTATTCGCTATTAATTGAGTCACCGGCTTTGCGGCCATCAGGGGTTGTTCTTTAGAAATACTATCTTGATTCTGGGTTATTTTCTTTATTTCTTGAGTTTGATTCCCAGCAAGATTTGTGACAATTTTATTTAAATTAGAATTTTTTTGGGAATTATCAACAGATGATTTAGCCATAGTAACGTTTAGTTGATCACTTCCTTCTGCTTGAGGAGGAAGTTGCTGGGAATTTAGATGAGATTCCTGATTTTCTCTCAACAACACCAACTGTGGTAGGTTAGAAATCAGTTGTTTCTCCTCCAGACTAAAATGAGACTGAGTGATGTGTTCAGGTTGCCATGGTAACCAAGGAAATTGATTCAATTGCCAACTGAGAAAGCTGATATTTGCTAATAATAATAATAATGCTAAACTTCTCATAATGATCGATTAATAACTACAACCATCCCTTGTAAGACCAGATCAGGTATGTATCGATAAGGTCTTGGTAATAATGACATGATAGCTGGCGCTTCTCCCCCAGTGAGTATCAGTACCAACTTATTCACTTTATTTTCTAAAGAATTTATCACATGTTCTAGTAAGCCAATTATGGCATATAAGCTACCTAATGTGATCCCCATTTGAGTTTCTTGAGCTAATAACGGAACATTATCTAACCAATGCCAACTGTTGGGAACCGGCGCTAGCGCATAAGTTTTTTCTAACAACGCATTATACATGGTCGTTACCCCCGGCATAATTAAGCCACCTAAATGATAACCATGAACAGATAATACATCTAAAGTTACCGCTGTACCACAATCGACCACACAGAGCATTTTTTTTTCTAAGTGACGAGCACCAATTAAAGCTAACCAACGGTCAACTCCTAATTGCTCAGCATTTTTGTAGCCGTTTTTAACCTCTCCTTCACAAGCAGACGTGGTTATAAATTGAGGCTGCATTTGCCAATGCTTTTGTGTCCATTGAGTTAAATTTTCTGCGAGCTGTGGTCCAGCGACATTAGCAACCCAGATGCCTTGATCCGGTTTTTGTAATTGCCCCCAAGCTTGAACGAGCCGCTGTTGAAAGTGGTGATATTGATAAGGTAAGCGTTGTTGAGTACTCAACAAATTTTTTTCCCAGAGTGCCCATTTAAGACAACTATTACCAATATCAACCAACAGTTTCATACTCGTATCCTAGCTTCACCATAAGAATAACTTTGTTTGCTGTTACCCACTTGTAATAGTAATGCGCCTTGTTCATCAATACCACATGCTTTCCCGGTAACTGCAACGACTCGAGGTTGAGTTTTCTTAGAGACAGAATTGCTATCAGGAGTAGAATGTTCTAGTGTCACTAATTGTCCATAAAGTAAATCAAACCGATACCAGTCTGATATAAAGGTGGTTAGCCCATCTTGGGAATAACTTGTTAACGTTTGCAAACAATGCTCGATTAGCATAGCAGCCAAGGTATTGCGTGAAATGGGTTGACCTAATATTGTTTGTAAATCTACCCAGGGTTGGCTGATATTTTTTAATTCGATCATTGGCATTCTAACGTTGATACCGATGCCGATAACAATCTCATCACAATAATTTCGAATACGTGTTTCCAATAATAAACCAGCCAATTTCCGATTCCGCCAAATAATATCATTTGGCCATTTTAAGCTCACCTCATGAACACCGATTGCATATAATAAGCGCGCCACGGTAATGGCTAAAGCAATACTCAATCCACCGAGTGAATAGTTGAATCTGGTATAATGTTGTTTAATAGACAAACATAAACCACTCGCATAGGGTGATACCCATTGTCGCCCTTGTCGTCCTCGTCCAGCAGTTTGATATTCAGCCAAGCAAACAAACGGCACGGGATGCTGTTCTTGTGTTAATACGTACTGATTAGTAGAGTCAACTCTATCTAGTATTTCTAAATAGGCAATTTGTTGACGCGTATATTCTGGAATCTGTGCCCTCAAGCAATGGTATTCTAACAACTCTAACTCCTCACTTAGCTGGTAAGTAGGAGCAGCTAATGAAGAAAATTCTACACCATAAGTTATTAATGTTTTGATAAAATGTTCTAACTTTGTTGGACTCACTGCTAATTTGGATGTCAGTTCTTTGACAGTATGTGGTTGCCCATCAGCGAGTACCTGTAAAATACGATGAAACATTTATGAAATACTATCATAAAATAAAGTAGTTGTAAGCGAAAGTTTAACCCAACTCATAAGAATATCAAAGACTCAATAAAAATTAATTGAATTAACGGTGACTTTAAAACCATACGGAAAACCTTTTTTAGTAATAGACTATTTATCGATTTAGTGACTATTTAAGATAATTTAATTTGAAATTAATCACTTAAAAATAAGTGTTTGAATGATTGATTAACGCCATTTAGTTTCTTAGTGATATTTTTTCCAAGGTGAACTACAATTTCCTATGAGAAGCTCATACAGATACGATTATGATACTGGAAAACACCATTGATAAAGCAATCGGTATTTTAGGGGGTACTTTTGATCCCATTCATCATGGTCATTTACGTGTAGCAATAGAATTGTATGAACGATTAGATTTAGCAGAAGTACGTCTGATACCGGCTGCTCGTCCACCTCATCGGAATTTTCCTGCTGCCAGTGCACAGTTGCGATTGCAAATGCTACAAGCAGCGATAGTTGATACCCCCGGGTTAATTGTTGACGACCGTGAACTACATCGATCCGGTCCGTCTTATATGGTGGATACCTTAAGCAGTTTACGCGAGGAATATCCTCAGCGTTCGTTATGTTTAATCTTAGGAATGGATGCTTTTATCAATTTACCACAATGGTATCAATGGCAACGTCTGATTACTTTAGCTCACTTGTTGGTAGTACACCGATTGGATACACAAATACCTTCATTTTCTGCCATGCAGGATTTCCTCTCTTTACATCAAACGAATTGCGCAACTCACTTAAAAAAGCGATTAAGCGGTTGCATTTGGATAGAACCCATTCCTTTTTTAAATATCTCAGCAACTCAAATTCGGTATTTAATTGCCGCTGGTAAAAATCCTCGCTATTTACTACCATTAGCCGTTTTAGATCTTATTAATACTTATCAGCTTTATAGCTAACTTATGGATACTTATGAATACAGAACAACTTCTTCTCCTGGTTGAAAAAGCATTAGATGAAAAGAAAGCCAAAGATATTAAGATATTAGATGTACGTCATTTAAGTACCATTACGGACTTTATGATTGTAGCAAGTGGGAATACAGATAGACAAGTTAATGCATTAACACAACATGTTATTCAACAGGCTAAAACACATGGTCATCAACCACTAGGAGAGGAAGGAAGTCAAGTGGGTGAATGGGCATTAGTTGATTTAGGTGATATCGTTGTGCACGTGATGCAACCACGTATCCGTGATTTCTACCAATTAGAAAAACTGTGGAGCGATATGGACAAAAACCCTTTATTCCAATCGATAGCGGGATAATAATTAAAACGTTTTCTTTCACTTATTTAGGTAGTTACGCGGTGATCTGCGTAAAGTCTCTCTGTCAAATATGAAAGTTCAGATTAAGACAGCCAATACCGAGTCCTTTTATTGTAAGAACCAGAAAAAATAACAATGAAATTGGTTAATGTTTCTAATTTAAAGAATATGAATCCCCATTGGTATATCTATATATACCTACGCTGTTATTAGCAACGATTTTTAAAAATAGGATTTTATCTCAGTCAACACCTTAACCACCTAAGATATATTTCTCATTTTCCAATACCCGTTAATATTTATCTTAAAAGATCTATTTTGAGGGGAAGATAGATTGATGAGCACAATTGATTTATTTACTCAATGACAATCGAGCCGAGCTATCCTTGTCACTGTGCCACTAACTGGGCAGAAAGTAATGTGCACCTAGAGAAAATTAAGTTTGTTGATTAGAATTAAATTGGTCGGGGCGGCGGGATTTGAACTCGCGACCCCCACAACCCCATTGTGGTGCGCTACCAGGCTGCGCTACGCCCCGACACGTTGAATTTTGAATTTTACACTATTCTTTTGAAAATGTCACGTTTTTATGTACTAATCGCTTAATTACCGGCAGATCAAGTTTTGTTTGTCGGTTGGTGAATTGCTAATCTAATAACTGCTAAAGCCTTCCCTAAACTAAATTGGGGAACTAGCCCAATTAGCTACTTAACTCGAAGATTTATCGTCTGATTACCATTAAATACGATTAAACCATTATCTAACCGATAGGCAAAATAACCTTGATATAATCCTGGGGCACCGACTTTACCACCATAAAGGTTGAGCGGTAGCTTTTTGGGTAAGTTGTTAATTCGGCTAAATGCCACTAAATTAGCTAAGTTCCCATCCCAAACTTCCGGGCGGTTGTCGCTACTGAACATATAAAATATTTGTTGAGTATTGAAGGGCACAATCGGGTTATGGCTGGCAACAATGATAATATCAGCACCTTGTCCAAGATGATGGCTATCTACGTTGATAACTCCTTGAACAAAAATAGAATCATTCAGATTAAACACGACTTCCTGATTAAATTCGCCGTCATTGACTCTGGTGCCACCATTAAAGCTGGCGGTAGTTTCGACTATCGCACCACTGGCATCGTATGCCATACCAAAGCCTAGACTGGGTAATTGTGGAATCGGTTCAACAATTTGCACTGGTACCGGCATGCTAATCGTTTCATCCGTTGTCAAGGTAGCCGTAACGAGGTAACTGCCTTCTGTTGGGAGTGCTTCTAACCGCGTGGTAACTTGCCCATTGATATCTGTAGTCGCTTCGGTTAGAAACAGTTTATCATTACCCAATTCGCCATTCGGATTACGCAAAGTAAACTGAATAACTTGTCCAGCAACGGGGTTATTAAAAGCATCGGTTAATTTAAAGCGGATATTAGCAGAGCTTTGACCCGCTGGTAGGGTTTGATTACCACCCTCGGTAACGATTAATTTAGCGGGTAGACCCGCTACTACCACGACATTGATACCCGTAAATTGAGTGGTATCGGATACTAAAGTAGCCGTGATAGTGTAATTGCCTAACTTACTAGTAGGATTAAGGCGAGTAGAAACTAAGCCATCATTATTAGTCGAGGCACTCGAAGTTGACAGACCATTGCTAACCGGATTACCCGCTGGATCAATTAAGCTAAAATTAACTGCAACACTGGTATTAGGGTTGCCCATAGAATCAGTTACTTTGAAAAAAATATCGGCTGAAGGTGAAGCAGCCGGAACTTGCTGTCCACTGCCGGTAGTGACGGTGATAGCCGCATTAACCGGTGCTGCTAATAACAATAATAATCCCCACGAAATGAAAATTCGAAACCAAGCCATTTTATCGTTTAGGTTCCACATAATAAGCCTCCGATTAAATTTGAATATCTTGACTACATTTTAAGTCATTCTACCGAAAAATTCTCGATGGCAATAGCGTCAGAATGGGTTTTATTAAAGTTGGGACAAGAAGAGGGTGAGAAAGTAAACGCGTTGCTCAAGCGTATTTAATTGCCGAAGTGACGAGTTGATTCGTTAAACTGAAAAATTCTACTTGTTCTTTCATGAGATTAGCTTGTTCTTTCAGAAATTGGCTGGCAACGGCTGCTTCTTCCACCAAAGCGGCGTTTTGTTGCGTCACCTGTTCCATTTGGGTAATAGTTTTATTCACTTGATGGATACTAGCTGATTGTTCCTGATTAGCCAACGCAATTTGAGCAATCGTATCACTAACGGCTTTTGAAGCGGTGACAATTTCTTCCAATGCTTGACCAGATTCATTAACTAATCGACTGCCTTGTACCACTTTAGTCACACTATTTTGGATTAATAACTTGATTTCTTTGGCGGCGGCGGCACTCCGTTGTGCCAAATTGCGAACTTCAGCCGCTACCACCGCAAAACCTCGTCCTTGTTCACCGGCTCGTGCTGCTTCCACGGCTGCATTTAAGGCTAATAAATTGGTTTGAAAAGCAATTTCATCAATTACGCCAATAATATCAGCTACTTCGCGACTACTTTGATTAATGGCTTGCATGGCAATAATAGCTTGATTGACGATTTCGCCCCCAGTTTGTGCATGCGTTTTAGCATTAATAGCTAATTGAGTAACTTGTTTAGTATTATCGGCATTTTGCTGAATAGCACCGGTCATTTGTTCCATAATCGCAGCGGTTTGTTGTAACGCCGCCGATTGTTCTTCAGTGCGGTGACTTAAATTTAAATTCCCTTGAGAAATTTGTTCGGCAGCATTATTAATGCCTGCTGCTGAAGTCTTAATTGCACTTACCACCGTCGTCAATTTTGCAATCGTGATATTGAGATCTTCTTTGAGTTGTGCCAAAGCACCTTGATAAGAGTGGGTAATAGTTTGGGTCAAATCACCCTGTGATAGTGCCGAGGAGACCTGCATAAGTTCATTTATAATTCTTTGATTACAATTCAAAATTTTATTAAGTCGTTCACTGAACTCTTTGAAAAAGCCGGCTTTATTTTCGATATTAACCCGTTGGCTAAAATCCCCTTGAGCAGCCGCTTGCACCACGAAATCAATTTCTTGTTCGGTGTCTACTTCAGCAGTTCGGTCGGTTAATTCGATAACTGTACCTAAGCGTTTCCCTTGAGCATCGATAACCGGATTCATCGTTAAATCTAAATGCAATCCGGTTAATTTAATTACACTGCGATAAGTACCACTTAACTTATTAAGTAGCAATTGTTGTTGTTCTGGATTTTGATGAAAGATATCGAGAGAAGAACCCAGGAGTTTCTTGGCGGAAAATTGAGGTAAATGGTGACGAATCGACGTTTCTATTTTACTAAATAAAGCTTGAACGGCTTCATTGAGGTAAATGATTTTATAAAAATTATCAATAATTAATAGATTGGCTGAAGTGTTATTCAACGCAAACTGAACTCGCAGTGCTTCTTCCGCAATCCGCTGTTCTTCCACAATCCGATCGTGTAATTGTTGTTGCACTGCATTAAACGCCTGAATACGTTGACTTAACTGGGTTTGCATACTATCAAACGCGCTTAATAGTTCTCCCATTTCATCTTGACTAAAGCCATCGATGTGATTATTTAAATGACCGGCGGCAATCGCTCGAGAAAGATTAACAACTTTACATAATGGTCGAGTAATCTCAATTAAAACTAGGTAAACTAATCCCAAGGCAGCGAAAATAAGCAAACTAGTGATAACCAGAATCGTGTAAAAATCAGTGTAAGCTTGTTGTTGAATTTCTTGGTATTTAGAAATAAAATCTTGGGCTAATTTATCTTCAATCGTTTTTAACAGATCTATTTTACTTTCTTGCATTTCCAACCAATACACTGGATCAATATTGACCTGGATACCATAAATATTGTCGTAAGCAGCTTTCCGCATTTTATTTGTTTCTGCAATGATTTTATTGCCGTTAAATTTTTTCTTCCAAAAATTTTGCTGTTCTGGCGTAAAATACATTAGCCAATTTCTTTCTAAATTCGCTTGTTGTCGGGTAATTAATTCAATAAATTCTTTAAACTCGTTACCTTGAAAATTGCGTCGCACAAAAGCTTTACCTAATTTAAATCCTTCTAAACCAGCATATTCTTTAATTTGTAATAAATTGAAATAGGCTAATCCCCGGTTCAATAAATCTTTCTGATTACCTAAAATAATCATCTTACTGATTAGAACCAGCAGGTTATCGTTAATTTCAACATAAGGGGTAATCATATTGTCTTGTATGACATTTAATTCCTTCACTTCTTTGCGAATAGCAGTAAGTTGGGTAAGTTGGGTATCCACAGCAGTTAATGGTGCTTGCAATAGAGTATAAACGTCGTGTTGTTCTATGTGTTGGCTAATGTCACGATATTCCTGCAAAGCGGCGTCAGTTGTGGTGATTTGCTGTTGCAATTCTTCGGTAAAATGTTCACCGTCACTGCGTAAAAACATTCCATTTATAGCGCGTTCTCGTTGGAGTTGATGTATCAAATAACTCGCTTTAATAGTCAACTGAGTCAATTGTTGTAATTCATACATTTTCTTAACAATTCTTAATTTATCAGTGACTAAAACCCCGGAAAAATAAAGTAATCCGAAAAGGGGTAAAGATAACATCAATAGCAGTTTATATTTAATTTTTAAATTAGTAAATAAATACATTGAAATACCTTGTCTTTATCAAAACTTCCTCGTGCTATTTCGGGATCGCTATAGATATCTAATAGGTTGATTAATAAATGATATAAATATTATTAATCCGTTTAATCTTGTTCCAAAGGGTTTAAATTGGCGAGGGTATCAATCTAGGTCATTAATTAAAAACCTATACATTTTTTATTATAGTATAATAGTTTAAAAATGTCATATAAAATATATTATACTATTTATTTAGTAGGAACTCCGATCACGGTCAACTCTATATCAATAAAGGAGATATTTTATGGCGAAAATTTTTGCTCAATGGTGGCAAGTCAGTATAATTATTGTGATTATTAGCAGTACTTCAGCGGTATCTGCGGATGAATTTAATCTAGCCGTTGCGACTAATTTTCACGATACGGCTAAGAGATTGGTTAACTTATTCGCAAAACGTACTGGGCATCAAGCCATTATTACCGCCGGTTCTACCGGTAAACTTTATAATCAATTGAAAGAAAAGAAAGCTTCCTTTGATATCTTTTTATCAGCCGATGTTGAAACACCACAACTAATTGAAAAACAAGGGTTAGGTGTTGATAATACCCGTTTTAGCTACGCGATTGGCAAATTAGTGTTATGGAGTCCACAAGAAGGATTGGTAGATGCTAAGGGTGAAATATTACAGCAAGGTAAATTTGAACATCTTTCCATTGCGGATCCGCAAGTTGGACCCTATGGCGTTATTGCCCAAGAAGTGATGGCTAATTTAAGTGTTTGGGAAAAACTTCAGTCCAAATTGTTGTTACACGAAAACATGACCACAACCTACCAAACGATAAAAAAAGGTGAATCGCAGCTAGGATTTGTGGCTTTATCTATGCTCGATCCAAATCAAAAAATAGTCGGTTCATTTTGGGTGGTGCCGACGAATTTATATACCCCGATAGAACAGCAAGCAATTTTGCTGCAAGCGGGTAAAAATAACAAGGCTGCTTTAGCTTTTTTAGATTTTCTCAAAACACCACGAGCACGTAATACGATTGAGTCGTATGGTTATGGCTTACCATAATAAGCGATCGCAGAATCTAGGGAACGTTGAGCGCGTTAATAACGCACTTTTAACAAAGTTGACTACACACCGGTCAATCGGTCAAATTTCCATAACCTTCTTTCTTTCTCCACATTAGAGTGAAGTGAAATGAAATATAGCATGGCAGCTGGGAGACTATGACACCGACATACCTGTCAGACGTCATATTTAATCTGAATATAGCTAGGAGATTTTTCACACATCCATAATAGTTACTCAATTTATTTTCAATCGTGTTATCTTGGACTCAGTTAGTATTAAACACACTATAAAAATTATTTAGAAATTAATTTAAATTCAATTGATTTAATTCTGCTATAATAAAAAGTGTATACCAACATTTGGTAGGAATTATAATGTTATGTTAAAGCAAATTAACTTTTTACGATATGCACTGACCAAAGTAGCTTATCAACTCATAATAGTTGGAGTATATCTCTATCTATTTTCGCCAGTCGTTTTAGCTAATAGTAGAACTAAGGAGCGTATTTTAACTACTTTACCTAAAGATAGTCATATCCAATATTTTTGGTCTGATGAAACCAAATTAAATCAACCAATAGTTGTCAAATTTGACCTAAATACTTCAGATGGACCAGCTGTAGCAACAACAGCAACTTTATTAAATAGAGTAACCCGTATGCAAGTTCTTCCAATAGAATCTGTCGAATTCCCTCAGTGGGAAAATCAGTTGGAGGATATTAATTCAGTAGAATTGAATATATCAGCCGGTATTGAAGAACCTTATCAAATTGGGATAAAGCCCGGTGTACCACCCGATCCACAAGCAGATAGGTTAGCTAAGCGACAATTTAATTCCGTAGGATACAACAACGTTCAAGAATCGAATAAAGATAACACGACTTCTACAAAAGATATCCCTTTGGGTATGTCAATGATCTTTACGCGCTATCGAGGTAACTATCATCTGGCTATGTGGAGAAATTTACCTTGGAGTGCCGTCGGCAAACTATATTTTTATATTCCAAGTTACGGCGAGTATTTTTACTGTAGTGCGGCAGTGATTGGACCACAACAAATTGTTACAGCAGCCCACTGTTTAGCTTCATTTAGTGAAACGAATGCCTTATATTCTGATTTTCATACTCAGGTTGTGTTTGTCCCAGCAGAACGTTTAGGGTGGGGACCTTATGGTTATTTTCATGGTATTTATTCGCTTATTCCGTTTAATTATATGAAAAATGCAGCTATTTCGGATGACATCGGTATTGTCGTACTTGATAATAATACGCTTAATTATCCGGTCAGTTACTATACTGGTTATTTAGGATATACCTGGAATCAACCTTATGTGAATCATTTACATGCTATCGGCTATGCGGATGAACTCAGTCGCCATTATTCAATGATTTGTGCGGCAGAATCTTTACCTCGAGAAGAAGTCGGCATCAATATATTAGGAATGGGTTGTGATATGACTTTTGGAAGCAGCGGTGGGCCTTGGATTAAAGATTATAGTCCATATGAATACAGTGGTAATTATATTACCTCAGTTGTTAGTGGAGGTGTTCCTTGGATTCCTACTTTTTATGGCGCACGTTTCACCAGTAATAATATTGTACCACTTTGTCAAATAGCGGGTTGCCAATAAAATAACTTGAATTTTGAGTTCGACTTAATTTTCAAAGTAATAAGTTGTACCTCCTGACAAATAAGAAGATTTTGAGCGCATTTTGCTACATAAATGTTCCCGGATCGGGACTGTTCATGACCCGTTGAAGAGTATCTCTATAACTGGAACACACCTCGGAAAGGTTATTGATATTGAATGGATATTTACCAACCCGATGATTCTTTCCGAGAAATGACTTCTATCGAACTATTTTGACATCGATACACAAACTCAAAGTGGGGGCCCCTATCGATGCTGATATTAAAAATCACTTTGCCGCTGGCAGTTATTTTGTACCTAGCACCTTCTAAAGTGCCTATTTGAGCCGAATGGATGTCAAAGGATTGCCAACGACCTTGAGGAGGATGAGGACAAAAAGTTATCTGATTAGGAGATACAAAGACAGCTTCTTTCCATGGATTATAATAAACGTAGTAAGCTAAAGGCAAAAGAGAACCCTGAAGTTGGGTCAACGTGAAAATCCAGGGATTCCGCAATTTATCAACCGGTTTACCAAAAGCAGTAACAATATCGGTCCCTTCCTGACTAATAGGAAAACCGACTACCATGAACGGATAATCACTTTGTTCTGTACAACTTACATTTAAACTTAAGAGGAACAAAGGTATTAAAAAAATAGCCAGTAGTGATGACTTTTTGCTGAACATCATCTTTCTCCGTGGAGACCAGTTTCAATTATTTCTCTAAACTGCTCAGCGGCATTCTGAATCAAATTCGGAATATCGGTATTGAAAATGGGTTGAACTTCACCAGAAAGAACGCCATCAACCAACTTGCGAAAGTGCCTTACATTGTCTATAAAGTTGGAGGAATAAATGAAACTTTTTGTATGCGATTCTATTATATTGATCGCATTAGATTGAAACCGACCAACCTGGTCTAATAAACCTAAATCTTGAGCAAAGGTTGTATAGCGGTTACTCATATTAACTTCACCAATGCCTTGATAATAATTAAAAAGTGCCTCAAGTTCCTGTCCCTCTAACATATGGTGAGCAATATTGTCACCATCTATATCACCGAGTAAATCTGGCATACTAGCCCGAGAACCCACCGGTCCTATTTGTAGATGGTCTCTTTCTCTAAAACTAGTTAGCACTGCACTACCTAAATCGCCGGCCCAACTAGCATGGGTATCATCAATGATATCGAAACTTTGGGCAATATCTATTGAGGCGACTACATGACCTAGGTCTATTCCTTCTTGTTTAATCATTTGTTGCACAATTTCACGAAACTTATGTTGAAAGTTCTCTTCTAGTAAGCTCGGACCACGATTGAAAGGCATAGCAGCAGACCAAATACCACGGCTATATTCTGGAATCGAACGACGTAATTGTGAAACAATGTCACTCTGACACCAATCGGGGTGTGCAGTTTCAATAGCTTGAGTAAGTTCTCTCAAGTTCTCTATCGATGGAGAAGGTGAATTAGGTATTTTATATGTTGTAGATGAAGTCATTGAAGTAAACTCTCAAGTTTTCTATCGATGGCAGGTATGATTTGGATTCTTTGTCTTCTGAGTGTTTTCAAACAAATTAGACTTTTCGCTATTCTTGCCACTCCTGATGAACTGTAGTCTTTTTCTTCTCCACACTAGGAGCATCTAAAACACCTAGTGAATTCAGGTTTATAAGTGGTTTACTTTGGACAGCAACACTTCCTCCATTAATCACGATGAAATTGCCCATTTTTAGACCAATTTGTTAAGAAGTTTTTATAGAGATTTTACTTGCATTGTTGATCTTTGTCGTGTTCAAAGGAGTAGAACCGTCCGAATTAATCAATAGTATACTTGTCTTCCAGTAATTTAGCTTGGGTGGCGGTAAGGTGTGCCATAAGAACTCGTGGTGCTGAACAAAACCTATAATCTAAATCAATACTTATTTTACTTGACACGGGAATTAAATCAGCAAAAAATGTTTAAGATAATAAAGTTCTAGCTACTAACGGTTAAATCTATGCCAATACAACACATTTTAGTCGTAGAAGATGAAATCGCTATTCGTGAAATGCTACGCTTAGCGCTCAAACGAGCCGGTTTTACCGTTGAGGAAGCCGCTGATGTTAGACAGGCTAATGATTTTATTAGTAAGCGTTTACCAGAACTGATTATATTAGATTGGATGTTACCCGGAATAAGCGGTATTGAATTAGCACGCCAACTCAAGAAGAAAACTCAAACCCAGCAAATTCCAATTATTATGTTAACTGCTCGTGGGGAAGAAGAAGATAAAATTCGCGGTTTGGAAGTGGGTGCTGATGATTATGTGACCAAGCCCTTTTCACCACGAGAATTAATTGCTCGTATCAAGGCGGTTTTACGCCGGATTTCTACTGAATATGATAATGAAACCTTGGTCGTCAATGAGTTACAACTCTATCCCGAGGAACATCGTATCATGATTGGTGATCAAGAAGTGACGATGGGACCAACTGAATTTAAATTGTTATATTTTTTTATGCGCCATCCGGAACGCGTTTATAGTCGTAATCAAGTACTGGATCAAGTATGGGGAAATAACGTTTACATTGAAGAACGCACGGTAGATGTTCATATTCGTCGCCTCCGCAAAGCACTAGCTTTGTATGGTTATGATCAACTCGTGCAAACTGTTCGTGGGGTGGGTTACCGATTTTCAGCACGTTCCTAATTACGCTTATGTCTCACACTTGGCTGCAAGAATTTTGGTATTTTACTGGACTGATCGCCGGAATGTTTCTAGTTGGCTGGTGGATGGGGCAAACCACGGTTTTTTTGTTCCTAGCGCTCTGGTTGTATTTAAGTTGGCATCTTTATAACCTATACCGGTTGGAGCGTTGGTTTCGGCTACGAAAGAAGAAAGTCAATTTACCGGATACTTTAGGCATTTGGGGGGAAGTTTTTTATCATTTTTACCGGTTACAACAGCGCAATCGTAAACATAAGCGGAAAATCAGTGCTATACTCAAGCGATTTCAATCTTCTACAGCAGCAATGCCAGATGCCGCTGTAGTATTAGGTAAACACTATGAAATTGAATGGCTTAATAAATCAGCGCAAAAATTATTAGGTTTACAATCACCACAAGATAGGGGTAAACCCATTACCAATTTTATCCGCTCACCGGTTTTCGTTCAGTATTTGAATAATAGCCATGAAAAAAATACAGTAACAATTGCTTCTCCTACCAACCACAATCTGCTGTTAAAAATCCATGTTGTTCCTTATGCCAGTAACCAACACTTGTTGCTTGCTCACGATACCACGCAACTTCACCGTCTAGAACAAATTCGCCGCGATTTCATTGCTAATGTTTCTCACGAATTACGAACCCCTTTAACTGTGCTAGCTGGGTTTATTGAAACTTTACGTGACGGAGAGGATGAATGCACTCAACAATGGGAACGACCTTTGTTGCTTATGGCGCAACAGTCGGCGCGGATGCGGAATTTAATTGAAGATCTGTTATTGTTATCCCGGTTGGAATCGGATACGACCGTCGGTTCATCCGTACCAGTTAGAGTCGCAGAAATGCTGCATACCATTTGTGAAGAAGCGCGTATTCTGAGTGGTGAACAAATGCATCGAATCACTTTACTGGCTGATGAAACTTTAGTGCTGGCAGGACGACGTGAAGAATTGCGTAGTGCTTTTTCTAACCTAATTTTCAATGCAGTTCGTTATACACCCGCTCAGGGTGATATTACGGTACGATGGTATCAAGATGACAAAGGATTGCATTTTGAAGTCAGTGATACCGGTGAAGGAATTGCGCCGGAACATTTACCCCGCCTAACCGAACGTTTTTACCGAGTGGATGTCGGACGTTCTCGTCAACAAGGCGGTACTGGTTTAGGGTTAGCGATAGTAAAACACGTACTCTTACGTCATCAAGGACAATTACACATTGATAGTACGTTAGGTCATGGTAGTACTTTCTGTTGTGATTTTCCAGCACCGAGTGACAACGAAACCGATGATTTGAATACCAAATAAAGAATTTAATGACTTAATCTTTGCACAATCTGCACTAAGCTCAAATAAGTGTGATGACGGATTTTATCTAGACTCGGTGTCCATAATAACAGGAAAATATTCGCTAAAATCAGTAATAATGTTGAAAATTTATGGCGCGTATTAGCGAGTTTAAAAGCGCTACCAAAGGATTTTTTCAACCGTTGCTGGGTTATGTCAACACTATAAATTTCATCCAGAAGCAAATGGACTAAATAACCAATAAAGACAAATCCACCAGCAAACCAGGCGATCTGCGCGTGAACCGCTAAGCTTTGATAAGCCATCACGGTGATACTCAACCCAAATAACAAAGCAGCGAGAATAGAATGAAAATGACCGCGATGACTGGTCAACCGGCCGAACAATTTTAATAACCCATAACGACAACCTATGAAAGTTATAATCCATAACACGATAAGTTCTACCCAAAAAAATTGGTTAAATTGGCTAACTACTAACAACGAAGCTAATACGATTCCGCTGACAGTAAACAACAATTTGGCTGGAATAGAATGGGGAGCATCTATATCTGGTAAAATACCACCGATGGTTCCCAATAACCAATAGAAAAAAACCGCCTTAGCTGTTGCTAATTCAGCAGCAAATAGTCCGAGTGCGAAGGTACCACTGATACTGGTAGCCACGGTCAGATGCGTATTAAAATTAGCCATAATGAGAAAATTCCTCGTAAAAATATTTTTTCTGTACAAAATAGTTACACTAGTTTAATTTCAACCGTAGAATAATAACAACCTAGGGTAAATGATATTAAAACATTCAAATTGCTATTGAGATAATCCTATGAGCGTTAATTTAGAAGACTATCGAGAAATCCTTGAAAAAATCTCGCCAGATGTTCATGACACTTTAGCAGCTAGTTTTGCAGAAGCCGCGCAAGTTATGTCAGCGAGTGGCTTACGTAATTATTTAGAAGGTGCCCGTGCTTTAACGGAATTAGGACGTGGTACTGATGTGGTGGTTTCTTACCTCCAAGAAATGCCCATAGTTGCCAAAGAAGTCGGAGAAGATGTCATTGGTGATGTCATTGGTGCCGCTTTTAAACTATCTTCTATGACCAGTGGCGCAGTTATCAGTTTATTATTCTCCACTTTAGCCATCGTGGCACGACGATTGGCGGATGCTGAATTATTAAGAGATTATCTTGGTTTTGTGCATCAACTATCCGCTAAAGCCGCACGTGGATTACGTCCAATGTTAAATCGCTTAGATGTGTTACTGGGACAGTTAACGCTGGGTGGTTTACGCCGCTGGGCTATGTGGGGTGCTCAAGCCCATGCTCGTGATATGAAAGCCTTACAAGCTTATTTTGATCTCCAATCGGCTGATTCATTGGCTATCTTACAACAAGAACGGCGGGGTATTTTATTTGTAGACATCCATCGACGCTTAAACTTTTATTTACGGGCTTTTTGGGGACGTGATTTTTTTATGCGCCCAACTTCCGGCGATTTTGAAACGCGAGAAGGTTTGCGACCTTATATTGAACACCAAATTATTTATGTTCCTGATGCTTACGATAGCTTTCAAGCGGTACCCGGTAGTGAAGTCTATCGGGCTACGGTTGCACATCTAGCTGCTCATATCGTCTATACTCAAACTCGCCTATCAGCAGAAGCACTGACGCCGGTGCAAATGTTGTTTATTGCCTTATTTGAAGATGCTCGCATTGAAACTTTGGCCATTCAGGAATTTCCTGGCTTACGTCAACTTTGGCTTCGGTTATTTCCCCAAGAACTCAAAGATGATGTGGTTGGGTTAATCGAAAGAGCCGCACAGGGTATGCTTGATCCCCATTATCAAGATGAACATGAATGGGTACAAGCTGCCGTAGCCGCTTTCCACACGCGTGCTCAAACCGATTTACGCAATAATCAGATGAGCTGGGATTTAGGCATTGAATTTTATAATAAGTTAGCAACAACTTATACCATTCCTAATGCGTATCAGTTAGAAAAGCAATTCACTATTCCCTATCGAGATGATAATCGTTTTATTTGGGCATTCCAAGAAAATGTATGGGAACAAGAAGTTGACTATATTGCCGCTACTCGCCATCAAATTCGTCGCAAAGTGTCAGTGATGGAAATGGTTGATGAAATTGACTGTGAACTAGCTGGAGATGATGCCCAAGAAATTTGGGTATTAGAAACCGAATTTTTTCGCGATGGTGATCCGGTTGGTGTTAGTATTAATCAACTCGAGGGTAAGGAACCGGTGAGCGAACCGTGTCACTACCCGGAATGGGATTACCAAATTCAATTATCTCGCCCAGATTGGGCTACTGTCCTGGAAAAACGAATACCCAAAGGAGAAATCCAGATAATTGATCAGGTACTGGAAGAATATCAACCTTTAGCCAGTCGTATTCGTCATATTATTGATGCGATGCAACCACAAGGCGTGGTTCGCTTACGGCGTCAAGAAGAAGGGGACGAAATTGATTTAGAAGCGGCTATTCGAGCAATGGTTGATATTCGTATGGGCTATATGCCTGACTCACGTATTAATTTACGTCATATTCGCAAAACCCGTGACTTGGCTGTATTAGTCCTGTTAGATTTATCAGAATCAACCAATGAAACCGTGGGTGAATCTGACAAAACGATTATTCAATTAGCTAAAGAAGCAACGACTCTATTAAGCTGGGCAATCAACGGCATTGGTGATCCCTTTGCTATTCATGGTTTTGCTTCAGATGGACGACATGATGTGCAATATTTCCGCTTCAAAGACTTTGATGAAACTTACAGCGATGAAGTTAAAGCACGTTTAGCGGGAATGCGCGGTGGATTATCTACTCGAATGGGTGCTGCTATGCGTCATGCGGCTAGTTTTTTGGCTAAATGTCCACAACGTAAAAGATTATTACTACTGATTAGTGATGGTGAACCGGCGGATATCGATGTCCGCGATCCGCAATACCTTCGCCACGATACTAAAAAAGCGGTTGAAGAATTAAGTAAAATCGGTATCACCACTTATTGTTTAACGTTAGATCCGCATGCAGATGAATACGTTTCGCGTATTTTTGGTGTGGGTGGTTACACCATCATTGATCAGGTACAACGCTTACCAGAAAAATTACCAGCATTGTTTATGGGATTAACTAAATGAAAATGACTATCATAGTTTATCTGTGAGTAATTTTAGCGATTAGTGGGCAATAACAATAGCTTGCCCACTGGTTGTCATTCCCACAACAGTGAAAACCGATAACCGGTAGCTCGGTATAAATTTGATTTAATCAAGAGTGTTGCTTTTATTTTGAGTCATCATCTTAATTCTATGATTAGAATCTGATATAATAATAATTTAGCCGTATTTTGACTAAAATACTTCAAATCTGGTCAATTATCTTGGGTAGGATTTTAATTAACTTGATATGAATAGCGGGTAACTCTCTGCCCCAATGTTGAGAGTTAGAAATTGAACTTTGGAATTAACAATGCGACATTACTTCTTGTTATTATCTCAGTATATTTCAATATACCCTACTATGTTCTATGGTAATTCTTGGCGAAAACGCTTATTTGATATTATCGTTGCTATTCTACTACTTTTGGTTTTAACACCTTTGTTTTTAATTGTGGTGGTGTTAATTTACTTAGATTCTCCGGGCAGCATTTTTTTTACCCAAACCCGAATCGGTAAAGAAGGTAAATTTTTCACCATGTGGAAGTTTCGCTCTATGGTGGTGGGAGCAGAACAACTACAACAACAATTACAAAATGAAATGGTTGGTGGGGTACTATTTAAAGTAAAGCATGATCCACGTATAACTCGTGTGGGTCGATTTATTCGGAAATTCTCTATTGATGAACTACCTCAACTCTGGAATGTCATTATAGGTGACATGTCAATGGTTGGGCCACGTCCCGCATTGCCAAATGAGGTAGTTCACTATAATTCCTATCAACGACGACGTTTAACTGTCAATCCTGGTATAACTTGTTTTTGGCAAATTACCGGTCGTTCAGAAATTGACTTCCATCAACAAGTTGAACTTGATTTACAGTATATTGCTACTCAATCTTTTACTACTGACCTATTAATATTGCTTAAAACGATACCCGCTGTTTTAATGGGACGAGGAGCATATTAGATGTCATCTTACTCATGTCGCAAGGCGTCAATCGGATCTAACTGTGCTGCCCGGCGGGCTGGGAAATAGCCAAAGATAATTCCCACCACGACTGAAAATAGAAAAGCTTTAGCGACAATACCTAAATCTAGAATAAAAGGCACTTTCAATAGTTCGGAAAGCCATAAAGAAATGCTAAGTGCTAAGGAAATCCCAATGATTCCACCGCAGGAAGAGAGCACCACGGCTTCCACCAAGAATTGCAGCAATACTTCTCGTTCCAGCGCACCGATAGCTAGCCGTATGCCGATTTCGCGGGTCCGTTCGGTCACCGATACCAGCATGATATTCATGATGCCAATTCCACCCACTAGCAGGCTTACCGCCGCCACCGCACTCAGTAAATCAGTGAGGACTTGGGTGGTTTCCGTCAGCGTGTTAGCAATTTCCTTCATGTCTCTCACTGAAAAATCATCACTTTCGTCAGCTGCGAGGTGGCGACGTTCTCGCAGTAATATCTCAATATTCCGTGTCACTCCCTCGGTAGCAGTTGGTGTCACCACCGAAACGTGAATCATGTCAATATCCTGATTGCCGGTCACGCGACGTTGCACAGCACGCAGTGGCATGACCACTAGATCATCCTGATCTGAACCCATTGCGCTTTGCCCCTTAGCTTCAAGCAATCCTATGATTTCACAAGATAATTTTTGCAGTCGTACTCGATTGCCCAGCGGGTTCTGTTCACCAAATAATTCTCGTCGCACCGTTGCTCCCAACACGCAAACGGGTTTGCCAGCACGCAATTCACTGTCGGTGAATGGTCGTCCTTGGTTAAAGCTCCAAGCACGTGCTGTAAAAATTCATTAGTCGTCCCGGTGACTTCAGCCGGCCAGTTCGCATTGCCAAAAATGACTGTAATTTGGCGTGACACAGTGGGTGCCACGGCGAGCAAAGCTGGAATGTCTCGCGTAATAGCGCTGACATCAGCGAGGGTAAACGGCTTAGCGCCCACCGAACCACCGTGTCCCCGCTGACCAGGTCGCACTATCAGTAAGTTGTTGCCCAACTTGGCAATGTCAGCAGTGACCTTAGCGGTCACACCATTGCCAATGGTGACCATCACAATTACCGAAGCAACACCAATCACGACTCCCAGGGTGGTCAAGAAGGAACGTAGTACGTTACGACGCATTTCCCGCAACGCGAGGACAAAGGCATTCCACAACATTAGACTGGATCCTGGCGCCGCGAATCTATTTCTACCCAACCATCTTTAAAATGCACGACGCGCCTAGCATAATCGGCCATATCGGGTTCATGGGTGACCATAATAAGGGTGAGACCACGTTCACGGTTAAGACGGCATAACAACTCCATGATTTCACGACTACGGGACGAATCCAAATTACCCGTCGGCTCGTCCGCCAGCAGCACGGCGGGATCGGTGACAATAGCGCGAGCAATTGCTACACGTTGCTGTTGGCCGCCAGACAGTTCGCTTGGCGTATGATGTTCCCGTCCCAGTAAACCAACCGCTTCTAGCGCTGCCTGTCCACGTCGGTGCCGTTCGCCAGCTGGTATTCCCCGATAAATCAGCGGCAGTTCTACGTTTTCCAGCGCCGAGGTACGGCTCAACAGGTTAAACCCCTGAAAAACAAAACCGAGGTAATGACGCCGCAAACGTGCGCGCTGATCCCGCGACAGTGTTCCAACTTCCCATCCCTGAAAAAGGTAGCTGCCAGTAGTGGGGGTATCCAAACAACCCAAAATATTCAAACAGGTAGATTTACCACACCCACTTGGTCCCATTACCGCGATAAATTCACCAGCTTCGATCTCCAAGTTTACACCACATAATGCTTGCATAGCTGCCTGACCTCGACCATAGGTTTTGGTGAGGTTTTTCAGTTCAATGAGCGGTGAGGAATGGATCATGGCGAGGATTTTTCCATATCAACTAATAATGCTTGCCCCACAGTGAGATCACCTTCCAATATCTGGGTCATGCGACCATCACTAGCCCCTAATTTTACCATGATGGGTTTAGGAAACCCGTTGTCGTCCAGATACCAGACTGGTGATAAGTTTCCCATAGACTGCGGTTGTAGTGGTTGAGAGCGTCGTGGCGGCCGACGCGGCAGTATACTGGCAATAAAGTCCGTACCGCTTTGACTCTTTTCACGCTGCACTGGAGGACTGAAGCGCAAAGCAACATTGGGCACGAGTAATGTGTTTTCTATCGTCCGAGATAATATTAGCAGTGGCAGTCATGCCTGGACGCAGGGATAAATCCGCATTATCAACGGCTAATAACGCTTCATAAGTCACTACATTATTTTCTGTGCGTGCGGCATAGCGCACTTGAGTAATATGCGCTTGAAACTGGCGCTCCGGATAAGCCGAAATGGTAAAAGTAGCGGGTTGTCCAACTGCCACTTGGCCAACATCCGCTTCGTCTACATTCACATACAGAATCATTTGGCGTAGATCTTCAGCCAGATTGAAAAGCACCGGTGCTTGTAATGAAGCGGCCACCGTCTGACCCGGCTCGACACCGCGCGTTAGCACAATGCCGTCTATGGGTGAACGAATAATTGCTTTAGCTAGATTAGTTTCATCTAGCTTGAGTTTGGCTTGAGCTTCATCAATTTTAGCTTGAGCGATCGCTTCACCCGCGCGGGCACGTTTAAACGCAGCTGCTGCGGTGTCTAATTCTTGTCGTGAAGGGAGTTTACCACTACTCCGTTTTTGTATTTCCTTAAGCCGTTCCAGGTTATTGTATGATTCGACTACAGTAGCTTGTGCTTCCATAAGGCCCGCTTGAGCTGAGTGCAATAAGGCACGTGATTGTGCCACCTGATCTTCCAATTTGGTGGTATCTAAACTGGCTAGCACTTGTCCGGCTTTAACCGGGTCGTTGTAATCTACTGCCACATTGTTCACCGTGCCGGATACTTCTGTTCCTACCATGACTTGTTTGACTGGTTGCAGGGTACCCGTTGCAGTAACCGTAACAATGAGTTCACCGCGTTCTACGGGCGCAGTTTTGAAACGAAGTAGCGTGCCGTTACCGTCAGGATGCAACATTTCGCTAACGGCAGCCAGTATTCCCAACGCTAGCAACAGAATCCAAAACCAGAAACGCTTATAAAACGGCGTACTACGCTGAAGGACGACTTGCTCGAATAAATTTTCCATTTATACTGCGTGGTTTTATTGGTGTGGCATAGATAGAATGCTTGTTAATATGGCAGTGACCCATTTAATAATATTATATGACTTTCTGAGTTCTTTGGTAACTACTTCGGTCAGGACACCATTAGGGCTATTCCGTTTTCAGGTCACCCCTAAAAGTTGAATGGTACTGGCTTTTGGATTGACATGAGTAGTTATAATAATTGATAATAATATGATTGTTAATATAACTAATCCCTACATCCACCTTGAAATCTAAAGTTATTAGGGTGGGAATTGAACCTGGGTTTAACTGGAAAATGACTGGTGTGAAAGCAATGGCTGCAGGAGGACGTAACTTATCACCTCTACCAGGAGGCATTGATTACCCCAGTCAAGTAGTTTTAGTAGATGATAAATACTTACCCACTACTGCAGCTGCTCGACTCTAGGTTAAAACTCAGCTTGACCCAGTGGAGAAAAAACGACAGTTTTCAACTGAGACCGGATTTTAAAAGACATGCTAATAGAAAAATATAAAAGCGATTTACCTTTCTTATCAGCTAAGATTTATAAAGATTTTCGTCGCTATCAGATGTCAAAGCTGATTTACTGGGATACCCCCCCCCAACCCCAACTAAATTTGGATGTACGGCGATTATCGTTAGGTGTTCTAGAATTCCCTATCTTCTACCTACTAATTTTGACTGTCTTTGGAATTGTCGCTGGGATGTGGAATTAAGTGCCTTACCTCAAGGATTTAGGGAAAAGTCATTATGAAAATTAAAAAATTTATAAGAAAAGCTCATTATTGGGCCACCCCTATCTATGAACGTCTTCCTTCGTGGTTTTTCCCTCAACGTCATTTAAGATTTAAAGCTTATGGTGTGGGTATGGGAAAGACTGGAACAGTGACTCTGCATATCATGTTTAGTAAACATTACCGAACAGCACACGAACCTGAAAGTCGATTTCTTACTAACAAGGTTGTAGCATTTGCTGAGAACAAAATTACTAAAAGTGATTTTATTAGGTATATTAAGCAAAGAGATAGGCGTTTAGGCTTAGAAATGGATGCCTCGCATTTCAATATTCACTTATTGGATATTCTTGTTGAAGAATATAAGGAGGCGAAATTTATCTTAACAATACGAGATTGCTATTCATGGGTTGATTCTATTATAAATCATCTTCTTGCTCGCCCAGGGTTCGTTGAAAAAAGAATGTGGATCAAACAATTGAATGCTATTCGTTTTGGGGTTGACAGATATAAATATGCTCAAGAAGAAAAAATACTTGCTGAGAATAGCTTATATACGCTAGATAGCTACTTTTCATGGTGGAACACACACAACACTAAAGTACTTGCCACTGTACCTTCTGAGCGATTACTTATTGTAAAAACACGGGAACTAACTCAAAGTATTCCACAAATTGAAAGATTTTTGGAAATTACGCCGGGTAGTCTTCCTACTTCTGCTCGTGGCAATGTGACCACTGAAAAATTTAATATTCTTTCACAGCTAGACAAGGATTTTCTAGAGGAGAAAGCGGGTCTTCATTGTAAAGAGTTAATGGATAAGTACTTTCCTGAAGTAAAAGGTTCTCTATTTCACAACGCTAAAAATTGAATTCTTAGCAATTTGGTTGTGACAAATGGTTTGTAAAGAAAGAATGAGTAACTTAATTATGAATAGTTTGTGGGAATCAATAAAAGATTATATACGAAATATAAATTTTATCCGACATATATACAAAATCTTAACGGGTTGGCTTGGTTTTATGTATGATTACAAAAGATTTCTTGTGTATGGTGGCTGGCCAAAAAATATAAATGATATAGAACGCAGAAATTATCAGCAGGTTTACTGTTACCATCGTTTAGAAAAAAGTTTAAGCTTTAAAAATAGAAATCCCAATTCGGGTTGGAGAGACGTACATGAATTGTTAAATTTATTAAATATTGCTAAGCAATCTGGTTCTATAGGCTATCATGATAAAGCCTCAAAACAGATTTTAGAAAAGTTTATAGCGTTACCTGAAAATATTAACTTAGAACAATCACAACAACTAAAAGCAGAACTGAAAAAATTTGATTTTAATTCAAATGATAATCATGGTGCGATGGAATACAGCTTAAGTGATTTTAATAGAGGCAAACTGGAGCAACCGGAAGATTTTTTCTTGACCAGATATTCTTTGAGAGAATTTCAGGATAAAGGAGTTAGTGATGAAATGATTCATCGAGCGATTAAATTAGCAATGAAAACCCCATCCGTTTGTAATCGACAAGCTTGGCATATTTATCATACCCGTGATAAAGAAGTTAAAAATAGCGTTTTAAGGTATCAAAATGGCAATCGGTCTTTTGGTGAAAATATACCCAACTTGCTAATTGTTACTACTGATTTAAAAGGATTTTTCTCTGCTCCAGAACGTTATCAACATTGGATAGATGGGGGATTGTTATCAATGTCCATAATGTATGCTTTTCATGCTTTAGGAATAGCTACTTGCGCTTTAAATTGGAGCCAATCACCCAAGAATGATAAATTGTTAAGAAGCCTCGTTAAGATTAAACCAAACCATACTATTATTATGATTCTAGCAATCGGCTATCCAGATAAAACTAATAAAGTATGTGTATCTGCTAGAAGACCGTTTGAAGAAATTTACAGCACGCTTGAAAAACGAGAATAACAATGAAAATAGCCCTGATTACCATGCATTATCAAAGCAATTATGGTGCAGTATTACAAGCCTTTGCTACTAAGAAAATCCTCTCACAATATGGAGAAATCGAAACTATAAATTATTTTAATCCATACTTACAGTATAAACTTGATCTCATAAGATTTGATCTGTCAATTCATGGTATTAAAATAATGATACATGATATTTTGCGACTCAAAGATAGAAACAAAGTCATTAAGAAATTTAAAAAATTTATTGAATCTAACCTGAATTCATCTAAATTAGTCACTAGACAGGATATTCAAACTGGAGCGATTGATTATTTTGATATATATGTTTGCGGAAGTGATCAAATTTGGAATCCCGGTGCTGTTTCTAAAGATGGAAAACTGGATCCCATCTATTTTTTAGGCTTTATCAATAATAAGAAAGCCAAAAAAATCTCTTACGCATCAAGTATGGGCGGGCATTGTCATCTGACAGATTCTGAAAAAGAACAAGTAAACGATTTATTAAAAGATTTTACGACTATTTCAGTTAGAGAAAGTGATGCTCAAGAGATGTTATCTCAACTCTTGAAAAGAGAAGTATTTCATGTGTTAGATCCAACTTTGCTCCTGTCAAAAGGAGAGTGGTTGGAAGCTTTAGAAATAGATAAAGATTATAGAAGTCAACAAGAAGATTATATTTTGGTTTACCGGATATCGAAGGACCCTTTGTTAAAAAAAGTCGTTGAATTTGGTGTTAAGCAATTTGGAAATAACAAAAAAGTAGTGATAATTGATCAAGCATTTAAGCCATTTATAACAGTAGATTCTCATATTAGAGACGCCGGACCAATTGAATTTGTAGAACTTTTTGCCAACGCTAGTTTGGTAATAACTAACTCATTTCATGGTATTTGTTTTTCTATCAACTTTAAAAAGCCTTTTGTGCCGGTAAACCCAGCATGGGGAGGAAATCGAATTAAGAGTTTATTGAATTTATTTGGTCTGAAAGATAGGCTTATCAATGATGATGAAGAGACTTATCAATTAAATATTGATTTTGATTATGATTTTTTGGAAGCTCAACTGAATAATGAACGAGCGAAATCGATTCAGGTTTTGAGTTCAGGTGTATTGTCATGAAGTATCTTCTCATGAAGAAATTAGTTGGATAAAATTAATACCTAGGGATAGATATTATGAAATATTGCTTTGTTTTTGTCTGTCAACAAGGTAGTTTAGAACTGAAATCTATGCTCTTAGCGGCCTCATTAAAATACTATTTGCATTGCGATTATGAATGTGTGGCTGCTATCCCCCAACAGGCAACTCGATGGGGTACCGTTTCGGCAGAAACATTAGTTTTTATGCAAAGTTTAGGGGTACGTACTGTACCTATTACTAATCCCATTCATGATAATTATCCCATTGGCAATAAAATAGCTTGCTTAGCTATAGATACGTCGGCTGACAGACTCATTTTTTTAGACAGTGATATTTTATGTGGACGGGATTTCTGCCCAGACATGATTCCTCTCAATCTTTCTTCAATCATGAACTCAGCCTCAGAATCCATTAGCAAATGGAAAGGAATATTTGAGGCACCATTTAGCGCTGTTCCGAGCAGAATATTATTTACCCGTGAGGTGAAACGCTGGCAACAACTATATGATTTATTTAATCTTCCTTTACCAACTTGGCAAGTTCGTTGTACCGGAACAGATGAATTGATGTTACCTTATTTTAACGCGGGTGTCATTGTTGTACAAAATGGCCTACGTTTTGCGGAAATATGGGCGGACTGTTGTCGAAGGATTGACGCGGAGGAAACTATAACCAACAAATACCCTTGGTTAGACCAACTCGCTTTACCCATAGCTGCTGCCCGTTTGAATTTAACAGTTAATGTGCTCGGTGAAAGTTTTAACTACCAAGTACACACCACACCCTTGCCTAATGAGTTGCCCTTCTTTTGTCATTATCATGTTCCAGCTTGGATACGGGGTGAACCCAAACTGAATCAGTTAGTCAGTCAATTGGTTAATACCTATTCCGGGCTTAAAGAAAAATTGTTAAGCAGTTCTGGGGAATGGGCGCAGTTGCTTAAGCCTTATACCTTAACTGAGAAATTTTCATATTTAACTAAACGACAAATTAAAGCGGTAAAAAATCAGCTAAAAAGACGTTTTCACTTAGGGACAACTTGCAGCCAAAAAGATGCCAATTTGTTAGGGCATAGTAGTGGTGCTAATACTAGGTAGTTTTATCATGATAATTAATGTGATGAGAATTTTCATTTTGTTTTATGTTATGGCGGAAGTAACAATTGCACCAGCCGCAGAAATACGAAGAGACCATTCCTGCGCTATCCAAGCGGACAATACGGTAGCCTGTTGGGGCGTAAACCAAGCGGGTCAGGCTATGCCACCCAGGGGGACTTTCTTACAAATTAGCCTGGGTGGACAACACAGTTGTGGTATCCGTACTGATAAAACGGTTGCTTGTTGGGGATTAGATGAAGAAGGCCAATCAACCCCGCCCAGTGGGACTTTCTTACAAATTAGCGCGGGTTTTTGGCATAATTGCGGGGTTAAAACTGATAATACGTTAGCCTGTTGGGGTAGCAATGATCCTTATTGGAGTCATGAGCCGGGTAAAGAAGATCCTTATTTAACCAAATGGAAAGATGTTGAAACTTTAGGTCAGGCAACACCGCCAAACGGTACCTTTTTACAAGTCAGTGCGGGTGGGCGGCATACCTGTGGGGTACGGACTGATCACACAGTGGAATGTTGGGGTAGTCATCTTTCTGATCCGCTAATTTTGGCAGGTGTACTCGGTGTAAGTCAATCTATACCCCCAAGCGGTGAATTTTCCCAAGTCAGTGCTAATCTATATTCCACGTGTGGAATTCGACCTGACCAGAAAGTGGAATGTTGGGGTGGTTTTGGGCAACTCCAATTTCCCATTGATACTTTCTATTCTCAACTATCTGATGGTGGAGTAGGGGTACGTTGTGGGTTGAAGATTGACCATACCGTAGTTTGCCTTTTCAATCAAGACTTAACTAGAAGCGAAACAGCTAGAGTTCCAAATAGTACTTGTCTTTGTCCGATTCCCGGACTCAGTGGTAATAACTGCGCCTGTACCACCTCTCCAGATTATACCTTCTCTCAACTCTTGGAAACTGGCCGTAATCATGCTTGTGGCGTTCGGAGCGACCACACCATCACCTGTTGGGGTTATGCTCCTGAGGGTCAAACCTTTCCTCCGCAAGGCTTGATTGCCAAATCCGCTGATCCAGCCTGTCTAGTTTACGGTGTCCACAACGATACTAAACAAACTCAATTTTTCATTGCCAATATTAACGCTGGTCCATTGGAAATCTATCTCCGCAGCGAGGGATTAACTGATAACCTCCAAATTGAGGCATTAGATATCGATCGCTTTGACAATCAACTGTTTGCGGCTTCTAGTGAAGGTAAGCTTTATGAAGTTCGCAATGGTGCCCAAGCAGTGAATGAAGTTGGGAAGTTAGGTTTTGAAAAAGTTGAAGCCTTGTCGTTTCATCCTGACCGAAGTTTGTGGGGCTGGGCGCAGGGTACCGGCTTGTTTCAAGTCGAGCGCGATAAGAACAACGAACTTAAACTTCCTGGTACCGTAATTGTTCCTTACGATGGCAACATTAAAATTAAAGATATTTCTTGGAACACGACAGGTACCCTCCTTTATGGTGTGGAAAACCTGGAACCAGGTAATCGCTTATGGTCCTACGATTCCAGCCAAGGAGAAGCGAAGTTAATCTGCGAGGACTTGATGGCTTCGTTGACCACGCCAATCAATGCCCTCGAAACGCATCCTGATAATAGTTTGATTTTCACGTTTACCCAGAATAAAAAATTAGCTTTTGGGGTGATAGATGTGGCTCATTGTGAAATAACGATGACCGGAGAAATGGCTACGGATTACAATCAAGTCAAGGGCATTGCTTGGCCAGATTGTGGTAAGCCGGAGAGTGTGGAATCAACTCCTTCAACTTAATGAAGTTTTTCTTTCTGCTTACGAGGAGGAGAAAGAGATTTTACAAATTTGAAATATATCACTTAGCTGATTCAAATACTATAAATAAGGGATAGGGACAGGGCCATTCAGTTTCCAAGCCATGCCCAAAAGTCGTATCGCTTCAAAAGGATGAGCAGCAAAATCACGGCAAGCTTTGGCAATATTGGCAGCCCCAGCTAGGTGTGCAAGTCCGATAGCTATGTTACGGCATGAAGCCATGACTGTAGGAGTATTGCCCACACGAACTTGGGAACGGTCTTCATCAAACGTGACATCATGTACATAGTGCAAACGGTTCTCTATACCCCCATGTCCACGTGAACATTCTAATAAAAACGCGGCATCTTATATTTCGTCATATTTTATACAGTTCTTGTCATGTTATACAATTTTCCTTAACTCCAGCGAAAGCAGTCTAAATATTTTCAACCCATTGACGGAAAGGCTAATGACAGTTAAAGTTCAACGATTAGTACCCTAATTCGCTAGTAACACATTTACCAATAATTTATTATAACAAATAGGATTATTATGAAATCCATCCGCAATATTTTTGTTTTAATAATGATGAGCCTATTATTAATGTCAACTAGCTTTGCGCAACAACTGTTAGTGATTCCTAATGCTTTTTTTTCTAATCGCAATTTTGAATATTCTGTTCCTAATGGCAACGTCAGTGGTCATATCAGTTCTCTCGGAGGTGGAATTACCGGCATTTATCAACATTTTTATATCGATCTGTCCGGGGAAAGAAATTTAAGTACCAACGAAGAATCGATTATTGATGGTTTGTACAATACCATCAAATTTGAACGTACCGATTTTGCGGCTTCAATGGGTTATGCGGTTAATGAGTCCATTAGTACTTTTTTAGGTTATAAATATGGTAAATCCACTTTGACGGAGTTATTTCCTTCTCCTTTTGCTGGTGCAAAAACGAGTCTTGAGGGCAATGGCTGGTTTGTTGGTGCTGGTGGTGGTTGGCCGGTAAAAAATTGGGGTACTTTTTCATTTAGTGCCGCTTATGTCAAAATGATTGCTGATTATAATTCTTTTGCGTTAGCGAGTACTGAAGGCGAGGCGTCGGGAACCAGTTTAGGGATCAAATGGAAAGCGCCTTTGAGTAAACATTTTTATTATGATTTATTTTGATACGTCATGATTATTATTATGAAGATTTTGACAAAATTGACTTTGATATTTCTGAACAAATTCTCTCTTTCCGGTTTGGCTTGTCTTATCATTTTTGGAATTAGTAGCCCCTTAATTAATCATCGTCATCACCGGCATGTCCCAAATATTCTAAAACTTGCCATAAAATTTTTTTAAATTTTACCGGTGCCATGATGTTAGGCACAATAGTCTTCACACCACCCATTCCAGTAATTGTTATCGTGCCATAATTAAATAGTCTACCGAGTAAACTTTGGTTAATAGTAATACTTTCAAAACGTCGTAATTTTACTTCAATCACAGTGCGATTAAAAAAACCAAATTGAGCAATAATCCGTTTAGTGGTAATAGCTAGCTCAGTGGTTTGCTTGATGATAAAAGCTTCCCATAGCATAAGTACACTAATCAACCATAATACTGTTAAACCTAAGTACCATACTGAAACAACTTCGGGCTTGTTAGAGACTAATTTAGGTAGCCATAAGGATACTGTAGGAACATCTTTTCCAATGAAATTGGGATTATCTATTAACAAATAGCTGCAACTTATTGCTAAAAGTAAAGCGCCCAGATCGAGAAAAAAGAACCAGTGCGTATAAGCTTGGAACATAATTTTCTCACCAGGTATTAAGGTATTACTAATATATTTAGTTGCCGCACGTTGTTTAAAAAATTTCCAGCCTTTCAGCGGTTGAGCTTCTCCAGCTAAACGAGATTGTTCTTTAATTTTTAATTCTTTAATGGCATGTTGCCGGTTGCGCCACCATGCTATGATAATTTGGTATATATTCTTAAATGTTCTAATGAGCCACGCTTTTAACTGGGTTAATCGGGCTATTCTTTTAGCTGCTGCTAATTTTTCTTGATTTAGTCTTAAAGAGTCGTCGTAGCTGGCTCGTCTGTAAGGACTGGATAAAACTTTGTAAGCTTCTTTAATTTGGTTAAAATGAGCACGAGCACTTTCATTCATTTGACTTTTAGTCGCATATTTTTTACCTAAACGCACCATAGCCAATTTAATTTGCTCTGGAGTCGCTTCTGGTGACACTTCAAGTAATTCATATAAATTTTTTTTCATTGCTCAACAATACTCTGACTAATCAAAAATCACTTTGCTTTAAAAGTTAGTTATTTTATTAATTAATAAAATAACATCAATAATGAGATAAGTATTCGGTTAACCCGTAACCGGATTATTTTTATCTCAATAATTTGGAGAAACTAAACCTTTATGACATAGTTACCCCCCCTTTTAAGCCAACTAAAAGGGGTGGATGTCATTTCAGTAACTGCAATTGATGACGGGTTATTTTGCCTTCACGGGTTTTTACCGGTTTGAAGCTCATGATGAACGGTCGCTATGGTTCCCCACTGCTCAACAAAAAACACTTCTTCTAATGATTTACGATGTCGATCGGCTAATTCGCGTTCTTGATATTTATCTTCTAATATCAGCGGATCAGCTTGATAACCAATGGCTATCATTGACATACAAGTAAAATCATTGGGAATGCCAAATAATTCATGTGCTTTCTGCGGATCGAATCCACCCATCTGATGAACCAATAAACCCATGCTGGTTGCTTGCAGGCAAATATTTTCACTAGCTGCGCCACAATCATATTGTGCCCAACGATTAGGTTTACCATTATGAGTAAAAAAATTATGAGTTGTTGCTATCAACAAAACCGGCGCATTTTTGACCCAAATCTGATTACCTTCCGCTAAACAACTAAAAGCCTTTTCCCAAGGTTCAATCGCAGTAGTTTTATTGAATACGAGATAACGCCAAGGTTGAGCATTATTACAAGAAGGTGCCCACCGAGCCGCCTCAAGTAAAGTTAAAATCTGTTCATGAGTAACGGCTCTATTCGCATCAAAGGCTAAGGGACTCCAACGATTAGCTATTATGTCATGGATAACAAATTGTGTTAGAGCGGTTTTTGTTAACATTGATTTCTCCTAATTTTTTAAGAAAATTATTGAGAGTAAATAAACTAACTATCTTGTTTAATAAGAAAAAGTGACTTGGGTTGGTAATTGTACCGTAAAGGTAGATCCCTTCCCAACTTCACTATTGACGGTGATATATCCTCCCATCGCTCGACATAATCGGTCACTAATCGTTAATCCTAACCCGGTACCGCCATATTCACGAGTAGAAGAATTATCAGCTTGAGTAAAAGCCTCAAAAATAGAATCAATTCGTTCCAGTGGAATACCAATACCCGTATCGGTAATTTGAAAAAAGATCCATTCTGATTCAATTAATTGAATATCATCTTCTGCCGCAGTGGGTTGAATCTGAAACAGTGTTTCGTGAGTGACGGTTAAGGTAATCGTTCCTTGATGGGTAAATTTAGAAGCATTGTTGAGCAGATTCAGTAAAATTTGGCCGACTTTATGGTAATCGGCATACAAAGTACCTAGATCGGGATCATATTGAATTTTCAGCGTATTGCCTTCTGTTTCTACCATGAGTTGTACTGTCGTTACCATATCTTCTACCAATTGAATGACAGAAAATTCGGTTAGATTTAATTCCATTTTATCAGCTTCTATTTTAGAGATATCTAAGATATCGCTGATAATACCGAGTAATTGAATACCAGCAGTTTGAATTTTTTCTAGATCCGGTAAAATTCCTTCATAACCCAATTCTTCTGCTTCTTCTTGAATAATTTGGCTATAACCTAAGATGGCATTAAGTGGGGTACGTAATTCATGACTCATATTAGTCAAAAAAGTCGTTTTAGCTCGACTAGCGATTTCTGCTTCTTGGCGAGCCTGTTCAGCTAGATGTCGAGACTGAATTTCCGCAAAACGAGCTTGTTCCAATTGAGTATAAAATAAAGCATTCTCAATTGAAATCGCAATCTGAGTGGCTAGTAATTTTAAAACGGTTAAATGCTCTGAAGTAAAAACGTTATGACTTAAGTTATTTTCCAAATAGAAAATACCAATTAACTGCTTACTTTTGACAATTGGTATCGCTAATACGGATAGCGGTGACTGAGGTAACTGATGAAAATCATGATTAAATAATCCATAATGACTGGCTTTATCAAGAACAATAGGTGTTTGAGTTTGGGCAACATGATTAATGATTTTTCTCGATAGCGCACGTCGTGTATGACCATTACGATCAACCCACCATAGTGGAATTGGTTTCAATAATTGTACTTTTTTCAGAGTGGCATAAGCCTCAATAAATAATTCACAATTTTCGGGTTGGGTTTTATTTTGATTTTCTATTTCTGAATCAGTCGTTAGTCGGTCGTTAAGACTAACCCCACCCGGCGGATTTTGCGATTGAAGCACATTTTTTTTCAAAATTAACCAGCCTTGTTCAGCATCAGCTTGCTTCACTACAATTTGCATAACTTTTTTAATTAAATGATTCAACCTAATTTCTTCAGAAATCGCTTGAGAAGCTTCCATTATCTGTATTAAATTCAAAGTATTTTTTTTATCTACAGCAGTTGACGAAGAAATTACCGGAATAGTTTCCTGAACAGGATTCGTTTGAATTTGAGAAGGAATGGCTTCAGTGTTCGTATTAAGGCTCATTATGTCCGTATTAATTAACAGAGTAGGGTAATGGGCTAATAAATTTTCTACTTTATACTTTGCGCCCCAATGTTGATAATGAGAATAGGCTTTGATAAGGTAAAGTTGTGCAAAGGCGGTTTTATCTCGTTCTAACCAAAATTGAGCAGCTAGTTCATTAGCTAAAGCCGCTTCAATGATAAATTGATGAGTATTTGCCCATTGGATGGCACTGTCATATAAATCTATTGCTGCTAAAGGATTAGCAAATAAACGTGCGGTTTCGGCTGCTACCAATTGATATTGATGTAGAAAGTTATCTGGATAGGCTTCTGCCCAAACTTTTAACTGTTGTTGATTAGTGGCTATTTGAGTTTGATATTGTTGTTGTTCCTCTGGATTAGCCTGATTAAAAATAGATAGTAAAATCAAAGAGCGATAACAATAATAATTTCCAAGTACAATGGGGTTGGAAAGATGAGATAAATATTTTTCCGCTTGGTGAGAACAAACCAGTGCTTCTCCCAACTGACCATATAAATAAAGTACTTTTGCCTTAAAAATCTGATAAATACTTAGCGCCAACCCATGGCTATGCTGTTGGCAAGTTGTTAAATATTGTTCCTCAGTTAAAGTATCTTGAGCAAAAATCAGTTGATTTTCAGTTTTAGCTAGTAAATTATTAACCAGTAACTGACAACCTATAATGATATCAGTTACTGAAGATTGATTAATTTTCTGGCTGGATGATAAAGAGTCCGTTATTTTTTCTTGAAGAAGATTAAGTGATTCACCTTGGAAAAATGGTATTAATAATACGTCAAATAAAAAGTAACCTAATGATTGAAAATCATCCACTGCTAAACTCGCTTGTTGCCATTCTTGGTTAATCATTTTAATGGTTTTAATCGGTTTTATTCACGGTAATAATTTTTCTAATATCAAATAGATTGGTATTGTTGAGAGACCAATCGTTAAATTGTTTGACTTAATTTCAAAGCAAAGTGTGTAAATTCATAGCTCGTTGCTAATTTTTAGGGATTTGGATTAGGCGTAATCCATAATAGGCATAGCTTAATGCAGATTGTGTAACATGACCATATTCTAAGGAAAAATGTATCATCACTTTGACATGAATAAAATTAAATAGTCTTTGCTGAAAAGCCATCGCCACAGTAGCCAGATAACTTAATAAAGTGATAGCGGCAGCTCGTTTCTTCGAATGAATCATTACTGTCTGATCCGATAATGTTATTATGGCTTTATCACGCCAGTACGGCTTTATGACAAATAATTTAGGGTTAAGTGCTAATTGGAGATCGTGATGTGGCAATTTTATTTGTAGTTGTTGTAATGCTTGAGAACCAACAGAAATAGTAAATTCAGTTTGATTTTGATAAAGGTATTGCATGATCAACAAATTGTAGATTTCAATTTGTGCCACAACCATTTTAGTTTGGGTTAACATGACTTGGATTAAAATTTTCGTAGATTCAACATTACCATTGAGATATTCCATCTCAGCACTTGTTTTATATAAATCAGCAGCGAATGAGTTATATTTTCGCCAAATATCCGCAATTATGCGAGCCTTACTCGCCATTAAATAACTTTGAACAGCCATATAAGCCAAAATGGCTTGGGTTGTTTTACCCATGGCTAAATTTAATCGTGCTAATTCTAAAATTTCTTGAAGTTCAACCCATAAAGAATATTCATTACTAAAATATTCAACCATGGTAAAAATATTGTCAATTCGTTTTTTATTCGTCGTATTAGTCAGCCAAGCTTGCCCAATGCAAAGATGAAGTACTAATTTGTTCTGTCACGGTATAACCGGCTAGTTTAAGCATATATATTCTCCTTTAGTCGTTAATTATTATAATTAACTGCCACCGATAATAGGTTACCAATTTAAATTTTATCAAGTATTATGCAATAGCTCAGTTTAAATAAAAGTTTTATATTGACTGGGATAATCAGACCGCGATATAAAGAATATTATTCTGATAATAATATGGTACCCAAATAATTGGCCCGGTTAGGGAACACTATTTAACTTTTTTTACCCGCTTTTAGGAAAGAAAATATGGACATTAGAGAGAATAACTGGCTAGCTATTACTTTATCTTTACTGGGATTTTTATCTTCTATTCTAGGCTTTGCTATTATTATTTGGATTGTGGATAAACAAACACCTGAAATCAGTTTACCTATTTTATTAGTGACTAGCATTGTGGCTTTATTAGCCGCTTTATCTTCTATGGTAGCCGTTTTTAATTCACTGAGATTAACTAATCCAGAATATGCACTGGGGTTGCCAGAGGGTACAGTACGTGCCGTTATTGCGCTTAGCCTTATTCTCATTTTTATGACAACTTCTACTTTTTTATCTGGACAATTAAAAGGTCCAACTATACTTTCTAAGAACTTTCCTCAAGAGCAATTGGAAAATTTTAAAGATCGAGTCATTTCAGTGGAAAAACGAGAGGAAAATAATCAGACCGTTTATGATGTTCAGCTACTAGGTGAAATCAATGCGGCGAGTATAGACTTTGCTAAACAAATTCTTACGACTATAGGCACACTGGTCGTTGCGGTAGCTGGTTTTTATTTTGGTTCTAGAGCCTCTGGAAATATCCAAGTAGAACGTTTCCCCTTATTACCCTTCATCAGTAGTATTGAACCTGAAGAAGGTAACCAAGGAGAAACGATATCAATGACTATTTATGGTCGAGACTTTTATGCGCCTAGAGAAATTAAATTGATCCGCGGCAAACAAGAAATAATAGCACCCCCTAGAAATATGACCTGGAGTGCTACTATTATCCGTTGTAACTTTGCTATTCCACATGATGCTCAAACCGACGCTTGGGATGTCATTGTCGTGAATGAAAATGGCCGTGAAGCACGGGAAAACGATGCTTTTACTGTACTTTTGGCACGGATTAATAACCTGGAACAACAGCCAATCGAGTCAAATTAGCAGAAATATTACCGCCTTCTTCAACTTTACAATATTAAAGGTTAACAATGATTGATTAGATGGATTAGGACTTCCTAATCCACTTCTATTAGAATTTTTAAGACCACTGATTAAGTATTTTTTCTAAACTAATTTCAGCTAAACCTTTGATGCGTAAAATAATATCTTCTAAAGAAGTAAATTCTTTAAAGTTTGCCTTTTTTCTTTCTCTAACTATATTCTTGATCACATTTTGATTAGTATTGGCACTTTTTAATTTGTCAGCCAATTCCGGAATAGGGAGAGTGTTAATCGCTTCTAAAAATGTTGGAGAGGATTTCTGAGAAGCGATTGTTGACTTTTCAACAGTTGCAATGGTTGTTTCCTTTGCGGATGATGCAGTGGTTTTGCTTTCCACTGCTGTCTTTTTTTGTGTTCCGGAAGAGGATTTTTTAGTAGTTGATTTAGTTTCTGGCACTGTCTTAGTCAATTCTAATAGTAACGGTTGTAAGACCGTGACTTGTTCACACACTTGCTCAAGTGTAATCATTAATGCCTTCAGTGTGCCCGCTAAGGTAGTGAAATGCTCCTGCAGATTGTTAACCGCGACGGTATTAGCTGATTGTGGTGATTTAGTTTTAGATGAATGACTCATAATGACTCCTGGCTTTAAAAAAAGATATACTATTTTCAAATTTATTGTGAACTTAGAAAGCAGAATGGGGTATAACAAAACCTTCTTCTCCTACAAAAACTGCTTGAGGAAAAAGTAAATTTTTTCTTACCCGGTTATACTTTCCTCAAGATTAGAATAAATTTTATTTCTATAAATAACCTTCAACTTAATTAAGTAAATGACATCATAACTAAATTTTAATTTTTCTTTCTTCGCTTAGCAAGTTATTTTATCTTTCGCTTTTTATTATTTTCAAATAACCTTCGGATAATTTTATATAACATTTAAATAAAAATAATTTTCTTTCTGCATTTAATTGAGTAAATAATAAATAAAAAAATATTTTTCTTTAATCATTTTAGGTTGTTGTAAAGAATTGTACCTGAATAACTTTTCTAGTATTTTAAATATCAAGTGACGATAATTAAAAAAGTAATTATTTTTAATAAAATAAAAGCTGATTTAACGCAAAATTATAAAATAATTAACTTATTGTTTTACTTATTTCAGCCTTTATAAGCGTTAAATATTATTTTTTATTAATTTTCTTATTGTATCATTAATACTTGCATAATTCATTGATATATATATTATACTATCCTGAATATCATTCAGTCAGGATCTAGCAAATAATCTTTATTGATAACTTCGTTATTTTTATAGTGGTTTAGTGAGTCTTTATTTATCTATTTTTGATTATCACCATAAAATAAAGATCACGCTTAATTTTTTATTATATTTTTTATCGACCGATAATTAAACCCAATAGTCATAACCAGAGAAAATGATTATTATATACAACTTATTAATTCTTAATATATTAAATTTATTAAACCCTGATTATGTGCTTGTTTAATATCTATCTTATCTTTGAACTAAACTTCGTCCAGTCACTGCTCACCAGTTGGCACTTTAGAACATATTTACTCATTATCCCAGCATAATAACTGCAACCAGAGTAACAAAATTTACCCATCATGATAAAATCAAATTGGGCATTCTTAAACTAATCATAGTGATATTATTTAACAATAACCTTGAAATAACACTGAAAATTTTTCAAGTGGTTTTTACTTCAGAGTAACAATTAAAAAACTGACAAGATATATTGATTCTAACCGATGAGTATCCATGATGGTAAGTCACTCTATTGCTTAAATTATAAATTGACATGATAATTTTAGCGTGATGATCCCACTAGAAAAAATCATTGTTCTAAACAAAGTTCCTTTGTTTTCCATGTTGAAAACCGAGGATATTCATATGATATCAACGATTGCCACTGAAGAAGCCTATGAAGACGGACATATTTTATTTTATGAAGGTGATATCGGTGATAGACTATTTATTGTTGTTTCAGGTAATGTCTTGATCATTAAAAATAAAAATGGGATTGAAACCCAGCTTGCTACCCTAAAAGAAAATGATTTCTTGGGAGAACTTTCCTTGTTTGATGCGGAGACACGTACTGCTACCGCTCGTTGTTCCGGACGTTGTACTTTTTTAGTGATTGAACGTAACGATATGGAACAATTAGCTCATGAATACCCGGCCATTGCTTTCGGTTTTATTAAGGTATTAATTAGCCGAATGCGTGATATGCTACTTAACAAAACTTAACTTGTTTACTGATTGAAAAATTAAATAGCCGGGTTGTTTTCTTGTAACTACCTACCCAGTTCACGCCAGTAGAACCAAACGTAATGAAAACAACTCTTGTAAAAAAACAAACACATTAGGGTGTAAGTTACATTCAGCATCTTCAAGTTATTAGTGAACGGTACCCCAACTTTTAATGCAAAGGTAGGCATACCTTTTTGAAGGCGAAGTAAGTATCCCAGCAATCATGTACCGCTATACCTATAGCAAAAGCACGACAAAGTGATTATAAAACATGATAGATAAAGAGTTCCTCACTAGATTTCGTCCTCAACCCAGCCTACGTGCCACTGCCATTAAGTTAAGCGTAGTTTTCCCCCGCCTTACCAAGGAGGGAGTGAGGGGGTGGTAATTAACGAGTTGAATAAGAATAACTTTTTCAACCACCCCCAGCCCCGCCTTGATAAGGCGGGGAGAAATTGTTCTTAACTTAATGGCAGTGAGCCT
>JAAUSR010000097.1 GCA_012032555.1 Thioploca sp.
GAATTCGGTTAACATTTTTTCAACCACCCCTCGCCCCTCCTTCTCAAGGAGGGGGAATGATCTCTTAACTTAATGGCAGTGGGGCTAGCGTGTGGGAACCAGAATAACTTTTTTTATTCCTCCACCGCTTCAAGATATCGAGCTAACGAACTGTTAGCGGATACCCCCAGAATTTTAGCTAGCCAGGGTGGTGGTGATGTTAAGGTTGTTTGCAAGCGGGTAAGTGCTTCACGGGCGGCACCACCAGCCGGAAATTTCACTGGATGGACGCCAGCATAAACCACTTTGGCCGCTGCCGGGCCACCAATAGATTGGACGTACAATATGGCACAATCGCGGATCAGGTCCACCCGAGCAGCATTCTTATCTTTAGCCTTATCTAGGGTTTGGGTTGAACGTACCTCGACTAGATGCACGGCTGCCAGTCCGACTTGATAAATAAGGAAACGAGGACAGCTACCAAAATGACCATCTAACATCTCACCGGTGTTAGAGGCAACCGCAACTCTTAAGCTACCTGGTATTTCACCCACGATATCCAATTGAGGAACCGGTATCGTCGGATCGGTTTTTTCCTCGCCACAGAGATAACGTCTTGCTCGTTCCAATCCATCAACCTCAAGTACCGATGTCATTTTAGTTTGGTTAGCAAACCAGTTGTTTAAATCGACTACCGTGACTTGAGCCAATTTTTCTTCCGTTATGGGTAACACCATTTGCTTGACTAATTCCATTACAAATGTATGTAACTCAATCTGCGGTAAACAATGGGCAGCATAGGCAATACGCCGTGCGGCTGCTTTGGTAATCGTTTCCATAGCAATTTCCAACATTTAAGCCGCTAAAACCGCTACGATGCAGTCGTCGATAGGGCAAAGTTCTACACATTTAGGTGAATCATATTCCCCTTCACAATTGGTGCAAGTTTCTACATTGATGACATAGACGCCTTTTTTAGGCTTGATGGAAGTAGTAGGACATTCCGGTTCACAGTCACCACAAGAAGTGCACAGATTGGGGTCAATTTTCATCGCCATAACCATTACTCCTTATATTCAATCAAATTCAGGTTTACAACCGCCGTGCCCGCACGGTTATTGGTAGTTTAGGACGTTCAGTAAACGGTGTCACATAATAAGCTTGACCATCCGCTAGCTTGAGTTCTCCGCCCCATTTATCTGGGCTATTAAATTCGATAGCAATAATTTTTTCTTCTAAATCCTTTTTAGCCAGATAGAAAATGAGATCGCCAGAGGTATCTTGGCGGATCATAATATTTGCCATAATGAACTCCTCGACCTTCACCTAGTCCCTTACCCAATCAAAGGTAAGGGTGAGTGAGGGTAATATAGATACTTTTTCCGCCTGATGGAAGTAATCCTCAGTTATTAACGGATAAGATCGTAGTTGTAGTCGGTCTTGCCCATGATCATGGTCTCTTCATCCAAGCGTTCCAACACCGCATTAACCAAGGTCGTTAAAATATACATTGCTCCTTCGTATCCTAACGTGGTCATCCGATGGAGATGATGACGGTCAAAAATAGGGAAACCAATTCGGATCAGGGGTACTTCAAATTGTTTACCTTTATGGAGCGTATCTCGTTGAATAAACTTGCCATAAGAATTACCAATCATAAAATCGGGTTTCTCAGTAAACACTAACGACCGCATATGCCATAAGTCATGTTTGGAATACAACCGGGTATTCTGAGCATAAGGCGAATCTTCTAACATCTTTTTCATGGCTTTTTCCCACCGTTTGCCACCGTTGTGACACAGTACATGCAGCGGTTCCGCACCTAATTCGAGCAAAAATTTGGTTAACCCCATCGTAAAATCAGGATCGCCCCACACAGCATAACGTTTACCATGCAGCCAAGCATGAGAATCAGTCATCATATCGACTAACCGTCCCCGTTCTTTAGTTAAGGAGTCAGGAATTGGCTTGCCCGTTATTTCCGACACCTTCATCAGCCATTGATCAGTCCATTCCAAACCCATGGGAATATCGAGTTTGGGAATGTCATGTTGCCAAGTCGCTTCAACATATTTTTTAGTTTTAACCAATTGCAGCGGTTGCAACAAAAAGTCGTCGTCGAATTCGGCGCATCTTTTACTTCTGCTTGAGGAGTTCCACCAGCATACATACGATAAGTACCATCAGCCGGGGTATCTAAAACTTCTTCGGGATCAGAAAGCAAACTATACTTGACCCCCATCTCTGTCAGCATCCGTTTAATAACCCTAAAGTTACCCAGATAGGTTTCAAAGCCGGGGACAATATTGATCTTCCCATTACTACCGGGTTGTTTTCCCGTCATTTCGTTCAAGGTAAAATAACGAATAATCCCCTCAAACATATTATCCCAACCGGTGACGTGAGAACCGACAAAAGAAGGGGTATGCGCAAATGGAGTGGGAAATTCTTGCGGTAAATGGCCTTCTTTCTTGGCGTTACCAATAAAAGCATTTAAATCATCACCAATGACTTCTGCCATGCAAGTCGTGGAAACAGCCATCATTTCTGGTTTATACAGTGCACGGGCATTTTCTAAACCGCTATACATATTTTTTTGACCACCAAACACCGCCGCATCCTCGGTCATGGAGTCTGAAACACACGCTACCGGTTCTTTAAAATGGCGATTGAAGTAAGTACGAAAATAAGCCACACATCCTTGCGAACCATGAACATAAGGCAACGTCTTTTCAAAACCCAAAGCACAGAGAACAGCGCCGAGCGGTTGACAAGCTTTACCGGGATTAATGGTCAATGCTTCGCGTTTAAAGTTCAGTTCCTGATATTCTTGGCTGGTGGTCCACTGGAAAGTTTCCGCAATTTTCTCTTCAGAATGACATTCTTCAAATTGCTCCCGTTTGCGGTCAAGGGTTGCTTTATAATCATCCTCGCCGAACAGGGGATAACACGGTTTGATATCGTCAACAATCTGCATTAGCAATCTCCTTCGCTTACACCGCCCATCCGCGGATGTAAGCGTTTGGTTAATTCACTCGAAATAATGGTTAGTTAAGCGGCTTTATGCAAAGTATCGTCCTTTGACTTAGCTAGCCAAGGTGGGGTTAAATTGTTCCAACAGGGATTATTGATAGTCATATCCATGTCGCGGGCGAAAATAGCGAAGCCATCATAACCGTGATAAGGCCCAGAATAGTCCCAAGAGTGCATTTGCCGAAAAGGAATCCCCATCTTTTGGAAAATATATTTTTCTTTAATCCCAGAACCAATGAGATTGGGCCGAATTCGCTTAACAAATTCTTCGAGTTCAAAACCGGTCACATCATCATACAACAAGGTTGCATTTGGCATTTCTTTAATAGTCCGATCATAGTCATCATTGTGGGCAAATTCATAGCCCGTACCAACGACTTCCATCCCTAAATCTTCATAAGCACCAATGATATGACGTGGACGCAATCCACCAACGTATAACATGACCTTTTTACCGGTCAACCGTGGCTTATATTTGGCAATGATTGCCGCCATGATCGGTTGATACTTAGCAATCACTTGTTCAGCTTTTTCCTTAATTTGATCATCGAAACAAGCCGCAATCTTACGGAGACTTTCCGCGATCTTAGTGGGGCCAAAAAAGTTGTACTCTAACCACGGAACCCCATATTTTTCTTCCATATGGCGAGCAATATAGTTCATGGAACGATAGCAGTGGATTAGGTTCAGTTTAGCTTTAGAGGTATTTTCTATTTCAGCGATAGTCCCATCACCAGACCATTGCGCAATTACCCGTAACCCGATTTCTTCCAACAAAATTCGAGAGGACCACGCATCACCACCAATGTTATAATCACCAATAATCGTTACGTCATAAGGCGTAGAGTCAAACGCTTGCCCATCCCGCTTAGCGAGAACCCAGTCACGGATGGAGTCATTGGCGATATGGTGCCCAAGTGATTGAGATACCCCACGAAATCCTTCGCAACGTACCGGCACAATGGCTTTACCCGTTTCAGTCGCTTTGCGTTTCACAACAGCTTCAACATCGTCACCAATCAAACCGATAGGACATTCAGATTGAACCGTAATACCTTTATTCAGCGGGAAGAGCATTTCGATTTCATCAATAATTTTAGTGAGTTTTTTATCACCACCAAAGACGATATCTCGTTCTTCAAAATCAGAAGTAAAATTCATCGTCCCAAAAGTATTGACCCCCGTTGTGCCAACGTAGTAATTACGCCGACCAGCCCGTGAATACTGACCACATCCCACCGGGCCATGAGAAATATGGACCATATCTTTAACTGGCCCCCAAACCACCCCTTTAGAACCGGCATAGGCACATCCGCGAACGGTCATCACCCCCGGCAGCGATTTACGGTTAGAGATAATACATTTTTTTGATTGTTCAACATCGTGGTTGTTCACCGCTAGATGTTTAGCCCGATCTTTTTGGGCTTTTTCTGGATAAACTTCCAGTACTTCTTGAATGAGTGCCTGAGTTTCTTCGCGTGTCAATGCCGACATAAATTGTTCCTCTTGAGGGTATGCGACCGGTGGATATTTAACTGGTTGATAAGCTCACGCGGCGGTGGCCATTTCATCAATTTTCTTTTTGCCCACGATAGACTCGTCTTCTTCTTCCAGAACCCCGAATTCCATCAACAATTCTTCTAATTCATCCATCGTAATTGGCGTGGGCACAACTAATTTCCGATTGTTAATAATCTTTTGCGCTAAGGCTCGATATTCATCCGCCTGTGTGCAATTCGGATCATATTCAATCACCGTCATCCGGCGAATTTCAGCGTGTTGCACAATATTGTCACGGGGTACAAAATGAATCATCTGGGTACCTAAACGTTCGGCTAGCGCTTCGATCAAGTTAGCTTCGCGATCCACCTTACGACTGTTGCAAATGAGACCCGCTAAACGCACTCCACCAGAACTGGCATATTTCACAATGCCTTTAGCAATGTTATTCGCCGCATACATCGCCATCATTTCGCCCGATACCACGATGTAAATTTCCTGCGCTTTGTTTTCACGGATGGGCATAGCAAATCCACCACACACCACATCACCTAACACATCATAAAAAACAAACTCCAGATCCTCTTCATAAGCGCCTTCTTCTTCCAAAAAGTTAATCGCGGTAATCACCCCCCGACCGGCACAACCGACACCCGGTTCCGGGCCACCAGATTCCACGCACTTAATCCCACCAAAACCAACCTTTAATACCTCTTCCAGTTCTAAATCTTCCACACTCCCCGCTTCCGCAGCCAAGTGCATAATCGTATTTTGGGTTTTAGCATGTAGTATCAGCCGGGTCGAATCCGATTTCGGATCACAACCGACAATCATGACCTTTTTTTGAGCTTCAGCGAGGGCAGCAACTAAATTCTGGGTAGTCGTTGATTTACCGATGCCCCCTTTACCGTAAATAGCACATTGACGTAACGCCATATTGTTCTCCTTATAAATTCTGCATCATGGAACGCAACTAATAACTCTCTCTTTCTATTTGGCAAGCGATGTGCCATTTAAAATAAAAAATTAAGCTATTGAATTTAAATAAATATATCTTGATATTTACCTTAATGAAGTCGGGGAGAGACGCGACAAAGTCTGGAATTTGTAGGAGTAGCGACAAAGAGAATGAATGATGGAGAGAGAAGTAAAAATTATGGTAGAGACCAAGTAACTCCGGGTAAAATAGAAAAAATGCTTAAGGAGCATGTGATGAAAAAGCCATTGGAACAGATTACCATAAAAGGATTCAAGTCCATTCGTGAATTAGAAGGTTTTCCGCTTTCATCTTTAAATATACTTATTGGCGCAAATGGTTCGGGAAAAACCAACTTTATTGCTGCTTTTAGACTGCTCAACCAGATCGTGAGAGAAAACCTACAATTGTTTATTAGTCAACAAGGTGGAGCAGATACATTGCTTTATTTTGGCCAGAAAAAAACGGACCAAATCGAACTTGACCTGCAATTTGGAAATAATGGATATAACTGTTCTCTTGTCCCGGCCGCAGGGGATACACTGGTATTTTTGTCCGAGCAAGTCCGGTTTCACAATAAGAAATATTCTAGACCTTATGTAGAGGAATTGGGAAGCGGACAAAAAGAAACAAAATTGCTTGAAAAAGAAACAAAATTGCTTGAAAGACGCGCTTCATTTACGAAAATTGCCGTTTATGTGTTGTCCGCGATTCGCAGTTGGCGTATCTACCATTTTCACGATACAAGCGCCGGGGCAAAGATCAAACAGCGTGGCAACCTGAGCGATAACGAAATCCTGCGCGCAGATGCGTCCAACCTAGCGGCATTCCTGTATCTTTTGCAGGAAACTAAAGAACCCTACTATCGAAAAATCGTTGCTATTATTCGCATGGTTACGCCATTTTTCCATGATTTTAATTTACGTCCGGATCCGCACAATCGCGAAAAAATTCAACTAGAATGGCGTGAAATTGGTTCAGATACCTATTTCAATGCCCATATGTTATCTGATGGTACCTTACGCTTTATGTGTTTGGCTACCCTACTGCTTCAACCCAACCTCCCATCCACTATTTTGATTGACGAGCCGGAGTTAGGATTACATCCGTATGCGATCACGGTACTTGCCTCTCTGTTGCGAAGCGTTTCCAAAGATGCACAAGTAATCGTATCCACACAATCTGTCTCACTGGTGAATCAATTTAGCCCCGAAGATATCATCGTTGTCGATCGCAAAGACTATCAATCCACTTTCTCGCGATTAGGAGAAAAGGATTTGGAAGGATGGCTCGATGATTATGGCATGGGTGATCTTTGGGAAAAGAACGTACTGGGAGGGCGGCCAGGGTGAATCGCATCTATGTTTCAATAGAGGGACAAACAGAAGAAACCTTTATACGTGAGCTACTTCGGCGACACCTTTGGGAGCATAATGTCGATCTGCAACCCGTTATTATCACTACCCGTCGTGTAAAACAAGGAAAAAACTTCAAGGGAGGCGTATTATCATACGGAAAAGCGCGCAATGAAGTTATACGCTTGCTAAATGATAGCCAAGCAGTTGCAGTCACTACAATGTATGACTTATATCATTTGCCAAAAGATTTTCCTGGCCAGGATACGCGCCCAACCGGAGATGGCAAAGCCAAAGCGCTACATTTAGAAAAAGCATTTCAGAATGATATTGGCTCACGGCATTTTCATCCGTACTTACAAGTGCATGAGTTTGAAGCATTCCTGTTTGTTAATCCCACACGGACAGCCAATATGTTTGCTGAGGTGGAAAATCTTGAGAAGCAATTGCAAACAATCCGAAAAAAATTTCCGACTCCTGAAGATATCAACGATAACCCAAACACTGCCCCTTCCAAGCGCATACTTTCCCTTTATCCCAGGTACGAAAAGCCACTTTATGGTACATTGGTTACACTTGAGGTGGGTTTGGATTCTATTCGTACAGAATGTCCACATTTTAACGAGTGGGTAACTTGGCTGGAAAGTTTGGGATAAACCATGCGTCTACCCTATGTCGATGAGATAGGGTAAATTCAACAGTTTTAGCGCAGTAGGTTGGGCTAAGGAACGAAGTCAAACAGCTCCACGATGGGAAGTTGGTGTTAGACTTCCTTTATTTTGGTATATCAACTGAAAGGTGGGCAACGCTGCGTTTTTGCCTACTCTACTTGATTTGACTAACTTACAAAAAATAACATAGCATTGACGAGTTATTTTTTAACTCACTTTACGTTACTCTTTCTCCTAAAAATAGCTATCCTAATATTAGGCTGTAATTGAAAAAAGCATTTTATAGTATAGGCAGAAACCGAATTTAGAAAAGCGAACTTAGGCGAATGATGTGGCGTGGTTTGCAATGATTGTCTGATATTATCGAGGTTTGGTGGCTACTTAACTATCCTAATAACACCTAACATGGCAAAGAATAAAGAATGTTGTGTATTCTGCATCAAATAGAAGATACCTATGTCATACAGTCAATTTACCTTAGCAACTATCGAAAAAACCTTTCATCTTACGATAGTTGAGACAGTCGCTCTTTTTGCCAATATGCCCTTATTATTGAGTTCGCCGCTTCTTAACGAAATTCTTAGCTACAATGTGCCCTTAGCATTAGCTAATAATACGGAAAAAGCCCGTTCCGAAATGATCATTACCCCTATCTTGATTGAACTTAAGAGGCAACTGCCAAACCAAATCAGCTTGTTTTCCGGGGCTGAATTTAATGTAGATGAAGAAACTGGGCTGATAGGTTACTGTGATTTTATTATTAGCTACTCACCCGAACAATTGTTTGTTAAAGCGCCGGTAGTAATGTTAGTAGAAGCTAAAAATGAAAATATTAAAAATGGGCTGGGACAATGTATAGCAGAAATGATCGCTGCCCAATTATTTAACCAACGCGAACAAAATTCAATCACCACGATTTATGGCGTTGTCACTACCGGCACCAACTGGAAATTTTTAAGATTGATTGACCATCAGGTAGAAATTGATTTAAAAGAATACTATTTATCTGAAATTGATCAGATATTAGGAATTTTAAAGACTGGGATTCAAATTTAACCAAAAAATTAACTGGTATTATAAAAATATGTTTGCCTTGGATATTTTGAATCCAGCTGGCAGAGGATCACTTAATTTAAGAATTCCCCCCATTGACAAAAGAGTACCAGGAAAGATTTGAAGCTGTTAGCTTTTTAGGAAATCCTCTCTCCTCCTCGTATTTAGGCCAAATCATCCTGCCGAAATAAAAAAATAACTCCAAGTCACCGTAGGTGGCTTAACTCCAGTGCTCCCCGAATGGCCGCACCAGGAATAAAATCCACAGATTCAAAGCGATTATCAGTATGATGATGACGCACAACACATAAGGAACGGTCTAGTTGTAGGCGAATACTTATCATCCCATCTTGAGGCGGTTGCCAATTGGTTAGCGTTGGTGGTGGTAGATTGATAGGTTCTAAATTAACCGCTAGCACTCGCCTAAGCGCGCCTAATGCGGGAATATATTCTAAACCTTTGCGTAGCCAATGACTAAGCTGTTTCGCCTCGGTTTTATCCGTCACTTTTGCCCTAATTGTGCCAGAAAAACACACCACCTCGCCACAACTAAACGGTTCTTCAATTACTTGCAACGCGCTACGAGCCACTGTCTTGGTGTTGTTATCAATCAAAATTCGATGACGCACCTGGGGAGACGTTACTGGTATTTCCGAATGAAATACTGCCATACATGCCGTAAATTGCCACGCCCTAAACTGCCTGGTAAAGCCGGTATTTCAGCTTCAGAACGCAATACTGCTGTGTCTACACCATAAGCGCGTCCACCGGATAATTGACTCAGTACCGGATCGGCCAGATGTAATTTCACTAAAAATAAAATTTGTTGGCATGAGAACAGCTAACTTCCTCCTAAGGTATACCAAGTTCCACGAGCTTTACCGTGTTTATGAATATGACCGCCGGTTACTAATTCACGGAGACGTACTTTAATGGTGTTTCTATTAGCACCGGTTAAAACTTCTATATCGGCTATGCCCAGTTGCCCATTTTCTTTAAGTAGTTCGATAATTTGTACAGCTAGGGCAGGGAGTTGCGCTAACAGGATTTGTTCGTGTTCTAATTTACGGGCTAGATTTTTCTGTTGTTTTCGTAAACAGTAATAGGTAGGGTGGGCATTGCCCACCCTACTTGTTGTTAAATTACTTCAGTTCAAATCTGTCAGTTTCTCTATTCCATTGCAAATGTAACGTTTTACTAAAAGGCTGATTCTCATTATCTAATACTGGCCAAAGTATTTTTTGTTCTGCTTCGTTGAAAATCGATTCTGCTGCAACGTCACATATTTCTAAAGATAATTCGATAACTATGCCATGTTGCGGTAATTTGTAATGATAATCTATAGCTGAAGGCTTAGCTTCCAAGAGTGCAAGCACTTGACGCTGTGGTGGTGAATTAAAGAATGATACTAACGGAATCTTAGGCAACACTACTTTAGAAACATCTTGCCATTCTTCTCCATCATATTTAAGAAAGAAGCTCTCATAGGTTGAACAAGCACAATCGCTTTTCATATTGGAGACGATAACAACAGCTTCTCCATTTTTCTCTCTGAACAGTGCAAGTTCAAACCAAATTATATCAGGATGGGATGCTTCATGTTTAGCAAGGTAGCCATTCTTTGTATCAACTACTGTATCCAAAGTACCAATATCACCTGTGTAGGTCACGTATCGACTAGGTAAGTGAGCATAGTAATCTGTTATTAGCATCCTTGGATGACTGTCTGCTTTTGCTGCGTGACAAGCAGTTGATAAAAAAATCAATAAATGAAATAGCGTGATAAAACTAGCTTTATAGGTTATCATCCCTCGTTCCTCTTAGATTTAAGCAAGTAGGGTGCGATAGGCGTCAGCTGTAACGCACCAATCCTTTGGATAACTAAATGTGCATTAATGCGCGTGATTAGCTTTGAAGAAATCAATTATGATCAAACTGTTCGAGGCAGCAGAAAGAACTCAAGTGAATCACTACCAATATTCGGCACTACACTGACTTGTTGAATCTATTATCTGGACTACTTATCTTAAAATTTGATAATCTCAATCCGCAGAGGGTAAGTGCTGAACTTTAAGCCAACTATCGAGCAGTTTACTACCGCGTTGTTGTAATTTTTCAGTTTGTTGTAAAGTGGTTGCCCGTAACTGGGAGATGTTAACACCAGGAGTATGACCAATTTCAGCACGATGTCCCACCAACCAGCGTTCCATTCCAACTGCCGTAATTTCTACATGGAATTGTAATCCTAGTGCATGAGTACCCCAACTAAATGCCTGATTGGGAATAAGTTGAGTAGAAGCTAGCAAAACAGCGCCATCGGGTAAATTAAAAGTATCTCCATGCCAATGCAATACCGGTTCATTTTCACCCAATGCTGCTAGGCAAGAATTTTGGCCAGCCGCAGTTAATTGTATTGTTCCCCAACCCAATTCTTTGGTTGTTGCTGGATAAACTTCGGCTCCCAACGCTTTAGCAATCAGTTGGCCACCAAGGCAAATACCTAGAGTAGGTTTACCAGCCGCTAAACGTTTTTCAATCAACTTGAGTTCTTGGGTCAAAAAAGGGTAGCTATCGGTTTCATAGACGCCGATTGGTCCGCCCAAAATTACCCATACATCTGCTGCTAAGGGATCTATATTTTCCAATGATATCACTGGGACTTCCAAGGTATGGACATGATAACCATATCGAATAAATATCTCATTGAAATATCCTAGATCTTCAAACGCTAAATGTTGAAGAGCGAGTACAGTATGCATTTTTGTTCATCCTTTCTTGAGCATTAAGAATATGCTCTAGGTTAACCTAAATAAGCCAAAAATTATCCTAAAACTCATCCCTAGATAAATGGTTAATAGAAATAGGTAGGCAAAAAATCATTCCTAATAAAAACAGACTTAAAATTAACAATGTCCGAGACTGTTCCAGTACCCAAATACTGATAAAAGACAACCAGCCTAAACTTCTAGGCATAGCAAAAGCAAACCATGAATTAGGATTATTATCAATGGCAACTAATTTGAAGGGGCGATTGGGTGTACGTACATAACAAGATACCCAGCTTTCTTTGGCTAACCGTGGTGGTGTAACCATAATAGAATTGGCCTGCCCTTCTATTACTAATTGCAAAGTCAAATCTTTTTCGCCTAAATAACCCGCAACCGGAATTTCTAAGAAACTATGTTGGTATTGCAGTGAGGTGCTTTCAAAGCGTCCAATAGCTGAATTTCCGGCACTATTGTAAGAGCCAAGTGTTATCTCATTTTGGTATTTTCCAGTCGAGGGATAAAAACCATCCACAATAAAAGATGAGTTGGGTTGCTCAGATTGAAGTAATGGTGGTACGGTAAGCGTGTGGGGTAAAATACGGCGAAGTTTGGGGTTGGCTAATAAATAGGCTAACCGGTTGGGATCCGGATAAGGAATATGTAAGAAAGGCTTATTTTGAAGCGCACTGATTTGACCGGTACGAATGAATTCTCGCGTATTTTTCAGTTGTTCTACACCCTGAAAGTGTTTTTGTTGAATAGCCGGCCATGATCCGAGTACAGTCAATCCACCTAAACCAATCACTACCAATACTTGCCAAAAACAGGTAAAAACATGGAAAATTGGTTTTATCCGACAAGTTAAGCCATACCATGGTTGCGTTATGAAATAAAAGGCAAATAAATTAACAACTACTCCAAATACGAGGATATCCATATATCTTGAAGACGGGGAAGAACCACCGGCACTCCTGGCATAACCCATACTGGCTGCTTGGAGTATTACCAAACCTCCAAGTGCCAATATAAAGAGTTCAGCCGGGGAGGGGTAACGTCGTAGCCATACGACTCTGAGTACCAATGCTAACAAAGGTAAATAAAGTATTAAACTGAGCCAGGGATAGGTAACCCATGGCCATGCCAGGGATTTACCAAAGGTTAATAGAAAATCAGTTACACTATGGGCTTTTAAGACCGCAGTACCTGGTACTTTAACCAATAGTATCACCGCTATCACCGTGATAAGTGCACCGATGAGTAAGGTAGGTAAATGAGATCGCCGGTTACTTTTATCAATGGCTATCAAGTATAACTTAAGTATGATAATAACCACTGACATAAAAAAACCGGAAGCTACGTTAAAATAAGCTGCTAAGGCACAAATCGCTCCGAGCCACCACTTCCAGCTAAAGTTATTATTAAGTAATAGTCCCCATGCTGCTATAGCACTGAATAGCATCATTAAAGAGTAGTGGTTAAAATAACCAAACAAAATATTTTCCCATCCATAAGGTAAACTCCATAATAAAATGATACTCAGTAAAAGCCAATTTTGAACAGCAGGTTCCAATTTATTCTTGAGGATAACGATTAAAGTAATAGCTATTGTAGTAGATAACAGAGCATTAACTATCATTTCTAGTAGTGGATCCCACTGTGTTTCATTCAGAATTAGTAATAACAAGCTCAATAACCGAATAAATACAATTCGATGTTCAGCATGTGCTGCCAACAAATCATCCCATTTGAGCGTACCATCTATCCAGGGTAAAAATGACACAGATGCTTGCATATCCCATGAATCCCAGAAAGGTACCGATGAACCAAAGTTGTGAATCAACCACAATCTCGCGCTAAAAATGACTAAAGCGGCCGCTAATAATTTGAGATAACTAGGTTGGTAAAGAGACTTTAAATACGTAAACATCACTTTCTCCGGATTGAATTTAATGTGAATTAAGACTTAAAACTTGAGGCCAATTATCTCTACGTGTACAAGCATTATCATCAAGAGTTATGGGCGTCTTACCAACGCTTTTCGAACTATACCAATCTGCGCTTTATTAATAAAGGGTAGTATAATTTAAAATTAAATGGTAACATAAGAACGGGTTTTCGCCCAATAGCTTAAATCAAAGGTATTAACTTCTTAATTCCAAACTTAAAAGCAATTTAATATTGAAGTGAATACCGGAAACGTGATAGCAACTGATTATTTCATCAATTCTTAAGAGGAGATTTTCTATGTTTGGAGAACCTCATGATATCCCTCGTGAATTTCCAGAATACAGTGATTTAATTCGACACCTCCACGATAATGACTCAGAATTTCAACGTATGTATGTTGAATATCATGCCCTCGATCAGGAAATCCGTGATATTGAACAAAACGTTGAACCCGTCTCAGATACTTATGCAGAAGATTTAAAAAAGAAGCGAGTATTCTTAAAAGATCAGCTTTATGATAAGCTCAGGCGACAGCAGGGTAATCACGCCGCCTCTTATAGCTAAATTATTTTATTTTACCAGTTTGTCCAAATCAAAAAATCGCCAAATTAACAGGTGGGAAAAGCGATCCCACCTGGCAAATGCTTCTAAAGTAAATTCACTTTACCCAATACCTCGAACATTTTTTAATAAAATACTATTTAATTAATTGGTTACATTATAAGGATAGCGACTTAAAATCAAATACTTAGAAAAGAGTGCCCGAACTATTGTTTGTAGAAAAAATTATTTTTAGTTATTTGGAGGAAGACCTGATGATAGTTTCATTCGCCACGCTCAAACCCGCACTCCACACCGTTGCTTTTCAGGTAAACGCAGTTGAACCCGCTAATCGGTTGCTAAAAGCAATAAAATATCAGCAAGCCGTTGAAACTCATCTGGGGAAAGTTGAAGCCGGTTCTGTTAAAGAATTTCTAGGAATTTCTCAAAACCAGGCAACGATGGCGATACGTCCTAAAATGAGTTGGGCTATTGTTGGTAAAAAAAGCTCCAAATAGAAACAATACGATGAATGACGTACCGACTTTGCTTCGACATAAGCTACAAATAACCCAATTTCATCAAATGCGGGTAGCGGGCATCTTCAGATCAGAAGACCGGATCGAATTACTGGAAGGAGAATTAATTGACATGCCCCCCATCGGTCCAGCCCACAGCGGAAAAACGAACCAACTAAGTCGCTTGCTATTACAGGCAGTCGGTAATACAGCTATTGTCAGTGTCCAAAATCCAGTGATGTTGAGCGAAGACTCAGAATCACAGCCGGATTTAGCCATTCTGCGCTGGCGAGAAGATTTCTACGCAACCACCCACCCACAACCTCAAGATATTCTACTCATTGTGGAAATCGCTGATACGACTGCTTCAGTTGATCGCACCTATAAGATTCCACTTTATGCCCAATATAACATTCCGGAAGTATGGCTACTCGATCTCCAAAAACGCCAATTAGAAATTTACCGACAACCAGAAGCGGATCATTATCGCTACATCCTCATTCCTAAACGAGATGAAACGGTTGACTTATTATTGCTACCCAACATAACGCTAGAACTTAAAGCCATGTGGTAATCAATTTCTAGTTTTCAGTTTAGTAGGGGGGAAATGGGAAGAGAGTATTAGCGTTTAGCTGAATTCACCCTAATTTTACTTTTTTCAAGGGAAAAACTGGAAAAAATTGTTTGGGATGTGAGTTATCAGTTACCAAGGATGTGATAAACTAATAACTGTTTCGGAATCAATTATTCAGATAGTTACTTTATCTGACATCATTAGATTTATCAGAGCATGGGTAAAATCAATAATTTTTTAGGGTGGGCTTCGCTCCACTGCCATTAAGTTAAGCGTAGTTTTCCCCCGCCTTACCAAGGAGGGGGTGAGGGGGTGGTAATTAACGAGTTGAATAAGATTAACTTTTTTCAACCACCCCCCAGCC
>JAAUSR010000033.1 GCA_012032555.1 Thioploca sp.
GAACACTTGTCAATAAAATTAGATTTCATACAATTGATTTATATGATGAAATAATTGGTGTCTGTGCTGGACTATGGAATTTTTACTTAGCTAATTGATTGGTTTTTAACGTGATACAACTCTATTGCCATTCACTTCCAGTTTTTCTATTGGATTAGCTGTTCCAATTCCGACATGACCACTATTATGAATAACAAGTTTATCCTCATTTTTAATGCGAAGACGAATATCAACAGGAGAATTTAAGAAAGTCTTTCCAACATCACCTCCAGTAGTCCCTTGCAATAAGGCATAGTTAATGACTTGTTTTTGATCCAAGCTATTCGTTCCCCAAAAAATATAGTTTTGATCGGCAGGCCAAACACCTAGTGTTAATTTTCCTACCTTTAACCGCCCATCAATCTCTAGTTTTTCTGTTGGATTGTTTATCCCGATACCAACATTACCATTAGCGCCAATGAACAGCCTACTGGTATTATTTTTGCATCATTGATGCTCAAGCCGCTTTGGGAATTGGGGGTATTGAGACTAAGCGTCCAAACTGGTTGGTCATTTGCTAACTTGGTATAAAGAGACAAGACATTCTTTTGTGACGAGTTGTCGGCCTCAATGCTAAGCGGGGTATCAGGCAACTTGGCGATACCATCTTTCTGATTCAACATACTGTCGATCAGATCGGCGAAATTACTTTCTGTGGGGATGGCATTCCTTTTGAAAAAGGATTTCAGAACATCCCGGTTTTTCTTGTCGCTCAGATTCACGGTTTGTACTCCTGAAAGTTAATGAGATGGCATGTCATTAGGGGCTACCTCGAAGTCCACCTCAATCCGCATGTAGTTAATACCTATAAAGGATTCGGCTTCATAGCCACTTTCCGGAATCGGGTCAAAAATATGTTCTGGTACTGGCACCAGTACACTATTATGGCTATTAACAGCAATACTGTTGTTGACTCCGTCTAGGGCAACAGTTTCTTTATACCCGACAGGGACAATGAAAGTCAGGTGGGCAATGTAATCAATGTAAGGCAACCGTTCGACGAAATTAATGATGTTGTTAGCGTAAATCTTACCGCCGATAATGATGTCTGCACCTTCCGCATAAGCCCAGGGCGCCAGAAACCGATTAAGCGCTTCATTAAGCAATTTCTGATGATAACCCTCATCATACCCGGCCTGAAAACGTATACCCATTCGGATAGTGAACGAAATGTATTGGGCATTTTTTACCTTAATCTTAGCAGAATCCGGCGCAATCGCTTGTAAATAAGTTTGAATGTCGCTTAGCAGATTGGTTGGCGCTTTGGGAGCAAATGGATCAGCCGGCAGACGGTTGCGGATATCCGGTATGACGATGACTTCTACACTACCCGGCGGGCTATCCTCAGATAGCAACGAGGCAGGAATGCATTTGACTTTATGAATCTGCGGAAAACGTTCTAGCACCAAGTGTTCGTAATCCCACGGGGTTAGGGCACGCTGTTTGTGCCGCAGACGTTCGCTTACCCGGGTGTAAAACCACGTATCCGATTCTGCACCTTTACCACCAAAAGAGCTGTAAGGTTGGCGAATAGTCTTGATGGCGGGAAGTGGGTTAAGCAATTTCTGGATGGTACCGGCAGCCAAAGATTGGTTTAAAGAGCCATATATAGTGTCATCGTCAACTCGTGTTGCCAACACAGCCTGGGTATGAATCGCCACGGTATCACAAACGCTGTTGGGATATTTACTAATACTTGCCCGCAACCAATACAGGTACGGTGATAACAGGGTACTAGGCTGGCTGGTTGGCAGCGCAAACTTGATAATCCCAGAATTGATCAAGCCCCGGGTACCGTCACTGAGGATGTTGCCATGTTCCAGACTGCACCACTGATTGCCACTCAAGTAATCCCAATGAACGATATCTGCCGGTAGATCGGCATTGGCGCTACCCTCAGCCATTTGGAATAGGATGTTTAGTTGCTGTGGGGGGTTAAGTTTTTCCAGACCGATGTACAGTTCGCCAGCATTGTCGAATCGGGGGAGAAAAGGATATATTTTTAAAATGACGTTCTGGTTTTCTTTGGATGGTTTTTCAACCGGTTGTATTTCAGTATAACCAAAGGGTTGAATATGGAATAACTTTATTTCATTATTTTCTTCAGAAAGTTTTGATGTTGAACTGTAGCCTATGGTTAGTTTACTTATTACAGGCAAATAGGGTGGATTAATAAAATAGTCTTCAGCCTTGCTACTTTGAATTTTGAGTACTGTGTCAGTCAGCTTATTAAGTTTGTCATTGTTGCTTGTGTCTTTTATTTCTTCGGCGATTTTTTTGATTTCATCAAAATTCTGGGACTTCTGTGCCAATGCTATCGCGAGTTCCGTGGCTTTCTTTACTGCAAGTCCTGGGTATATTGAGTGTTGGAAGTCAGGAGCCAGAAGTTCCCAGTAGATTGTCTTTGGTCTGGTAATAGATGACATTGAAATCTTATTTTCTACAGGGAACAGCTTGCATTCTTTTCTTGTAGAGGAGTCATCTCCTTTTCCTGTTAATATATTGAATGAAGTTTTATTTATTGTTGTTGAGTATCCATTATAATAACTATCAGATAATTCATTCGCCCATTTAATAAAAAAAGTTATAGCTGATAAATATTTTTCATGGATGTCCGGGTGTGAAATGTAAAACCTGGAGCCTACTACTGGCCGTGGACCGAAGGGATCAAAGGGTTTACTGCTGTCCAGTTTTTGTAGATCATTCCAAATATCGAAATCAGACATGCCCGTTACGCTAATGTCAATATTTATCTGTGTCAGAAAGGTGCTAGTAAGGGCATTATAATAATTGCTTGTCTCATCAGTACCACGATAGAGGATTTTAAGTATAGGCCATACCGATTCTGGAACAGTATCTGAAAGTGGTGCTGTAATGGGTGCTTTTTTGGGTGAGAGCGTTATTTTAAATTGCAGTTTTTCTGCTCGTTCTATTATCTCTAACTCTTTTGTTGTACCTTTAGTCGCTTCAACATCAACTTCCGAGCTAACTTCGATCCAGCCTTTGTTTGTACTGAGCAATACCCGGAAAATATTTTCCGGCGTGCTTAAGTTAAGGTTTTCTAAAAATTCAAAAGTCAGCGTAATGACTCGTTTTCCCTGGATCAATAGCAGAATCGGGGAACTGATCGCCAAACCAAACTCAGCCAGCTGGTGCAGATTGTCTTGACCGAACGTTTTCCAGCGTTGTGCTGTTGTATCCGCTGCCATGCTAGATATGTTGAGTATGGAAGTGACGTCTTCAGCTGCATACATGCCCTTCCATTCTTCTTTCTCTGCTATCGGATCAGAACCTTCACGGTTACGCCAAGCAACCAGCAAAATCTCGCATACTTTATCCTGATTGTTATCTTTCAAAGCGATTTCCAGATCTTGAAAGTCTTGTTCCAACAAGAATATCTTCAGTTCTTCAATGCTCTCTGCATCATCATTGCCTAATACTAGAGGTAGTACCAACTTTAAATCCGAGGTCAGAGACTTTCTTATCTCTTGTTTGCGTTGGTCAAACACTTTCTTTTGGTGAGCTAAGGCCAGTAACTGATACACCCTATTCCAATCATTCGCAGAGGCTTCATCATGATTGAGGGTGTTCATGATGGTATAGAGATCGTAAGCAGACAAGTAAAAATAGCTCTGCATTTGTTGAATGCGATCATATAAACTTTCTATAGAACCATCAGGAAAATCTGAGGCAGTAAGCCCGAGTGTGTCTTCTAGTTTTTTCGCAAAATCTGGAAGGGAAGAGAATTCAAGTTTTTTACTAGATGCTTGTTCCAGCAAAGAGTCAATGTATGCCCACTCGTTATCAATGCGGTTTTTTACCTGCATCATCGAACCGAAAGTTTTTTCCCTGGTTAGAAGGGATAACAAGGCTCTCTTTCTGTCAGGATCATCTATATGGCTATCTATAAGATTTATTGTTTCCTCTGCACCTATCTCTTTATAAAGTACACCTAACTCATCAATGGTCGATATATCAGAAAGCCCAGCAAAGGTTTTTCAGCATAAGGATCCAAATCTAATGCTGATGAAAAGTTCTCGGAGAAATTGTTAATTTCTATTTCTTTCGGGCGGATATAACTGTCTCTTTGGAAACATTTTCCAGCCTGTTCAATGACATCATTGATGAAAGCCCAGTCTTCATTAAATTTCTGGTTGGCATCCTCTTCTATCGAGTCATTACCTTCTCTCCTGTTTTTAAATTTCATCAATTCGCCAAACCGGAAGAACGACATTTTTAATTTATTGTGAACAAATTTTAGTTTTTCATATAGTTCTTCTAAATTGACTGCAGTAGCGCTGGTTTGATCAGGATATTTAGGCAAGGGATCCCCTGGTAATGGTTCTCCCAATGCTATTTCCAGCATTTTTAAAAATAACGCTTTATTACTTAGATTTTTATTTTCAGGATCAAGATGTGTTTCCCGAATACCAATAATCCGCTTGTCAATATAAATAGCACCCAATTTTGCAATCCTTGCCTGATTCAGTAAAGCATCTTCATCGGTCCGGTATACCCGAACTTTGCCCACATCATCCTTGCCTGCCTGAAGCAAAGTACCGGCGGGCAACTGAAACGTCTCCTGCTGCTTGGTCAGTTCAACCAGTATATGCACGTGATCGGGCAGCGCCCTTTTCTCCCGCAGGTGCAAGATTTCCCTGAAATAAAAATCCAGATGCCGCTGGGTTAAGCCATTTAACTGCTGCCTGACCGGTTCCAGCAGTTGGAGGAAGCTTAATAATAGGACAAAATGAGGTTGCTGATAGCGTTTTCTGTCTTCTGGCGGTAGGGAGTCCGGATTCTGAATGAAAGCTATTACCTTATCCAATTCTTGTTCCGTTGCTTCAGGCGGAAAGGGAAAGAATGCGCTCCAGTCACCGTCTTCCTGATTGTTTTCATTGAAATAACGCAATTCCTGGCTGTAGTTACACATAAACGCCAGCAGATCTCGTAGTAAACGTTCATCAATTGCCACATACCCGGGCTGCAATGCTACTTTAAGGCGCATTTGCTGGCTTATGCCATCCCGGATGAGGAATGTCTGTTTCTCCGCCATGATTATGATTCTTGGTTAGGTGCTACGGTTTCGATAGTAGGCTGTGAAGGGATATCCTCGTTCGGTTTGGACTGATCAGCTAGTTGCAAGCTAGCTTGTTGATGAATTTTGCTGATCAATTCATGAACCTTGATAAAGGGCAAATTGCCGAGTGCTTCCAGGATCAGATTAGTTTCTTCTACACTGAATTCGAACTGAAATTTTTTCATAGGCAGATCCCCCCGTTATTGTTGTTAGTCTGATAGTAGTTTGACAGTTGTGGTGAGTTTAAGGTCGGTGTCTTCCTGTTTATAGTAAGGGTAAACAAAGTTAAAACGGGAATTGGTGGACTTAACCTGATAGCGGATTTCGATCAGTATCATACCCTCATGCTCTTGGCTGTCATCGAGCTGCACCTGTTCTACTTTGATACGTGGTTCATGGTACAGGATGGCGGATTCGATCTTGTCAGCCATCAGAGTTTTAATACAGGTGTCCAAGTTTTCGAACATCAGTTCCTCTAGATTACAACCATAAGTCGGTTGCATCACCCGCTCACCAGGACGGGTGCTGAGTAGTATTTCTAAACTAGAGGCAATATCAGCCTCGCTTTCCAGCATTGCTACGCCGGCAGGATTGCGTTGAAAGGTAGGCGGGAATGACCAACCACGCCCGATAAAATCCGGTTTCATGAGCAGTTAACCTCCAATCAGGACAGTAGGCGCGCCCGGTGGCATGACAACACCTCCCGCAGCCGTCATATCCCCAACCCGGGCTGCGGGTAGGCCGCCGATCATGACAGTTGCCGATCCCTTGAGAATAGCGTCTACGCCACAGGTGTCACTCATTCGGGCTGCAGGTAAGCCGGCAATCAGAACGCTAGGTATACCCGGGGACACAATGGGGGTTGGGATGCCCTGAGTGGCAGAGCTAGTAATCATATCGCTAATACGCACAGCAGGTGGCATATGGATCTCCTGTCAATTAATTTGTACCAAACCACCTTGTATCACGGTAGTGGCACTGCCTTTTATCGTCGTGCTAGCACCAGAGACTTCGGCACTGGCCGTCCCGGCAGCCTTGAATGCAGTTTGAGCTTTCATATCCATATTGACACCTTCGATTTTGATATCGGTGGCCGCTTTTAGTGTCAGATCCTTGATACTTTCGATTTTAACGCCACTGTCATCAAGGGTAATTTTATTACCATGCTGATCCTCAATGAAAATGCCTTTATCTTCCTCGCTGAGGGTCATTTTGTTACCAGCGGGCGTTTCGATAACGATAGATTTTTTTTCGTCGTCGAAAATAAATCGCATTTTTTCGCGGCTGACATAGCCTTTACGATGGTTCTCATTATTTGCCGGTTCTGGGGCAGGCTTAGCGCTGCTGTGACACATCCCTAATACGACAGGATTACGCGGGTCATTGCCGAGGAAGCCGACGATCACTTCATCATCGATTTGTGGACGGAAAAAGGTGCCCCGCTCTGTTCCAGCATCTAAGGTGGCGATTCTTGCCCAGATACCTTCTTCAGATTCACTGATCATGGGCAATCTGATTTTGATGCGGTCTTCTCCGTCTGGATCATCGGCCAGAGCAGACACTACGCCTACTTGCAAACCACTGACTGCTGGGAGCAAGCCGGCGGCAGGCAAAGGACGTAGGTTAAACGTTTCGGCAAATAATTCAGTGCTCAATCCAAACTGGACATCGGTTTCCCAATTACCGTTAGCCACCGTGTGGCGCACCCCGGAAACATAGACTTTGCCTTCAAAGCGCTCGCCGATACCGGTCAATTCCATGACATTGCCCGGCAGAACGCCCGCAAAGCCCTGAAATTTAGCCCGCCCACGCACCTTCGCTAAACGTTCTTTTAGTAGGCGACCGTTGGCCCAAGCTTGTAATTCGGGCTGGGTAAGTTTGCCGCTGTGCCGCATTTCATGGGCATCGTCACCGATCACTTCAGCCAACGTGGCCGGTGAAAGATTGCCATTAGCTGTTGTAGCGGGTTCTTGTGCCTCTGCTGTTATCACTGCTTGGTCAGTTGCATTCCAACTCGTGGCCTTAATGCCGGGGCTTTGCCAACGTGCATCCATTTCCACGTCCAACTCCAACAACGTTGCCCCGTATCGAACAGTGACGACCGGTTCTTCTCCAGTCGCTGTCTGGGCAATCTTTACCTTCCCATCTTCCACCATCACCACTTGGCCATTGGCTTCAGCACGGCATAAGAGAAAATCCCAATCGGTCGCTTCATATTGCACCACCTCTTTGAGCTCAGGGGTCGTGGCTTCTACCTCCGCTTGCAGTGAATAGGCGCCGATAATCTCTTCCATGATATCGCTGTCCTTTTGATCCACAAAATAACGGCTTTTAACACCGCGCGTCATTTTTACTGCTTGGTCACGGCATTCCACAATCAGTAAGCTGGCGTTTTTGCGCATTTTAAGACTGTGCTTAACGACGATACCTTTAAAAACCGAGTCGTTCTGAGCACGATAGCCCAGTTGGATTTCAATTGCTTTGCCGGGGACAAAATAATCACTATTGCTCGCCGGAAAAGTCGATTGGGCGGCTTCCCCATCCCGGAGTTGAATCACAGCCTGAGGAATCCGATTGAGTTCCCTGGTCACAGAAACCGCTAAGATATGAAATTCACCTGGTATTTCAGCACCGTCCACCAGAATAGCGATCGTACTGACGTCCGGCGTTGCGGGGGTTGGAATAGTTGATTCGCTGCTCATGATGATTTCTTGGTCTTCTTAATAGGCGGAAAAAAGATATCCTGTCCCGGTGTTAGAGAGCGAAAATTGCCCAGACCATTGATTTTTGCCACTTGAAGATAATACTTAGGATCGCCGTATATCCGGTAACACATCAATGGCAGGGTGTCACCGGCTTTTACTGTTCGCAGGTGAGTCAGATCGGGAGAACTTTTATTTTCTTGAGCAGTGCGTTTTTTCTCTTCAATGCTGCCCTTAAACTTGGCCTTCGCCACTGCCCGTATTGGCTGCCCATCTGGATTGAATAATTTATAGGTAATGTCGAGCTCGATAGCCCGGCCTTTGAAGATCAGATTTCCCCAGACTAACTTGAGGTGGTAAGGTTCATGCGAATTTCCCTGATACTCGGTCAGCAATCGCCGAAAGTGGTTGACCTCGTCAAAAATGCCGTCTTCTTTAGCCTTACCATCGATAATGCCAGTATTATCGAATAAAAACTCCATGGTGAGTTCTTCCGGCATGGTGTACTCAAACTTGGCCTGAGCACTGCTCGTACCTTGCCCTTGCCCGTTTGCTGTTTTAACCTTATAGGCTAGGGTATAGGTTTCCGGGTTAATCAACGCTTCAAAACGGTCTTTTGCCTCTTGGGTGCCACCATTTTCAGCGTCTTTTGAGTTCTCAAAAGCCAGAATGAGCATTTTCTCCAATTTACCACTGGTAGCCATCAGCGCTCCGTTTTATTCTCCAGTATACGCAACACCTGCTCCACGCATTCGGCCACTAGGGACTCTTTCGTATCGTCTATGCCGGCGGCACCAGATACAGCCGCCGGTCCTCCTGGGGATTGTCCATTCTGTGAGGTGTTAACCGCAACCCGGATATGTAGTTCTTTGATTTCGATAGGCATGAGTTATTTTTATTGAATCGTAAAATAGCGATAAGCTAACTCCAGCGTTTCAACGACAATCGCATTCTCGCTGGCATTCAAGTCGCTGACAGACCATTTTTTAGGAATGGCATGGGCCACTTTCCAGGTGCGCAAAGATTCACTCTTTTCGTTCATCAGAATCACATTGATGTTTACTGGCAGAAACGTCCGGTCACGAAAAGCATCAAGGCACCACTTAATCACCTCTGAATCCGTCAACATGCCACGTTTTAGCACCATATCAGCATATTTGGTACGCACCGGCAGTTTGTGGACAAAACGGTTTTCACCACCTTCTTTAAATTCTTCCATGTCATATTCAACCGACAGTCCCGACACCGTTTGGAAGCGCACGTCATTTTTGTTTTGGTTGAGCCCAATAAATTCCACTTTATAGTAGAATCCCCAGGGTGGATAATAGTCGTTCATGATTCAGACAGACCGTTTAGACTTTCATCAGTTTTAAACCTTCATGAGCAATTTCGATACTCTCAATAGCCACTTCGTTGGCATCTGATTTTAAGTCAGGGGCGGTGACTTTCACTGGAAAACAGCGGGTGGCTGACCAGGCTGCCACCGGTTCGTGTTTTTCGTTTAACAACCGGATAACCACATCACGCCGTTTTTCGATCCGTTCATTGGTAATTTCTTCTAACCAGGTGTTGAAGTCAAAGTCTTTCTCAAATTTGCCGCGCTTTAGGGTGATGTTATTGTTTTTCATCAAACCTGGCATGGCGATCTTATTAAAATCTTTGCTATCGCTGTGGCGGTACTCGATTTTTTCCCGCTCCATAACCAGACCGGTCACTTCAGTGAAACTGATTTTGGCGCCACCCCAATCGACCTGAAAACCAAAACGCGGTAATGGATATTCTTGTGCCATGTTATTCTCCTTATCATTATTTGAAAACAGATATTTCTAACGCGACCGCTTCATCCAATTTACGATGCGCATTGACTAATCACTGCGGTTTTTGGTGGTGTAATCGCTTTGCAGAATAGCCTGCGCAATAGAATCAACCGTGTAATTGCTTTGCCATTGTTGGCGGTCTTGAGTGTAATCACCGGTGCCTTTATCGTAGGATTGAACGAATTGGATAAAACCAGCTGTACCTAATTCCTTAATAAGAATTTGGAAAGCTAATTGCTGAATTTGTTGATCAGTTTTAAAATCTACATTAGGAAAATTCATAGAACAGTGTTCCTAGCCAAATAAGTGGATTCCTCGTTCCCACGCTCCGGTGTGGGAATGCCGGTTTACCGCTCCTGCGGTACTCAACCTGTGGAGCCAAGCTTGGCAACCAAAGGTCGGAATGGCGCAGGAGCGCCATAATACGCATTCCCAACGTGGATGTTGGGAACGAGAGGCAGGTAGTTACGATTCTGCCATCTTGTGGGAAAATTTAAGAATGATAAACTCAGCCGGTCGGACAACCGCCATACCGATTTCGATAATCATCCGGCCTTCGAGAATGTCCAGCGGTGTCATGGTTTTACCCAGCCCCACAGCGACATAGAATGCGTGTTCGGGTTTTACGCCTTGCAAAGCACCCTGGCGCCAGAGAACCGTCAGGAAATTTTCGATCATGGCTTGAACGCGTACCCAGGTGTTGGCGTCGTTAGGTTCAAAAACAAACTGCTCAGTGGCTTTTTTAACCGACTCTTCTACGAAATTGAAGAAGCGGCGAACGTTGACGTAACGCCATTCGTTGTCGTTGCCGGCCAGAGTGCGCGCGCCATAGACCAGTGTGCCTTTACCAGTGAAGCTGCGAATAGCATTGATGGATTTTCCGCTATATTGAGCGCATCAAGTTCTGAGGCAGTAAAAGTATCTTTTGGCCCAATAATACCGCTAATGCTGACATTGGCCGGGCCTTCCAAACGCCTCGGGTGCGGTCCACATAAGCGTAGATTCCAGCAACGGCACCGGAAGGCGGTACGGTTGCACTCGCATTCTGGATGCCAGTGATGATCGTCTTGTAGAGGGGGAATGAGTCTAAGAGTCCCTTGTGTTTTGTCGTTTCCGTTTCTCGGGCGGTATTGACCACTTTGTCAAGCCAAGCATTGTTGATTTGATCGAAAAGCGGTCTGAGTAGGGAAAGCATAGCGTCCATTTTTTCGGTGTCGGTGCCACTAGGAAGAACACTCGAGGGTGTAGGATTGGGAGCAGTAAAAATATTACCCCAATTAGAGTTCAACGGTTTCGGATCCGTACTGAACTGTGCTTTATAACTAGCCACTTTGGAGACGAGTTCTTCGTCGTAACTGATTAATTTCCCGTATACACCTTGCAGGGGATTTGTAATGAGATTCTCAAAAGACTGTTTCAAGTCTGCATTGCCGACAGCTTTGCTTGAGTCACTTCCAACCAGATCATCCACGTGTCTTGCAACTTCAAACATGTAGTTCACAAGTGCCATGAAGTTGACTGCAGTTTTACCTGATTGGTAAGTGGCCTCCAGTTTAATGAATCGTTCCCTTAATGTCTTATTTGGAGTGACGACCATAGTGTCAGTCGCCTTGTTAACCGTGTCAACATCTTTAATGCTTTGTTCGTAGGACGAAACCTGAGTCTTGATCTCATTGTCATCCGTTAGAGCGTCCAGTTTGTATGGGGTGGTTCCAATCTGGTGGTTCCAATCTGGATGACATCTTTAAAAGCACGATATTCGACAGTCTTTGGAAAATTAACTTTCAACCAAGGAGAGTAGACCATACCATATTTCAGATTATTGATACCTATACCGGATCGGAATTTATCGCCCTTTGGATCATCTTCTTTAACATGGAACAAGCCGACCCGATCCATCAAACTGTTGCACTGTCCCAATGCCTCAGCGTACACACTGTAAAAATCACTGTCATTAAGTAAAGAATTATCGGGGAAAACGAGAATAGTCGGTTCGTCAACTTTTTCCAGAGTTTTAATTCCTTTGTTGTCAGCCTTGAAATCATCGGCCGTTTTCCCGACAGTGCCATAAGTCCCTACTGATACAATATAGCAATCACCTCCCCCATTGGCGTAGAACAGACGCAGACTGTCATACATATAAAAACCATTGCTTACCGTTGCAGATTTAAAGTTTTTGCCATCATCCAGTATTACTTCTTTGACTGTTGGATTCGCTCCAACGCCGAAGTAGGCTTCGTATTCGGAAATAGAACCGATTTTTTTTGGTTTATTGAGAAGGTCGCCAGAACTCAAGTCATCTGCTTTTTCGGTATACCCAATGAATACAGGTATCGCAGTCTCCACCGGGGCAATAGAAGGCGGAAACTTTGGGATTTCATCAATGTAAACCCCTGGTCTCTTATACGTTGCTGCCATTGTTTTTTTACCCTCCCTTTTATTAAGCGATAAAGCGATTATACATAAATTTCCGAAATAAGTTGAGTAATTTTTGACCCACTTTTCGCCACCTTAACTAAACCTTGCGAAGGCTTTTGTTTCGTGCCTGCGTTGCCAAAAAAGGTTAAAGGTAGTGGTTTTGATTCAGTAGGTTCTACATTACCATTAACCTTATTTATGTATGTCCAAACTGTCGCACGATTTTAAAGCGAACCTGAAAAACGGGATGCGTCGCTTTTGCATGTCCGCTACTGTCAGTAAAACTGAAATCTTCGTCATCCATTCGTATTGGAGATAGGCGAATCAAGGCAAATACATTATCGGGAATGTCCCCAGTTAACGCTATCCCGCGCTTAGGCACATTAGCAAGGCCTGGGGAGGTATAATGATTGGGATGTCATCCTGATGAACGAATACGGGCAGATCGGTAGCCTTGGCATGAATTTCTTCTATATCAGCATCCGATTGTTGGTCACGGATCAATTGCGCTAAGGCACCGCTTTCCAATAGAACCAACGACTCCACCTGGCCATCACTAGGGGAAATAGGAAACTCCTTAGATAGAAAAAGCATCTTATTAGATCCTTGTCTTCTTGCAGTGCCTGTCAAATTGGACAAAACAGGTACATTTTCCTTGTAACGGTAGGTCTTATCTGTTAACTGATGGTACAGTTCGTAAATGTTCTGCGGCCGCAACGTCAGCGCAGAATAGTTATAAAAAGCCTGATCTTTTACGGTTACGACAAATTCAAACACAACGTCAACCGAAATAACAGCAGTGTCCGGCACGACCACCATGCAACTCAAAGCTGTGTTTTTATAAAGACCACCGAGACCGCTAAGTGTCTTTGCTGTCGTGACCGTTGGTGCCATTTCAAGGAAAGAACGCCTATCATACGCTAACAAACGTTGATCCCTTTTTTTCTGTTCAGGAATTAAATCGAATACGATAGCGCCTTCGTCCAACCAATAATGATGGAGCAGACGAATTTCAAATAAGCCCTTATACCTGTTTGTGATACGTTCAGCCATATGCATAAATTATTATGATTTTGTATGGAAATCGCTGACTACTTCAGTAATCAGCCCGCCTTCGCTTTGCACTGCTTTGAATTTCAGATCGAGCATCCTAAGTTTATACAAAACAAAAGGATACTGCTTTCCTCCTAGTGTCCCCCATAGATGGTTGACTTCCTCCAAGGTCGGTGAGTATAAATCGAAAATCAGCTTAAATGATTCCAATGTATCAAGCGGGTTAATCGGCACACTTGACGTCGTTATAGAATCTGGCGCCACAGTGTCTTGAGTGAACACATTCCGAGACTGAAAAAAGCGAATGGCTCTCGACAATACTGATAATGCATTAGTGTAATCAGTATGAGTAGCTGTCATTAGAATCAGCAAATTTATAAAGATAGGGGGATTCTCATAAGTAACCCTAAGCGTCGCGTCATTGCGTATTTGATTGGGCAGGTTAGTCATCGTTTTTTCTTCGGTGATATTTACAACAGATAGATAGAGCATATTTCTCGAAATACCACTACCTGACCCGGCACCAAACCCCTCTGCCAAGTTGCCCAATCCAGCCTGATCTTGGCCAGTATTTCCATAAATATCAGCTAAATGCCGGTTCAACTCGTTAATCACAATCGTTAAGGCATGTGAAATCATGATAGTTCTCAGGGTTGGGTCAAACTAATATAGGAGTTACACAGTTGAATCCAGAATATATTTAAGGTTTTCCAAATCAGATCGGATAGCTTACCGAATAATCTGCATTTGGAACTCAAACCAGATCTACTCAGTCGCATAGCTATAAACTAAACTTCTCGGCGTAACAAGGCACGTATCGCGAATCGGGGTTAAGCCAGCGGTTGGAGATGCCCCGTACCATGTTATGGTGCTGGCTAGACCCGTGCCAGTAAACCAAGTCCATTCGTTGTGCAAATAGCTTATCCCGCGTGGAGTCATCCAACCGCAACAAACCTGTTCTAAGAATACCACCTATTTAGGCAACTGTGTAATGCCTATAATATTTAATTTTTGTAATGGTCAATTAACAATGGTTCGAACCGTTTGGTATGAGAGCTTGATGGATAATGTTATTTTCTACATTAAAGATAGGTCACTATTATAATAAATAGCTGATAACTGATAACTGAGGAAATATCATAATGCCAATTCGCGTTATTTGTTTTGACTTAGATGATACTTTATGGCCAATTGAACCGGTGATTTATCATGCAGAAGAACAACTTCATCACTGGTTAAATCAACACTATCCACGTATTGCTGAGCAGTTTGACCCGCTTACTTTTCGTCAATTACGTCAACAGTTAGTCGAAACACAGCCGCAATTAAGTTGTGATTTAACTCGATTACGTAAATTGAGTTTAGCACAGGCAGCCACCCAGGTTGGTTATAGCGATAGTTTAGTTGAGCCAGCATTTGAAGTATTTATGGCGGCACGCCATCAGGTACAATTATATGATGATGTGTTACCCACTTTAGAAAAATTATATCCTCACTATCTTATTTGTGCTTTAACTAATGGTAATGCTGATGTTCACCGTTTAGGATTGGGACATTTATTTGATGTGACTTTCTTTGCTCGAGAAATTGGTGTAGCCAAACCTCATCCCGCCCTATTTGAGGCAGTTTGCCATTATGCGCAAGTTCAACCTGCACAGATAGTGCATATTGGTGATGATGTGGTTTGCGATATAGCCGGTGCGGCTTCAGTTGGGATGAAAACCGTTTGGATTAATCGTTATCCTCATAAAACTTGGTCTGGAACGATATGGCCAGATGCGATGATTAGTTCGTTAACAGAATTAGACAAGCTATTAATAGATTGGAATACCCGTAAAAGTAAATAGTTTTATCTAGTTCGGTATATCATTCAGTTATTTTCCTAAATAAACCAAATTTATTGGTTTGTTATTAAAGCCATTATAAAATATCATTTAAATTTGGCTTTATCGAGTTAAAAGAACAAAATACTTTAAATCAATTATTCACTCTCTATCTTTATTGATAACTGATAACTGACAACTGAACAAAGGCTTAAGCATGATTACGCTTTCTGGTTACACTATCACTGGAGAAATTTATACCGATGCCAAAATCAGTATTTATCGTGGTTATGATAATGACAACCACACGCCGGTTATTATTAAAACGTTAACAGCAGAATATCCTACGCCTAAAGAAATTGCTCGATTTCGTCATGAGTACAATATTATTAAAGAATTACAGTTGAATGGTTCAGTTAAAGCGTACCAATTACAAAAATATAAAAAGGGTTTAGCTTTAATTTTAGAAGACGTTGGTGGCGATTCTCTGAAGAATATTATTGCTAATCAAAAATTAGATTTGTCAAGTATTTTAAAAATTGCTTTACAACTGACTCAAGCTATCGGTGAATTACATCAACATAATATTATTCACAAAGATATTAAACCAGCCAATATTATTGTTAATTTGGCAATAGAACAGGTTAAGATTACTGATTTTAGTATTTCTACTGAGAATAACCTAGAAGCCCAGCCCATGGTGACTAATAAACCGCCCTTGGAAGGTACATTGGCTTACATGTCTCCAGAACAAACCGGACGAATGAATAGAACGATTGATTATCGAACTGATTTTTATTCTCTTGGCGTCACGGTTTATGAAATGTTAGTTGGGCGGTTGCCTTTTCAAAATACAGATGCAATGGGGTTGGTCCATTGTCATATTGCTAAAATGCCAATTGCACCCGTTATTCTCAATGCCGATATTCCGCAGATATTATCTGATTTAGTGATGAAACTATTAGCTAAAAATCCAGCGGAACGTTATCAAAGTGCCCACGGTTTAATAGTTGATTTGCAAAATTGTTTGCAACAGTGGGTAGAACACCAATTAATAGCACCATTTCCTTTAGGTCAGCAGGATATGGTGGATAAATTTCAATTATCATCAAAGGTATATGGCCGTTCTCTTCAAATTGCCGCTTTATTAGATATTTTGACTTATGTTAGCCAGGGACAAACTGCTATAGTGATGGTTTGTGGGGAAGTTGGTATGGGTAAATCCGTTCTAGTCAATGAGTTAAAAAAATCAGTGAAAAATTCACCGGGATTTTTCATCAGTGGCAAATTTGATTTAACCCGTCAAAACTTACCTTATAGTGGAATTATTCAAGCATTGCGTGAACTCATGTTGCAATTATTAACGGATTCTTCAGAAAAAATAACACCATGGCGAGAGCAATTACAAACCGGTCTAGGAACACATGCCCAGCTACTTATTCAATGGTACCTGAATTAGAAATGGTTATAAATCAGCAACCGGTAACTAAGAACCCCGTTGTAGAAGAAGTTAATATTTCAGATTTGCAAAATCGTTTTGCTATCGTATTGGAAAAATTTATCCGTATTTTTACGCAATCCCATCACCCCTTAATTTTATTCTTAGATGATTTACAGTGGGCGGATAAAGCTAGTTTGAAGTTACTTCAACGTTTAATTCTTGATTTAGAAAATGAAGCTTTATTATTAATTGGTGGTTATCGCCGGACAGTTGAATCAGTGGAAAACCACCCCCTTCAGCAAATACTGAAACAAATCAACCATACGTCTATTCGTACTGAACATATCCATTTAACACCACTTACCTTAGAACATATTACTCAAATCATTGCTGATACCTTACACTGCACCCTGAATTATGCTGCACCACTTGCGGATCTGGTGTTTAAGAAAACCGAGGGAATTCCTTTCTTTGTAAGAGAATTTTTAACACGGTTATATGAAGAAGGTCATTTACGCTTTAATACCTTCAAACGGAGTTGGCAATGGGAAGTTAAAAACATTCTGGAAATGGGAATGACTGATAATGTCGTTACCCTAACAACTTTAAGACTACAGAAATTATCACCCGCTACTCAAGAAGTATTAAAGTTAGCTGCGGCGATTGGTCGACAATTTGATATTAAAACCCTAGCATTACTTTACCAACAAACTGAAGTGGTGACCACGGAAGCACTTTGGGAAGCAGTAGAGCAACATTTAGTTGAACCACAAGATGATACTTATTATCAAGTGATGTATGGTAACCTGGAAGAAGATAATAATACTCATTTAGATTTTGTTAAGATTACTTACCGCTTTGTTCATGAACGCATTCAGCAAGCCGCTTATTCTATGCTAACTGCTGAACAACAAACCGCTACACATTACCAATTAGGATGGCAATTACGAGAAAACACCCCCCCCGGACATTTAGAAGAACATTTATTCGATATTGTTAACCATTTAAATTTAGCGCTTAAACTTATTCATAATCCAGCTGAACGTTATGATCTCGCCCGACTCAATTTAGCTGTCGGGAAGAAAGCGAAATCAGCCAGTAGTTATGAATCGGCTTTGAATTACTTTCAAGTGGGTTTGTCTTTACTAGCCGCAGATAGTTGGGAACGTCAGTACCATTTAACGTTAGCTTTACATGTTCACACGATAGAAATGGCCTATTCAACCGGTCATCGTCAGCAAGCTGATCAACTATTTGCACGAGTATTACGTTGTGCCAACAGTTTACTCGATCAAGTTAAAGTCTATGAACTCAGAATTTTATTTTATGTTTCTCAAAATCAAGCCCATGCTGCATTAGAAACCGGTTTGCAGGTATTACATTTATTGGATATTACTTTACCCGAACCGATTGAAGACTTTTCTATATTGTTTAGTACTTTACAAAAATTAATGGGAACCCGACAGATCGAAGAATTAGTCGATTTACCACCCATGAAAGATAAATATAAATTGGCGGCTTTACGTCTCTTAGTTTATATTTCTTCATCAGCCTATTTAGCCGCACCACAACTTTATCCATTAATTTGTTTTACTCAAGTTCAACTCTGTATCACTTATGGTAATTCAGCTTGGTCGGCCAATGCTTATGCTTCTTATAGTCTAATCTTGTGTGGAACTTTGGGGGATATTGAAGCGGGTTATCGTTTTGGTCAAGTAGCCTTAAAAATGTTAGAACGTTTTCAGGCGAAAGAAATGACAGCAAAAGTGTTAATGTTAGTTAATGCTGGTGCACGTCATTGGAAAGAACCAGCGAGGCAGACTTTACCTTCCTTATTAACAGCTATCCAAATGGGGCTAGAAAATGGTGATGTTGAATATGCTTGTTATGCCGCGATGTTTTATGGCATTTATAGTTTCTTAACCGGTTGTGATTTAGATACGGTTAATCAACGATATCGGCACTATGTCGAAATAATGGAAAAGTTCAATCAGAATTTTCAATTTCACTACACTCAATTATGGCAACAAGTTGCCCTAAATTTACAAGGTGCAGTTGAGCAACCTTCTCGATTAAGTGGTGACTGTTTCGATGAAGATACTTTATTACCCCTGTTTTTGAAACAAAATAATTTTTCTGCTTTATTTGCGGCTTACTTTGCTAAGGCGTTCTTGTGTTATTTATTTAAAGATTTTCGACAAGCGCTAACTCATGCTAAGTTAGCAGAAAGATATATTATTGAAAATAATACTTTTCTGTATTATACCGGGCATAATTTCTATTATTCACTGATCTTATTAGCTAATTGCACCGAAGCCCACGCCAATAAACGAACAACTTATCTTGAACAAGTTCATAAAAACCAAGTTAATATGCGTAATTGGGCCCGACATTCTCCCAGTAATTATCAACACAAATACGACTTAGTTAATGCCGAACAAGCTCGGGTGTTAGGAGATATTCCACATGCGATGGTGAATTACGAACAAGCGATTCAAGGGGCAAAAGCCCAAGGTTATATCCAGGAAGAAGCTTTAGCCAATGAATTAGCCGCCCAATTCTACGCTAAGCTTAACATTGACAAAGTGGCTCAAACTTATTTAATCGAAGCCCATTATGCCTATTTAACTTGGGGAGCCTCCGCTAAGGTGAAATCGTTAGAAATGGCTTATCCATTTTTGCTTCATCGCTATATCCATACTGAAACGGTTACCCCGGTTACTCAAGTGCCAACGACAGTGACAACTCCCCCCATCCCGTTACGAAGCAATAATAGCTTAGATTTAATGACTGTTATGAAAGCTTCGCAAGCTATCTCCAGCGAGATTGTCTTAGAACAACTGATTGAAAAACTTCTACATATTGTAGTAGAAAATGCGGGGGCACAAAAAGGGTTACTTATTTTGGAGAAACAGGGACAACTCTTTATTGAAGCACAAGTTCAAATTGAAGAACAACTTATCACTCAAGACACCACTGAAGCCGTTATTTTGCAGTCAATTGCTTTAGAGAGTTTACATGATGATGATTCCAATAATACTTTATTACCAGTGGCCATGATTAACTATGTGGTTCGTACTAAAGCAGATATTGTGCTCAATGAGGCTATGTATAATGGTATTTTTGCGAATAACCCTTATATCACACGTTGTCAAATCAAGTCAGTATTATGTACCCCCTTGATTAACAAAAATCTTTTAAAAGGGGTACTGTATTTAGAAAACAATTTAATTACTAACGCTTTTACTACAGAACATTTAAATATATTAAGATTGCTATCAGCCCAAATTGCGATTTCTATTGAAAATGCTTTATTTTATTCAAAGATAGAACAAGCGAGAGCCGCTGCTGAATCGGCTAATCGGGCTAAGAGTACTTTTTTAATGAATATGAGTCATGAGTTGCGTACCCCTTTAAATGCGATTTTGGGTTATTCCGATATTATTCGTGAAGATGCTCAAGATATGGGCTATGAAGAAATTCTGCCTGATTTAGACAAAATTCAAACTGCCGGTAAACAATTATTAGAAATAATTAGTAATGTGCTTGATATTTCTAAGATAGAAGCGGATAAAATGGGATTAAACTTAGAATCATTTGAAGTCAAACCCGTTATCCAGGATGTTGTCACGTTAATACAACCTACCCTAGGTAATAATACTTTACATGTCAATTGTACTGATCTCATTGGTTCAATGTATGCGGATCGAACTAAAGTACAACAGATTTTACTCAATTTACTCAGCAATGCTATCAAATTTACTCACCAGGGTACGATTACACTAATGGTTAGCCGCCATTACCCTATTCCTTTACCCGGACAAGAGAATTGTGATTGGATTCATTTTGAAATGGCCGATACCGGAATTGGGATGGATCCCCAACAAATTAAATATATTTTTGAAGCATTTCATCAAGTGGACAACTCAACCACACGTCAATATGGTGGGACTGGTTTAGGATTAACTATTAGTAATCATTTTTGTCGGATGATGGGTGGTAAAATTACTGTCACGAGTGAAGTGGGTCAAGGTTCTGTATTTACCGTGCAATTACCTGCCGAAATAACCAGTCAATAATTAAAATATGAATGAGCAACGTTTCGCTTTTATTCACTCAACTTGGCTGATCTCTTGAACTTTAAGATAATTTCTATCTTGGATAACAATAAACTGTTATCAATTGGTCTATCAAACTTGATAAGAGAATTAACATAAAATGTATATTCGTTTCAGCAAAATAATTTTATTAATGTCGGTGGCTTTATTTGCAACTTTGATTGTTTTTAATAATGTAACTGATTACAACTCAAATTATCAATTTGTAAAGCATGTTTTAAGTATGGACACTACTTTTCCCAATAATGCGGGAATGTGGCGAGCTATTCATGCCCCGTTTCTTCATCATGCCGGATATATTATTATTATTTCAATCGAGGCTATAACCGCAATTTTGTGTTGGTGGAGCACGTTTCAACTCTGGCAAGTACGCAAAGCTCCCATCACTGCCTTTAATCAAGCTAAGCGAATGGGGATTTTGGGGTTAACCACGGGTATCATTTTGTTTTTCAGTGGATTTATTACCATTGGCGGAGAATGGTTTCTTATGTGGCAATCGCCAGTTTGGAATGGTCAGCAAGGCGCTTTCCGCTTCGTAACAATTATGGGAATATTTTTGGTGTACTTGGTAATACCCGAACGCGAAGATAATCCCTGAGATCTATTTTGAAATAGATTAGACAGCTAATTGAGAAGCGTAGGATGGGTAGAGCGCATTAGTTAACGCCAAACCCATCAATTCCAAAGTTGGAGTTCAAGAATGTTGGGTTTCGCAGCGCTCTACCCAACCTACATGCCAATGCCATTAATGTGCCCGCTGTGCTAATCTAGCAAAGTATAACCGCTAGATTTCGCCATCCTGATGGCTGTGTGCTAAAAGAAAGACCAAAAATAAATAAGTTTTTTTAATGAATATACTTAGCTTGGCAATTATCACAAGACATTGATTGACCCGCAAACCCACACTTATCTAAATTTTTGGCTAAGTCGCCAACACTACGTTTGCAAGCAATAAATGGAATTTGCTGTTCGCGTGCTTGTTTTCTAAAGTTACGCATCACATTGTGACCAACAAAGTCGGTAAATAAAATCATTAATTGAGCACCGGAAGTGCTAATAGGATTATTCTTTTGAGCTTTAGGGTGACGTCCCGTAATATGTTTTAAATCAGAAAATCCACGTTCTTTAAGCAAAGACTCTATATTGCCTAGCCGATCAGCACCAATAATAATAACCATTGATTCTACTCCTAAATACTGAAAAATTCTTTAACCCTTAAAGTAAGGTTAGTCTTTGAGATATTAAAGAGGGATAGGCAATTTTTATTCCGTTGCTTAAAATCAATGGGATTAAACTTATTTTATGTAATAATTACAATATGTTAAAATATAAATTTACTCGTAATTGGTATAAAATACCAAAAGTAATCTAACCAAAACTAAAAACAAAAACCGGTGTTACACTACAAATTGTTGTATCGATCTTTCCTCTCGAAGAGAGGTGTTCAACTTATTGAAGCTCATCGGCTTAACACCTCAATGATAGGTTGAGTAAAATAAGTTAAGCGATTGTTTTTACTTATAATTTAATTTAAGACGTGACTAATGGTTTATAACCGGGTAATTGGGTGACATCAACCTCATCGATTTGTTCGGGATCTAAAAACTTTTCAGCATACTTCAAATAAATTTTTTCATAAATGAAGATATCAAATAAATCGGGATCAATATGGTTATCTTGTTTCATTCGACCTAAGATAGTGAGTGCTTGCGAAAGCGGCATTGGCCTTTTGTAGGGCCGATCGCGGGCAGTTAAGGCTTCAAAAATATCGGCTATCCCCATCGCTCTCGCTTGAATTGACATTTGTTCACGAATTAACCCTTTCGGATAACCTTTACCATCCATTCGTTCATGATGTCCGCCAGCAAATTCAGGCACGCGTTGAAGATATTTAGGATAAGGTAAAGCTTCAAGCATATTAATTGTTGCTACAATATGATAATTAATAATTTGTCGTTCTTCTGGTGTTAAAGTACCGCGATTAATTGTCAGGTTGTAAATTTCATCTTCGGTGAGAAAATCAGTGACTTTACCATTTTTATTGATCCAATGTCGCTTAGCGATTTGTCGCACCCGTTCTTTATCTGCTTCTACCATGAATTCACTTCCCATATTGCATTTTTGGATAAATTGACATTCTTCTGCCAAAGTGGCAATTTGCTGGGCAAGTTGGGTTTCTAATGTTTCGATATCAACGGGTTCACCACGAGCTTGTGCGGCTAATTGTTCACGTAATAGCGTAATTTCAGCATCGCGTTTAAGAACTTCAAAGCGAGTACTAATCAAGTGAACCCGATCAAAAATCGTTTCTAATTTCGTTGATTTATCAACCACATATTCTGGTGTCGTAATTTTGCCACAATCATGTAACCAACCCGCAACTCTTAATTCATAACGATCCTCTTCAGTCATGGTAAAATCTTTAAGTGGACCAACGGTTACCTTCGCTGCTGCATCAGCGAGCATCATCGTGAGTTCCGGTACCCGCCGACAATGTCCGCCAGTGTAAGGTGATTTATCGTCAATTGCGGTGGCAATCAATTCAATAAAAGATTCAAATAATTTGCGTTGATCTTCCAGAAGACGTTGATTGACTAAAGCAACCGCCGCTTGTGAAGCCAATGATTCGACTAATTCTTGTTCAGCGGGACCAAAGGTGGTAATTTCTCGGGTAAGTGGATCAAGGGCATTGATTAATTGTAATACCCCAATGACTTCACCCTCATTATTTTTCATGGGTACCGTGAGAAAAGATTTTGAGCGATAACCAGTTCTTTTATCAAAAGCTTGGGTACCAGAGAATTCAAATTCCCGACTGGTATAAGCATCCGGTATATTGATAGTTTCACCGCGAATAGCTGTACATACGGCGACTTTATCTAAGTTGGGTTTGCCATTTTCATCGTACAGGGGTAAGGATGGCAAAGCAATGGGAATACCACTCGTTCCCCCAGAATGGATATTAAGCGTATCAGTTAGCATGATTTCAAATCTAAGCTGATTGTCTTCAGTGCGAGTATAGAGTGTTCCACCATCTGCTAAAGCAATTCGTTTGGCTTCTTCTAGTATCATTTCAAGTAATCGCGTTCCATTTCGCTCAGCAGAGAGCGCAACCCCAATTTTATTTAAAGCTTTTAAACGTGCTAGTAAATCTAGTACTTCATGTTCAGTTTCTTTGACCATCGTGCCTTACCTAGCAAACCTGGATTAATCTCTTCATTTATGGGGTAACACCAGATTTAAGAATGATGTTGTGCTGCTTGTAAAGTATTCTCTAATAAACTCGCTACGGTCATGGGACCAACTCCACCTGGGACCGGCGTAATCCAACTCGCTTGTTGAGACGCACTGGCAAAATCCACATCACCAACTAACTGGCCATTCTCTAAGCGATTCATGCCCACATCAACGACAATGGCACCCGGTTTAATCCAATCTCCCTGAATTAAATGCGGTTTGCCAACGGCAGCCACGATAATATCGGCTTGGCGCACTTTATCAGCCAAGTGACGGGTGTGGCTATGACAGATAGTAATCGTACAACGTGCAGCTAATAATTCTAGTGCCATAGGGCGACCTACAATGTGAGATTGTCCAATGATAACAGCATCTAACCCTTCCAAATTCACCTGCGTATGAGCCAGTAATGTCATGATGCCTTTAGGCGTACAAGAACGCAATAGCGGCATTCGTAACGCTAAACGTCCCACATTATAAGGATGAAAACCATCTACATCTTTATGGGGAACAATTTGTTCAATAGCTAATTCGCTGTCAATATGGGATGGCAATGGCAATTGTACTAAAATACCATCAATTTCATTATCTTCATTGAGTTGATTCAGCAAATCCAACAGTTCTTTTGGCGAAACTGCTGTTGATAATGACCATATTTTTGAAAAAATACCCACTTCATGACAAGCATTTTGTTTTTGACGCACATAAATTTGTGAGGCGGGATGGTCACCCACCAGGATGACAGCTAATCCTGGTGGACGTAATCCTTGCTCAACACGAATTTGTATCTGTTGTTGAATATGTTGACGTAATTGTGCCGCAATGGCTTTGCCATCCAATCGTTTCGCAGTCATACTGAGTTCCTTCATTGAATTAATAACGTCATTGGCGCAATATCATTTATGAAATAAGTTTCGATTGGAGCAATGGGTAATCGGGATCATTATTAGACTGTTATTATCGTTAAATCAAGGTAAGTGAGCAATCTTTTATTTTACTTCTCCAGAAAGGTTTGCCATCTGCCATTAAAGTAGTACTCTAAGGGCTGATATTCAATTTTATAACACATTTTTTGACATTCTTTAATCCAATAGCCTAAATATAACCAGTCCAGTTGTAAATGTTTAGTTTGTTCTATTTCCCATAAGATAGCGTAAACACCTAAACTCCGGTGAGGATAATCGGGGTCAAAAAAGGTATAAACAGCAGATAACCCTTTATCAAATTGATCAACCACCGCTATAGCGAGTAACTGTTGTTGCCAACGAAATTCGTGAAATACGGTCATTGACCAGCTACTGGTTAAAAACTGCATATAACTTTCCGGCGTGGGTTTATCCATTCCAGCACCGGGATGACGTGCTGCCAGATAGCGACAGTAGAGATCAAAATGTTCGCCTTTGAATTGCTGGGCTACTGCTGATACCGTTAAATCCTGATTCTTTTTCCAGATACGTCGTTGGCTACGTCGTGGTTTAAACAATCGTGCTGGTAACCGTACCGGGATACAAGCCTCACAATTTTGGCAATGCGGACGGTATAAATGCTCACCACTGCGTCTAAACCCATGTTGAGACAAGGTATTGTACAAAGAAGTATCTTTAGGAAAATGAGGATCAATAAAAACCGTCATGGCTTGTAGAGAAGGTAAATAACTACATTGATGAGGTGGTGTCGCATAGAGATTAAAATGAGTGCTTTGGCTCATAAATCTATCTCTTGACTTTCTAATTGCCAAATTCCAGTTTTCCCAGGTTGCTCACTGAGGCGATCTAATAAAGTCCGATAGTGTTGACGTGAAATCTCTACCGCACCGAGATTCTGTAAATGTTGAGTGTGTACTTGACAATCAATCAATTCATATCCCCACCATTGTAGTTGTCGAACGAGGTAGACCAAGGCTACTTTGGAGGCATCACTCATTTTGCTAAACATGGATTCACCAAAAAAAACTTTACCTAAACTCACTCCATATAATCCGCCGACTAATTGTCCTTGATACCAGGTCTCAACTGAATGAGCGAAATGGTAATGGTGTAGTTGGGCATAAGCGATTTTTATATCTTCGGTAATCCAAGTGCCCGGTTGGTGACGACGTGGACCGGCACATTCCTGAATGACTTGTGCAAAGCTTTGATCCATTGTCACGGTGAATTTATTTTGGCGAAGCGTTTTAGCCAAGCTTCTTGATATTTTCAAACATTCTGGAAATAATACGAGTCGCTGACTGGGTGACCACCATAAAATCGGCTGATCTTCGCTGTACCAGGGAAAAATACCTTGACGATAAGCGACCATAATCCGACGAGGTGTTAAATCTCCACCAATCGCTAATAATCCATCTGGATGTTCTAAAGCATTTTCTAACGGTGGAAAATCATAAGGACTCGCATGAGCAGGAATCCAATAAGGGCGACGCATGGTTAACTTTAACCTTTGAGTTACTTTTTAAACGGAGGATAGTTGTTCAATTTTTCTATGCCGCAAATGAGAGACTAGCCGGTGAAACGGTATAATCCATTTGGATGAAAGGAAGATATTTTGGCTACTTAATAATTCTAGTCTAAATTAAGATAACAAAAAATTGTTATCTCTATAAAAGCTAAAAGTATATAGAGTTTATCCAATGTGCAACCTCGTTAATTGACCTTTTACTAAGAGCGCCGGGGCATAAAAATTAATTCATTAATTATCAGATTTTTATATCAGTATTTTACTTTAAATAGAGTCTAAATCAATGTTAATGAAATTTTAATTTCAAACTTGCCCACTGGCGAGTTTAACCAGAAATAGCTTTTAATTTATAACTCCCCCTTGTTTAAAGGGGGGGGGGAATTCTTCACTGAATGGCAATGAGGCGTTGCTTAGCTAAAATAAACTCAAATTCAATCATCTCGTCTGGACTACTGGGTTTCTGAGCAGCGGGTTTATCCATCAAAAAATGAATCGGTTAGTTATTATTCTTTAGCACGAGATAAATATTCACCAGTACGGGTATCCACTTTGATTAAATCACCAATATTAACAAACAAGGGAACGCGCACTGTAGCACCGGTTTCTAAAGTCGCTGGTTTACTACCACCACCCGAAGTATCTCCACGTACGCCGGGTTCCGTATCGGTAACCGCTAAAATAACAAAATTGGGTGGCGTTACCGCAATAGGGTCATTATTCCACAATGTAATGATACATTTTTCCTGACCTTTTAGCCATTTAACCGAATCACCTACCGCCGCGTTGCTAGCGGCATATTGTTCATAAGTATCGGTTACCATAAAGTGAAAGAACTCACCATCGTTATAAAGATATTCCATGTTGGTTTCTACCACATCCGCACCTTCTGCGGTATCACCGGATTTAAAAGTTCTTTCAATGACGCGTCCGGTTTTGAGATTACGAAATTTAACTCGGTTAAAAGCTTGCCCTTTACCCGGTTTAACAAATTCGTTCTCTATAATCGAACAGGGATCACCATCAATCATTAATTTCAAGCCACTCTTAAACTCATTAGTACTAAAAACTGCCATAATAACTCCTTAACAATAGAAATGGTAACAGATACGCTGTTAGAAAAATAAGCTATGATAACTGAAATATTAACTCGTTGGCAGACCAACCCAACCGATTGGCAACACGAATTACGTCAAGCGATTCGAGAACCCATACAATTATTGCAGTTGTTAAATTTATCTCCGAGTGAATTACCTCAACCACTGGTATTGAAACCCCATTTTGCTTTACGAGTACCCAGAAGTTATATAGCACGAATGCGTAAAGGCGATCCAACTGATCCTTTATTACGACAGGTTTTACCCATTGTAGCGGAACAGAGACAATCACCTACTTTCAGTTTGGACCCCACCGGGGATAAATTAGCAGAAAGGGTACCCGGCTTATTAGCTAAATATAGTGGACGGGTTTTATTAATGGTTACCGGTGCCTGTGCTATTCACTGCCGCTATTGCTTTCGTCAACATTATAATTATTCGACTGGATCATCCTTATTAGCCGCTATAGCGTTTATTCGAGCAGATTCTTCTATTAGTGAAGTGATTCTCAGCGGTGGTGATCCATTAACGTGGACGGATAACCGCTTAGCTGAACTTATTCACCAACTAGCTCAAATTCCACATTTACAACGTTTACGCCTCCATACCCGCTTACCCATTGTTTTACCCCAACGGATAACTCATGAATTACTCAATCAATTAACTCAAACACGATTACAACCGATTATAGTTGTCCACGCTAATCATGCCAATGAGATTGACGAATCAGTTGGGTATAGTTTACAACGCTTGGTTGCAGCCGGGATAACGGTACTCAACCAATCGGTGTTGTTACGTGGTGTGAATGCTGACGCTACTGCTTTAATTAACTTAAGTGAAATATTGTTTAATTATCGGGTATTACCTTATTATTTACACTTACTTGATCGAGTTCAAGGTGCAACCCATTTTGAAATACCAAAATTAGCGGCTCTCGAGCTATTAGCACAAATGCGAATCGCTTTACCCGGTTATCTCGTCCCGCGCTTGGTGCAGGAAGTTGCTGGAATGGCTTATAAACAACCAATTCTATAAAAAGCAATTTTTCTTGACTAAAGCGCTTTTGATAGAAAAAAATCTATGGTATTATACGCTACCTATATGATTTTAAAGTAGATAGTCTTTGATAACCTCACCATTGCCACGTTCATCTTGACAAGATAATTTTACAAAATTAATAGTAAAATAAATAAATTATATTCTATTACTAAAGGGTTAATAATGAAATTCAGTGAAAACTGGTTACGAGAGTGGGTTAATCCCCAATTATCGACAGAAGAACTCGTGAAACGATTGACCATGAGCGGATTGGAAGTCGATCAGGTTGAACCGGTGGCGATGAGTTTTAATCAGATTGTCATAGGAGAAGTTCTGACGATTGCAGCACATCCCCATGCTGACCATCTAAAAATCTGCCAAGTCAACGTTGGTGAGGATAAGCCACTTCATATTGTCTGTGGTGCCGCCAATGTTCAAAGCGGTATGCGGGTACCCACCGCATTAATGGGGGCACGTTTAGGCGATGTAGAAATTAAAAAATCCTCAATACGCGGAACGACCTCTGAAGGCATGCTCTGTTCAGCTAAAGAATTAGGTTTAGTTGATAGTTCCGAAGGTTTAATGATTTTACCCCAAGATGCCCCTATTGGGGAAAATTTGCGTCGCTATCTCCAACTTGAAGATGTTAGCGTTGCCCTCGATTTGACACCGAATCGAGGCGATTGCTTAAGTGTCGCTGGTATTGCTCGCGAAGTGGGACTATTAACCCGTTGTGCTGTTACCTCGCCCGACTTTTCCCCAGTAGCGGCTACTATCACGGATACGTTACCCGTTGCACTTCACCATTCTGCAGCCTGTCCTCGTTATGTCGGACGCATTATCAAAAATATCAATGTACAAGCGATTACCCCTTTATGGATGCGAGAACGTCTCCGTCGTAGTGGATTACGCAGCATTAGTGCAGTGGTGGATGTGACCAATTACGTCTTATTAGAATTAGGACAACCGATGCATGCTTTTGATTTATCAAAATTAGTGCAAGGTATTCAAGTTAGAATGGCACAAGTTGGTGAATCTTTGACACTTTTAGATGATCAAACGGTCACCTTAGATACACAAACTTTAGTGATTGCTGATCATCAACAACCGGTGGCCATGGCTGGTATCATGGGTGGTAAAGCATCTGCGGTAAATTCCAGCACTCAAGATATCTTTTTAGAAAGTGCTTTCTTTGCACCCCAATTCGCAGCGGGTGGTGCACGTCGCTATGGATTACATACAGATTCTTCTCACCGGTTTGAACGGGGTGTTGACCCCCAATTATCACGTCACACGATGGAGCGAGCTACTGCTTTACTTTTAAATATAGTTGGTGGGCAACCCGGGCCCGTTATTGAGGTAACTGCTGTAAATGACTTACCCATTATTCCCACCATTTTGTTACGTTCGGCGCGAATTAAGCGGTTATTGGGAGCAACGTTACCGGTTGATGAAGTCACTGACATTTTAATGCGGTTAGGTATGAATATTACGCCACAAAACGAATCGTGGTCAGTTCAACCACCCAGTTTTCGCTTTGATCTTACCCAAGAAGCCGATTTAATCGAAGAATTAGCACGAGTGCAGGGTTATAACCAATTACCCAGCCATTTACCCTGGTCACCGTTAACAATGCATTCTCAGTCACCGCTAACGGTAGAACAATTACAATCCGCTTTAATCCAACGAGATTATCAAGAAGCGATTACTTATAGTTTTGTGGATTCCCAATTACAACTGCAGCTTAACCCTAATGTCTCGGCCATTACTTTAACCAATCCGATTACCAGTGATATGGCGGTAATGCGAACCACCTTATGGACTGGCTTATTGCAAATTTTGCTGTATAATCAAAAGCGTCAACAATCACGCGTCCGTTTATTTGAAATTGGGTTACGTTTTATTTACGCGGCTGATCAAACCTTAATTCAGGAACAGATGATAGCGGGTATTGTCACGGGGACACGTTGGCCAGAACAGTGGGGTGAAAAAGCACAACAGGTTGATTTATTTGATGTTAAATCTGATATTACCGCTTTATTTCATTCTATTTTAGTAAATGGAGGTGGGGCAACACCAGAACATTACCATTTTATATCAACAACACATCCGGCTTTACATCCCGGACAAGCAGCAGCGATTTATCGTGAGCAAGAGTGGATAGGCGTCATGGGAGCATTACATCCTAGCTTAATGCAAACGCTGACCATAACTACACCGGTTTATCTATTCGAGTTACGCGTCGCGCCGCTGTGTCAAACTGAGCCAATTAAGTTTAAAGAAATTTCTAAATATCCTTCGATTAGAAGAGATTTGGCCCTGGTAGTCGAGCAAACGATTAGTGCAGCAAAAATAATAGCGGCTATTCGCCAAGCGGCGGGAGAGTTGTTAATTGACTGTCAATTGTTTGACCTTTATCAAGGCAAAGGGATTGAAGTAGGTAAAAAAAGTTTAGCAATAGGGTTGATTTTTCAAGCGGTTTCGCGCAATCTTACTGAGTCTGAAATAGATACGCTCATTGGACAGATACTCAGTACGCTTGAGCAAAGTTTAGGTGCAAAATTAAGGAAGTAAACATGGCATTAACGAAAGCGGCAATGGCTGAAAGGCTGTTTGATGAAATGGGCTTAAATAAAAGAGAAGCTAAAGAAATGGTCGATATGTTTTTTGAAGAAATTCGCCAAGCTTTAGAAAAAGGACAACAAGTTAAACTCTCTGGGTTTGGAAACTTTGATTTACGTAGTAAAAATCAACGTCCTGGTAGAAATCCTAAAACTGGAGAAGAAATTCCCATTAGCGCTCGACGGGTAGTCACGTTTAGACCCGGACAAAAACTCAGAGCGCGAGTAGAATCTTATGTTGGAACCAACGAATAATAACGAATTACCGATTATTCCGGGGAAACGTTACTTTACCATTGGCGAAGTGAGTGAACTATGTGCCGTTAAACCCCACGTATTGCGTTACTGGGAACAAGAATTTTCCCAACTTAAACCAATCAAGCGTCGAGGTAATCGGCGCTACTATCAACGACAAGACGTGGTTTTAATTCGTCAAATTAGAAATTTGCTTTATGAACAAGGATTTACGATTGGTGGCGCTAAACAACATTTAATTAGCGAAGTAGTTGAGGATGACCTGCAAAGAAGTCAGCAGATTATCCACCAATTACGACTAGAACTGGAAGAAGTATTAGCCCTGTTACAACGCTAACTTATTTTAAAATAAAAGGTAAGAACTATTGAATTTTAGCCATCGCATACCTAGTATGGTTAATGGCAAATTTATTTTTCTGGAGATATTATCATGAATGTAGCTACCCAAGAAGCAATCCCCGCACCGTTATTATTTACGGATAGTGCTGCTGTTAAAGTACGCCAATTAATTAATGAAGAAAATAATGATGCCCTTATGCTACGGGTATTTATCCAAGGGGGTGGCTGTTCGGGTTTTCAATATGGGTTCACTTTTGATGAAAATGTTCAAGAAGGGGATACCATTGTAGAAAATCAAGGCGTTAAGCTTTTGGTTGATCCAATGAGTTTTCAATACTTAGCTGGTGCTGAGATTGATTATATAGAAGGTTTAGAAGGTGCACAATTTGTTATCCGCAATCCCAATGCCGTAACCACTTGCGGTTGTGGTTCCTCCTTCGCGGTCTAAAAATAATATCTTCAACTCGGTCTTCACGCAAACACTCTGAGAAGGGGTGTATTTGCGTGAATTTAATCTCGTTTTTAACTTTCCAGCCTTATTTAAAACACCCTTCCCGCCTTGAAAAGGTAATTTTATGTACCTTGTCAAAACGATAATTATTTAGGTGAGTAACGTTTCAATGCCGTTAAGTTAAGGAAAATTTTTCCCGCCTAAGGCAAAAGTATCTACACCAAATAGAATAGAGACAAAATGGTGACCCAACTAGTAGACCATTAGTAATAACCCTGTCAAGGTTACCATCGGTGGCAACCGCCTTATAAATTTATCGTGTTTCTGAGAAAATCAGCCCCTTGAATTAGGAAAAGCAACCTAAAAAGATACCCAAATTATGAATTTTGAATATATCATTGCCCGACTGATTAGAAAATACACGCCAAATAAGTTATTTGACTTCCTCCTTCAAACTGGTATTGGTATCAAACCCGGTATGGAAACAAGTGATCCCAAAGGAGCTGCTTCTCAATACCGGGAAGTATTAACAGCAAAAAATTTATCTCTTGATAACAAACGTATTTTACTATTTGGTTATGGTGGTAATTTTGGTGTAAGTTGTCTGTTGTTAGAGGCTGGGGCTTCCCATGTTATGTTGGTGGATAAATATGCCCATCCCAACCATGCACGCAATAAAACATTACTGCCTAAGTATGAAAAATTTCTAACGGCTAAAGACAAAAAAATTCTCCCTAACCCAGATGTTATAACTTTGCATCACGATGATATTGATAAGCTTGCTAATTTACCAGAAATTGACTTAGTGTTAAGTAACTCTGTGCTTGAACATGTACAAGATTTGGATGCAACGATTAAAGCTTTAGCGGCATTAACTGACTCAAATGGTGTGCAAATCCATTTTATAGATTTACGTGATCACTTTTTTAAATATCCATTTGAGATGCTTTGTTATTCTGACAAAATCTGGTATAAGTGGTTAAATCCATCCAGTTACTTAAATCGGTATAGAATGGTTGATTATCAGCGGATTTTTGAAAAATATTTTACCAACGTTGAAATAACGGTATTAGCAAGCAATAGGGAAGCATTTCAGCAAGTACAGTCTCGGATACGCCAAGAATTTCTTAGCGGTGTAACCGAAATAGATTCAGCAACTGTTATCCGGGTAGTTGCCCAAGGAACTGGTGAGTAATGCGTATATTGGTTCTTAACTATGAATTTCCGCCGGTGGGTGGTGGTGGTGGACGTGTTGACGATACGAAGAGATTTTTAATTCGGTTAAATTACATTCTTAATATGAAGGTTGTGAATTATCAATGTGTTTTAGTTTATGGTTAGACTGAATCAGGTAAGTCTAATAAATTCATCTACTACTTTTGATGAAGATCAGAAAAGAGTGATATAGCTGTATCTGATTGGTAAAAGCAAATTATTATGAATAAGCAACATAAAAAACGCTTTTCTGGTTTTAATCTACCGGAAGCTTTAGCAATAATAGGCGTTAATCAAATAAAAGAATGGTATTTCGATATAACCCCACGTTCTCCTTCCACTCATTACCAACAAACTGTTGCTAAATTAAAGTTACATTTCGATCTGTCCTTATCAGAAGCGGCTAAATCTCTACTGATTGATGCTTTATTACTTGAAGCGATTGATGATTTCAAAGAACTAAAAATATGGAAAGAAGCGGCTTTACAGACCGATATTCTGACCGGAACAGTAGATTACTTAATTGCTCCTCAAGGAAAAGTCTATCAATCCCCACTGTTATGTGTCGTTGAAGCCAAAAAAGATAATTTTGAACAAGGATTAGCACAATGTTTAGTGGAGATGCAAGCGTGTCAGTGGCTCAACCAAATTTCAAAACCATTTGAAGTTTTTGGAATCGTAACTAATGCCGTCGTTTGGCAGTTTTACCAACTGACACCGGAGAACGACGTTTATGAAAGCCCGGTTTATGCTGAAACTCAATTAGAGTCCATTTTAGGTATCTTGTATTCAATCTTTGCTCAATGTACGGTAAATCTTACCATGAAGAAATAGAACCGAGAGCGGCTTTTCAGTTATTCCGGTTTGAATTTGAATAATATTCTAGTGAACCGTAAATTATATAAAATGCTTATAAAAGAAGATGTTATATTCAATACCATTGCCGATAACTTGCAAATTCCGGTTGATGAGCTACTCCGGTTAAGTTTACAGCGTTTTTTAGAACATCAATTACGTTTTATCAATACCCAGATATTTGAAATTGGTGGACGATATGGTATTGCTAATGTTGAAGAGATGGATTCCCGTTATTGGGAGGGCACTTTAGATGAGGAAAACTCTTGGCATGATTTACAACGTTTAGATCATTTAGAGTATAAGCGCGATAAATTATTAAAGCTTCTTGAAGCGCTATCATGAGTAGGATCAACATAGAACGATTACGAAATAGTGTTGAGGTGTAACGATGTCTGTTTATACTTATCAGGAAGCCTATCAACATTTCGCCCAACTTTTGGAAGAAGCTAAAAATAACACCGTTATGATAACTAACCAAAACGGTGAAATGTTTTCTATTCAATTTGTTACCAAAGCACCAAGTCAGTCAAAAAAACCTAATCTCACTCGTGCTGAAATTGTCAGCTATGTGAGAGAAACGAGGGAAAGATAATAACGATTAAAGGCATTTGGGTTATATGAAGGGATGCCGCAAAAAAATTGTTTATTTCCAAAGGACCAGCATTTTTTAATGCTAAAAAATCATCTAAAAGTATTTGTTTCTAAACTTCTCAAAATGAGATTAAGACTAATGAATCAAGTAAACAATAACTTAGAACAATTGAAAGCGCTTTATAATCAATCATGGACTAGCGCCTTAACACACCAACGCGAAGATTTTGGTGATTTAGAAGCTTCTTTACAATTTATAAAAAGATTAAATATTTCCAAAAAATCTAGAATGTTAGAAATCGGTTGTGCTATTGGTAAATTGTGTAATGAGTTATCAAAAATGGGATTTTCTGAGGTAATGGGTATAGATATTTCCGAGATTGCCATCTAATATGGAAAAACTAAATATCCCCATTTAACTCTATGGGATTATGATGGCAGTGATTTAAGTTTTCTTGATGGCCATTTTGATATTTGCTTATCTTTTGATGTAGTTGAACATATTCCAGATATTGATGATCATTTTCAAGAGGTTATTAAAATATTAACACCTTCCGGGAAATATCTTTTCCAAACACCAAATATATTATCAAATTCAGTGATTTCAACGATAAAAACTAAAGGAAAAATGACTTGGAAAAAATACCATCCCTCTTTACAGTCTTCCTTTAGTTTGAAGAAGAAGCTAATTCAGGCTGGTTTTAACAAAGTTGAATTTATCAAAATATCTCCTTTGACAGAATACAAATTAGCTGCCTTTCCAGTCATATTACGGTACCTGTTGAAGGTAATTCCTTTTACTCAGTTGCCAATTTGGTTACAGACCAATTTCTTTGTTATTGCATATAAATAGTCAATCACTACTTCTAAAACTAAATAGTTTATGCCATTGTTAATGAATTAAAGATAATTTGGAGTAAAAAATGCTATTTGCTATAAAAATAGAGGTGAAGAAGAAATGATGGAAAAATTAATTCCCTCAACGCTATCATTACCTATTTTAAAAAAGTGGGTTAATTTGAATGAACATGGCATTGCTGACTATGACTGGCTAAACGTAGAAGGCATTTCTCTCAGCGAAATAGAACAACAAGAATTACAACGATTGCGGTTACGGCTATTGAACCACCGAACATTACTGATGAATGAAGCAACCATCTGGGCAAGAGGCATTTACCCTTTGTTATTATTAGCAGAACAAGGTAACATTGAAGCTTGGGCTGGTGTTGCCATGCGTGCAACTTATCCTCAATTTGAGATTGAAGGGATTGCTGATGGCGTGTTAGGTAAATGTGTTTCTGGTTTTATCGAAGCGCCTTATTTGATTGTTATCGAAGCCAAACGCGGATTAGAAGCACAAAATCCGGTTTATCAACTTTATGGACAACTATTGGCAGCGGCGCATTTAAACTGGGAAAATAATTCTCAAGAACCTCAAGAAATTTTTGGTTGCTATACGATTGCTGATAGTTGGAGTTTTATTCGTGCCGAAGTGAATGGAATGATTGCTGATCGACCGACTCTGCAAATTGAGTCTTCCAGACAATATGCGGAACAATATGATGCCGAAACCATTGCCAAAATTTTGAAAGGAATGGTTTCTAAATACGTCAATCCTTCTAGCAACCTATCCTGAAAAAGGAGATTGATTATAAATGCAATTTATCTGATAATTTAACGCAAAATAGCAAATAATTTGCAAAAAACGATGAAAAAGCAACTCTCCTTTTCAAAAGTCAAATTTGACGAACTTAATCAAATTGTCAAATTAATCGGTGTACCGGATATCTACGACACCAAATTTCAAGAGTGGTTTTCGTACCCTTATTCATTTGAAAACACAGAGTTACTTTTTTTAGAACGATTACTGAATCAACATAAATTGTACGTTTCAACGTATTCTGAAGAAGAGTTAAAAGCAAAATTGCTCGTTCCTATTCTCAATTCAGTCAATTTTATGTTTGCAGAAGTGAAAGATTGGTATGAACGTCCATTAAAAGCGGTTGTTAATCATGTTGCAATCGGAGGATATGTTGATTTTATGGTTGCTAAGGGAATCAAAGAACCACAACGTCCTTATTTTTTTATTCAAGAGTTTAAAAAATCCAAGGCTGAGGTTGACCCCGAGGATCAATTATTGGCAGAGTTATTGGTGGCAATAACGTTAAATCAAACCACTATAATGCGCGGTGCTTATATTATTGGTAAAGCCTGGAATTTTGTTATTCTTGAAAAACAGACGAATGAGCAGTATAAATATTATGTTTCCAAAATTTTTGATAATACGTGGCTTGCGGATTTGAAACAAATTTATATTAATTTGCAAGCAGTTAAACATCTCTATTGCCAAGATTAATTTTTGTAACAATGTCAGTTGCAATCACCGGTTAAATCGAGCTAATGGCTAATCCAGATCGTCAAACTAGAGTCAATGCCATTAATGGGCTAAATGGTTACACCAAACTACTGCAAATGATAACCCCTCTAGAGGTGAGTTATGATAACTTTGAAATTGGATAAATCTCTAACCGAAGTGTTTGAATGGCGTGAACAATCGCAATTAGTTTGTGAAGGGATGTCCACCGCTGAACGGATGAATTATATTCATCGAAAGGCACAAGCCTTCATGCAACGACATCATCTGAATTTGGTTACCATGAATTCTCATACTAAAATTAATCACTATTCAACTTAATGTGTGGTTATAAAATGCTCAACCAGAAGTGAATGAGCAATCGGTATCGCCAAGTACAGAGGAATAAAAGTGATGCAATCCGCACTGGCAAAACCACAGACACTGCTAGAATGACCTGAGCCTCAATCAACTCTGTTATCTCCAATAACCGTGATAATGGGGCATAATACTAACGAATGGTTACCATGCGTATAAAAGATAAATATATCAGTCCCTTTACTGATTTTGGTTTTAAAAAGTTGTTTGGTACGGAACCTAACCAAGACCTACTCATTGATTTTCTCAATACCCTCTTGGGCAAAGAAACTGGAGAAATCGTCGAACTGACCTACTTGCCAACCGAACAATTACCAGCGCGTTTGGTTGATAGAAAAGCGATCTTTGATATTTACTGTGAAACCGCAATCGGTGAAAAATTCATTGTCGAGATTCAAAAAGCCAAACAAAACTACTTCAAAGAACGTAGTATTTACTACTCGACGTTTCCAATTCAATCACAAGCCGAAAAAGGTGAATGGCAATTTCAACTGAATGCAGTTTACACCATTGGTATTTTAGATTTTGTCTTTGATGAAGACAAAAACGATGAACAAGTTTATCATCATGAAGTACAATTGTTTGATAAACAAACTCAACAAATCTTCTATGACAAACTAACTTACATTTACCTAGAAATGCCCAAGTTCAACAAAACGGTAGTTGAGTTAGAAACACACTTTGATAAATGGTTATATATATTAAAAAATTTGGAAGATTTAACGACTAGACCCAAACAACTGCAAGAAAAAATCTTTCAGAAGCTCTTTGAACAAGCCGAAATTGCGAACTATTCGGATGCGGAATATACTGAATACGAAGCCAGTTTAAAAGTCTATCGGGATTTGAAAAATGTCATTGATACCGCGTTTAGTGATGGTATCCAACAGGGGTTGGAGCAAGGAATTAAAGCAACAAGGTTAGAAAATGCCCGCAAAATGAAGCAGAAAAACTTTTCTGCTCAAGATATTGCGGATATCACCGGATTAAGCATTGAACAAATAAAATCCTTGTAAAGGTACCCTAGCAAGATGGGGTTTGAATTGAAAGTTGGTGCTACAATAATGATGCTAGTAGCCGGTTATGGCACTTGCTCAGGGATTAACAATATTCGGTGTTGATATTGGTGGGTTAGCTGATCTAGCAAAACTGGGAGTAAATGGATTGCTTTGTCTAGTTAATAATCATGATGTTTTTAAGACCGCATTAAATATGAAGACTGCTAGTAAACAACATGCGCATCAATTTAAATAGAATTGAGTTTAATTAAAGGTGACATTTATAAGTTGTAAATATTAATAATTTTTCAAAATCTTATCGTTAATTGATGATATGCTGATTAGTAACTTCTTAAAAAACAAAATTCTCTGGAAGAAATACATAGGAAAAATATTTTCATTTTTATTAATTCCGCTATCTATTATAATATGTCTGGTTTTCCTAGAATTCATTCTAAGTAAAACAACCCTTTTAGATGAAAAGAATATTCCAGGTGCTGCTTATATACCTGAAAAATTTAAAATTATTAATGCAGAAATAATGGCACCAAACTATAAGATAGCTGGCAAAAACAAGTACTATTTTAATGATATTCCACGTCTATATGCAAAAAAAGAAGGAGTAATTCGCCTTGCAGTGTTAGGAGATTCATTTATATGGGGAGATGGTGTTCCTTATGATACGATTTGGAGTCACAAATTAGAGAAGAAACTTACTGAAAAATATGAAAATATAGAAGTATTGAGTTGGGGGCGAATGGGATGGTCAACCAAACGTCAATTAACATTTCTAAAAGAAGAGGGAATAAAATATAACATTGATTTTCTAATGGTAGGATTTGTGACTAATGATCCTGATTTAGGAGATACTCCACGTCTTAAGTCATTTAATACTGAGAAATATTTTGAAAAAATTATGATATTAAAGTTCATAAAAAAACACTTTCCATTATTAACTCACTTCGTAAGTGTCCATGTAGATAAATTAATAGAAAAATATTCTGACGAATATGGTGGATATCTTGATTGGGAAGATAAACTCTATTCAGAAGAAAATCTTAATGCTTATAAACAGGTTTTATCTGAACTTTTGAAGTTTTGCTCAATCCACAACATTAATATTATTTTTGTGCTTACTCCAACTAACTATCATAAACTCTTTAAAGAAAGATATAACAAAATTATACCTATACTTCAATCACTAAAAATTCATTATTTAAACTTATACCCTCCGGTTTACAAACAATTAAATAGGTATAATCTCCGACAATTATCGGCAAATCCAGCTAATGAACATCCTGGAGAATTGCTAACTTCTGTGTATGCAGAAGAGGTATTTAAGTATATAACTCATCCCAAACCAGAAAATTTATTTCTTTCTAGAAAAAAATTACTTCTTAGAAAATCTACCTCAACATCTCAGTATATAAGCGGTGATGAGTTTTTAAAAGGTATTTCACCATCTGATATGAATAGACAATATCTATTTGGTTTAATGTATTATGATAATAGTCAAGGCAGTGCTAAACAAGATTTAGCAGAGGCTGCTCAATGGTTTCATAAAGCTGCCGAACAAGGATTAGCAGAAGCACAGTACCAATTGGGAAAAATGTATCATCATGGAAAAGGTGTTTCTCAAGATCTTATTCAAGCGACTAAGTGGTACTGTAAAGCTCTAAAAAAAGGATTTATACCAGCACAATCTCAAGTAGAGCAAATTTACCCCAAAATCTGCCAAGAGCTATACTGGGAATCTCCATAAAAAGTGAATCAGGTATTATTTTAAATAAATCCTGTTAATCTAGAATGATAACAACGTCTATTGTATCCCTCTGGCAAATAGTCTAAATAAAAAATCTTGAAAGATAACTAAAGTCATTAATTTTAGTATATTAATTATGGATAATATAATTTATATAAATAATATAGAAATAATCCTGTTAGGATTAGCTTTAGGTGTAGTATTTTTTATAGCCTTCAAGCATTCAAAATCTATTAAAATAAGTGGAATACTAAGTATTTCTTTAATCCCACCATTATATTTATCAGTAGAAGGAACCACTCAGTTTTTAACTGTTGATGCTACATATATCATTTTAGAAGTTATTGATATTCAACACTCAGATATGGGACAGTGGTATCAGACTGCTAATCGAACCTCTGACCTCATCATAGGTATTATAATTCATCTAATTAAAAAATATACTTATTTTGGAATAGCCATGAATCTAGATGAGTTAAAAATGCTTGCTAAGGCACTCCACTGGTTCTTTGGTTTTTTGCTTATTGTTATAATATACGAACTAATTAATATACATTATATTACTAAAAAACAGAAAAATTTTTATTTTATTCTCTATTTTTACTCTGCATTGTTACTGCCAACTAATATTCTTGCTATTAAAATTTTCAATTATGATTTGCTTTCTATGCTTCTTGGTACATTGACAGTGGTGTTAGGTTTGATAGCCCTTAAGTTAGAAAGTAGTCGACATGCATTGGTAAGTATTGTAGTAGGTATGTTAGCTGCCCAAGAGAAATTGATTGCTTCACCTATTTTGTTGGTCTCATTGGTTATTTTTACTTATATAAAACTTAATAAATCTCCAAATATTAATTATAAAACTTCTTTGTATTATACCTTCTACGCCATTTTTATCGCTTTTTTGACCAGTTTAACTACGTTTTTGATTGTTACTATGGTAGCTAGAGAAGGTTATATTCCTAGACTAGATTTTTCTAGTTTAGTTTTCCCAATAGTTTCATATTTAGGTCCGCTAATTGGAGTATATAAAGCGATTGTAGGTGATGCTTTTGTAGCCTATGGCAATATTTCCAGAATTAACCAGGTGTTTTTTACCGGCATATTCATAAGTTTGGTTTCTTTTCTCTTAGCTAAAAACAAGTCAGAAATAACAACCATATTTTTTTCAAGAACCAATTTTAGATGGGTAACAATTAGTGTAGTTTTATTAGTATTTATAACGGGATTTACCGGAATGTACTTGGTAACAAAAATATTTATGCATCCCTACTCTCCTATTTCACCTAATGATTATTTTCCTCCTTATGTATTTAATCATATTATCAGACATTTTGGTGTCCATAGTTTGCTTGAACATAAAGTTTACTATATAGGGCATGCCTATGCCATTTTCGTAACTGCCTTCCCTTTAGTCTATCTTCTCATGTTGTTTTTTATTTTTATCTTTGATAAAAGAGACTCAAAAGAGATATTACTAGACTGGCAAATTGTCTTTTTGCTAGCGATTTTCATGCCTTTTCTTTATGCCATAACTAATACCCCAGTATCTCATAAATATTTTAATGTATTTTTGTTTTTGACAATTTTGGTTGTTGGACTAGAATTTAGCAGAGTTTCTACTCAGTTTGATAATTTTAAAAAATGGGGATTAGTTGTTATATTTTCTATGGCATTGCTTATTGAAGTGTTACCTTTTCGACCAATTTTTTCTGCTTTTAGATCTTTAAGTAACTGGCGTGAATACAAGGAATATCCTTCTTTTGGGGAAAGAGAAGGATGGATGGGCTGGGGAGAAGAGCTATTTTTAGCGGGTAAGAAACTAGAGAAAATGATATCAATGGGCCAAATTAAACCTGATAAAATTCATCTTTATCATCTTTATCCAGGAGAATGGATTAATTCTAGCCGAATTAAAGTTTATAACTATTGGAATAACAACATTGAACCTAGAGATTTCAGAAAAACTGATTATGTTGTTATTAATGCTAATAACGTTATTTATGGTTTAGTTAAAGGAATCGAACAAATAAAACCGGTTTTTACGATTTCTAATCGTGGCTATACTTATGCATGGGTATATAGAGGTGATCAACTTAATAATAAGCGTGTTATTTTTGAGCTACTTTGTAAAAAAATGTTTTCACTAGATGAATTAGAAAATAGTCGAGATTTGCAAGACGGCCCGTTGAAATCTACCAAAATATGGTACGATAATTGTGTTCCCAAATTAAGAAATTCAAATGAAGAAACAGAACAATGATAAGACTCAAGAATTATTAAGCGTATTGTTTGGAACCTTAAAAGAATTGGGTTACGAGATAACCAAAGAATTTAATATCTTAGATTTTGGTTGTAGAAATGGAGACTATGTCAAAGCACTAAGGAAAGATGGCTTTAAAGCTTACGGATGTGACCTTGCTTTTAAAGAAGGTTCTTACGTTGATTTTCTGGAAAAGGAAAAATTAATTCGATTAATAGATTCTAAACCTTACCGATTGCCATTTGATGATAATTTTTTTGATTTGGTTTTTAGCCATACTGTTTTTGAACATGTTCAAAATTATTCAGAAACCTTATCTGAAATAAATCGAGTACTTAAACCAGGAGGTACTAGTTTACATATATTTCCATCCCGTTACCGTTTTATTGAATCTCATGTTTATGTTCCACTTGCTAGCATAATTCAGCAATATGGATGGTTAATGTTATGGGCAAAATTAGGAATTAGAAATGAACATCAAAAGGGAATGTCAGCCCAACAGATAGCATCTAACAACTACAACTATTTAAAAAATCACACCACTTACTATACTAATTTCCAAATAATTTCATATGTTAGGGAAAATTTTAATGAGTTTAAATTTTGTGAATTAATAGCCGCTAAATATTCTAGGATGGGTGGTTGGTACTTTATTTTAAAACGATTACCATTTGCCTCTCAATTTATAAACACTTTCTATACTAAAATTTTATTCTTTAAAAAAAAATGAATAATACGAAACCAATTAGCGTGGCCTATGTGATTGATAATTTTGCTAAGGGTGGAGCTCAAACAGCACTCATTCATCTAGTTAGATACTTGTCTAAAAAAAACTATAAGCAACGGATTTACGTTTTAAATAATATTGTACATCCGGATAATAATAAATTTTTACTGGAATGTGCTAATGTGGAGATTAGAATTATTGGAAAAGTACAATTACTTGTTGGTATTGGTTTAATTCGTATTTTATGTGATTTTATAAGTTGGAAACCTACAATCGTGTTAACTATGCTATTTTATAGTGACATTTTAGGTAGAATAATAGCTAAGATTGCAAACATCCCTATTATTGTTTCTTCAATTAGGGCTAAAAATATTGATAAAGCAAAATGGCAATTCTTCTTAGATAAAATAACTGTATGGTGTGCAGATAGAATTATTTTTAACAGCCGACAAGTCATGCCTTTTGCAATAAAATATGAGGGGGTTCAAGAAAAACAGGTGGTATACATTCCGAATGGTGTGAATATCAAATTGGATAAATCCAAATATAATCGTTTTAAAAAACGTGAAGAGTTAGGTATTTCAAATAATACGTTGGTTCTTGGTTCTATTGGTCGTTTGAGACCACAAAAAGGGTTTTATTATTTATTAGAATCTATTAATTTACTTAGTAAAGAATTTTCTAATTTATTATTACTTATTATTGGTTCAGGCCCTTTATTAAAAGATCTCCAGATAGTAGTAACAGAAATAAACCTATCTGATAAAGTAAGTTTTCTGGGGGAACGTACTGACATAGCTGAATTATTATTTTGTATGGATATTTATGTTCAAGCTTCGCTTTTTGAAGGAATGTCTAATACCGTTATGGAGGCCATGGCAATGGGGATACCAGTAATTGCAACTTCAGTAGATGGGACAATTCAATTAATTGAAGAAGGTAAAACCGGGTGGCTGGTAGAACCAAAAAATTCAACAATGTTGGCAGAAAAAATCTCTTATGTGCTCAAACATCCTAACCAAGCTAAAGGAGTAGGTATTGCTGCTGCTAAAAAAATGGCTCAGGATTTCTCTATCGAGAAAATGGGAGAATCCTACGACACATTATTTCGTGAGCTTGTTTCGGATAAGCTAATTACATAAAAAATATTACTATAATGAAAATTCTCTTTCATATTTACGGATTAGGTGCCGGTGGAGCAGAACGCCAACTGACTTATTTAGTAAAAGGGTTACATGAAAGGGGCTTAGAACCACATATATTAGTATTGTCTGAAGGCGGACCTTTTTGGGAAGAATTAAAAGCGTGGGGAAAGTGTCCGCTTATTAGCTTAAATTGGCGAGGAAAAATGGACTTTTCCGTTATCTTTAAGATGGCTCGTTATGTAAGAGAAAACCAAATTGATTTAATTCAAGGTTGGTTATCACCAACTAATAGTTATGCAGCAATTGCAGCTATGTTGACTAAGCGGGTAGCTGTAATGGGAATACGTAATTCTAAAGAAGAGGAAGAATATGGTTTTGGACCCTGGTTATATGTGCGAATTGACAAAATATTTGCACATTTTCCAGTTGTAAAAACAGTTGTTTGTAATTCATATCAAGGACAAAAGTATTATTTACACTTAGGATATCCACAAAAAAACTATATGTTATTCCCAATGGCATTTCTATTCCCATTGGGATAGATTGGCCCATACCATTAGCGCATAAGCCACCCTGGCACATTGGAATTATTGCCTGTTTACGTCCGATGAAAGACCATGTTTCCTTATTAGAGGCAATCGCTAAATTAGTAAAAAAAGGTAAAGCAGTTGTATTGCATATTTATGGAGATGGTTCAAATGCTTATCGTCGTACCTTAGAGCAACAAGTTGATGATTTGGATATCCGTAACCAAGTATATTGGCATGGGCATACTAATCAAATATGGGAAGCACTTAAAAACATTGATATTTTAGTATCTTCTTCTGCTCATAGTGAAGGTACTTCAAATTCTTTGTTGGAGGGTATGGTAGCGGGTAGAGTAATTATATCTACTAATATAGGTGATGCGAGACGCATATTAATCGAAAAAACTGAATGTGGTTATTTAATACCTCCTAAAAATGTAGATTCTCTTACACAAACCATTGAAACTGTACTGGAACAACCACAAAATGCACTGAGATTAGCACAAAATGCTCAACAGGTTGTAAAAAAGTATTACCATGTTTCTACTATGGTAGAAACGTATATAGATTTATATCAAAAGGTTCTTAGTTAAGGTTCTTAGTTAATGAGTTATTACGATAATGAAGTTTCCAAAGGGAACCGATTTGAATTTGGTAAGAATTGGCAAAAATTTTTATCAAAATTAATGATGACAAAATTATAGCAGCTGAATATTCCTTGCAGCAAATATTGGGAACTCAGTCCTTAACTGGGAAAAAATTTCTTGATATTGGTTCTGGGAGTGGGCTTTTTAGCCTTGCTGCGGTAAGATTGGGAGCTGAGGTTCGTTCCTTCGATTACGATCCAGTATCGGTAGAATGTACCAAATATTTAAGAAAGCAATATTTTTCTCAAACTACCAATTGGATCATAGAGGAGAGTTCTGTTTTAGATAGTAACTACCTAACTTCATTAGGTCATTTTGATATTGTTTATTCATGGGGTGTTTTGCATCATACCGGTAATATGTGGCAAGCAATATCTTACGCTTGTCTACCAGTGTTACCAGGGGGACAACTTGTTATTGCCATCTACAATCATCACTGGACTTCAATAATTTGGAAAACCATTAAAATAGTATATAATAAAACTCCTTTTTTGATAAAACAATTACTGGTTTGGGTTTTTATTCCAATTAGTTTTGTGGGTGCCTTTATAACAACTAAAAAAAATCCCCTTAAAGGTGAACGTGGTATGGAATTCAAATCTGATTTAATTGATTGGCTAGGTGGGTATCCTTATGAATATGCTAAAATCCAAGAGATAGTTAATTATATAGAAAAATTAGGTTTTCAAACAATAAAGATTGTTCCTACTTCTGGTTGGACCGGGTGTAATCAATTTGTTTTTAAGAAATTATAAGTTTTCAAATTTCGTCAAAAGATAATTATCAGATTTAGTAATTGAATTTTAAATTCAATTACTATTTTACAATGGTTCGGACAATTTTTTCTAAGTATCTGATTTTATATGATAGTGTTTTGATAATAACTTATTGATAAAACCATATATTTTTAAAAACTGTCCACAGTATTGATGATAAAAACGTATATCAATTTATATCATAAGAGAATATGAATTAAATCAAGTTGTTCCTCGTTCTCTTCAATATTTACAGAAGCTTAGATTACATGAATTAAATCAAATTGTACCTTTAATACCGCAAGATTCAAAAATTCTAGAGATTGGTGCTGGTGCCGGATGGCAAGCTAAGATTTTATCAGAAAGCGGATTTAACGTTAAAGCTATTGATATTCAAGCAAGTTTGTATAATAAAGATCGTATTTGGCCGGTAGTACAATATGATGGAATGATTATACCTTTTGAAGATGATTATTTTGATGTTGTTTTTAGTTCGAATGTCCTCGAACATATACCTCATATTGAACAATTTCAACATGAAATCAAAAGAGTACTTAAACCTGACGGAATCGCTATACACATTTTACCTACATCAGTATGGCGCTTCTGGACAATTATATCCCATTATGTTCATTACGCTAAAGTAACACTACAGTTTCTTTTTTTTAAAGTAGATGATAAGCCATCTAACGATCAAGTAAAAAGACCGAAAAAAATCCTGGCCAACAGAGTGTATTGGTAACTTTACGAAATGTTTTTTTTCCACCACGTCATGGAGAAAAAGGAAATTTTATTACTGAATTTTATTTTTCAATCGTTTTCGTTAGACTCTTTTATTTAAAAAGACCGGGTGGAAAATAGAACGGATATCACCCAACCAGTTGTTTTATAGTGGACATCTGATTTTTGATGGTTTGAGCCTGGAATTTAGGCATAAAATAAGTTATGTGTTAGGGAGTCCATGCCGAGTTTATGTGATGCGCCAAGTCAGGAAGTGATTTTAATTATGATTATGTTTCTTCCTTGTAGAAAAGCGTTCTCTAATAAGATTAGATGCGCTAAAATCTAATTTTTCAATTTGTTAAGTGGTTAAGATTTAGATTGACAAATAGACTTATCTTCGAAAAATTTAGACGGTTGCCCAAAAATATATCTATAAAAATTGGCTTTGGCTTATGTGTGGTATAGCCGGGTTATTCGATTCTACATCTACTATAGCAAGAGACGCACTAAATCAAACTATTACCAAAATGGGTAATAGGCTTGTTCACAGAGGCCCAGATACTTCCGGGGTTTGGGTAGACGAAAAAGTAGGGATAGCTTTTGTTCATCGTAGATTATCTATCATTGATATTTCCCCTGCCGGACATCAACCCATGGTTTCCCATGATGGACGATACGTCATTACCTTCAACGGTGAGATTTATAATTTCCTTAAGTTACGTAGAGAATTGGAACACAAAAATATTTCTTGGCATGGACATTCAGATACAGAAGTATTTTTGTCTGCTATTAGCCAATGGGGTATTAAAACAGCCTTACAAAAATCAGTAGGTATGTTTGCTTTCGCGCTATGGGATAGGAAAAATCAAGAGTTAACTTTAGCAAGAGACCGATTAGGAGAAAAGCCACTATATTATGGCTATATTGAAAACACATTCATTTTTGCCTCAGAATTAAAAGCAATTCGGGGTTATTCTAAATTCAATTTAGAAATTGATAGAACAATTATTCCCCTCTATTTACGCCATAATTATATACCTACACCTTACAGCATTTATAAAGGAATTTATAAATTACCTCCTGGTTGTTATTTAACTATCCAAGATAAACGCGAGATCTGCCCATTTCAGCTAGATGGTTACGAAAAGAGAAATTTATATCAATATAGTCCTATCCCTTATTGGTCCTTAAGTGAGATTACTCAAAAAGGATTATATGAACCCTTTTCTGGTACCATTGAAGAAGCAACAACTATCTTAGAACAATTATTGAATGAATCAGTACGAGGACAAATGATTGCCGATGTCCCTCTAGGTGCTTTCCTTTCTGGTGGTATTGATTCTTCAACTGTGGTAGCGGTGATGCAAGCTAATAGTCATCAGCCAGTGAGAACATTCTCAATTGGTTTTCATGAAGAAAACTATAATGAAGCCAATTATGCTAAAGCAGTAGCTCAACATTTGGGTACCGATCATACCGAACTTTATGTGACCGCAAATGAAGCCATTGCAGTGATACCACAACTACCCTCGTTATACGATGAACCCTTTGCAGATTCTTCCCAAATACCCACTTATTTGCTTAGTAATTTAACTCGGAACTATGTTACGGTTAGTCTTTCTGGCGACGGTGGCGATGAATTATTTTGTGGCTATTCACGTTATTTTTTAAGCTATCGTTTATGGAACCTAATTAAATGGGTACCCGCCTTACTGCGAATGACGACAAGTCAAATATTATTATCATCACCAGAAACGCTACTTAATTGGGTGTTTTTTTGGCTTTTACCAATTATGAGGCAATATGGAAATACTAATAGTTCAGTGGGTTATAATTTACATCGTGTCGCAGAACTAATTGGAGCAACGAATCCGGTTGAATTTTATCAACAAGTGATGTCGCATTGGAAACAACCCTTATTGATAATAAAAGATGATAGTAAATCTTTATTGAAAGAGCCAAAATATATCTATAATCGAAGCAATGGATTATTGAATGCTAGTAAAAATCCATTGCGGCAAATGATGCTAATTGATAGCCTTTCTTATCTACCCGATGATATTTTAGTTAAAGTTGACCGTGCTACTATGGCAAACAGTCTTGAATCGCGAATTCCTCTATTAGATCATCGGATTGTTGAATTTGTTGCCACACTGCCTATAGAAATGAATTACCAAGCCGGTGTTGGTAAACAAATGTTGCGTCAAATTCTCTACCGCTATGTGCCTAAAAATCTTGTAGAACGCCAGAAAATGGGTTTTGGTGTTCCATTAGATAGCTGGCTTCGTAAACCACTTAGAACTTGGGCAGAATCTTTACTTGATGAAACACGATTAAAACAAGAGGGATATTTTTGTCCTAAATTGATTCGAGAAAAATGGCAAGAACATTTATCAGGAAAACGCAATTGGCATTATGAATTATGGGATATTTTAATGTTTCAGGCTTGGCTAGAACAAGAAAATAATTTATCTAAATAAATAATTTAAAAGTTTAAATTCATAGTCACTAAAAGGAGAATATTATTAGATGGACGTTGGTACCCAATTAGCGATTGATAAATTTTTTGCAAGCAAACTAAAACTAATTATTTCTTTGACACAATTCAATTGATAATAATATGTAGAAATTAATGAATACAGTAAGTTGTCCATTTTGTGGAAATAAAGAAGTTAAAGAAACTGAAAAAGTAATTTCGCCATTTAACCAGAAAATTTACGAATTGATGGAATGTTGTAATTGCTATTTACAATTCTTTGTACCTTTGATATTTGAAAATGTATACGAAACTGAAATAATACAAGAGTATGTAGAATTTCATAAGGGTAGAAAAAATTATCCGGTTTGGACTCAAGCAATGATCCAAGTTATAAAAGATAAAAACATTAACTTAAATCATAAAAAAATCTTGGAAATAGGTGCTGGAGATGGGATTAACTATATTGCTCTAAATGAAATATGCCAAATTAGACCTGAAAATTATTTGGTTATAGAACTTGATCCTAAAAGTATAGAACAATGCAAACTAAAAGGTATTACCAAAATTATTAATTCAGTGTTCGATAAGAATACTATATCCAACATTAATGATACCTTTGATGTTATTTTAATATTAGAAGTCCTTGAGCATCAAACCAATCTAAGGGAATTTTTGGAGTTAGTATTGAGTTTATTGAATCAAGGTGGTTTAGTTATTCTAACAGTCCCAAATAGAGAAAGATTTTTTATCAATGAATTTAATGGTGATCTTCCACCACATCATTTTTTAAGATTTAATAAAAAATTCTTTAAAAAAAATTTTGCTAATCATTTAGTTTTTTTAAAAGATTATTCTGGTAATCAAAAGTACAGTAAAATAAATAATATAAAACCAGCTGCATTAAAATTGACTTCGATTCTTAAGCTAAATAGAAATCTATGGATATTATTTATTCCTTTAATACCAATTATTAGAGTCATAATAGATTTTATGGCTAATATTAAAGGACGAGGAATTATTGCGATCATAAAAAATCATAAAGCAGTAAATGAGTAAATCTAAAAATTAATATTATTATTTAGATAATTAATAGATAATTTAATTATTTCAATAAGTTAAATGACCACCCGCAAAGCGGGTGGCTTATACCGATGAGCCCCTCAAAGGGACTAACTAAGTAAACCGCTCGAAGCGGTAGTTTTAGATTCCATCTAATCTCATTGGTTCATAATGAGCATCAATAGCTTCTTGTTGGCGGATATAATTTCTCACCACTGCTTCATCAAGGCCAACTGTGGAGACATAATACCCTCTGGCCCAAAAGTTCTCGCCACTGAAATTTCTACGCTTACCACCAAAATTACCGGCATAGGACTTACGCAGTTGAAATGAATAATTTAATAATTTCAATAAGTTAATATTTTGCAGTGCAAAAGAGCTACTAAATAAAATCAATTAGTTATGAATCCAACTGCGTAAGTCCTACGGCAATAACAATAGCACTTTTCCCTTTGAGGTATCCTACCACCATACTAACGGCATATTTAGGCGGAATACGAATGCACATGTGCACATGATCCCGTTGGAGGTGCCCTTCTAGTCTCTCACCTCTTTTATGACTAGCCAGTTCGTGGAAGAGTTCTCTTAAGTATGGTCGTAAATCACCATAAATCACTTTCCGACGGCACTTCGGGATAAACACGATATGATATTTACAATCCCATTTAGTATGGCTTAAACTTTGAGTTTCTCGCATAGTTCATTACCTTTGAGTTAGTTAATTGAACTAACTAGATTAAACCGCTGGAACGGTCAAACCTCTGCGAGTCCCCCAGCCTAGCTGGGGGTTTACCTCAATTAGTTAATATTTCGTAGAGCAAAAGATTTGTTTAATATAATCAATTAATTATAAGTAAAACGGAGTTAAGTTATAAATTATGAATAATTTTGTGGACAAAAAGAGGTTGCTATGAAAAATACACTATTCAGGCTGTTATCAACCTCTCGAATATTGTGAACAATTTGAATTACAATGGCGATTTGCAAAATTAAATGATATAGATAGTCAACTTGCGTATATTGAACATGTGTATCAACGAAAATGGGATAATGAATATCCTCTGTTAGATAATATTAGGAATTTAATAATAGAGTTGTATCACGAAATTTAAAATGCTATTTTGCTAAAAGGAGAATATAAGAAAGAACAAGTTTTGAAAACTTAGGAAACCGGGTATGAAAATGCAATTGACAGAACTCACAACTGAGCGC
>JAAUSR010000034.1 GCA_012032555.1 Thioploca sp.
AAAATCAACTGAATAGGTCATAATTGGGCGATAACTCTCTTAAATCGGTGGTTTCACTAATCGAAACCGATATTTGTTAAAATATATTCCAACTTTATCTTATTCATTTTATACTAGTTTTGCTATATCGGTACATTAGGGCGGATAGTGCATCTCAAAGCCTATGGTTTCATCAAAGTGTTCCGGACAGTTTCCCCAAACGGAGACGTTGAGCATTGGGCGACGAGTCATTTAGAGATGCGTCCTTTAGAGAGACTCTCGATAGCCGAACCAACTTGGACCATTGAGAATTATCATCGCGGTATCAAGCAATTCTGCGGCATTGAGAAGTGCCAAGCTCGTTCAGCAAGTAAGGATTTGCGCCGCTAAATTGGGTTGATACGATGTCCAAGCCGTGTCCCATTTCAACAGAGAATCCATTCTTGAAGACCACGAAGTTGCTAAATTTAATCAGAAAAAATAGCGCTTAAATCGAAAACTAAACTCGCTATCGTTTCAATCTTCTCAGCGTTTTTATAAATTTGTACCATTTGATATTTTCCATGTTGGGGTCGGCTATAAACTTCAACTTGTTGTTGAGTTGGGATTACTATCCAATATTCAGGAATGTTCGCCAGTGCGTAAATATTAGTTTTTACTCGATCTATTTCTAATGATGATACCGCCACTTCTATCACTAATTCCGCATAAACCGGATGTGTCGTTTTAAAATCGACCAATTGACCTTTAACGATAGATATATCAGGTTCCGGTTCAGAATGACTCAAAGTTAACGGATCTGCTTTCCGAACTAGATAATCTGCTGATAAATGCTGGACAAAAAAACCGTGAAGTAAATGAATAAGATAAACATGTAGCGGTGATTTGCTCATTTTTTCTAAAATAACACCCTCGATCAATTCTGTTTTGGCTGAAATAACCCCGAGTTCATTCATTCTATGATATTGAGCTACTGAAATAGGTACAATTCTTTCTCGAAGAGAGATATTTTCCAAAACCGCTACCGGCATAAATAATTCTCCAAAGGCTTGAGGAAATATTTAAATTTTATCGATTGGTTGTAAAACTGCATGAGTGACTTTTAAAGCATCAACAGTGGCAGCAACATCATGGGTACGAATGATTTGAACACCTTGACTGACAGCGAGTACCGCTAAGGCTAAACTACCATATAATCGTTCAGTTACCGGTTTATTTAAGAGATGACCTAATAAGGATTTACGTGATACGCCAACCACTACTGGATAACCAAGTTGAGTCAATGTAGATAAATGCTTTAGCAACAACAAATTATGTTCTACGGTTTTACCAAAACCAAAACCGGGATCCAGCCAAAGACGGTTAGGACTAATACCGGCCGCTAAGCAAGTTTGAACACGTTCAAGTAAAAAAGTTTTAACGTCATTAACTACATTGTCATAATGGGGGTTTTGTTGCATAGTGCGCGGTTCGCCTTGCATATGCATAAGACAAATGCGTACTTTATTTGAGGTAGACACGGCGGCTAGACTGCCCTCGTTACGCAGTGCTTTAACATCATTAATAATATCAGCACCAGCTGCAATGGCTTCACGCATAACTTCTGCTTTGTTGGTATCAACAGAAATTAAAACTGGCCATTCTTGACGAATCTTTTCCAAAACCGGTATGACTCTATCAAGTTCTTCTGTTACGGATACCGGTGGTGCTAACGGACGAGTTGATTCACCACCAATGTCAATAATATTAGCACCGGCGGTGATTAAACGTTCTGCTTGTTGTAAAGCGGTATTTAGCGACAAAAACTGTCCGCCATCTGAAAATGAATCTGGAGTAACATTGAGAATACCCATCACTTGAGGATGCGCTAACATTGTAGTTACAAGTTATGAAAAACGCGGGCGTTTTTTAATCTATTGAATGAGGAAGGATCGAAGGATAAATGAGAAATGCTAATCTCATTAATCCTTCTTTCGGGTTACTTATTTTTTTTACGCCAAACAGTTGCTGTTGATACCACACCAAAAATATCTCGACTAGGATAATCTTTATGGCGTAAAGTAATTATTTGACCATCTAGTTTACGAAGTCGCTTGATTAATTCATGATGCAACTCTTTAAAAGGGGTTCCGTTTTCCATATAGCTCGCTAGTGCACCAACATATTCTTGTTGATGATCATGAGCTAACCTTAATAGCAATTCGTGCGAGGTGAATTGCCAGTTCATTTTTTGAATCACTTCTGCAAAAAAGCTTTCTAATTTATCAACATCAGTGGATTGGTCTACCATCTTAATTGGCTCTCCTGAGAGGAAATAACAATAAAAATCCCTATTGATTAAGCACTGATTCTCAACATTTAATTTAATGCTGCTATTTTTAAACTATTGAAAAATAGCGCGGTTGGGTTTCGCTACATTCTGCCCAACCAACACGACAATGCTATTAAGTTAAGAACCCGTTTCCGGCTCACCTTAAGCAAAGGTATTGTTATTTATAATCTTCTTAAAATTGTGTAGATATCTTTGCATTTTAGGTGAGAGGTGGCGGTTAGCTCGAAAAATCACCGCCTTTTTTTCCTCACCCCAACCCTCTCCAAGGGGGGAAAACGCTTAACTTAATGGCATTGAACCAACACAACTATTAGCTAATGCAAACTAGCTGGTCCACCTATTTTACCGTTCTTTTTCGGTTGCAATTCCGACACGACTTTATCACCATTGGTGACATTTGGGATAGGATCAAGATTATCTGGTTCTTCCCAATCTTTCGGTGGCTTAGGTGCTTTCCCATTCATAATATCATCGATTTGTTCACTATCAAGAGTTTCATATTTGATCAACGCTTCTGCCATTAAATTAAGAATATGGATATTCGTTCTAAGCAACTGTTTGGCTCGATCATAGTTGCGATCAATAAAGGAACGGACTTCTTCATCGATAACATGAGCGGTTTCATCAGAAACCAGTTTATGTTGGGTAACACTATGACCTAAAAAGACTTCACCATCATCTTCACCATAGGTTAGTGGCCCTAAACGTTCTGACAAGCCCCATTTGGTAACCATATTACGTGCAATTTCGGTGGCACGTTGAATATCGTTGCTTGCTCCAGTCGTAACGGCTTCGTGTCCAAAAACCAATTCTTCAGCAATACGCCCACCAAACATACTCGAAATTTGGCTCTCTAGATACTCTTTGCTATAACTCAGACGGTCAGTTTCCGGTAAAAACATCGTTACCCCTAGGGCGCGTCCGCGTGGAATGATACTGACTTTATAAACGGGATCATGTTTAGGAACCAAGCGTCCAACAATAGCATGTCCCGCCTCATGATAAGCCGTTAGCTTTTTCTCTTCCTCACTCATCACCATCGAGCGACGTTCGGTACCCATCATGATTTTATCTTTAGCTTTCTCAAATTCGACCATTTCAACTAATCTTTTATTTGCACGGGCAGCAAATAAAGCGGCTTCATTAACGAGATTAGCAAGATCAGCACCGGAAAATCCCGGGGTACCTCGAGCAATCAAGGTAGGTTTAACATCATCTGCAATAGGCACTTTGCGCATATGTACTTTAAGTATTTGTTCTCGACCACGAATATCGGGTAAAGGCACCACCACTTGGCGATCAAACCGACCTGGACGAAGTAAAGCCGGATCAAGTACATCCGGACGGTTAGTGGCGGCAATGACAATCACGCCCTCATTACCTTCAAAACCATCCATTTCCACTAAGAGTTGGTTAAGCGTTTGTTCTCTTTCATCATGACCACCACCCAACCCAGCACCACGATGACGCCCGACGGCATCAATTTCATCAATGAAAATAATGCAAGGCGAGTGTTTTTTGGCTTGTTCAAACATATCGCGTACCCGTGAAGCACCAACTCCCACAAACATTTCCACAAAATCGGATCCTGAAATCGTGAAGAAAGGAACTTTGGCTTCGCCGGCAATCGCTTTAGCTAATAAAGTTTTACCAGTCCCTGGGGAACCCACCATTAAAACACCGCGTGGAATTTTACCGCCTAAATTTTGGAACTTGGCAGGATCACGTAGAAATTCAACCAATTCAGTCACTTCCTCTTTAGCTTCATCGACACCCGCTACATCAGCAAAAGTCACTTTAATTTGGTCTTCTTCGATCATGCGGGCACGACTTTTACCAAAAGAAAGTGCACCACGTCCACCCCCGCCCTGCATTTGCTTCATAAAGAAAATTAATACGCCAAATAGCAACAACATCGGAAACCAAGAAATAAAAATTTGCATCAATAACGACTGTTGTTCAGGGGGTCGAGAAACGATAACAACATGATTATCTAATAAATCTTTCATTAAACCCGGATCATCGGGGTTATATGTAACAAAAGGTTGACCATTTTTATTTATTCCGCGAATAGTACGCCCTTCAATTTCGACTCTTTGTATATGTCCTTGCTGAACATCAGTAATAAATTGTGAATATTCTACCGTCTGTGGAGACGGGTTATGTGGACCAAAGTTATTAAAAACCATCATGAGGATTAGGGCTATAACTATCCATAATAACAGGTTTTTTGCCATATCATTCATTCAGGTGTGCCTCTTAGTAATTTAAATATCTATTGTAGAATAAAAGTAGAAACCAAGAAATAAAGTTAATTGACTGGAAGATTCATTCTGGAATTCTATTGTTAATGGCTCGGTTAAGCTACTCACTTGATGCCAATGAGGAATTTAAACTTTACTTCTGAATCCGATTAAATGGATTAACTAACGATCGGAGATTTATTATTTAATCTCGCCTAGCTTGAACCTTTTCTAATCAATTAATTAGCTTCCACCGTTGAGAAGACCTCATATCTATACAATTAATCTTGATAATTCGTTCCATCTGGTTCAATACTTCATACGTCAGGCAAATTAAGTTAATAAGATTATCTCCAACTTATTTTAGCGTAATGGCTTAATTTCTTCACGCGATATCCTATTGATGTTAAGGTTGATAACCACTTGCAAGAACATAGATTTCTGCTGATCGAGCCCGTGAAGCATCCGGTTTACGAATAACGACTTTGCGGAAATGAGATTTTAACACTTTAAGATAAGCATCAAAGCCTTCACCTTGGAAAATTTTACTGAGAAAATGTCCTTGCTCTACCAGTACTTCTAACGCAAAATCTCTAGCCAATTCGGCTAATAACATAGCGCGTGGTTGATCAATCGCTTTGATACCACTGATATTGGGTGCCATATCAGACATTACAAGATCAACGGATTGTTCACCTAAGTTAGAATGTAACTCATCTATTATCTTAGATTCTTGGAAATCACCTTGAATAAAAGTAATTCCTGGCAAAGGTTCCATTGGTAAGATATCTATCGCTATCAGTTTGACCTGATGGTGTAGACGTTGTTGAGCCCATTGAGACCATCCGCCTGGTGCTGCACCTAAATCAATTACCGTCATTCCAGGATAAAATAAGTGATCACGTGCATCAATTTGAGCTAATTTATAAACAGCTCTAGAACGGTAACCAGCCTGTTTAGCTTGTTTAACATATTTATCAGAGTGGTATTCTTGTAGCCAGCGTTGACTGCTATTAGTGTAGTTATTTTTACTCATGATCCGTTTGGGTAGAACGCTGTTGAGGAATAGTTCCAATTAATAGTTGTCGCAATTCGGTCATTAATTCGTCTCGATTATAAGCACCTTTTTGGAAAATAGTATTAACGCGATTATTAAGCCACATCCGATCTTCAATACTCAGATCTTTAGCTGTCAATACCACTACTGGAGTTGAAGAATAAACGGGGTGTTGTCGCAAGTGAATGATAAATTCAAAACCATCTATTTCTGGCATCATTAAATCTAACAAGATTAAATCGGGTTGATATTTTTCTAACCGCTGCAAAGCAATTTTACCATTTTCTGCTTCAATTACTTGCCAACCGGAGCGGTGAAGTAAACGGACTAGTAATTCACGAGCAGCCGGATCATCTTCAACAACCATGACCATATTCGGTGCATTGGCAGTTCGGTATTTACGGAGAATATTGATTAGTTGATGACGGCTAATCGGTTTCGTTAAATATTCTGATGCACCCAGAGAATAACCCATCTCTTGATCTTCCATCATAGTCAACATAATAACTGGAATATGGGCTAAATCCGGATCAGCCTTAAGTTGTGAAAGAACTTCCCAACCATCCATGCCTGGCATCATCACATCCAGCGTAATCGCCGTTGGGTGCAGCTTTTTGGCCAATCGTAATCCGTCGACACCATTACTGGCTACAACAACTTGGTAACCCATTTTACTTAAATAAGCTTCCAACATTTGATGTACTGTTTCATCGTCATCAATAACTAACAATACGCCTTCTTGCACCGGCATTTCGGGTTTTCTAACCGAATTTTCTGGTATTGTATTGGATTTAATCGGTTCAACTGCTAAATGAGTGGGTAACCGAACCGTAAAACGACTGCCTTTACCAAACTGGCTTTCGACATGAATGGTACCACCCAACATTTCAGTGAAATGTTTAACGATGGCTAATCCTAAGCCACTACCACCATACTGTCGAGTTGTGCTGGCATCTGCCTGAATGAAAACTTGAAATAAATCAGCTTGTTGCTCAGGAGTCATGCCAATTCCTTCATCGCTAACCCGAAAAATTATCCATTCCTGTTTGGCTTCCGTTAAACGCCTAGCTTCTAACGTAATCGTGCCTTGTTCAGTATATTTTGAAGCATTACTTAGTAAATTAAATAAAATTTGTCTCAATTTAGTTAAATCAGTATGTACCTCACCTAAATTATTTTCACAAAGTACCTGCAAATTATTGGCCCGATTTTCAAAGAGGGGTTGAATGGTATTAATCACGCTCTGAATCATGAGATTTAAATCGAAATTTTCGGTAAATAACTGCATTTTACCGACTTCAATTCGAGAAATATCAAGGATACCATCAATAACACCAAGTAAAAGTTTAGCAGCAGCATGTACACTCTTAATATCTTTAAGCAAATTAGGACGATCGAGTTCTTTAATTTCCTCCTCTAACATTTCAGTATAACCAACAATGACATTCATAGGTGTCCGCAGTTCATGTCCCATATTGGCTAAAAATTGGCTCTTAGATAGATTTGCTTGTTCTGCTTTTTGTTTAGCTTGTTGCAATTCGATAGCAGCCCACTTTTGTCTGGTAATATTTTCTACATGAGACCAAGCATAATAAGTCCCTTCTCTTTCGATGATGAGCGCAGAGAGTCTAACCGGAACATAATAGCCATCTTTATGTCGATATTCTTTTTCATAGGGTCCATAGCGTTCACCGGGTTTTAAGGTTTGTAATTGGGCTTTCTCAGCGGCAATATCTTCTTCGACGACAATATCGTTCCAATAATTGAGTTTTAAAGTCTCAGCAACATGGCGACCAATAATTTGTGCATAAGCAGGATTCACTGTCACTAAAGTACCATCTAAACGCCATAGTCCAAGACCAATCAAAGCCGCTTTTAATAAATCTTGAGTCTCTTGTTTGTTTTCTTGCAGACTTTTATAAGATTTTTGGAGATTAAAACGCAGTTGATTAATAGCAATAACAATCTGCGCTAATTCATCAGTCGGAGATTTATTTTCCTCAGTACGATCTAAAACGAGTTGCTGGTCTAATGGTTCAGAATCTAGATATTTAACGTAATTGGCAATTTTATGCACATGACGAATAACCAAATAGTGAGAAATCCATAAGATAATTAGAACAAAACCACCGATAAGAAGCGCATTAGTTGCTAATAAAATGAAACCTTGATTGAACAAAGGTTCATAAGCAGTTGCCCGATCAGCTATGATCTGTAAGGTACCAACATAATTCTTAGCTTTTGATGAGAAAATGGGAAAATCTTTAGTCAAGACAGCGTGTTTGGGTGGATGTCCTTGGGCGGCTATAATTTGATTATGAAAAGTGATTGAGATATATTGCACTTCTGCTAACTGCAAAATTCCTTCAAGAAGAGCATGAAGTTGTTTAGGGTTATTTTGCCATAAGTGATAAGAAATGACTTGTAAATAACTGTCACTGATTTGTTGGAGATGCCCTTCAATCTTTTCAAGATTGTTTTTATAATCAAGGTACAATTGTAATGTAGTGATGAACAAAGTCACTACAATGCTAAATAATATGACATAAAGATTAAAGCGATCAGCAATCTTATCGTTAACAAAAAAAAATTTAAATTTAATCATCTATATACAACTATGCCCATCTTAAAGCGACAAAACATTTCTAAATACCCAAATACATTATCCTCTTCACTTTAAGTAACTTAACTCTCTGCTGATTTTTATCCTCATAGCAATTAATGATACCTCAATAACATCATAAAATACCTAAATGATTGTCATATGACAATCGTTTTAGGGAAAAAAGTTAAAATAATGTTTGTTACCCTCATGCTCAAAGAAAATTCTTTTAACACAAATCATATTCAGTTTAATTAGAAATTGCTTTCTTAAAATGGATTACCAACCCAGCAAAATATAAATACAATTAGTTTATGAGTGTGACTTTAAATATGATAACATATCGTAATTAGACAAAAATAGACTAGCAAAACCATTCTTCATTATTTAATGGATGAAATCATGTACGTCGCTAACTACATTGATCAACAACTTTTTAATCTCCAACAATTTGAAAATGAGTTAACCGCGGATGGTTCTAAGCTAAACATTTTTCGTAATGCGTTGCAACAAGGACAACGTATTTTGAAAACTCGGTTTCAAGCAACTCATAATGCGACTGAATATGTTAATCAACGTACTTGGCTAGTAGATCAGATGATCTTACAAATCCATCGGCAATTATGCACTTGTCCGGATATCAATCAAGTCGCCCTTATAGCAGTTGGTGGTTATGGACGTGGAGAACTTCACCCTGGTTCTGACATTGATCTCCTATTTTTATTAAGTCAACCACCCAGTCTAGCTACTCAAAACTGCATTGAACGCTTTATAACCTTTCTATGGGATATTCGTTTGGAAGTGGGACAAAGTGTTCGCACCTTATCTGAATGTGAGCAACAAGTTGTTCATGATATCAGTGTCGCAACGAATTTGATGGAAGCACGTTTAATCACGGGATCAGCCGACTTATTTAAAGAAATGCAGTTGCGGTTATCTTCTGATAACATCTGGAAAAGTAAAGATTTCTTTGCTGCTAAATTAGCGGAACAGAAACAACGTCATCTAAAATATCATGATACGGCTTACAATTTAGAGCCGAATATTAAAGAAGGTCCCGGGGGCTTACGTGATATTCAAACAATTGCCTGGGTAGCTAAGCGTCACTTTAATGCCAGCACCTTACACGACCTAGTTGGACAAGGTTTTATTACTGAAAAAGAATGTCACTTGCTAATCAAAGGACAAGCTTTTTTATGGCAAATTCGCTGCTTTCTCCATCTGCTGGCCAATCGACGTGAAGATCGCCTATTATTTGATTATCAACGGACTCTCGCTACGGCTTTAGGTTATGCCGATGATGAAGCCGGTTTAGGGGTTGAAAAATTAATGAAGCAATATTATCGCACTGCTAAGAAGATAATGGGCCTTAATGAAATGTTATTGCAATTATTTCAAGAAGCGATTTTATATGCGGGCAACCCTACCACACTTTATTTCTTAAATAAACGCTTTCAAGTTCGTAACGATTTTATCGAGGTAACCCACGATAAGGTATTTGCAAAATATCCCTTTGCGTTGTTAGAAATTTTTTTATTAATGCAACAGCACCCCGAAATTAAGGGAATACGTGCTATGACTATTCGGTTAATTTTGCATTATATTTACCTAATTGATAAAGCTTTTCACCGAGATTTGCGAGTTCGCAGCCTTTTTTATGAAATTATTCATCAACCACAGGGACTGACTCATGCATTACGTCGCATGAACAGTTATGGCATTCTAGCGGCTTATATTCCGGCTTTTGGTCGAATCGTAGGGCAAATGCAGTATGATTTATACCATGTTTATACTGTGGATCAACATAGTATTTTTGTGGTACGTAATCTCAGACGGTTCAGTATTCCACAATATATTCATGAATTTCCCTTAAGTTCCAAAATTATCCAATCGATTCCAAAACCAGAATTACTTTATTTGGCTGGATTGTTTCATGACATTGGTAAGGGTCGAGGTGGAGACCATTCCGAACTCGGGGAAAAGGAAGCATTAAATTTTTGTCAAGCACATGGCTTAAGCGATAATGATACCCGCTTAGTCGCTTGGTTGGTTCGTCATCATTTATTGATGTCTATCACGGCACAGCGTCAGGATACTTCCGATCCGAAAGTCATTAAAAGTTTCGCACAACGAATTGAAGAACCGATACGCTTGGATTATTTATATCTATTAACCGTCGCCGATATTCGAGCAACTAATCCTAATTTATGGAATAGTTGGAAAGATAAATTACTCGCCGATCTCTATCATAAAACCCGTGCGGCTTTGTTACCAGGAAATACCCTGAATTTAGATAAACAGATTCATATCCAGGATATTAAAATCAACGCATTACAACTACTCAATGATATCGAACAAGAACACCCGTTTTTATCTTTATGGGAAGATTTAGGTGATGATTATTTTCTCTATTCTTCACCCGAAGAAATTGTTCGAGAAACTCAAACGATTTTAAATCACTTACCCTCAACAGTTCCCCTTATCTTAGAACGTCAAAATTTACCTGGTAGTATGGCTTTTATTACGCTTTACCCTCAAGATCGAGACGATCTATTTGCTAAAACCACCCATTTTCTAGAACAACAAGACTTAACGATTGTTGATGCTTATATTGTTCCTACTCAGTTGGGGTATATTATGAGTGGTTATACCGTTTTAGCGGACGAAGGAACTTCCCTTGATTTGCACAGCCATTCTCAAATGCTATTACAAAGTCTCAAAGAGGAACTAACTTGGGAAGCCAATTCGGCTTTTCCTCCCATTCAACGCCATTTACCCAGACAGTTGAAACATTTTCCAGTACCAACGCGGATCACTTTTACTCAGGATCAGACGAATGATCATACCGTATTAGAATTGATTACAACCGACCGCCCAGGTGTGTTATCACGTGTTGCCCAAGCCTTTATGAGTAGTGGTGTCCTGATTAAAAAAGCTAAAATTGCGACTTTTGGCAGTCGAGTTGAAGATATCTTCTTCATTACCGACTATAAGCATCATGCTCTATATTCAGCTGACCAGTTGGATTATTTACGTGAAAGGCTTTCTCTTTTATTGGATGAGGATATGCCTAAGCAAAGTACCACTTCGGTAACTCCATCAGAAAATTTGCAAAATAGTGGGTTTAACTAATGATTGGGAAAGTCTACTAATTGGCAACCGCTGGGGGTACAACTTAAGAGCATTGCCCCTTGTTGATGCCACTCTCCCACGACCCAACGATAAGCAGGTAGCCCTTTAACTTCCAAAGGATACTGACCAGCACGATGAGTATGCCCATGAATAAGTTGATAAACACCTTGATTTTCTAAGGCGGTAATAACAGCCTCGGTTGTAACATCCATAATGGCTTTGGCAGTCGTTTGTGTTTTAGTTTGACTGTAAGTACGAGCTTGTTTTGCTAGTAAGCGTCGTTGTTCTAGGGGTTGAGCCAAAAATTGTTGTTGCCAAAGCGGGTGACGTACTTTTTGCCGAAACTGTTGGTAATTAACATCTTGTGTACACAAGACATCTCCATGCATTAAGAGGGTTGGCACACCATATAAATCGATCACACTTTGATCTGGAATCAGTTGACAACCCGTGTAATTGACGAAGTTTTTCCCTAATAAAAAATCCCGATTGCCAGGCATGACTGAAACAACAACCCCTGCAGTTGTCAACTGATGTAAGGCAGTTAATACGGGTTGATAACTGGGCTCATCATCATCATCTCCCAACCAAACTTCAAATAGATCGCCTAAAATATAGAGTGCCTCTGCTTGTCGAGCCCGACCGGCTAAAAATTTTAAACACAGACTCGTTTTAGCCGGCCATTTAGAATCAAGATGCAAATCAGCAATAAATAGTGTTTCAGGCATGATGTTACTTAATTTACTTATATTAAGCGAATATTAAAATCGAAATCGATTTTACCTTTAACTTTTTCTCTTCAGGGTAACCCTTAATGAGAAAGCGAATCGGGTTTATCTGGACTCGATGGTGCATCTGGTGGTTGAGTCGACTTATTAGCCGGTAAATTTTTAGAGAACTTACTCTCAGGTAATGCCCCATTTTCTTTTGGTTTCACTGTTGACTTAACTTTATCATTATGAATTTCGCTCTCTGCATTTGGAGCGATTTTGGAGTTGGCATTATTGATTGGTGTTGTTATAGATTCTTTTTCGTCATCATTGATCGGGTTTTTTTTATCCGTTGTGGATGGTTCTAAAGATTCTTTTTTAAAATCGGTATTACTTTCACTCGCTTTATCGTTGACTAAGCTATCATTTTTATCAGTTGGTGATTGAGCCGGAATCCCCTTGGGAATGGCTTGTTCTATAGTTATTTTAGCGATTATAATGGGTACTTTAGGTACATTTTTTCTAAGTGTTCCAAAAGAACCGGTTTCAACCACTTGAATTTTATCTACCACCTCCATACCACTAATCACTTGACCAAAAACAGTATAACCGAGTTCTTCCCTTAAGTCCTGATAATCAAGAGAATAATTATTATTAACATTAATAAAAAATTGTGAGGTGGCTGAGTCTGGATCATCAAAATTTCTTGCCATAGCAACCGACCCCCGCAAATTCTTTAACCCATTTTTACTCTCATTAGGAATAGGAGCATACGTTGGTTTTTTGGTGTAGTCGGTTGTATAACCACCTACTTGAACAATAAAGTTCTTAATAACACGGTGAAATAGAGTTCCTTCATAAAAACCTTCTTTAGCATAACGAAGAAAATTTTCCACAGTTTTAGGGGCTTTATCCGGATAAAGTTCCATGATAATAATACCCATATTAGTTTGTATTTTAACAACCGGAACTAATACTTCGCTGTACACAGTAGTCGTTAATAGTAATAATAAACAAGTCGTTAAGTATTTCATTGCAATTTTCAGATTCAATCAAAACTAAATAATAGAGATAAATCAGTTCATCATAATTAAGATAAGAAATCACTTATTTATTAATGCGATGCGTAATTTTTATTATCAATTCATTGATTATGAATAAATAGATCAATGTACTGAAAAAATGGTCCACCACAGTTATTTAGTATTATCTTTATGGTGATCCCTAACAATTCTCCTTGACGTTTTTATTGCATATCCGCACACAATAAATTCTGTTATAGGAAAAAAATATTGATTGGAGTTAGGATACAAATGAAATTATACATTCTTTAAAAAAAAATAATCAAATTGTATAGCAATAGTTTAACGATTGGTGGCCAAGTGTTCAGTTCATCTTGTTCCTGGTCTGTCAAGGTGACACGATATCTTTTATTCATCAGTTTTGCTTCCTTCGCGCCTTTTTATCAAAAGGCTAATAACACGTCAACTAAAACTTGATAGACCACTAGTTTCTAAACTATTAAAATCTAGAAACTATTAAAATTTATGTGGTTTATTTTGAATGGTTTTAAACAACCGTTGGCAATTTTGTAACTCTTGACTACGGTCAGTTTGTGGATGCCATAAGTGGAATACCGGTACGGCAAAGCGTCCTTCTTTACGTTGGACACCATCATTTAATAAACGAACTACTAAATCTGCATCTTCGTGTCCCCAACCTTGAAATTCTTCATTGAATCCGTTGATATTTAAAATATCTTCTCGCCAAACTGCGAGATTGCAGGTTTTAGCACCTTGCCAAGTTTGTGCACAGTATTTTCTTAAAAAACTGTTTGGTAATCGAATTAGCGGTGATAAACGATTAATATCTCGGCGTAAATAAGGTAGAAACCATTGTAGTGAATGCCATTTCCACACTGGCGATTGTTGATAGATAATATATTCTGTCAATGGTTTGCTCAGCAAAATACGATTTCCAGCTACAAAACAACCTGATTCGGCTAATTGACATTGTTTAGCTATAAAATCGGTTAAAGGAATGCAATCACCATCTAAAAAATGAGATAGTTACCTTGGGCAACTGCAATCGCACGATTTCTAATTTTAGCCGCACGAAATCCCTGATCCTCTTGCCAAACATGTTGGAGTGGATAAGGCAAATAAGGTTGAATATCCCGAATGAGTTGCGTAGTCGCACAGCTTGAACCATCGTCAGCAATAATCACTTCAAAAAGTGACTTTTTTTGACGTTTGGTAAACAGTTGTTGCTTTTCCTCTTTCGTAAAACAAGGACATTCTTGAGCTGCCAAGGCTTGTAATACGAGGGCTAGCGCATCAGGTCGATTATAGGTTGTTACTATAACGCTGATTTTTAACATATTTTTCTAGATACATCAGTTTAAGATAACGATAATAAGTTCCTTCCGCATTGGATACAGCGAGCATAAAACCTTCCGGTCCATCGAGAAAGCCAGCTTGTAACAGATAGGTTCTGATAAAAGCCCAGAAACCATGCCCAATCGCTTTGGTAAGCGTAGCGCGTTTACCTTGTTCATAGTGTAGTTGGGCATTGAGTGAAGAATAATGGTTAATTTTTTCTAATACTTCTTCCACTGAAGTAAAAGAGTAGTGTAATAAAGGTGTTGTTAAGGTATTTACTTTACCTTGTAAAACTTGAACTTTTTCGTGGATTAAATCGTTAGTAAAGTGGGCACATTGGCGCCGAAATAGACGAATAACATAATCGGATGACCAACCACTATGCTTTATCCAACGCCCACAATAATAAGATTGACGTGGAATACGAAAAGCCGAAGCAGTTGGTTGAATGATTGCTTGTTTAATTTCTTGTTGTAAGGCGATACTGACTCTTTCATCGGCATCAATGGATAAAATCCATTCGCCGGTAGCTTTTGCTAAAGCTCTATTTTTTGAACACCAAATCCTCGCCAATCATCCTGGATAAAAATATTATGGGTAAAAGAACGACATTGTGCCACAGTGTTATCCGTACTACCAGAATCCACTACAATGATTTCATCGCACCAACTAACTGAAGCTAAACATTCGTCGATTTGGTGTTCTTCATTATGAGTAATGATAATAACCGATAATCGTGACATAACTATGAAAATATAACTCCATTATATCATACATTCGAGGATATTATTAAATACAATTATTTTATGAATACTCGGTCATGATGCCTTTATAATCGACTTCAATTGTATTAAAGTTATTATAAATTAATCCTTCATTGACCCTAAAAATGAAGTTATTTTTTATTATGTTTGAAGATATAAATTAAAAAGAGAACTCGTCTTGAAGATTGAAGAATTCGCTTCATTTTAACATAATCAAAATAACTTCAGTTTTTTAACTATCAAGGCACAAACCATGATACCCGCAGATATTCTTAATCCATCTAAAGATACCCTTCTTGCTGATTGGCTTACTCAAGTTGAAAATGAGGTTGCTACACACCTCGAACAAATTTCTCAAGCTAGCGAAGAAACGCTAAGTCGGTTACGAGCAGAATTATTGGATGGTTACTTCAATGTTGGTGGTATTGCTGTTAATACCTTTAAGGAACCGACATCGGCACAACAACTTTGGCAAACGGGTATTAACCAAGCTAAACATTTTCTTAACCAGGGTGAAACCCATGCCAAGGTACGCGAAAACTTATTAAAACTATATTTTAATGCCGGAGCTAATGCGCACCGGTTTCTTCATAGCCCAACAGAATCTCAACAGCTTTATCAGGAAGGTCTTCATCATGCGCAAATTTTTTTAGATAAAGGTGAAACTCAAGTTGAGGTATGTGAACAAACACTCAGGTTATATTTTAATGCCGCTGTTAATGCGCAACAAGCACTCAACTATCCCCAGCAAGCAGTACAATTTTATCGACAAGCAATTAATTACATTGAAAAATTTCTCGAAAGCGGCATAAAAATTACCCACAGTATTAGTGAATTAACGCTTAAACTATACCACAATGCGGGGATAATACATTTACAACTTAATGAAACTGAACAAGCCATCATTTATTGGCAACAAGGTTTGAGCCACACCAGCCAATTGTTGCCTGCTGCAGAATCTCAGACAAATATTTATGAATTATTCTCAAAACTTAGTGAGAATTTGCTAGCTGCTTGGGGTAATCAAGGACAACCTGAGCGCATCATTCACACTTTACCCCAAGCGGGTTTGTGGCTGTGGCTGAGTTTAGAACCAATCCAGTCACCTTATCGCCTCACCTTATTACGTAACTGGCACAAACATTTAGAAAATACTCCAGTAGCAGCAACTATTACTACCACCTTTCAGCAATTGCTTCACTCTATTTTATGGCAATGGCATAATCCCCAACAACGCTACCGGCATGGTATTTCTACAGAAAAATTATTAGCTCTCAGTGAAAGCTGTTATTTAATCGCTCACGCCCAAGAGAAGCAAGGGTTTGACGTTGTTTATCAAAACTTACATAAATTACATCATTCTTCTTTAGTACAAGAAGCACTTACCTTACCTCAACAGCAACGCACCCTTGAACAAAGATTAACCGTTCATTGGCATCAGTTAGGAATTGAACCTGCTACTTTAGATGAGATAGCCGCTTTACAGCAATTATCCTGGTGGCAAAAGCAGATTAGTCAACGTAAAACCTTGGTTCAATTGAAGACAGATATAGCGGCTTATCATCGCCTATTACAACTTAACCAATTAGCTAACCATCCTAGCTGGCCATGTACTATTGAACGCAGTGAAGCCATTTTATTTGAATGGTTATATACTGCTCTTCAAAAACAATTCAACCGAGTTAAGTCAAGTTTAGAGGACTTACCTGATATTATTTTAGGAATATTATTAGTAAGCCAATCTATAGAAGCCAGTCCGGAACAGGTAGTCGAAACTTGGTCACAAACACCACCTTGGCAAGATAATGAGCACTTACAAGCCGCTTTTGCTAAAAGTACTTGGCAAAAATTGGCTGATGCTCCCGAACCCTTTTTGTTTTTATGGTTAGATTTCTTAGGTACGCATCCAACCGCACAACGTTTAACCATTGGAGAAGAACAAATTAATTCAGAACAACCGGGTTTGCAAATGTGGTTGCGCGAATTAGCGCTCGGAAAAGTAGAAAAATTAGCTATCTTATTACAACAGGCTTGGAACCAAGCTCAACGCCAAGCAAAACAATTGACACCCACTTTTACTCAGTTTATCCCTAGTGAAGTCACATCTTACCAACAAGCCTTAATTGCGCAAATATTAGGAGATGTTCCACAACAATTAGAGATACTCATAAAAAAATGGTTGTCTTCTGCTGGCATTAAGATGACAGCAGACCCGGTGTCCCATTCAGAAATAGAATCACCAACCACATCCTTTGTTGAAGAAGATAACCAAGCTAATCAAGAAAATAGCAACCATGATGTGACTCAAACACCACCTCATGAAACGATATTACAACCACTTAATGTATTAAAACAAAAAGTTAACCGGGTCTTTTCAATTTATCCGCCTAGCCATTTGGCATTAGCTGAATTAGTTTCTCAGTGGGCTAATACACAACTCGCTGAATTATTAACTACTCAAGCAACTGTTCAACAAATTTGGGAAACGCTAGAACGGGCTCGCATTAGTTTAACTGAGAACAAATTGAATTTGAGTCATGATTGGGAAGAACGAATAGGGCAAGCATTATGGAATGCTTTAGCGACACCGCTAGTTTGGCTTGAAGAAAGTAAAGTACCTACCAAAGGAACACTTTGGCCACCTCTGCAGATTTGGCTAGATAATATGTGGGTAGTTAAATTACCCAATATTGAAAATTGTCAACGACATTTATTATCTCAAGAAGCCCTAGTACAAGCTTTTTTTGATCCAGTACAACGACGCTTACGCCTATTATGGCTAGATCAACATAATTTAAGCTGGCGTGAGCTACCCGATGCTGCTGCCCATCAACGTTTTTGGACTAATCCAACGACTAAAAAAGGCGGATTATTAGAGCAGTGGCGGCAGGGATTATCCGATTGGCAACAACCGTATCAAGCTAGCCAAGATCAAGTAAAAACGAATCCCGATTCACATTGGGATAGCGTAATTAACTCGAGACAAATGAAAATTATAGCTAATTGTCTGACCCGTTGGGCACAACAAGAAAACTTGAAGCAAATAACCGTCATTTTTCCAGCGGGGTTAGATCAACTACCTTGGGAAGCTTTACCCGAATTGGAAATCTTATTAATGAGAGAAGTGAGTATAACCCATTGGTTACAATCTCGTTCTCGAACGCCGAACTCACCATTGCCTTCTATTGCTCAACTCCAACCAGAATACTGTGTTATAACAGAACCAACGAATCTGACACCCTGCAAAGCACAAGAAGCCCAATGGGTTGCTCAACATTTTAAGACATCGCTATTAGTTCCGGCTCGTTCAATTTTTGATGTTATTCAAAGTATTTCTCGTAGTCATCTGGTTCACTTCGCTTTACCTATTCATTTTGGCGATCCGCAACCATTAATTAATGACTTGAACTCAACAGCAAGTGAATCAATACCATTACCTGATTGGATAGGTACATTATTACCGATATCAGCTCAATTGATGGTTATGTTACCGGGAGAATCACCTATAAAAGCTTCCCAATCAACTCATTCAATAACACCACTAGGTATTATTCCCGCGTTAATGGCTGCCGGCGTTAAAACCATAGTGGGAACATTATGGCCTTGTCCTAGTTTAGCCGGGCTTTGTTTTAGTTATCACTTTTATCAAATTGCTCGTCATCATGCTGACCTATCTTGGCATCAAGTCACCGCGCAGGCACGTAGTGCTTTACGTGAAATGTCTAACCAAGATTTGCAAGAATTAGTAAAACAATTCGATTTATCTTCCAATGAAACTTGTCAACATTTAATCCAAGAATATCAATCCGCCGAACGTCCTTTTAATCATCCTTTATTTTGGGCGGGAATAACTGTGTTTGGCCAAGTAAAGCGATAATTCAGCCAAGTGAGTTAGATTAAGCACGGTTTACTAAAGAATAACAGTAGGCTCATCTACTCCCTTATCAAAGGGAGAAATCCATTTTGCGATGGTCTTATTAAGATTGGTGCAACTCAATAATCGCTGTTATTTTTAAAGGCCGTTTTAATATTAACAAGGGGTTAACAAGGGGTTCTTTTACAACCGCTTTAATTGGTAACGCCTACCAGCCAAACGCTGCTTGACGAAATACGCGAAGCCAAGTAGGTTAGGCGTTAGCCCAGTTAGACTGGGCGAAATGCTGTCCAACGAAACTCGCATGGCATTTTGTCCACCGTCAATGGAAATAAGGTGGGCTATCAATCTCTCAGATGGGCAACGCTTCGCTTTTGCCCACCCCACCCTACCCGACTTGGCTACGTAACGGCAGTTTCTTAAAAAAATGAGCGAACGGTGAGTGATAAATTGGTTATTGAAAGGTGGAATGAGAAGAGATCTTATTAAGCCTACTCATATCTACATCAAAAGTAAATAAGCCCGGTTGCTGTAATAAATAAACTTCATAAGAAGATTGACTATTTCCAAAAGCATCAAGTACATTGACTATTGGGATGTGAACTTCTCCAGTCATAGGATTATAAACAGCAGGAGTATTTTCTCTAGAGAAGATGATACCACAAGAAGCTGGGTGGGTAATGCATGTTTGTCGACCGGCTTCGAATTCCATTGTTCCCGCGCCTTGAAGACTAATTGCTAATAAGCGATCAATCTCTTTAATCCCGGCGATTACCAGTTCAGTATAAGGTTCACTGGTATTTAAAGTAATAGAGTCTGGAAAAGTATCCTTACCACACTTTGGCACTCCAGCATAAAGACAACTATTGTCTACCAAAAACTTTCATTAATGCTGAGAGTAGCGATTCCATTTTGTACTGAAAGTTTAACATTATTTATACCTACATCTTTCCAATCAATAGCGTGACTCATCTTATATATCATTCCTTCTCCACTGAAAACAATTCTCAGTGCGCCTGGAAAATGAGACTGAAAAGGCGGTTCATATTCAAATTCAATAGCAAGCGAGTTATTGTCTTGATTCGATTTATATAAAATTATCTTTTCTCCCCAATTGACAAAATCCATCGGCATTCCTAGTCCTCTGGTAACTTTTGGTTTCCAGATGAATTTTATGTCGATTTCAAAATTATCAGTCAGATTGACATTAAATTTTATCTGGCCGATTTTACTGGGCATTCCAGAAATAGATTTTATTTTTTCAAGAGCTAGGCAATCAGTTGATGTGGATTGTAAGCAATCTTCTTGAACTATTAGGTTCTCATTAAACACGGTGCCTACAGGTAATGTAGATGAGTCTAAAAGAATGACTTCCGCTTTAGCTACTTGACTAGCTATCAATACCATGCCTACTATTATAAAATTATAAAAAAATAAGTTAAATTTCCTAACACAATAATCTGTTGTTGAATAATAGGTTAAATATATATTAACAAGTAAGTTATCCATAATATTTGCCTTTTCACGATGAAAAAAATGGAGTAATTAGGAAAGAGTAAATTTAAGAACTCGTGTAGGTTAGTGTTCCTACTGTCAGTCCAACCTACGTGCTCATCAACCAAGCTTAGCTAGGTAGTGTCTGCTATCAACCTCGGCTTCGGAAGTGGGGTTGGGTTTACCTTGCCAAAAGTAGAACTTGGTAACCAGCCAAAACGTTATACCGCAGTGACGAAAACAAAGACCAAAAGAGATTGGGCCCGGTTTGGCTCGTTACCAAGCTCTGCTTGGCGAAAGCGGACCGGTTTTAATTAGTAACTCCAGTCGGTTAGATAAGAATTCTCGAAGCAGAGCTTCGTGTGCCAACACTACCAAGCCGAGCTTGGTAGCGAGCAACTGGTTTTTACTTATCTTTTGACTGTTTTGGTGAGCCGATCGGCTGTTTAATTGGCCCATGTATATAGCAAAGCTAGTATAAAAAGAATCTAATAAACTTAGACCAATTTTATGAAAAAAACCATATTAGGACTTACGCAAAAATCATATGGATAGCCGGCGATTTGAGTTGTTGTCGCCAATACTCAGAAAGCAAATCATGTTTCAAGCGATAAACCGTTTGCTTGGTGGCGTTGGCAACTTGTTTAAGTCGTACCCAAACCAAAAGAGAACAAGCAATGTGGTTGCGGACGATTCTCGCTTGGCGACATTGGCAACCTTCCAAACCAGTCAATTGTTTGGTTTCTCGGTGAAACTGCTCGACTTTCCAACGATAGCCACACACCTCTTGTACGGCCGGCGTGTCGTCTTGCGCCATGTCGTTGGTAACGACATAGTCCGTGCGCTTGGTAGAAAGCACCACCCGGAAGAGTTTCACTTTATGCTCACCTGGAAATCCTTTGATCTTGATCGTTTTGCCGTGTTGTTTCTCGGTTGCTGTCCATTCCAGGGTGTCCACACGTCGGTAAGGTTGGGAACCACCCGAATCATCTACTTGGCGATTATCTTTGAGTGGACAGTAGTAGATTTTCTCATACTTTTCAATGGTCAGCATGATTCCTTTCGTAGCATACCAACTGTCCATCAAAACTGCCTGAAACAACAGTTTCTTTGGGTGGACGCAATTCAGCAGCATCTCTTGCACATGGTCAAGTTTCGTTTTGCCGTCTCCATCTGGATCGTAAATGCGATAATCAATGATCCAAAACTGATCCAATTTCGGGTTGACGTAGACACAAGTGACAATGCCAATGCCTTTGATGACGCCGTGTGCATTACCACTATACTGCCGCCGCACCAACTCAATTTCATGCGAAAAATTCTTGTCCGCCACCGTGTCATCAAAGATGACCAACCCTGGTGGAGTTTGTACCACCTGATGTGGTACGTTTTCCCAGGTCAATTTCGGGCTCAGTTTTTCTCTATTCAGATAGCGGTTCAGGGCGTCATGGCTGAACTGCTCGCTATGATCTGCAAAATTCGTCAGCGTGTAATTGATTTGGCTGACCAGCAAGTATTGGCAATAATCCAATCGGCTGGGTATTTGGGTTCTGGGTCTCATATTTTGTATATATATCCGCTTGGCTCTGATTTGTCAACCGCTCAGTTTTGCGTAAGTCCTACATATATGAAAGTCTAGGAATAAACTCATGACCTATTCAATCGATTTCAGAAAAAAAGTATTATCAATCAAACAACAAGACCAGTTAACTTTTTCAGAAACCGCCCAACGATTTGGTGTTGGTCAAGCAACCGTAGTCAGATGGTCTCAACATATCGAACCAAAACGAACCCGCAACAAACCAACCGTCAAGCTTAATGGGGAAGCCTTGGCTCAAGATGTTGAAGAACACCCCGATAGCACCGGTAGAAACCGAATTGTTGAGACAGGGTCACAACGATGAAGTCAATTATGTACATGAAGTAGTGATATGAATTATCGTAATGTTATATTGCTAGCAACGGTGTTGCTTATCACTCTTGTGATTGGGTTTAGATGGTTTTCATCAGAATCAACCAAAGCAGTTTTAATTGTATATCTACGTTGTGACGGAAAAGTTTCTGGCGTATTGTCTGCCACCACTATTTCAAAGAATGGTAAACCCCGTGGAGGAGAAAGTTTTGATCTCGGAACTAGCTGCCAACTAGGCAACATTAAATTTAATGGCTACCAAAGTGAGGAAAGCATCAGATTCATGTTTGAACGTAACAATAACGAAATAGTTGAGATTATTACTGAATATGGCCGTGATATTCAGCGTGACCAAGAGGGATTCTATACGGTTTTAAAAATCACAAATGTTCCGCCTTTTATTTCCAATGACAGAATTTAAAAGTGAAGAGCAGACCAGGTTCGGTAAGTTTCGGGGATTTTTATGACGCCATCATGTGCCTGCGTCGTGAATTCGATAGCTTGCATTGTTCCCTCCTAAGTAAAAGGCCGTTTAGTAAAACGTTATTTTACCAAAAAAAATAGTAACCTAACCAATGTCATTGATTGGATTAGTAGCGTAACAAGCATAAGGTAAACAAGGCGCCAGCCATCATCCACTTTCATCTTCGACCAATGGTGTATGGCGCATAGCATTACACCCTACGCGAGCTCGACCGCGATCTAGAATAGCAGGAAAAGACCTCAATTGGGTTACCAATTACCCCAATGGGATTCGACATTGGTTTTCAAGCCGCTGGGTTTCGTTCCTCAACCCAGCCTACTCGTGCTTGATTGACCCACCCCAAATCGTTTAGCAGTGGCCTCAAAAGAGAGTTGGTCTTGTTCTTTTATTAATAAGGCTTGACGTCTAAAATCAATTGAATAAGTCATTGGATTAAACTCCTTTAGGGGGGTAGGTTTTTTTAACCGTAAGTATTTTATCATTCTTAGGCGAAATGTTTCATTATCATTTTATAATATTTTTAATAATCATTTTATTTTGCCATTGCTATATATGTAATGCAATTTTTGCTTGATACACATACTTTCCTTAGGTTCATTTTGGATAGCCCTAACCTGAGTACCTTTGCTAAAACCATCATTGAAACGGCTAGCAATAATCGATTATTGCGTGTAGCAAGTATTTGGGAAATGGCAATCAAAAACAGCATTGGAAAACTCACATTTAATCAGCCTTTTGAGAGATTTATCCCCTATCAGCTACGGATCAATGATATTAAATTACTGGAAATTCAATTGGCACATACTGTAGCAATAGTGAACTTGCCTTTTTATCACCGTGATCCATTCGACCGGCTTATTATCGGACAAAGCATAGTAGAGAATATACCGGTTATTACCACAGATTCAGCGTTTGAGGAGTATCCGATTCAAATATTATGATGAGATACGCTTTGTTTTCCAACGCGACTGTCGATACGGTTCGCATGTTAACTGGGTTTCGTTTCTCAACCTAGCCTACTTGTACCTTGAATTCATAACATAATATGTGTATATCTTTAATATTTTATACACACAAGAGTTAGCTTATGCGTACTAACATTATGATACCAGATAGCCTGATGACCGAGGCCTTAAAGCTGACCGGCTTAAAGACGAAACGTGAGGCGGTAGAATTAGGACTGAAATTGTTAATCCGCTTGAAACGGCAAGAAGCTATTCGTCAATATCGAGGTCAACTACATTGGGAAGGTGATTTAGAAGCCATGAGGCGTGATGAATGATTGTGGTTGATTCTGGTGTTTGGATAGACTATTTCAATGGCCTGATTACCCCTCAAACCAATCAATTAGATATCTTGCTTTCAACTAATATCATCATCATAGGATGACCTCATTATTACCGAGGTATTACAAGGATTTCGCCAAGATTCTGATTATTTGAATGCTAAAAATTTATTAGAATCACTTGAATTTCGCGACATGGTAGGAAAAGAAATTGCTCTAGTAAGTGCTGGATATTACCGAACTTTGCGCCAACAGGGCATCACGGTGAGAAAAACGATTGATATGCTAATTGGTTCTTTTTGTATTGTTAACCAATTGCCGCTGTTATACACGGATAAGGATTTTAATCATTTGATTTCTCTAGGGCTAATATCTGTTATTTAATTAATGAAGCAAGTGTAGGGCGGATAAGGCGTTAGCCATTACCCACCTTCTTTGAATTCGACCTGGTGTATAACGCTTTGCTTATACACCCTACGCGAGCTTATAAACTGCCCGGTACGGGCCCGCATGCCGGGTGGTGTGGAGAGGGCAGGTTAGAGGTTTGCCTTTACCCGATTGGACATTTTTTAGCGCCACATTGCGACATTGAATTTTGGATATATCTTCTTAAACTTAGATAGAATATTATTCCTTATGAGATCCATTTCATGACATGCCTTTGGCGAGAGCATATGCACAGGACAGTCGTTTTGACCACAACCACATAGTCTTATCTCTCCGGTTCTTAACAAATTGTCATATGCTGAACGTAGCCTTTGAAACTCAACTGTAATTTCCTTTAGACTTTGTTTAATTTTTGCGTCAGTTATTTCTGAAATACTCGGAAACCTCTTAATAATAGTGCCATCGCGTAATCGATGAATGCCAGTTTGAAGGGCTTCGATTGTATCTGAAATGGCCTTCTTAAAATGAAATAAACTGCTTTCTTGATGAAAAGGCGTTGTAAATGCAGGCCGATCAAAACATGATGCATATGCATCCAACAACTTTGTGTCATTGAAATCCTTAGCTTCGAGAATGAAAGTAGAAATATCGGAAACACTTTCAGGGAAAACGACACCATTACAAAACCTCTGAATGAGGGAAGGTGTGTCTCTTCTGAGTCGTTCTTCAAATTCCGGACCACTCCAAACTTCTGCATTGGAAATTTGTTTTCCTTTAGCATAGGCAATAACGCGAGCTTTCATGTTGGCGGAAACTTTTCCACCAACGATTAAGACAAACTTGAATGGAGTTTGATTCGGACCAGCACAAATCTTATCAATATCCTCCTGAGCCTTTTTAAAAACTATTCTCTGGTGATTGGCGCACTGATAGCAAATAGTAGAGTTCCATCTTCTATTCGAAAGAACACCCCAAATATCATGACCACGGTCTGAACCAAGCTGCCCATACCAATCAATAGTATCCCATTCTTCTATACGAAGAAGATATGCAAATGTGAGGCGTTCAAAATCTTGACCACTGCGATCTTCAAAGTGTATGGGCTGTACGCTTATTTCAACCATTTACGATTGTCCAATACGCGAGCTGACAAGTAATACCAAATATTAATTGAATTAACCCTTATATAAACAATTAGAATTTAAATAATCTAAATCAGTCAAGTCAAGTAGGTTGGGTTAGGCATTAGCCGTAACCCAACATTCATTCTTCTAAAAGAATTTTCTATGCCATCCCACACTCATAAGGCGTCCCATTCTCACCCAGCACTTCTTGAACATTCTCCTCATTGACTGGTAATTGATTAGCCGCCACAATCCCGGTCCATGTCAACTGTAGCAATTGCGCTAACTGCTGATAAAGCGGTAACACAGTCAATTGACTCAAACGTTCACAAAAACTCGGTAACCATTCACCTAGATGATCAAAGCTAAAGGAACTTATGGCATTATGCGTCACTTGCATGATTTCAATGGCGTTATCTTGGTCGGTGGCTTTGGCGAGCATGACCAAGAGCATGGCGACAAACTCTAGCCACGTAGGTCGGGTTAGCGAAGCGTAACCCGACTCTGACTATCTATCTGGTTAATCACTAACACCACAGCATTATAGCCAAGGCAAGATAAAATGTTATTAAAAAGCCCGTGTAGGTTGGACTGACGAAGGAAGTAAAAATGTCGGGAATAGATTCCCGACCTACGGTACTTTAGGTTTAAAAGATTTAATCATAAATGAATCGTAACCTTAAAGGTTACATTTGTTAAATTGAGCCAACGTAGGGTGAATAAGGTGCCAGCCGTCATCCACCTTTATCCTTCATCAAATTCGACCACTGGTGTATGGCGCTTCGCTTATACATACTATGCGAACTTGGCTGGTTAAATTTTTACCAAAAGCACGTTATTCTGGTACAATTTTTTATGCGGAAGCGTTGAAAGAGGTGAAAACGATGATATATAAAACGCTTAAACTTGACATTGATGAACAGATCTACCCACAATTACTGGCATTTTTGCGTCTGTTACCAGCGGAACAATGTGTTATTCGGGAAGAAGAAACTAAAATCACTGCGCATCAACAACTGGCCGCTTTAGCCGGAACTTGGGAAGGAGAAGAATTACAACGTGCGTTACAAGAACCTATAGCGAGCAGAATTAAGCTAGAATAATGTGGTTATTAGATACCAACGTCTGGATTGCCTACCTTAATAAAAAACCTTCTCCAGTTCAATCTCGTATTCTAGCCGTACCAGTTGAGAAGTTGCTGCGGTGTGATGTAGTCAAAGCCGAATTATATTATGGTGCTTATAAAAGCTGTAAAACCACCGAGAATTTAGCACGACTAGAAAATTTGTTTCTTATTGTGCGTTCATTGCCGTTTGATGCCAAGGCAGCGCGTTATTTTGGTGAAATTCGAGCCTGGCTTGAGCAAGGTGGAATGCCTATCGGTGCTTATGACATGCAAATCGCTGCCATTGCTTTAGCTCGCGTAGGGTGTATAAGCGAAGCGTCATACACCATTTTTCGACTGTGCTCAAGGTGAATGACGGTTTACTCCTTATCCACACTACACTCTGTTTTTGAAAGGAGTTCACTATGCAAAGTATACATTTCAACATTTATGTGGATGATGACGGCTTGGTTCAATTTCAATTGCCAAATAATATAAAAAATCAAGAAGTTGAATTATTAGTTGTCGTTCAGCCGGTTGCTCAAAAGATAGGAAGTACCGAGAAGCAAACCCATTTCTCAACCCAGTTACCAACAGCGCAGCAATTGGTTAAGCAATATATTTCGGAACCAAGAGATTTAGTAGCTGAATTAATTGATGAAAGGCGGTGGTTTGCTGATCATGAGTAAAGTCGTTTTAGATGCGTCGGCATTATTGGCACTATTGCATCAAGAAAAGGGGAGTGAACAAGCTAGAGAATCTGACCTACCTAGCTTGAGCGAAGCAATTCCGAATCAATCGGTTTAACCGACTGCCATGCAGTCGAAGTATGCTTTGCTTTCCATAGATCGTAGTTTTGTTGTAAATTCATCCATAACTCCGGGGTGGTATCTAATGTTACTGAGAGTCTTAAGGCCATGTCTGGGGTAATAGAACCGCCTTCATTGATAATTTTTGATAACGTTTTTCTCGAAATACCTAGAATATGAGCCATCTTTGTTATGGTGATGGTAAGGGGATTAAGATAATCCTCTTTGAGGATGATTCCCGGATGGATTGGTTGTCGTTTTATGGTTCTCATAGCGTTACACTTTAATGATAATCATCGTAATCGACTACATGGGCATCACCTTCAATAAATTCAAAAAATACCCGCCAGTTACCGGAAACACTAACTGAATATTGTCCGGCTTTGTCTCCACTCAGCTTATGCAAATTGGAGCCGGGGTAATTCATATCTTTTACGTCTTGAGCAGCATGAAGTCGATCTAATATCTTTTCTAGCTTTTTTGACTGTTCTGGTCGAATTCCTTGTTTGGAACCTTCGTAGAAGAATTCTTCCAATCCTTTATGTTTAAAAGATTTAATCATAAATGAATCGTAACCTTTAAGGTTACATTTGTCAAATTGAGTATTTATAGAAAATTATTTTAGCTAGGTAGGCTGGGAAAAAATGAACTGTGCCTAATCCAACCGACCTGGTTGATTAATATCATTAAGTTAGCTTATTAGGGTGTGCAATGCACACCCTACCCGGCTTAGGAACACTCGTAGTATTATTACCTACCAACCATGACCGTATTGATGTTTTAACACGCCGCCTCGAATTGGTGGAACGGCGGCTGGAATTGCGGGAGTAAACCTAAATGGGGTTACCGATCATTCCAAGAGGGTTCGACGTTGGTTTTCAAGCCGCTGGGTTTCGTTCCTCAACCCAGCTTACTCGTGCTTGGCTTGGTAACAAGCGAATTGTTACAAAATATAAGGATGATAGCCATGACAGTTGATAAATTACAACCCCTTATCGAAACCATTTTGAAATTATCACCCCAAGAACAGTTTGAGGTAATAACGATTTTGTTGCGAAATATTTCAGATATTCATAAAGTTGATGAGATACCCGAATATCAAAATAATTATAAAATAACACCTAAAGCTGGAACGGCTAAAGGTTTAGTGATTATTGCTGATGATTTTGATGAGCCATTGGAAGATTTTAAGGAATATAGGTAATGCAATTTTTGCTTGATACACATACTTTCCTGTGGTTCATTTTGGATAGCCCTAACCTGAGTACCTCTGCTAAAACCATCATTGAAACGGCTAGCAACAATCGATTATTGAGTGTAGCAAGTATTTGGGAAATGGCAATCAAAAGCAGCATTGAAAAACTCACATTTAATCAGCCCTTTGAGAGATTTATCCCCTATCAGTTACGGATCAATGATATTAAATTACTGGAAATTCAATTAGCACATACTGTAGCAATAGTGAACTTGCCTTTTTATCACCGTGATCCATTCGACCGGCTTATTATCGGACCGAGCATAGTAGAGAATATACCGGTTATTACCGCAGATTCAGCGTTTAAAGCATATCCGATTCAAATATTATGGTGACGCTTTGTTTTCCAACGCGATTGTTGATGCGGTTCGCATGTTAACTGGGTTTCGTTCCTCAACCTAGCCTACTTGTACTTGAATTCATAACATAATATGTGTATATTTTTAAATTTTATACACACAAGAGCCCGGTAGGTCGGCAACCCTTTGCCGACTTCTAAAAATGTCTACGGTACTACCCGGCTGTTTTTCAGCGAGTATTTAGCCCGTAGGTTGGGCTGAGGTACGAAGCCCAACATTCATGGATCGATGATGCCCCCAAATGTTGGGCTTCCTTACGTCAGCCCAACCTACGCGCTTATAGCCAAAAAGTATGTAATTCTAGTACAATAGGCGTTTCTACGCTCCAGCATATGAGGTAATATTTAGAAACAGCTTAGCTACTTGTTAGGCACAAAGATACAGAATCTTCCCTGAGGGCAATCGAAATGAACGAGAAAGAAAGTATTCTATCATTCCTGACGTTACCGAGCGAATTCGGACTGATTTTGTTGATTGTTGCATTGACGCTTTTACTTGCGCCTTATTTTTCCGGAGCTGATTTTGGTAGGTTTAAGATCCCAGATTTCCCTCTAGAAACTCGCAGAAATTTGCGGGTTATTGGGCCGTTATTTTTTATTGTTACAGTAATCTTGCACTTGCCCATCATTTCGCTAGCACAATCCGGATCATTTCAGAATTTCGAGTCCAACAATGGTACTCCTGGCAGTGATTCTATCGACAATTACTGCCGTAATATATGGTTTGCACGGTGTGAATTCGCCTCAGAAACAGCCCATACAGGTAAGAGATCAGTTCTTGTCAAAGTAGAAAAACATCAACAACCGGACCAAAATGGTGGCACGGTTCGCATATTTCCTTCATCCGTGACACCACTCGATCTGTCGAAAGCTAAGGTTATCTCTGCATGGGTTTACGATACGCAAGGTAATAATACGGTAGAGTTAAAACTCTGTAGCAGCGAAAACTGTCCAGACAAATCCTGGTCGGCTATGACATCAACTCAGGATAAATGGACACAAATAACGTGGCCAATATCTAGTTTTACGATCATTGACAAACACAACATTTCGGGAATGGAATTCTATGAGCGGAATGATGGTATCTACTACTTCGACACCATAGACTAGCAATAATCCAGCCAAGTAGCCAAGTAGGGTGGGCAACGCTTCGCTTTTGCCCACCATTTCCTTATTCTTAAAAGAATTTTCTACGCCATACCACACTCATAAGGCGTCCCATTCTCACCCAGCACTTCTTGAACATTCTCTTCATTAACCGGTAATCGATTAATTGCCACCATTCCCGTCCACGTCAACTGAAGCAATTGCGCTAACTGCTGATAAAGCGGTAACACGGTAAATTGATTCAAGCGTTCACAAAAACTTGGTAACCATTCACCTAAATGATCAAAGTTGAAGGAACTTAAGGCATTATGCGTCACTTGCATGATTTCAATGGCGTTATCTTGGTCGGTGGCTTTGGCGAGCATGACCAAGAGCATCGCGACAAATTCCAGTTCACCAACTAAATAGTCAACTTTTTCACTCGCTGCTTCGGCTAGTTCTAAACCAAAAGCACGGTAAAAACCGGCAATATCAGCTAGAATAGTTCCTTTATCGCGTCGTACCCAACCGGTTTCATTGATCGGACACGGTGCGGCGCATTCAAATAGGCGATTGTATTCTTCTGACCAAGTGTCTAACGGGATCGTTTGGATATGTTGCTGAATGGTTTGAAAAATTACCATAAGCTGTTCTGCATTGGGAAGACTGGATTTTTCTAGCAATTCTTGCAGTTCAGCCGTTTCGATAGCGACTTTATCTCGTAAGCCAGCCGAGGGTAAGGTAAATAACGACGCGATCAGCAGCAGCCAATCAGCTTGTGCTAGTAAAGCAATTTTATCTGCCCGTGTGGGTAACCCAATCGGGAGACTGGGGTACCATTTAATCGGTTCGGCTTTAAGGGTGGTGTGAGTCATCATGGCTGTATCTGATAAGGTGTCCAGTTAGACCAATGTTTGCGTCCGCCGACATTATTTTTGCTGCCTTGCCAAACGGCAAAAGCCATTTCGCCTTGGTCACCATTAAATTGGTAATCGTTGGGATCAGTGGTGGTGAGTGGACGGGAAATGACCACGTTCCATTTGCCCTCTGCCCAAACGCCTTTGCCACGGGTGACTGAGTTGGGTTGATGGGTGAGTGTTCCCCAACCTTCGGCAACTAACTCTTGCACCGGTTGTTGGCGATTGAAATCAGCGACCGGATTATTGGCGGTTTTGGCAATGAACCATTGTTGAGAATACGGATTTTTGAAGGCATCGGGAATCCGATAAGGAAATTGACCGTCGGCAAACCAGTAAAGATCGCTCCAATAATTAGGATAAACATCTTCAACATCTTGAAAACCTTCATCAAGATCTTTTTGCCACAAGCCTTTCCAATATAAAATTTGGACTTTGCCACCGCCACGATGTCCCATCATTGGCGAAGCACCGGCATTTAGTGGTAATTCGATAGCGACAGCATCAGAAAAGCGTCCCACATCGACGTTAGCATCCGCTGCATCATCTTGCCAAGCGAGTCGCCACGCAATGGCTTTGCCGTCGGTTAGGGCTTGAACTGTGATTTTGTCAATTGCTGCCTCTGCTAAAGCCGGGATGGTGACTTGTTGTGGTGTTACTGCTACTTCGGTTGCCGGTGCCGACTGCTGCCATTCTTCGGCACTAGGATTAGTTGGTAAGGCTTCGACTCGTTTGATGGTGATACTGGCTTCTTGAGCGGCTGCGGTAGTCGTTATGAAGATAACAAAGCTGATTAGATTAATTTGGTACCTGAAGCGTTGAATGGTTTTCATTACTGTTTTCTCCATTTAAAATGGTCGTAAAGACCGGTTAGGTTTTAAAAACCTGACCGGTCTAGCTATGAACTCCCCTTTCCAAAAGGGGTAACCAAAGAAAAACTATCTAGTGTTCTGTCAAGTAAACGTTGACTAGTAGGGGCAGACCTGCGTGTCTGCCCAAAACAGCAGCACCGAGGGCAGACACGCAGGTCTGCCCCTACTTAACCGGTCAAAATAAGTTTGACAGAACACTAGTATCGTAAAGTTTTTAGATCTACTTAGGTCGTATTGTGCCGATATACATCATACTGTTTATCGTAATGCTCTCGGACACGAGTTGGTTCTGTAAATGGCACCCGCGCTATTTCTTTGCCTTTGCCATCCCAACCAATCACTTCATCACCTTCTACCTTAAATTTCTCAATGATACGATTGGTGGCACCAAACAGGAGTAAAGCACCCAGTAGCTGTTTGTCATCTTTTAAGCTACGATATAATGTTTTAGCTTTATCGACTTGTGGTCCAAACAATTGTTCTAAAAATCCATCGGGGACGTGGATCGGGGGAATGTAGTACACATTAGGACTGGTACCAAATTGTGGATATAACGGTAAAGCTAAGCGACGGATTTTAATGATGTAATCGAGAGGATTATCTTCTCGTGGTTCGCTTTGGGTGGTTAAAAAGCCGTGCATCCGAATTTTGCCAATACAAGACTCAACGCACAAAGCGACTTCGCCTTGTTCCACACGGGGATAGCAACCGATACATTTTTCACTGGTACGGCTGACTAAATTAAAAAAGGTTTTTTTGTACGGACAAGCAGCAACACAAGCTTGATAACCCCGGCACCGTTGTTGATCAATCAAAACGATACCATCTTCATCACGTTTATAAACGGCTTGCCGAGGACAAGCGGCGACGCAAGCCGGATGGGTACAATGATTACAAATTCTAGCCAGGTAAAACATCCACAGCGGATGAATCCCGGTAAAATGTCCACCTTGTTCCACCGTGCCTGTAATATCGTCTTCACCGAGATTAACGGCGGAATAATCCATTGTTCCGGGTAGATGTCCAGTGGGCAAATCCAGTGGACCGTGATCTTCAAAAATGGTTTTACTTTTGAGGACATCGCCTTGCCACTGGGCTGGTTCGCGGTGCTCCAGTAACTTTAAGTCCCAACCGGTGGGATAACCACCATAAGGTTTGGTCTCCACATTATTCCAAAACATACTTTCTTCGCCCTTGCCGCTGGTCCAGCAAGTTTTACAAGCGATAGTACACGTTTGACATTCAATACATTTATTAATATCAAACACATAAGCAACTTGTTTTTGGGGTAGCGGGGCATCATAGGGATAAGTCATGTCCCGTCCCAATTGCCAATTATGACGTTCAGCCATGATTCATTCTCCTGTTAGGCGCGCATGATAAATTGACCGGCGATAAACCGTTTGAGAACATCGCTTTCATAAGTGGGACGTAATCCCTGTTGTGCCGGTGCCCATAAACCTTCACCATTCAACCCCCCGGCTTCTGCTTTGGTGATTTTAACCATTGATTCGCGTGGCGCCCCAGTGGGACAGTGAACATCTGGCACAAAACCTTGCGTCATTTTTTGTCCCAACAGTCCTTTAACATAAAGGGAATCGGTCATCCACGTTGGCTTAAGCCAACCACGCGTACAACTTTGATGGCTGCCACTCCGGAAGAGAGATTGATAATTCGTTTCCGGGGTTTTAGCTAAGCCGGTGGGATTGGTTTCCTGACCACGTACCGAACCGAAAGTCGCGCAATACATGTTGTGCCACATGCGCGTTACCCCACGCGGAGTTCCCGGATAATAACGTGCTCGTACTAACAAGCGGGCAACTTTATAACCTTCGGGATTATTTTGCCAATTTCTAAATGGACGGTCATGCGGATCCGCATCAACGTAAACATAATCACCATCTTCTATCCCTAAACCTTTGGCATCTTGAGGATTGATATCAACATAAGCCTCGGTAACAAAAGGCATACGTTTATCTCGACGTAACATATCACCAAATGGTCCAAACCAGATGGCGACAATATCGGTATCAACCGCCGTCGTATGTGCGCCATGCCGATATTTGGGCGTATGGAAAATAAAGTTAAATTGTTCAGCACGGAGGGGATGTTGGCTATTCAGGACTTCCTCAACGGTCTTGATAACATGCCGACCTTGGCGAATATCAGCCGTAACATTATCCGTAGCAACACCATAATCTTCAGGACGCTTGGGACGCAATAATGGATGCGCTTGGGCAACAATGACGTTGGGTTCATAGAAAGTGGAATCGATTGGTTCCCGGTGCACAACCATATTTTCGCCGCTATCCCGGAATTCCGGTTCTTCCCGATAAAATTCGAGCCGACCAGTTTTGGTGTACCACGGTTTATCTTCATTACCTTGTTCCCAAGCACCAACTTTAGGATAAGTCCGAGTTTGAATGATAGCCGGGATACCTGCTGCGGCTTTTTGTTCTAAATCTTCAATTTGATAACCACGAGTGGCATTAGAATGGTCTAAAACGCGCTGAATGTAAGTACGCATCCCGCTATGTTCTAGAAAATACCAGTAATTCTGATGGCGAGAATCTTCGGTAAGCCGACCAATCGCCCGACTAATTCCAGCAGCCACTTCAACATCAGAGCGGGTATCATGAATCCGCTTCAGTGGTGTTGCTGGGAAAGTATATAAAAATGGATTAGTGACACTAATAGTCATGTCCGGATATTTAAGTTCTGCCCAACTGTCTACGGCGAAGACGATATCCGAATATTCGCAACTCGCTGTCCACCACCATTCATTTTGAGCAACAAACTCAACTCGTGATAACGTGTTAATGACAAAATCATAATGACCTTTGACGTTACCAATCAGTGAATTGGAATTACTGACATGTACTGCTTTGGTTGGTGTTGGAATATGGGATTTACCGGTGAGTACGGCATCACCAACTCGTAAAATAGTGTCACCATGATTGAAATAATGAACACTTTCTGGTTTCCAATACATTTTCGGTTGAGCCGGTTTAGTGGCATCCAACTCGATTTGGAAAGGATTTTCACCAATAAATTGGGGTAGCCCATTGAAGAAGCTAGCACGATAATTACCCGCATAGCTACCGACATTACCACCGAATTTACCTAAATTACGAGTTAGCGCCGCGACTAAAAAAATAGTACGATCTTTCAAATCATTGTTGAAAAACTGATTTGGTCCCATTCCCACCGTAAACAGCGTTTTATCCATATTCGCAGCGATTTGCTGAGCTAAACCGCGTACCGCATCGGCAGGTGCCCAAGTCAGTTTTTCAACCTGTTCCGGTGTGTAACTGCCATCAAGCAATTGCTTAGTAACATCAAAAACTGTTCGACAAGCTACCATTTCGCCAGAAGCGAGCGGCACTTGAATTTCACCGGTTAACTGTGGTTGTAAATTTAAAGCAGCAAAATATTTACCCACTTGATCGCGATTAACTGCTACCGGTTGCTTTTGAGCCTCATCCCAAAGTACGAAATCACCCCAATTTTGGCGTTGTTGTTCGTCAAATACGATACCGGGTTGTTGGTGAGTCGGTGGACCTTTATCGCCTACTTTAACCATAGTGGTGTTATTGCTAAGTGTTGCTAACTGATAATTAGCAAATACCTCATTGGCACGAAGCATCTCACCAGTATCCATACGAACTAACAAAGGAAGATCGGTATTGGCTTTAACATAAGCTTCATCATATAATTTTTCACTGATCAGCACTTGGGCAATACCTAGCGCTAATGCCGGGGTAGTACCCGGACGAACAATAATCGCTTCGTCGGCTTTACTAGTAGTGGCACTATATTCAACAGCAATGACGACTACTTTAGTGCCTTTCATCCGCGCTTCGGTCATCCAATGTGAATCGGGCATTTTGGTCGTAATCCAATTCATTCCCCAAATCAGCAGCAAGTTAGCATGTTCTGCGTTACAGAGATCAAAATCAACGGTTTGTTGACCGGTGACCATGGGATGACCGGGTGGTAAGTCAGTATGCCAACTGTAATTATCAAAGCCACGTGCTCCTAACGCTTTATCTGCACCGCTACCACGGACTTTGTCATCTAATAGAGCCATCGCATTAGCTAACCGATATTGTGCAAACACGCGTGTCATTCCCAACGGGGGCATGCCACCACGGAATTTTAAAGTTTGCGTACCGGCACCTTGAGTCGCTTCTACCATCAAAGGATCGTAGCCTTGCGCAAGTAAGCGTTGTTTACCTTCCTCTCCGGAGTAAGTTTGGGCAATATTGATTAAAGCTTTTCCGGCTAATTCAAAAGCTTCATCCCAAGAAGCCGCTACCCAAGAATCACGTCCGCGCTGCATGTATTTAGCATCAACAGCACCGGTTTCTGGATGACGTGGAAAACCGGCTTGTACCCACTCTAAAAAACCTTTACGTATCATGGGACGTTTACAACGTCTATCGCCATAAAAGCGGCGTACTAACGATAATCCTTTTTGACAACAGCGTGGATCCCAACGTTGACTAGCACTATTCCCTTCCAAATCGGTGGCTTTATAATAACCGTAAGTGGGCGCAATACGGGTAACCACGCCGTTTTTAACAAATCCTCGTAACAAACAATTGTGCGTATCATTCGGTGCACACAAGAAAGTAAAAGAAGAATCATAATGATATAAATCTCGGTAAACTTTTTCCCAATCGCGGTTAGGATATTGGGATAATGGATTATCGATGGCTACCGGGGTTAACAACTGAGTCGCCGCCATGGCACTGTGAGAAAGCCAAGCAGCACTGGCACCGGTAGCTGCCATTTGAAATAAGAAACGACGGCGTGAAATCGCAGTCGATTGATGTTCGTCAGCGTAATTTGACATAGGTACCTCTTCCTTAGCTGAACTAATTGTTTTTAATAACAATCAGTCTTCAGGTACAATAAATAAACATAATGTGAGAGTTAATAACGTCAGTAGCATACCTTCAAGCGGTTTCAAATGACTTTGATTTAGATCAATTTAACTGAGATTATTGGGGTAAATATAAATAAAAAAGGAAAACAATTATGGACTCTAACGCTTTATATGAAAAAGATTTTTATGCTTGGATTCAACATCATATTGAATTATTAAAACAAGGTAAGCTCGAACAACTGGATGTGGAGATTTTAATTGATGAATTAGAAAGTATGGGCAAACGGGATAAACGGGAACTTGTGAGTCATTTTATTATTTTAACCTGAGTTCGAGATAATCTCACAACTAACCAGTTGTATTCGATAATAAATATAGGTTAACCGTGGTTCAATATAACCAGCTACCCTTATTATCGCTGAAAACGACTCTAGCTTGAGTATGGAGAGAAAGATTAAGAGAAGGCTTTTTAGGCTGATAAGAGTAAGCAATCAAAGCCGCGACCAGATTGAGCATAAAACCGCTTAAACTACGGTGACGAGAAGGTTCTAATTGAGAGATATTTTTGAGTTGGTCGTTAATGGTTTCGATGAGGGACCTTTTACGCAGCAAGAGCTTATCAAAATCACTTAAGATTACCGGTTTCATGTGGCGACGTTGTCTCGTTATCAATTGTACGCCTTGATCCCAGAGTTCTTCGGCTAAGGTCTTAGAAATATATCCCTTATCACCAAACCGTTTCCCTTTAATGAATTTGGCCATTTTTCTCAGTCCTTTGCGCTCATCAACCTTACCGGGACCAAAAAACTGACCAATTCTCCTCGATCATCAACTATCAAATGCAGCTTGAAGCCATAGAACCAGCCGACTGAATCTTTACCCCGCTGAGCGATTCCTTCAAAGGTACGATGACGAGAAATCCGTCGATTATGACAAACTTTTATAGGTGTAGAATCCACCAAGGCAATCCCTCTTGAAGTCACTCGACGGGTGTGTAAGCGCACAGCGGAATTAAAACGGCTTGACCCAGTTCAACAAAACGATTGTAGCTAACTCGCTTGGGAAACTCACTGGTTAATACACTAGGCACATGATTGGTATAGTAGTGTTTGAAGTCACGATAATTTGAACCTTGAAAGCGGATAAGTCATGTCATCACTTCAGCCGGAGACATCTTAACAGAGCGTTGGCGTTTAGTTTTCTGGTCTGGCAACCGGGTGCCTTGCCATGCTGGCAGAAAAACTCGGCAGAAATCATCGACATCACCGTATATCTCTGTTATATTCACTGAGTATCTCCTGAAAATAGTTGGATTAAGAGAATTTAGGAAACGCTATTATTCCCTATTCTTCAGAAGATACCACTACTTGTTTTGATTTTTATATCGAACTCAGGTTATGTTAAGTAACTCACTGTAGAAAATATTATAATTTTAAAGAGAATTGTCCGGAAGGAAAATTATGATGACTAAAAAAAAACCAACGATAGAGACGAGTAAGGAAGTTATTAGCCACATTGAGCGGTAGTTCAACCTACCGAGGTTGCTTGATAACCGGCGAAATCATCGTAAATACTCGATTATGCCCGTCGCAATATCTTGACCACTATTCTCTTGATAATAACTATAAGCGGGTGAAGGATTCACTTCAAAGCAGTAATAGTCATTAGCTGGGGTACGCTTCAAATCAATCCCGCATAAGGGAAGATTTAGCATTCGTGATAGGTTCAAACAGCGTGCTGTAATTTCAGAAGGCAGGTTCATGGGAACCATTTCGATGTCAAGACTCTCTTCGTTAGCATAACGATAATCTATCGCATCAGTAACTATTTCAGTAGCAAACACTTTATCACCGACGACATGAACGCGCACATTCGTGCCTGGAACAAAAGCTTGAAACTGAGTCGGCAAATGGCGTACTTTATTTAGTTCGTTCAGTTTGATGTCACTTAGGGTTTTAACGATAGAGCGGATGGAACTGACCGATTTATAAATGACCTGTCTATGGCGGCGTAAAAAACGTTTAACTTCTTCATAGTCATTGGTAATCAGAGTAATTGGCGTGTTGAAACCAGCACGGTGAATAAATTGTGCTTGGTAAGGCTTAGACATATTTGAACTCATTGCACGATTTCGGTTCATTACTCGACAGTCTGTTATTTCTAGCCATTCTGCCAAGGCTGAATGAAAAAAGGCCGATTTTTCGAGACTACCTGAATCTGCTGGGGTTCTGCCACGAGGTTTATTTTCAGGAAGTTCTTGATAATCCATTAGGCGAGCATATACACCGGTAAAGGTGTGGAGTGACCATTCCATGGGTTGGATTTGAATCGCGCCTTCTGCTCGGCCATTTTTAATTTCTAGATGGATATTGGTGTATCGAGTTTCACGTTGGTTGAAGAGAACATACGGTGTATCGGATTGTTCGGCTGCGTCAATAACCAAACGTAGAGGTGGTTCTGAGGGGATACCGCATAATAAAATCATTTTCGTCTCATCGGTTCGGAGAGAGATTCAATTCGTCTGCTCTCAAGTAACTGAACAATCGCTGAGATAGCTTCCGTGGTTTGGAGGTGAGGGAACGAATTAACGCGACACACTTTCCAATTCTCAGACGAAGTTATTTGCGCTGATTTACCCACCGAACTGGCCAATATAACTTCAAGTAGATCACAATCGGCCAGTTTTGCCAAATGGATTACTTGCTCACCATATAAGTCAGTTAAGTTTCCAATCACTTTATCACCAGCTACTAGCAGACTTTGCCACTGTTCTGATAATGTTTCTAGATAGATCATCGGTTGTCGGCTGGCAGGCAACCAGGTCAATTCTGAATTATTTTTATGCCTCTGATAGGTGAAGTCAGTCGGTTCTCGAAACCATCGAGGATCAGTGGTGAGATGATAATTTTGAGTGGGTAATCCGGCTTTACCGGCAAGCCACAACCATTCCGCATAAGTACGCGTTTGGGTACCTAAACCCGGTGGCGTGACAACATTGATTACCGGACAAGGTAAACTCGTTAGCCAACTAAGACATAATGCGGTCATCTCCATGAAAGCGTAATCCTGGTCCACTGTTGTCGCAGCAGCAAAGTGAGGCATCGTCAGTACGACGAGCCGATTAAATACTACCCCGATATTGGTTGAGTCTAATGTTGTTCCATCACTCAGGCGTATATTCGTGGTAACTTGCGCATTTTCTAAACAATGTGCCCAGTAGGGCGCTAAGACCAATTCTTCGCTTGATACGAGCTTAACTTGACCGGGTCCATGCCGTGCTCGAAGCGCGGCATAGACCCGTAACGCGGTTTCATCACCGAGATGAGCTAAAATCAGAAAATCCATATCATTTGCTGAGGTCAATGGTTGTAAGAACAGCGTGGATTTTTCCTACTCGCGTCATTTCTCTCTATACCAATATTGCTACTGAGGTGAATCGTAAAGCCGTTTCGCATTAGCTGCGCCTTCCCGCATCTGTTTATGAATATCTTGGACATCTTCCTCAGAAGCGAGGGCACTTTGGCGCAAATCTGGGCGAAGATTGGTATCAATGAAAGGTTCAATTGCGGTGACTCGTGCTTCCAATTCAGCTAGGCGAGTGTCTAAAGCATTTACGTCACCGGGTACTGGTTCTGGTGGTAATCCCCCGCCGGTTCCACTTCTTCCTAACCAGTCTCGCCAATCCCGCCAATCTTCTGGTTTTTCATACATATCCTTCCGTTCTTTAATGATTCCCTTGTCCTTAAGAATATTTTTCTCGATTTCCTTACGCCATTCCTTCTCTTTAATAACTTCTTTCCGGAGTTCTTTGAATTCTTTACGGGTGTCCTTAGATTCTTTAATAAACTCCTTCTCTTTAAATTCTTTAAATTCTTTGCTCTTGACACACTTAACTGAAAAACTCGCTGTCATTACCAATCCAGCGGCACTAATATTGGTTATGGCAACGCAGGTATCGACTTTCCCATAGGATTTAGAATTGGGTGTGGATGCGGCATTGAAGGTCGTATTGTTGGTGCTTCCAGGATAGGGGTCTCCCGCATCACCACGATTGTTACCTTGTTCAAGATCACGGCGACCATCAGCCTGCAGGAGTGCTATTTTGGGATGGTTTTCATCCGCATTGGAGGCAATCGTCTCATCCACATGCCAAATAAGTAAACCCGCACCGGGTAACTTTTGATCGTATAGAGTTTGTTGACGATTTTCGACGAGGAAATATTCGCTTCCAGCAGCACCATCTTTCCACAATCGATAAACCATACGGCTGGTTTTCACATCATTAATACTAATTATGGCATTGTTCGTCTGATTAGTAATGGAAACCCAACCTTGATTAGCTTTACACCAAGCAGAGGGATGCGCTGGAATCTCTCCATTGCCATTCCAACTGCCACCACCCATTAAACACCAATTACCAACACCCTCACCCGAGTAATCAGTGTCATATAAATCTGGAAAACCAAATAGCAGATGGCCAAGTTCATGGCAACATACCCCGATTTTTGAGTCTTCAGGTACCGTTAGATAAGCATAGATTTGAGTACTATCGGCATTATATGCCCCACCAGGTAAAACCCATTTATGCGACCAAATATCGTTAACATTGCCAGTGACTTCAGCACCAGCACCGGCATGAACGATGATGAAAGCATCAACAAAATTATCACCGTCGTTATCATACAATGCAAAATCTACATCAGGATTAGCCGCTATGACGGCATCCCGCGCCATTGTCTGCGCATTTGGTTGGCTATTACCAGTTCCGGATGCGCCATGTGCATATTCGGTTAGTTTCTTGGGTAACTGATATGGCCCAACAACTTCCCCCACGATATCAACGAGGTTATTGCTTACTTCTCGATAGTATTCTCGAACGCTACCATGTGGTAACACCCCGGTGGAAAAAAATAGATCTTGGAAATGTTGTTTAGTTTGAATCATGGCCTTATCACTAAATTGCACCAGCACCACGATAATTCGCACTACACCACGCAATGGCGCACGGTCTGCTGCTGCTGATCGCACCACCGATAAGGGAGTTCCAATTGGAAACCGGTTACCTGGGTAAATCAGACCATCGTCCAGACCAGGGGAGGTGTGCTCTCGGATTTGTAACAGATTGGCCACTCGCTCAGTTACAGTGTTGCGAAGTTGCGCCAGTTCCTGTTTGATGGTTTCTCGTAATTCGGGACTGGGGGCTACCATGCAGCAATCATTTGTATGGTTTTCTCGTATTTGGCGAGAAATAGTAGTAATATTCTGCCGGTGTGATGGTAATCGTGTATTCATATGCACCTCAACTGAAAGGGTAGAAAAGATGATAGATTAGATTTAAATAAGTAGAGTAGAATAGTACTTATTCTATAAACCAGATATGATTAATTAATTCATACAGAATCACCCCCCGGTCAACCGCTGTTTTCAGGTTTTTATATATCGTTTATCATTCAGATCGAGCCGATTGGATCGAGAGGTGATCTCGATGGACAAATACTCGATTTGTGCCCGCGCGGCGCACTCGGCACGTTATGATATCCCCTAAACTGATGTTTAATGGTTTAACGAGTTCTTCTGGCATGAGTACCACCAGAGATTTACCCTCTAGCTGTTCTAGAAGATTAGTGAAACCTTCTACTGAGCTGACTTTTTGTACAGTTAACTCCACTGCCATAAAACCAATCGTGTCAGCAGAAGGTTGGTAAGAACGAACGACTCCAGTCACATCAGACCAATTCTCAATAATTTGTACAGATGTCATGTTATTTCCACCTAATTCTTTTGATGATTCTTGAGCAACTTGTACTTTGGTGCTTAAATCTTCATTACCTTTAAATATAGTCAAAGTATTGGCACTTAATCCTGCCTTAAATGGGAAACTGATTATCACTATTGTTATTATAATAGAATGTTTTTTCGGGTGATTGGTGTTCATTAGAATTGATAATATTAGAACTCATATTTAAGAAATAATAGTTGGGTTTTTATTTAGTCGCTAAAAAATTTTTAGCTAAACTAATTTACGCTTTACTGTCAATAAAAACAATACTTAGTTTAGAAAGTCGTTTGTAGGGTAAGTTCGTTAACATCACTCACTTGCCACCGATAACCAATTTGCCCCTAATTAGAACTTGCTTTTTATACCTATTAATTTCATGGTTATAATTCATGAATGTTAGGTTTCACTGCGTTCTACCCAACCTATTTAGCTTAATGGCATTGACTCTAAGCGGATTCAAGTCTTTAAAATACCATATTTATCATCGTAATAAGAACGATTAAAAATAGTATAGTCATCAGACTACCAGCCCGCAGGTAATCCGCTACGCGATAACCCCCCGGTCCCATCAATAATGCGTTGACCTGATGAGTGGGTAACATAAAAGAATTGGAAGTAGCCAGTGCAATGGTTAGAGCAAACATCGCCGGATCAGCATGGCTTTGAATCGCAATATTGACTGCTAAGGGCACTAATAAAACCGTTGTCCCGACATTAGACATGAGTTGAGTAAACACGGTTGCGAGGATAGCTAAGGCTGTTTGTAATACCCAAACCGGCATTTCACCTATGCCATTTAAAGCTTGCTGTGCTAACCAAGCAGCCGTACCGGTGGCTTCAACCGCTTGACCTAGTGGGATTAAACCGGCGAGTAGAAATACAGTTTGCCAACTTACTCGCTTATAACCTTCATCAATAGTAATAACCCCTGAAATAATCATCCCTAAGGCGCCTATTAAGAAAGCAATCGCTAAACGGGTTTCGGTAAATAAGATTAATCCCAGCGACAGCATAAGAAATCCGATTGCCCATCCCATTTTATGGGTGCGTTGTTCTTTATCCTGAGCATGTAAAGTCACTGTGACAAAATTTTTATTATCCTTTAATGCCGCTAAATCTTCCCAGGTAGAATGAACCAGTAAGGTATCACCACTTTGCAATACTAAATCACGTAACCCTTTTAAAATGACTTCATGATGACGATAGGCTTCGAGAACCGTTAAACCATAGGTTTTACGCATCCGTAAATCTAATAAGCTATAACCGATTAATTGCGAATTGTTTGGAATGACCACTTCAGAAACACCCGCTTGAGTCGGGATTAATATTTCTGTAAAAATGCCAATTTGTGGTCTAATTAGTAAATGAAATTGATGCGCAAATTCAGTAATAGCTGTTTCATCTCCTATCATGGCAAAGCCGTCTCCGGGTTCAAGAATAACATCACGAGCCGGTGAAATCCGTAAATGTTTGCCTTTTAATAAAGCTACAATCACAGCTGAGTGGTAAAGCGGTTCTTCATACGCTAATATGGGTTTTCCAGATAAAGGTGAATTGGGAGTGACTAAGAGTTCAAATACTTTGCCTTCTACACCATAACGCTGACGAAAATAATCAACCGGGGTGATGGAACGGGTTGCTAAGGTTTTAAGTGAGGGTAATATCCAACGTCCGGCTACTAAAAAATAAATAAGACCAACACTAACCAATGCTAATCCAATTGGGGTTGGAGCAAATAACGTAAAGGGTTGCATCGGTGTCACCCCAGGTGGTAAAGCACTATTGGTACTTATGATTAAATCATTGAGGATAATCAGTGAGCTACAACCAACTAAAGTCAAAGTTCCACCTAATAAAGTACCAAAACCCATGGGCATGAGGAGACGTGATAAGGGAATATGAGTTCGTGCAGAAATTTGATTGACCACCGGTAAAAATAAAGCCGCTGCCGCGACATTTTGCATAAAACTAGAACTGATGGCGATTGTGCCGAATATCATGGGTAAAACCCTTTTTTCGGTTTGACCGCTCACTTTAAGAATAAACTGCGCAAGTTTCGACATGATACCCGCTTTATCTAAGCCGGCTCCCATAATCATCACGGCAATAATAGCGATCACGGCATTACTACTAAATCCATTCAATAGTTCTTGAGTTGGAATAAGTCCTAACAAACCGACGATAACCATAATGAGCATAGCGGCAACATCAACACGAACGACTTCGGTGACAAATAATAAGATAGTCAATACCAGTATAGCCAATACGAGCATCATATCTGTCGTTAAAGTGATGGTTTCAGTCATCATAAGCAGATTCCGTTTAAAAGTATTTAAAAATAAATAAGTTATTATTAAAGCATTCCACTGCGCTTAATCTCCCAATAACGATTAACTATTTTCACGGGTAATTGTTCCGGGACGGTATCTAAATAAATAATTCCTCGGTGGGTTAAGGTATCGTGCGTTTGACGACGAGTATTTAAATAGTCAAGCGTGGCAGCATGACGTAGGGCATCCTCAAAAGTATAAATCGGTTGCTCTAAAACTTCATTGAGAATACGTTCTTGTAAACTCGCTAGCAAAACTAAATGTTGGTGACGCAGTAATTGTAAAGCCGGCAACAGTTCATCGTTGTCTTCATCACGTAGATTGGAGATTAATACCACTAAGGCGCGTTTTTTGTGGCGTTGCGTGAGTTGAGTGGCTGCATTTAAATAATCACTGGTGTGGGTACTGGGTTGTAAATCATAGACAGTATTGAGAATCATATTGATTGTATTCATGCCTTTACGTGGTGCCAACCACCGTTGTTCACCACTGAAAGTCATGAGACCCAAAGCATCACCTTGCCGTAAGGCGACATAAGCTAACAACAAGATAGCATTGAGCATGTGATCAAAATGAGAAAGTGTACTATCTTGAGTTAGCATGCGGCGCCCACAATCAATTAACAAGATGACTTGTTGATCACGTTCATCTTGATATTCTTTAGAAATAAGTTTTTTAAAACGTGAAGTGGCATTCCAGTCAATTTGACGCAAGGCATCACCAGGACGGTATTCTCGCAGTTGGTGAAATTCTAACCCTTCACCACGTCGCTGGAGTTGACGAATACCGAGTTGTCTCAGTCGATTCTCAGCAGCAAACCAAGCAAATTTAGTGATCGTCGCAAAATTAGGGTAAACTCGAATGGGAGTGATTAAGGGAATATAACGATAATGTTTCCAAAATCGCCAAGGTGATTCAATTAATAAGTGAACACCAGCAAATTGACAAGCTCCTCGTTGTTGTGGATTAATACGATATTGGGTTTCTATGCCAGCCAAAGCCGGTAGTTGCAATTGTTGAGGTTGCCCTTGTAATTCACTGGTAATCGGATAATCATCGAAAATTTCTACCCGATAGGATTGGGTAGAGGAATTATAGAGTTGAAGAATCACTTCACTCCAAACCCCGATCGGTAGTGAACCGGCTACTTGACGTTGTACTCGCACTACCGGCATTTTCCAGACGCGCCAAGCATCAAATAATGCTAGTAAAAGTAAGATAACACTGCTTCCTTGCCAAAAATGAATTAGTAATGGATAGTATCCCACTACCAATGCCATAATTAACCACAATGTTAGGCCTAAGAAAGCTGCTAAAGCCGGTTTCATTAAAATAATCCTGTATAAGGTAAATGGGTATCCATTCAGTCTATCTTTAACAGATTTAATCTAGTTTTATTGATTAATTTCAAATATTTATTATAAAACAAAGGTCGTTAGTATTATCATGAAAATTTGTGGATTTGAAGTGGGTTTAAAACACCCTTTTTTTCTTATCGCTGGACCTTGTATCATTGAATCAGAACAACTCGCTCTAGAAACAGCTGGACAATTGCGAACGATTACCGAAGAATTAGGCATTCCTTTCATATATAAGTCATCATTGATAAAGCCAATCGTTCATCACATTTAAGTTTTCGTGGTATAGGAATAGAACAAGGGTTATCTATTCTGGAAAAAGTTCGTCAACAAATCAAAGTACCGGTTTTAACTGATGTTCATGAGGATACGCCTTTGTTGGAAGTAGCTACTGTCGTTGATGTTTTACAAACCCCGGCTTTTTTATGTCGGCAAACGAATTTTATTCAAAACGTGGCACGTCAGGGACTACCTATGAATATTAAAAAAGGCCAATTTCTTGCGCCTGGGGATATGATTCAGGTAGTTAATAAAGCCAAAGCAGTGGGTAATCATGATATTATGGTCTGTGAACGCGGTGTCTCTTTTGGATACAATAACCTCATTGCAGATATGCGTGCCTTGGCCACCATGCGAAATACCGGTTGCCCGGTGGTTTTTGATGCCACTCATTCAGTGCAACTACCTGGTGGGCAAGGCGATTCTTCCGGCGGACAACGAGAATTTGTGCCAGTACTAGCACGCGCTGCAATAGCCGCTGGTATAGCCGGTTTATTTATGGAAACTCATCCGGAGCCACAAAAGGCACTAAGTGATGGCCCTAATGTGTGGCCCTTAAATAAAATGTTTGCCTTATTAGCAACCTTAAAGGCGCTTGATGATAAAATTAAACTGTATGGTTTCATTGAACTTGAGGATAATGAAGCTGAGTAATTCACCTGACGCAACCACCCCTAACCCCTCCTTGGTAAGGAGGGGGAATACATACCCCATGGTTTACTCTCCTCCTTATTACCATGGTTTACTCCCCGCCTTAATTAAGGAGGGGCTGGGGGTGGTTAAATCAAAAGTGAGTCAATAAGTCAAGTTTACCTTTTCAACAAACCTGATCAAAAGGAATTATAACAGGAGTAACCCATGTCAAACATTGTTAATATTCACGCTCGAGAAATTTTAGATTCACGTGGTAATCCAACGGTTGAAGCTGAAGTGATTACTGCAGCAGGTGCCTTTGGTCGAGCAGCCGTACCTTCAGGCGCATCGACCGGTTCTAGAGAAGCTATTGAATTACGTGATGGCGAAAAAAATCGTTATCTGGGTAAAGGGGTGCTGAAAGCGGTTGACCATATCAATAACGAGATCCGTGAAAATTTAGTGGGTTTAGAAGTCACAGTACAAACTCAAATTGATAACAGAATGATTGCCTTAGATGGTACACCTAACAAAGGGCGTTTAGGTGCTAATGCGATTTTAGCGGTCTCTATGGCCGTTGCTAAAGCGGCAGCGCAGGAACATAAACTTCCCTTATATCGCTATTTAGGTGGTGCCGGTCAATTGCAAATGCCCGTGCCGATGATGAATATTATCAATGGCGGTGCGCATGCCGATAATAATGTTGATTTACAAGAGTTTATGATTTTGCCGACGGGTGCTCATTCCGTAACTGAAGCAGTCCGTTATGGTGCCGAAGTGTTCCATGCTTTAAAAAGTGTACTCAAAAGCCAAGGGTTGAACACCGCCGTTGGCGATGAAGGTGGTTTTGCACCCAACTTATCTTCTAATGAAGCTGCTATCGAAGTTATTTTACAAGCAATTGATAAAGCTGGTTTTAAAGCCGGTCAAGATATTTGGTTAGGTTTAGATGCCGCTAGTTCGGAATTTTATCAAGACGGTTTATATAATCTGGCTTCAGAAGGTAAAAAACTGACTTCTGCTGAATTCACTGACTACCTCGCTAATTGGGTCGATAAATATCCCATTATTTCCATCGAAGATGGTATGGCGGAAGGTGATTGGGAAGGTTGGGCAATCTTGACGAAAAAATTAGGTAAACAAGTCCAAATAGTTGGGGATGATATCTTTGTGACTAATACTCTTATTTTGAAAGAAGGCATTGCCAAAGGTATCGCCAATTCGATTTTAATTAAACTCAATCAAATTGGTACCGTAACCGAAACCTTAGCCACGATTGAAATGGCCAAACGTGCTGGTTATACCGCCGTCATTTCACATCGTTCTGGCGAAACCGAAGATAGTACTATTGCTGATCTCGCTGTGGCAACTGCAGTTGGGCAAATTAAAACCGGTTCATTATCCCGTTCGGATCGAATTGCCAAATATAATCAATTGATTCGGATTGAAGAAGAACTGGGTATTAACGTAGTTTATCCAGGAAAATCGGCGTTTTATAATTTATTTTAACTGAGATTACACGCCGTGTTTCTCCCGTTTCCCCCCCCCCCCCATCATTAAGGGGGGATTTACCACACGCCGGTAGATTTCTCCAAATCCGCCTATTTTCCATTTTAGCAAAAGGGAATACAGAAACTGTGCGCAACCGGAGTTAAGTTAATTAAAATTAAGGTTTTACTAAGCAATTTAGTCTAACCCCAATCTAGGCTATATCAATAAAAAGATAAATGATAGTAGATTACCCGTTGTGCTTTAACCAATCATGAAAAAAACACTCTACGAATTTCTAGGCGTTGAATCCAATGCTACTCCAGAAGAAATCAAAGCGGCAGCACAACAGTTAGCCAGAAAATTTCATCCTAGCAAATATCCAGGTAATCCAAGAGTAGTTGCTCGTTTTAATCAAATTAAACGCGTTTATAATACCTTGGCTAATCCACAAAAACGAGCTGATTATGATGCAACTTTGGAGAAAGTAATATCCAAATCTAACCCCACCCCATCCCTGATTTCTTCTCCAACAATGGCTACCACTTTACCGGCTAAAAATTCATCTAAACCAAATTACTTTATTCAATCAGAACAAATCATTTACCGTGCTTATATTCATTGGTTTGGTTATATTAAAGCATTGTTCCTTATCGGAATAGCGGCTTATTTATTATGGTTTAGCGATTTCCTCTTAGATAAATTCATAGAAACAATGCCATTTGGGCGCAATCAGCGGTTATATTTTCAATGGAGTTTGCTCAGTTTATTTTGGCTAGGTATATTTTTATTATTACAGACCTTATTGATACAATTAACCACCACTTTAGTAATCACCTCACAACAAATCATTGCTAACATAGGCCTCATTTTTAAACAAAACCTCATTATAAAACCTGATCAATTTGAGCAGCTTGAAATCCAACAAAGTCAATTAGGTAAAATTTTCGGCTTTGGTACCCTTAAATTGAGAGGGACCAAAGGAAAAGGGGTAGGCGAGATAGCTATTAAAATTTATAATGTAGCGGCACCACACCAATTTGAACAACAACTTTGGCGTTTTATCAAAACCAACGCTCAATAACCCCGATCGAATACAACTTGAATAGTAAAAGGATTTTTTATGCGTCCCAGTGGTCGAGCTGCTAATGAACTTCGCCGAATTAATCTTACTCGTCATTATACTCAACATGCCGAGGGTTCAGTATTAGCTGAATTTGGTAAAACCAAAGTGATTTGCACAGCCAGTGTCGAAGAACGTGTGCCCCGTTTCCTCAAAGATAAAAAAAGGGGTTGGTTAACTGCAGAATATGGCATGTTGCCTCGCTCTACTCATGACCGTATGCAGCGTGAAGCCAGTGCCGGTCGGCAAGGTGGACGTACCTTAGAGATTCAACGTTTAATTGGACGCTCTTTGCGAGCAGTAATCGATTTAGCCGCTTTAGGTGAACGAACGATTACCCTAGATTGTGATGTGATTCAAGCAGATGGTGGGACTAGAACAGCGGCTATCACCGGCAGTTATTTAGCTTTAGTCGATGCCATACAATATTTACTGAGTAAAAACCTGATTACCACTAATCCTATTCATGGTGCAGTTGCTGCTGTTTCAGTCGGTATTTATCAGGGCATACCGATTGTAGATTTGGATTATCAAGAAGATTCGGAAGCAGAAACTGATATGAACATCGTCATGAATGAAGCAGGTGCTTATATTGAGATCCAAGGAACAGCAGAAGGACATGCTTTCCACCCACATGAACTACAAAACATGCTAAGTTTGGCAAAAGAAGGTATTCATCAGCTATTGCTAGCACAAGATCAAGTATTAAATCACAATTAGGAGATCACTGCCCTTAAGCTAAGAAATCTTCCCTTGATTTTCAAAGGAAGATTTAAAGCGGTTGACTTTCCAGTTATTAAATGGGGAAGTTAGGGCTTAAAAAATAATTGGTGCGTTATGGCTACCGCCTAACGCACCCTACCCTACTGCCATTTAGCCGAGCCGAGTAGCCCAGTCGGGTGAGCAAAAGCGCCGCGTTGCCCACCCCAAATTTTGCCACTAAACCCCCACTACCACTGCCCCAACACCTCCCGTGGCAACCACACCGGCACCAAATCTCCCGCCGCCGGTGGTGG
>JAAUSR010000035.1 GCA_012032555.1 Thioploca sp.
GTTTGTTGTACTACTTTCCTGATGAGGATAATGGTTCATTCCATTTTTTGCTATGTCAATATTACCCTGGCTCTGTTGCTGTTGTTGTCTACTTTCCTGATGAGATAATGGTTCATTCCATTTAACGGGGTTAAAATAATCATCTTTAATTAGATTAGCTAATTCAACACATAAATTATCAATAACCATTTTAAGAGAGGAATTAGACATATCGCTGATCATGGTCATACCGCCTGGTAACCACTGCCCAATACCACCTAATTCTGGGTGATTAAATTGAGCCATTTTACCATTACCTTTAATTAAAGCTTGCCACAAGACCATAATAGCATGTTCACTCAATTGGTATTTTTGAGTTAATTCAGTCAGTTGTTGTTGCCATTGAGAGTTGAGTTGTGACATGATGACTACTCCTAAGTGTGGTCCAATTTAAAATTGGATTAGCAATGTTGCAACCAACAGTTGCAACGCCGAGTGACACTAAAATCACTACCGAGTTAGTACAAGCAAAATTTGAATTGAAAATTATAGCTGAATAAAGAATTGTAACAAGTTATTGTTATTTTCTGACTAAGGCGTGTTATCAATTATAAAGAGTTGATAAATTTGAGAAAAAGGCCATCTTATCCTGTGGTAAGCGTCTATGATTAATCCGATTGATTTTATAGAGTTGATAATTGTACAAGGACGCTACGCTTTTGCAATGACAAAGCGCAGCGAAAAACGCTACGTCGCTGTTAGATATATGATTGACCAACGTGCGCGTAACGCAAGGTCTTCAACTGATATCCTTAATGGTTAGGATAAAAGTCTTTTAATAAAAAATTCTTGATGAATTCTTTACACTTAAAAATTATATCGATAGTAAATCAGTTGACTACCTGAATAAATGCCCAGATAAATGGGAAAAATAGGAAAAAAAGCGGCGGGAAATAGGAAAAAGTCACAGTAACTTAGGAAAAATTCCTATTCTTTGAGTTATCATCAAGACTGATTAGGAAATAATCCAATTTATTATAACAAGTGTTCTATCAGAGCGAATCGCTCGGTGACATTGCGTAAACAGTAGGATGACGGGGTTAGCGGTATTTTCTTCATGGCGCCCTCTACTTTACAACTCTATCAAAAATTGCTTGAGTAAATCGAAAACCGGACTTTCCCATGGCCAATAAAGAGTAATACCTCGTTACCAAGTTTTATTTGATAATGCTTAAGTATCAAGCTCTGCTTAGCGAGATGGACGAAGCTAAGCTTTTTCAGCAGATATTACCATGCAGAGCTTGGTAGCGAGAAAATTAACAATTTCAGACATAGTATTAAATTAGATTATCATTTTTAGTTGTCTGAATCAGAATTTACCAAAATGTCTGAATCAGAATTAACCAAATTAGAGAATTTTCCAAATGTCCCACTAAATTATTTTGAAAATTTTAAAATTGGGTTAATTCTGATTCAGACATTTTGGTAAATTCTGATTCAAACATGAGACCATAATAAAACGATGATAAAAGACTGTCTTACCTACACTATTATCGGTTGTGCCATGAAAGTACACAATACTTTAGGACCGGGATTTCAAGAAATCATCTACCAACGTTGTCTCGCCATCGAGTTGGAAAGAGCAGGACTCTCATTTGCGCGGGAACCGGAACAGAAAATTTACTACGAAGGAATTGAAGTTGGAACTCGTCGTGCAGACTTCGTGGTAGGAAACCAAGTTGTGGTAGAAATAAAAGCGTTAACAAATTTAGAAAAAGTCCACCTCGCTCAAGCTAAGAATTACGTTATTGCTTACCGTTTCGCCAAGGGTTTATTAATTTTGGAGCGCAAAGCCTTCAATACAATTTGATATTTAATCCTAAATACAACAATAGTAAAGCGTAGGGGGCGTAAAAAAAGCGTCATGTACCTTTTGCAAGGCTAGTGTAAACACTGCGTTTATACACCTTAAGCGCTGTCTTGCCTTTTGACCAGATCAATAATCTCTTTCAATTGTACAATTTCTTCTTTGAGATAACCGATTTCTTTCTCCTGTTGTTGGATGATCAGGTGGGATTTTTCTAATTCATGTTTGAGTTCAACGGATTCTGTTACCGAAACATCCGCCAAATAGTTAATTTGATGATGGTGGGCATAGTAATATCTTCCAGCAAAATGAAAAACATTCTTTTCATTTAAGTCGAATAATTCAGCCAAATCGACGCCTAAAACATCAACAATTTGTTGCAGCCGCGAAAGTGTAACATCGGTTTCGCCGCGCTCAATTTTAGCGTAACCATTGACTGACAAGCCTAACCGATTGGCCATCTCCTCTTGTGACCAATTCTTAAATGAACGCATAAATCTAATTTTTTCATACAGTTCCATAAAAACACCCTAACAGTGGGTCAAATAGCAATTGGGGGTGGATGGATTGTTATAGAGATTTTTTTTAGTCTAGCAAAGTTTTTGAGGGAAAGTGCAAAATTTTTTTGCTGGTGCTAAGAAGAATATGCGCCGATTCTTTCATAACTTCCAGGTAATGAAATTTCACTACACTTTAAAAAGAGGAAAAATGCGAATGTTAAATAAATTGTTATTGAGCGCCTTGGTGTTAATGTTGAATTATACGACGGCTTATGCTTGGGTAGACTGTGATAAAAAAGGTGGTTGTGTACCGGATGCGATATTTACCATTGACGGAATTGATCAGCTTAAAGGTCGGTTATGGGTTGGAAAAGATCCGAGTCCCATTAAACCACAGGAGTGTACACCAATAGATTGGAAAGGAACCTGCAAAATTGATACATTGAGTTTAGGTGTAGGAGAGTATTATGCTAAGGTTTCGTTTGGAGTAACGGCTTCTTTCTGTGATTGTGACAATTGTGATTGTATACGACCCAGATTCCATTGTGATTATTCTGGAGAAATTCGTTTTTATTTTGATGGATTATACCAAGTAAATGAGAAGATTCCACTTAGTGCAAGGTGCTATTGGTTGGATGAAGTAGATACACCAGCCAAGTAGGGTGGGCAACGTCTTTCTCTTTTCTCTCGTTCCCACGCTCCGGCGTCATTGCCATTAAGTTAAGAAAAATTGCGCCCCTCCTTGGTAAGGAGGGGCTGGGGGTGGTTAAAAAAGTTAATTTTATTCAATCTCTTAATTACACCCCCAACCCCCCTCCCTTGGTAAGGGAGGGGGAGAATTCGGCTTAACTTAATAGCAGTGACGCTCCCGCGTGGGAATGCCTACTGGGTAATGCTTTAGTATCAAACTCAGCTTGGCGAGATAGATGAAGCCTTCTTCAGCAGACACAACTAAGCAAAGTTTAGTAACAAGCCACCCTATCAATTCATGACACCCCCTAAATCTTTCAATAAAATAAATTCTTAGTTGCGACTTGCCCATTATCATCAAAACTGATACCTTCCATTTTCAGCAATGCCCGCTTTATTTCCAAACCACCTTGATATCCACCAGGTGTTCTATCAGAGCGAATCGCTCGGTGACAAGGAATTATTATAGGAAAAGGATTATTGGCTAAAGCCGTACCAACAGCCCGGGCGCCATTACTCATGCCAAGGTATTTGGCGATTCGCTGGTAGGTACTCACATGCCCCCGAGGAATTCCATGTTCAGCGCGTAAAACTTTTTGCTGAAAAGGTGAGCACCAATCCAAGCAAACAATATCTAAAGAGAAGTAAATATCGGCTCCAGTTAAGAACGCTAATATTTGCTCAGCAACGACATCAATCTCAGCACACGAAGCAGAAATGCAGTAGGGAAATGAAGTTTTAAGCCACTGTCCAGCGGAGTAATCCGAATTGGAAAGTAAGACGCGCAAAATTTTTGGCTGTTCTCGATAAACTGACCAAAGTATAGCTATCTCACCAAACAAGGTATTGCGTAAACAGTAGGATGATGGGGTTAGCGGTATTTTCTTCATGGCGCCCTCTACCTTACAACTCTATCAAAAATTGCTTGAGTAAATCGAAAACCGGACTTTCCCATGGCCAATAACCGGCTTCGGCAGCTTCTGCTAACCGTTTATCTGGTTCATTTTGCGAAGATAACCACGCATGAACTTTTGTTTGGTGTAAACAAACGTTGCTCATCGATACCTTCACCTATCAACAATTTAGTTTTGTTAAGGCGTTGTGGATTACAAGGTTGAGATGGCGTAATATTAACCATTAGCGCATCTCCCAATTCATCTCCATAGAAGTTTGGATGGATTTAAGTTTTATGCCGGTATTTAAAGCGATAATAGTTATCACTTTCATGTGGCTTTACCTTGAGCCGTTGTGGATCAATTGAGCCACTGATAAGTTTCACGCATTACCGTTACCAGTTTTTTCATCATTGGAAAAATTTAACACCACATACCAGCCAGGAGGAACTTAGTATGTTCCTTACTCAAAACTTCCAGATGCTTAATAAAGTTTAGATTATAGGTGGCTGAAGTAGAATTAACTTTAAAGCCTGTTGCTCAATTTGGAAACGATCAACCAACTGTCCTAATTGTTCATCTTCATAAATTCCTTCAAAGGCTTTGGGGACAGCATTCTTAAATGCCACGGGATAAGTTTCAGTAATGATTACTTGAAGTTCTTTTACAGTTAAGTAATAACCACCGGATTTATAGCGTTTATTGATCCACTGAATTTCCTTTACGGAATTATAAATAGATAAATTCCACGAGCGAGTGGTTTTGCTAGCCGAGTGTTGTTTAATTAAATGCATGAGGAGGAGAATGATAAAGCGACGTACTTGGTTAATTTTATCATCCTTACTTATTTCTTCCATTTCTCTTAATAGAACGAGTGCGTCAGCATAATGTTGCTGTTCTAAACCGGCTCTTAATTCCAACAATTTTTCCATTAGGGTGCTCCAAAGTTAGGTGGGAAATATTAGCGTTCTGGTAAAATAGACCTAATTTATCTCTTAATCATTTCAGTTTGATGACAATATTTGGGTTTTGAAGAAAGAATTAGAGGCAGTCATCATCATTATTTTAGGAGCACTACTTGTATACGAAACAAACTGCAATTAATTGATATGTTTATTAGTACCATTAGTTTCTAAAAAAAAACTGATGGTGATGAAAAGTAGCACAAAAATTACTGATCGTTGCTTGCTAAGAATGACATCGAGGAAAACACACATAAAACTGGCTGCCTTTACCTTCTTCACTAGTCACTGTTATCGTACCCTGATTTTTTTCGATAAATTCTTTACATAAAATTAGTCCTAAGCCGGTGCCACTTTCTCCATGAGTCCCTTTAGTGGTATGACTCACCTCAATCCGAAAAAGCTTATCAAGAACTTCTGCAGTCATACCGATGCCGGTATCCGCTATTAATATCTCAAGGTAATTACCTTTTTCTTGAACAGAAACGGTTATTTCGCCTTGTTCTGGTGTGAATTTGATGGCATTAGAAAGTAAATTGCGAATAATTGTCGTTAGCATACGTTCATCAGCAAAAACCGTCTGTTTACTATCTATAGTGGAAGAAAACTGGATTTGTTTAGCGGTGACTTGGTTGTGTAATAATTTAATATTACCATCGACTACACTTTTTAAATTTAAGTGCATGGGCGTAATTTCCATTCGACCGGTTTGTGACCTTGACCAATCGAGTAAATTAGTTAATAAATTCAAACCTTGCTTGGATAACTGAAAAATATGATCAATACATTCTTCCCGTTGTTTGTCATTTAATGATCGATTTTTATCTACTAATAATGAAGCAAAACCAATTAGCCCACTAAATGGATTCATTAAATCATGCGAAATAATAGAAAAAAATTTATCTTTGGTGAAATTAGCTTGTTTTAACTCTTCGACTTTGTGAGCGAGTTCCTTTTTGGCTACACTTAATTCCGTAATCCTTTGCTTGAGATTTTCTTTGGCCATTTTAAGCTCAAGATGGGTATCCACTCGGGTAATTAATTCTTTACTATTAAAAGGCTTAGTAATGTAATCAACGGCGCCTAGCTCCAAGCCAGCAATCACGTTATCTTTTTCTGCCTTAGCGGTTAAGAAAATAATTGGAATGTCGGCAAAATTTTCATCTTGCTTTAACTGTTTACAAACCGCAAAACCATCCAAATCCGGCATCATAACATCCAGTAAAATAAGATCAGGTTGTTTATCGTAGATCGCTTTTAAAGCATGAACACCACTTTGAGCAAACAGTAACCGATGATTGCTTTTTTTCAGAATATTTCCGACTAAAGCGAGATTATCAGGATTGTCATCAACAATTAAGATCACTTGTTCTTTATTCATCAAACGACTGCCTTTAACTGTGCTATTATTTTAGGAAATTCATTTAACACTTTGTTTAAATTGGTTATATCAAATGTCTGGGTGAGATGACATAATTTTTCTCCATAATGAATTAAATAGAGTACCTGATAAATTTCACCTAATTGTGCTATTCGGTTAGCAAAATGAGTTATAGTTTCCATTTCCATCACTCGGGAAAGTTGTTGCCAAGTTGGGACAATTTGGTTTAATTCACTCAGTAGTTCCGGTAGTATCTCTCTATTTTCAATGGCTATATTTTTTAATTGTACTTGAGGAATAAGATTAATAGTGGTTTTTCTGATGTATTTTAAATATTGTGATAACATTTTAAATAGATCATAAATATTAATTGGCTTATATAAATAACCATCAAAATAAGCTTGAGGTGCCATTAACTCAGCATCTAAAGTGATGGAGTCGGTGAGAGCAATCACCGGTATATCCAAAGTAACCTGGTTGACTTTCAGTTGCTGTGTTGTTTCATAACTATTCCGGTTGGGTAGGTTAATATCTATTAAAATGAGATCGGGATGATGTCGTTGCGCTAACAATAGAGCTTGTTGTCCATTGGTCGCTTCGATAACTTCTAAATTGACTTGAGATAACCATTCACTGATAAGTTGACGGTGAGATTCCATATTATCGACAACTAAGACTGTCGCCGCTTCAAACCAAATCTGACGGAGATCAATAACACTTTCAGTTAGATCAACTGTATTTTCAACGGGTTCCACTTGAACAGCGCTTAAAATAATTTCAAACACACTGCCAGCACCAACACAACTAGAAACAGAAATACGACCATTCATCATTTCTACCAAGCGTTTAGTAATCGCTAATCCGAGTCCGGTACCGCCATATTTGCGGGTACTTTGACCATCTTGTTGGCGAAAAGACTCGAAAATCATTTCTTGCTGACTGAGAGGAATGCCAATTCCGGTATCAGCCACCGCTAAAATGAGATCAATTTGTGGTGGATGTTCGGTTTGGTAAATCGGACAAATACTTAATTTGACATAACCCTCATCAGTAAATTTGATGGCATTACCCACTAAATTGAGCAATACTTGCCGCAATCGAGTTTCATCTACTAGTAAGAGAGGTGGCAAAGTATCATCCATATCAATGATAAATTCTAAATTTTTCTCAGCTATTTTTAACGCAAAAATTTGCTTTAATTCATTAAAGATAGTGTAAAGGTTAGTGGGTTCATATTGAATTTCTAACCGACCGGCTTCAATTTTGGATAGATCGAGGACATCATTGATTAAAGTTAGTAAACTTTTACCGGCTGATTGAATTGAATCAAGATAACCGGCTTGATTTCTATCGGTAATGAGTGAAGCTAATAACTCGCTAAAACCGATAATCGCATTTAAGGGAGTTCGAATTTCGTGACTGATATTAGCTAGAAATTCACTCTTAGCTCGGTTAGTCGATTCGGCTGTTTCTTTCGCCTGTTTTAAAATGGTTTCATTCTGTTTACGTTCAGTAATATCAATTAATTGAACTAGATAACCACTAACTGTGGTTTCCGTTTCATTCAAATTTAATGAGGTAATTAAGATATCAAGATAGATAGATTCTGATTTAAGAGTGAGATTCAGGGTTTTAATGCGGTTACAGTCAAACAGCATTTCGTATCTAATAGTATTACCTTGATAGAGTTGTTTGAGCATAGCCGTTGGAACAGCAAAATCCTCAAAAAGTTTAAAATCTTTGGCTTGCTCAGCCAGAGTTAAACCAAATATCCTTAAACAGGATTGATTAATATTTAATAATTGCCCCGCTGAATCATAAAGCGCTATACCAATTGGTGATTCTGCATAAATACGTCTAAATTTTTCTTCACTCTCGCGTAACGCTATTTCGGTGCGGTTGCGTTCGGTAATTTCTTTTTTTAGTCGGTTATTCGTATTGTTGAGTTCGATAGTTCGTTCTGCAACTAATTCTTCTAGATGAGCTTGATAACGTTTAATTTCATCTGCTGTCAATTTACGCTCAGTGACATCAGCAACGGTACAAATCATACCATCAAACTGACCATTTCTCTTCAAAGGAATTAACCATCCGGATTGATAACTGGGTCGTCCTACTGGCGTTTTCACAGCCACTTTGTCATAGTAAACCGGTTTGAGCGTATCTTTAGCTTCCAAATAATAGGGTCGGAAAAATTTAATGGTTTCTTCAGGAAATTCCTGTAACAGTTGAACACCCATGATCTGTTGACTAGATACGCCAGCAATAATTTCCATCCCATGATTAGCATAATAAATGTGATCATCTTGGTCCGTTACCCAAACGCCATCAACAATATTTTCTAAAATAGTCGCGTAAAATTCTTTCAGTTGATACAATTCACTTTTAGCTTGTTGGTGCTCAATGATTTGTTGTTGTAATTGCTTATTCGTTATAACCAGTTGTTCTTGGGTGAAACAAACCATGAGGTGAGTTTTAACTCTGGCTAAGACTTCTTCTGGTGCAAACGGTTTGGTAATATAATCAATCCCACCCACTTGAAATCCTCTCACTTTGTCGGCAGTATTTTCTAATGCACTAATAAAGATAATTGGAATAAGTCGATAACGTTCTACTGTTTGCAATTGTCTACAATCTCAAAACCATTAACATCAGGTAAGTTCACATCCAGTAAGATTAAATCCGGTAACTTGGCTGTTAAGGTTTTAAAAGTGAGTTCAGCATTGAGCGCAACTCGTACGGTATAGCCATTATCTTTCAAAATGTTAGCTAGAAACCGAACGGCAATCGGATCGTCATCCACAATTAAGATATTTCCGAAGGATAATGCTACCACAGGTCGTTCATTGCCATTTAATGGGTTAGTCCGGGTTTAGTTTGAGTAAATCGGCTAACTGTTCATATTGAAAATTATCCGCATAAATTTTCATTTGCTGGGCTAAAATGGTATTATGTTCGCCGATATGGTTAATAACTGAGAAAATGGCATCGATATCCAACTCTTGAAGCGCTTGTCTAAATTGTTGCTGTAATGGTTGCGGAATTAGTGCTAAAGAATCAGGATTCACAATGAGCTTAGCTTCAATATGATTAGGATAAACTAATTCTTCTAACCGCGTTTCATTTTCATAAAGATATTTAATATTTAAGTATTTAGCCATTAATTCAAAAATTTTATTATCTCGATAGGGTTTTCTAACAAAATCATCGCAACCGCTAGCGAAAATTTCTTGTCGCTGAGTTTCAAACGCACTGGCTGTCAAAGCGATAATGATAGTTTTTTTACCACTAGGCAAAGCTTTAATTCGTTGAGTCGCTGTATAACCATCCATTACCGGCATCCGCATATCCATCCAAATGAGGTCAGGATGCCACTGTTGAAAAACTTGGATCGCTTCTTCACCATTAATGGCCTCTTGTACTTTAAAACCCGCTTCTAGTAAAAATTTCTTCAATAATAAACGGCTTTCTTGGTTATCTTCAACCACCAAAATACGAGGAATCATTTGACCCGGTGCAAGTTTCATTACCCGTTGATAATTGATCGGCGTTTTGATTTGACTTTTATCAGCTAAAGTGATCGGTAAGTGAAACTTAAATACAGAACCTTCATTTATTTCGCTGATAACTTGGATATCCCCCCCCATTAAACGAATATAATGGCGTGTAATCGGTAATCCTAACCCCGTTCCTTGGGAACTGAGTTGATAATGTCCTACTTGGACAAAAGCTTTAAAAATAGTTTCTTGGTATGAGGTAGCAATACCGATCCCGGAATCTTCAACTTCAACTACCAAATCATACCTAATTGGGGAAGTGGTTGTAGCTTGCTGCTCATGAGCTTGAATACGGAGACTAACACCCCCTTCCTCAGTGAATTTGATGGCATTACCAATTAAGTTAATGAGTATTTGCCGCAATTTACCGGCATCGATCATAATAAATTGTGGTAAGTGTGGTTCATATTCTAAGATAAATTGGAGATTCTTGCTTTCGGCACGAATCTGCATCATCTGGGCAACATTTTGCAATAATTGGTGAAGATCAATACTTTCTTCATTCAAGGTAATACGACCCGCTTCGATCTTAGACATTTCTAACACGTCATTAATTAAAGCGAGTAAATGTTCACCACTGCGATTAATAATTTTCACCGGTTCGCGGTGTTCTGAAGTGATAGTTGGATCACGTTCCATTAATTGCGAAAAACCGAGAATGACGTGGAGTGGGGTACGCAACTCGTGACTCATATTCGCTAAGAAAATGCTTTTAGCTTGATTAGCGGTTTCTGCCGTTTCTTTAGCTTGGAATAATTCAAAATTAGTTGTTTGTAGTTGAAACTCAGTTTGTTTACGTTGCGCAATTTCTCTTTTTAAAGACCATGACCATAATAACGCTATGGCGAGAATGAACACAAAAACACTAATAATAATAGCAGCATACCGGTAAATTTCGGCTAGAGTAAAACTACGGGAATCAACGACACCAAACCAGTGATCATAGATAGCATCGTATTGACCAGTAGCTTTAATAATACTTAATCCTCGATTGAGAGTTTCCCGCAATACTTCATTACCCTCCTTAACAGCAAAGCCATAGCCACGCCCATGAACAATAATCACCGGGCCGGTTATTTTCAAATTAGTCAAGTTAAATTTTTTAGCGGTTAATAAACCCACTAACCTCGGAACTAAGGTACAATCTCCTTCTCCTGATGAGAGTCGGCGCATAGCTTCGGCTATCGTTTTAGCTAAAATTAAGTGTTTATGAGCCGGTTGCTTAAGTAAGTAATCGTGAGTAGCATCTGCCTGCATAACGATGATCGTTTTATTATACAATTCAACTGCTGAGTGAATAGGTTCATCTCCAGTGCGAATAAAAATCGCCGCATCATCAAGCAGATAAGGTGTGGTAAAATCAAAAACCCGTTCTCTTTCTGCTGAATAAGAAACTAAAGGTAAAGCATCAATGTTCCCTCGTTCCAAAGCATGACGGACTTCATTCCAAGTCCCTACCCGAAATTCAATGTTGAGTCCCATCACCTGAGCAACGGCCTTAAATAAATCGACACTAAAACCATCCGCTTCACCTTGGTTATTTACCAAAGCAAAAGGAGGATAATCTAGCTCACTACCAACAATAAGTTTTCTTGCTGTTAGAGGTATAATTTCTTGGGAAAAAGTATTGTCAATCCAAAATCCAGAAAATAATAACGATGACATCCATATTATGATAACTATCTTAGTTTTCTCTGGTGAGATCAATATTATTAGCCAACCTTTCACATTGACTCTCCTCTAAAAGTGGATGATGGAATGTAATAAAGTGACGTTCTTAATATTTATCAGTAATTCTAGGATAATCATGGGATACCTCTCAATAAGCACCGGTGTAACAATTTTTTTGTCTAAATCAGAATTTTCAAAGTTAATTTGTTAAAAAATAAGACGGTTAAGTGGTCATTTAATTCTGTAATATCCTTCCCGCCTAAAAATTCTAATTCGGACCATTGAGAGATAAGGTGATAAGTCATTCCTAGTTCTGATATTGACTAAACTAAAACATAAAATGTTAGCGGTGGTAAGATAAGTCAGTCATGGGAAATGTAGTCATGCTAAAACAATAGTGATTTGGTGTAACAAGGGATTATTACCCCTTGTTATCATATTGGTTAAAATTTAAATACCAGTGACTGTTTAGTCAAAACCAGTTTTATAGATAAGTAGCGATTCCCTTCAATAAATCGGCGAGTATTAGCGATAGCGATTCTGATTTGATAACGGAAGAATTATCAAGTAGTTGATGTTACGGGAGCTAGACTCATTTGGGTAGCCATTTGTTTAAGTTGGTTATCAATCATAAATAAACCATCTCCTTTGCCACCAATCAGCTTAATTCGATGAATAATTTCTGAGACCGTCGCTTCTTCTTCAATTTGTTCAGTAATAAACCATTGTAAGAAAATTTGGGTAGCATAGTCTTTTTCTGTCATCGCCAGTTCAATCAATTCATTGAAATTTTGGGTAACACCCTGTTCATGAGCTAAGGTAACTTCAAACATCGCTAATGGACTCTCAAACGTAGCTGGTGGTTGAGCAACCGGTAACAAATTAATTTGCACACCCTGATCAAGCAGATATTTATAAATCTTCAGAGCGTGTTGGGTTTCTTCCAAATTTTTACTCATAAACCAACTCGCAAAACCTTTCAATCCTAGAAAATCACTATAAGCGGACATGGATAAATAGAAATAAGCAGAATAAAACTCACGGTTAACCTGATTATTCAATGCTTCGGCCATTTTCTTACCGATCATGCCAATTTTTCCTTTGTAGAAATTAAATATAACTATCAAATTCTATCGATTTCATTTTCTTAAGTAAAGTTACCTTATTGCCTTATTTAGGATATGGTCAAAGTAGAATTTAGTGAAACTTATTGTCATAATAAGTAACTATTCATCATGTAATCTATTTTGGAGAACCATAATGACACAATGGTTTATGTTAACTTTGGTAGGAAAAGATCGAATTGGTATCGTTGCCAGAGTCACCACCGCTTTGTATCAAGGCGGCTGCCATTTAGGTGAAGCTTCGATGCTTCGCATGGATGGTAATTTCACGATTATGCTTATGGTTCATTTTCCCGGAACTAAAGCCGCATTAACCGCATTATTAGCACCTATAGCTGACGAATTACAATTACACATTCATATTGACCCCAGTGTCGGTGAACAGACTACCCGCCAAGAACCTAATGTTCAAATCAGTGTGCATAGTGCTGATCGTGCTGGTATTGTTGCCCAAGTTACTTCGATATTAGCAGCGGCGGGGTTAAATATTCTCGATTTAGAATCTGATATCGGTGGTCATGCTAATAACCCATTCTATATTATGCAAATTGAGGGAGTTGCTACCCGGGGAATAGAAGCACTCCAACAAGCACTCCAAACTTGGCACCAGACAAGTGAACAAACCATTGAGGTTCGTTTGACACCTATTACAACAACGATTTTTTAATAAGTTATGGCTATCTTGGAGATTTTGACCTATCCTGATCCACGCTTAAAAATGATTGCTGAACCGATTACTGAATTTAATGCGGACTTAGCGGTCTTCATTGCTAATCTAGAAGAGACCCTACGTGCCGCTCCCGGTGGAGTTGGTATTGCAGCGCCTCAGGTGGGAATATTACAACGGATTGTTATTATCGATGTTTCCTCTAAACCTAAAATTAAACATCATGGCAGACTGATATTAATTAATCCCGAAATTAACCATTGGAAAGGTTTTGCTATTGGTCGGGAAGGTTGCATGTCTGTCCCTGATTATACTGGTAAGGTCGTGCGCGCGGAGCAAATTGAACTGTCTGCACAGGACGAAAGCGGAACCAGACAACACTACCAAATGGAAGGTTATGAAGCCCGGGCAGTTCAACACGAACTTGATCATCTCGATGGGATATTATTTATTGATCGACTCATCAGCCGAAGACATGATTTGTTTCATCGTTAGGTCTATCAAAATCAATCAACTCAATCTTAAGCTAAATAGGGTGTGCACCGTATACCCCTCATCACCCCAATTCAAACGCTTTGTCGTAAGCAATATCCATCTTACTTGGCTAGAAATTAGATAAATTACGATGAGAACTATATATCTACGCGGTTTAATAATAGGTCTCTTAATTAAGCGAGAAGAAATTAGAGTGAGAGTAAGAGTTGTTAGGATGTGTCATTAATTAATGATAACACTCTAGAAAATAAATAATAACCATTTATAATCGCATAAATGGCAAGTTTAGGATTTTTTGTCGTAACAAATTTAAAAAATTATATTTTATTTAAGAACTTGACACAATCGAATTCTCAATTGACAACACATTTTAACCTACCTAAACTACCTTAATCTTAATCGTGATTCTTAATAAGAATAATCTCTATCAGAATATCGATTAAGATTAAGACTTAATGGGAACCTGAAGATCTCAGAAAACAATAAGTTACATCCATTCTATCAGAAACGGTTTTAATTTATTTTGTGATAGCAGAACATAATCAGATAGCTTAATACTCTCTGACAATTTAAAACTATCTATCGTTGCCAAGTATTTAACCGGATTGATCGCAATAGCGGATTGCAATACTTCAAAATGAACATGAGGCCCGGTAGAACGACCGGTAGAACCGACTAAACCAATCAGTTGTCCTTTTCTAACGTAATCACCCACTTTAACAAGATTGTTACTGTTATGACCATAACGAGTTGAGTACATTTCACCATGTTTGATCTCAATCATTTTGCCATAACCACGCATACGTTGCGATCGGGTGACGATGCCATCTTCTACTGCAAAAATGGGTGTTCCAGTTGGGGCAGCAATATCAATTCCCTTATGCATACGTCGGCCCCGCCAACCAAATGGAGAAGAAATACGACCTTGTTTCAAGGGCCAACCAACCGGTAAAATAGTTGGAGTCGTGCGATATTGACGAAGGAGTGAATTTTCAGAAACCACCCGGATGGAGCGTTTAACTTCTTCAATAGAGGGACGTTGCGAAAAACGTTCTCGTGTTATGCTAAGTTGACTCGGTCGCCGGGCGGAAATGGTTTTAGCGGTATTAGCACGATTAGCGATGTCATTATCCCAAGAAACGCTGAAATCGGGATCGGGAACTTCATGGTGTTTAACTAGTCTCTGACCTAATCGATTAAGTCTAGCTGTTTCTGCTTGTAATCGTTCTAAACGTAAGGCTAGATCTTTGGTATTTTTTTCAGCAGTTTTCATCTGAGTCGTATAACGTGAAATTGAAATGGCCGACTGAGATGATTGGGGATGGTAATGGTAAGCAGAATAAGCCATCGTTGCAATAGTTAATATCGAAACAAAAACGCTTGGTACTAAGAGGGCATGAGCCAGTTCATTATTAATTTTTTTATGGTTTTTTCTGATAAGGATAACGTCCATAATGTTTCTCTTTGTCAGTTGAGGTTAAAACTTTTGCGATGAAATCGATGAGGCAATTGATAGCGAACCCTTCGAGTATCTTGTATCGGTTATTACAACATAGTCAAATGCTTGAACAACTTGATCAGTGGTTGCAAGCGAGTTTACCGATTCCATTACAACAACATTGTTATATTGCAAATTTACGGAATAATACCTTAGTAGTACACACTGATTCTTCTCTTTGGGCCACGCGATTACGTTATTTGACCCCCGAACTGTTATACCGTTGGCAACAAGAGGAAAGTATGCCCACCATTGATAAAATAGAAGTTAGAATTCGCCCACTTTCTGTACCTATTAAATCGAGTTTGTCTTGAAAGCAATTCATTTTTTGACTTGACTTAATTTCTTGCTCGTATCTTCGATCGGTACAAGCAAGTATGGTAGGGCATACCCATTCAATAAATTGTTTCCTTGGCCTTCCTTTCAGAAAACCTAATTCGAGATTAGGTTAATAAAGCGTACCATGAAATAAAAAAAATCCCAATGCTTCATTCTATAACAAATTGAAATATCTTACTTTTAAGCGATTTAATGTCATAAATTTGCTCGTTCAACAATACTTATCTCGTTGTCTGGATAGTTCAAGATACTGGAATGGGTTGAAGATAACTCATTGAAGAAACTTGACGAGTATTATCATCACTAACCATTTCCCAAGCCGATTGATTAGCTAATAAGGTACGTAATAAAGTGTTGTTCAATTCATGTCCAGATTTGTATCCACTAAAGGCACCTATCAAACTATATCCTAATAGGTAGAGATCACCAACGGCATCAAGCACCTTATGTTTTACAAATTCATCTTCATAACGTAGACCATCTTCATTGAGAATTCGGTAATCATCCATCACTATCGCATTATCTAAACTGCCTCCTAAGGCCAGTTGGTTTTCACGTAATAATTCAACTTCCTGCATGAACCCAAAAGTTCGCGCTCGACTCACTTCTTTTACAAAAGAAGTTTTAGAAAAATCGATTTCGACATATTGAGGTTGACGTTTAAAAACCGGATGATTAAAGTCAATTTGAAAACTCACCTTAAAACCATCAAAAGGTTCAAAACATGCCCACTTATCACCTTGTTGTACCTGTATTGGTCGTTTAATCCGAATATATTTTTTAGGTACATTTTGCTCTTCAATACCAGCCGATTGAATTAAAAACACAAAGGGACCAGCACTACCGTCCATAATAGGGACTTCTGGGGCACTTAGATCAATATACGCATTGTCTATACCTAAACCCGCCAATGCGGATAGTAAGTGTTCAATGGTAGAAATTCGTATGGTCTCTTTGATTAAAGTGGTTGATAGTCGGGTATCACCAACATTTTCAGTACGCGCTGCGATTTCTACCGGCACCTCTAAATCAACTCGTCTGAAAATAATTCCCGTGTTGGCTGGTGCTGGTTTTAAAGTTAAATAAACTTTTTCACCTGTGTGTAATCCAACGCCGGTGGCACGAATGATATTCTTTAAGGTGCGCTGTTTCATCATGAGTTTGTATCTCTCCCTTACGCTTTTGGCAATTGGTTAGTCCATCATTTCGGTATTGTCTTTAATTTAGATACTTTATCTTAAGTAGTTAATTTTCTATTAGAACCTACTACGCAAATTACATACCACTTAACAATTACCTACCATTTTCACAGTTAACTCCTTGAATAATAATAAAATTAATAAAATTTAAAATGACGCTGGAAAAGATTTTTGCGCTTATAACACCCAAGTAATATTTTCCTACCTATTTTAACGAACGAGTGATTAAATTCTGTGATTATCGCCGGATTATCATCCTCATGACTATTTTTTGAAATAGTTATTTTCTAAGTTAAAAAGCGGGTTATCCGGTATAAATAAGATAATTTTCCACCTAATCGGCTTGCCGACGTAAAAAAGCCGGGATATCGAGATAATCTCCAGAGGGTGTCTCCCGATTATGAGGATCAGGATTTTTTTCATTGTTCGTCTGTTGAAGACGTGTCACCGTTGGTTTATCAAATTCTCTATAGTCGCTCATTTTACTTGGCTTCTCGACCGATTTAGGTACCACTTTAACTTGAGGGCGTTCGGGTTGTTTATTAATATGATTAACACCGGTGGCGATAACGGTGACCCGAAGTTCTTCTTTCATTTCGAGATCAAGCACCGTACCGACTACCACCGTAGCATTGTCGGAAGCAAATTCTTCTACAACATCACCCATTTCTTCAAATTCACCAATGCTCAGATCGGGACCAGCTGTCATATTAACTAAAATGCCACGTGCACCTGATAAATCAATATCTTCCAACAGTGGGCTGGAAATCGCTTCCATACCGGCTTTACGAGCACGACCTTCACCTTTAGCACGACCAGTTCCCATCATGGCTAAGCCCATTTCCTGCATAACTGTGGTTACGTCAGCAAAGTCAACATTAATTAACCCAGGACGAGTAATTAATTCTGAGATACCTTGCACCGCACTATAAAGGACATTATTAGCCGCTTTAAAAGCATCCAATAAAGTCGTATCCTTACCTAAGACCGTCAAGAGTTTCTCATTAGGGATAATAATTAAAGAATCAACATGTTGGCTTAATTCTTTAATGCCTTCCTCTGCAATCATTGCGCGTTTTTTACCTTCAAATGGGAAGGGGCGGGTTACTACAGCGACGGTTAAAATGCCTAATTCTTTGGCAACTTGCGCTACGATGGGTGCGGCGCCGGTACCGGTACCGCCACCCATACCGGCGGTAATAAATGCCATATCGGTTCCCTCTAAAACCGCCATAATTCGTTCCCGGTCTTCTAGTGCGGCTTGTTGTCCAATCTCAGGATTCGCGCCGGCACCGAGACCTTTAGTTACATCGGTACCCAATTGTAAAATGGTCCGAGCAGAGGAATTTTTCAGGGCTTGCGCGTCGGTGTTAGCACAAATGAATTCAACTCCCTCTATACTACCTTGGAGCATATGCTCAACCGCATTGCCACCACCACCACCAACACCAACGACTTTAATAACAGCATTTTGGCTGTACGTATCCATTAATTCAAACGGCATAATTAAAATCTCCTATGCGATAGATAAAACCTGTCTTCAGAATAATGAAGCCATTTTAGTTGCCTATATTACGGTCAAAGTTTTGCCTCTTTAATTCTGATATTATCATCGCATGAATTGGTCTAATTCTCAAAAGTTACCTTGAAACCAGTTTTTCATCCGACCTAATACCCCTCTGACAATTCTACCAGAATGATTAATATCGGAAATACGTTCATGACGATGTTTATGACCAAATAATAATAACCCCACACCAGTAGCATGGATTGGATTACGAACGACATCAATTAAGCCACTCACATATTTGGGATAACCAACTCGTACTGGCATGTGAAAAACTTCTTCTGCCAATTCGATGACACCATCCATTTTAGCGCTACCGCCGGTTAGAACAATACCAGCGGCAATTAAATCTTCATAACCACTCCGTCGCAATTCAGCTTGCACTAAAGTTAATAATTCTTCATAGCGTGGTTCCACAACATCTGCTAAAGTTTGCCTTGCTAAATAACGCGGGGGACGAGCACCTACACTCGGTACTTCAATCATTTCTTCTGCATTAGTTAATTGTGCTAATGCACAAGCATACTTGATTTTTATTTCTTCTGCATACTGGGTTGGGGTTCGCATCGCAACCGCAATATCATTAGTGACTTGATCACCGGCAATGGGTATAACCGCCGTGTAGCGTACTGCTCCTTCCGTAAATACAGCAATATCGGTGGTTCCACCACCTACATCGACCAAGCAAACTCCCAGATCTTTCTCATCTTCGGTCAAGACAGATTCACTAGAAGCCAGTTGCTCTAGAATGAGATCATCCACTTCCAATCCACAGATGCGGATACATTTAACAATGTTTTGTGCGGCACTCGCAGCACTGGTAACCAAATGAACTTTTGCTTCCAGACGAACCCCAGACATACCAATAGGTTCACGAATACCCTCTTGATTATCAATAACAAATTCTTGTGGTAAAATATGCACGATTTTTCGATCAGCGGGGATAGCTACAGCACGTGCGGCATCAATAACACGATCAATATCATCCTGAGTTACTTCTTTATCACGAATGGCGACTATCCCATGTGAATTCATACTGCGAATATGACTACCCGCAATGCCAGTATAAACAGAGTGAATTTCACAACCGGACATTAATTCCGCTTCTTCTACCGCTCTTTGAATCGAATGCGTAGTTGATTCAATATTGACGACTACGCCTTTTTTAAGACCACGAGAAGGATGTTGACCAATGCCAATAATTTCAACTTCATCGCCTTCCGGAGTCACTTCACCAACAATGGCAACCACTTTTGATGTGCCAATATCCAGTCCAACAATCAAATTTTTTTCTCTTGGCATGTTATTCCTCACTCTGCCAATGGTTTTCGCACAGCAATGCCATTGGGATAACGCAAGTCAATCTGTGTCATTAGGTTATCTCCACTGGTTTGTTGACAAAGCGGAGAAATGCTTTCCGCTTTGAGACAAAGAGCGGTTAATGGCGTTATGATACGATGATAAACTTGAAGAAAACGTTGCACCCGCGTTTCATTGTTACCACGTCCTAATTGTAAATGAAGTCCTTGATTTAATACCATATACCAGGATTGACGGTTATCACAACCTAATTCTTCTATTTTCAATCCAGCTAATTGAATAATCTTTTTTAGCGGGTAATAACGTTCTAAAATGAGTTTAGCGCTACCAGACGGCCCCTTAAAACGAGGTAAATCAGATCCCGCCTTATCCTTGATTTTCCGGTTGCTGATCCAGCGCGGTGGCACGACAAATAAATGTCCTTTGGGGTCAACAATGGCTTTATCATGCCAATAAGCAACCGCTTCTCGTTCCCAAATTTGGACAAATAAAGTATCCGGCCAATGTCGATAAATACGAACATCTTGTATCCACGGTACCGATAATAATACTCGTCGTACCGACGCCACGTCGAGACTTAATAGTCCCCCTTTGGTTACCTGAGAAACTATCGCTTGCAAATTTTGAGGATCAACATTAATCAGTGTACCTTCAATTTGAACCCGGGTTAGCGGCAACGTATGTGGTTCGAATAACCAAAGTAACAAGGTAGCTACTAAACTGAGGCTTAAACCAATAATCAACATATTTTTAATCCAAAATAAAGGCGTTAAGATGGTTGTTTTAAAGCGTTTCCATCCCAATAAACGCTGCCGCTGAGTAAGCGGACTAGACCAAGCTATTGGCTGTCCTCTGCTTTTTTTAATTCGTGGGTGAGCAGTTATCGAGTCCATGCCGTAGCTAGAATACGTAATACCAGTTCATCAAAGGTAATCCCGGCCGTTTTTGCAGCCATGGGAACGAGACTATGATCGGTCATACCAGGTACGGTATTAACTTCTAATAACCAGGGTTGAGCTGTCTGATCGCAAATGAAATCAACTCGACCCCAACCACTCGCATTGATGGCTAGAAAAGCTTGCTTGGCTAATTGTTGTAAACTTTGTTCTTGAGTAGCTGGTAATCCACAAGGACAATGATAAGTCGTATGAGAATCCTGATATTTAGCCGCAAAATCATAAAAATCTCGTGGTGTTTCCAAGCGAATTAAAGGTAATACGGCGTCGTTTAGAATAGATGCAGTATATTCTGCACCAGTGATATAACGCTCTACCAAAACATCGCAATGATATTGAGCAGCAGTCTCCCAAGCGGATTCTAATTCTTCTCGCCGATTAACTTTACTCATGCCGACACTGGAACCTTCTAACACCGGTTTAACCATCAGTGGCAGACCCAATTTTTCGACAACTTGATTTAAATCCAATTTAGTTGTTAAGAGTTGACTGGGGGGAGTAGGTAATCCCATTCCTTGCCAGAGCAGCTTAGTACGATATTTATCCATCGCTAATGCTGCACCTAAAACACCACTCCCCGTATAGGGTAAGCCGATACTCTCCAATAATCCTTGAACAACACCATCTTCGCCACCACGTCCATGCAACGCGATAAAAATTCGCTCAAACTGGTTAGTGGTTAATTGACTCAACCAGTCGTGGGCAGTGTCTATTGCTACGGCATCAACATCCTGTCTTAACAAAGCGGCTAGAATAGCGCGTCCACTTTTAAGGGAAATTTCGCGTTCAGCCGAATGACCTCCCATTAGTACAGCTACTTTACCAAAATCTGTTATCATGCTTTATCAACTCAAAATGAATAGTAAACTAAGCATAAAAATATTCATCGTTCAACAATGAATCCCAATAATATGCACTTCTGGTACTAAACGAATCCCAAAATGTTGTTCTACCGAATTCGTTATTTGTGTTATTAAATTTTCAATATCAGCCGCCGTGGCTTGATGACTATTGATAATGAAATTCGCGTGTTTTTCTGAAACGGTTGCACCACCGACACGTTGTCCTTTCCAACCCGCTTGTTCTATGAGCTGACCCGCATAGTACCCTGGCGGATTACGGAATACGGAACCACTACTCGGTAAGCCAATCGGTTGGTTATCATGACGTTGTTCTAATAACCGGCGAATCTTTGCCTTATTTTCTGCGATTGGATGGGGTTGCAACTGTAAAGTAACCGATATAAACCATTCGTTTTGGGGACCAGTCACTTGGCGATAACCAATTTCGTAGTCCGTAGCGGTTCGATAATGTAGCTGTCCAAGCCGATCAACAGTTTCTACACATTGTACTAATGACCACGTTTCACCCCCCCAAGCACTGGCATTCAGGGCTAACGCTCCTCCCATGGTGCCAGGAATACCCGCTAAGAATTCGGTACCGGTTAGTCCAACTTGTGCAGCAAACCGAGCCACTTTAGCACAACTGACACCTGCTTGGACATAGAGTTGTTGGGTTGCTACTAATTTTATCTCATTTAAACAACCAGCTGTGAGGATCACTAAACCCGGTATACCGCCATCTCGCACGAGTAAATTACTGCCTAAACCTAACCAAAAAACTGGCAAATCTGGGAGAATATATGCTAACAATTGCATGAGATCACTTTGATCAGCCGGTTTATAAAACCATTGTGCTGGTCCACCAACTCGCCAAGTGGTGTGGGCATACATCGGTTCTTGGTGACGTAATATGCCCCGTAATCCTTCTAAATTAAAAGGGACCGATTGATTAGAACCAGGTAAGTTAATAGGCGGCAACCTGGGTGGATTCATTGTGTTCTTCAATGGTTAAGGCATGGAGTAACTGAGTAGCAATCATACCAATATTGCCAGCACCGAGCGTGAGTAAAATATCTTGATCTTGCAATAAAGGGAGTAATAAATAGGGTAATTGTTCAGGATGTGGTACAAATAGTAGTTTAATTCGACTTTGACTCTTAATCGCTTGGTATAAAGCTTCTCCAGTCGCTCCCATGATAATCGGTTCGCCAGCGGCATAAACTTCCAATAAAAATAACAGATCGACTGTTGTCAACACTTCAACAAATTCTGCAAACAAATCCTGGGTGCGAGTATAACGATGTGGTTGAAAGATCACAACTAAACGTCGGTTAGGCCAACCTTCACGAATGGCTTGGAATACCGCTGCAATTTCCCGAGGATGATGTCCATAGTCATCAACCAATAGGATTTCACCCCGATAAGTGAGGATACTTTGCATTTGAAAGCGGCGATCAATGCCACCAAAAGTTTGTAAAGCGCGAGTAATCGCGGCATTTGACACGCCAACTTCTTGGGCAATGGCAATAGCAGCTAAGGCATTACGAACATTATGTTTACCTGGCAAATTAAGCTGGATTTCTAAGCAAGGGACTTGATCTCGCAATACCGTGAAACGGGTTTGATTCTGAGTTGGTTTAATATCAACAGCACGAATGTCGGCTTGCTCGGAGAGGCCATAAGTTAACATCGGTTTAGTTAACTGTGGTAACAATTCGGCTATCACCGGATCATCAATACATAAAACGGCTAACCCATAAAAAGGCAGTTGTTGTAGAAAATCAAGAAAGGCTTGACATAATTGACTGAAATCATAGTGATAAGTACTCATATGATCCGCATCAATGTTCGTGACGATAGCCATGACCGGTTTTAAGTATAAAAATGAGGCATCACTTTCATCTGCCTCCGCAACGAGGTAGTTTCCCGAACCTAAACTTGCATGAGTACCGACACTATTTAAACGACCCCCGATAACAAAAGTCGGATCGAGTCCGCCTTCTGCTAACAGGCTTGCAATTAAGCTGGTAGTAGTGGTTTTACCGTGTGTTCCTGCAATGGCAATACCTTGACGAAACCGCATTAATTCACCCAACATCTCCGCGCGTGGGATGATGGGAATCCGTCGCGCACGGGCTGCCTGTACTTCCGGATTATCTGCAGTGACCGCGCTCGAAATGACAACAACATCACAACCATGGATTTGTTCGGCAACGTGTCCAATTTGAATTTTAATACCCAGATCAACTAATCGACGGGTCATCGGATTTTTGTGCAAATCGGAGCCGGAAACGGCATAACCGATCCGGTGCATGACTTCAGCAATACCGCCCATACCGGCACCGCCTATCCCAACAAAGTGAATCCGTCGCCCACGTTTAGGTAGCTGGGTTTTATTGTATTCGATAATGTTCATTTTAAGTTATCCGTTTTTTCAGTTATCCGTTTTTTCAGTTATCCGTTAGCCGTTATCCGTTTTTATAGTGACTTATACTAAACTAATTAGGAAGTTACTCATTTTTAGCTTATTTTACCTATAATTTTTAGGTTAAAAATAAGCTGAATTGTTGAACCGGGATAACGGATAACTGAAAAAACGGATAACTGATTAAACCGGATAGGCAATTTTCAAGACTAAGTTGACAACCTGTTGCAAAGCCATGGGCATAGCACAACTTCGTGCCGAGGTTGACATCAATTGTAACCGTGTGGAATTATGATATAAAGTAGTAATTAAATTTGCTAATTTGTCCACAGTTAATTGAGTTTGTGGTAATAAAATGGCAGCACCTTGGATAGCTAAGAATTGCGCATTATAAGTCTGATGATCATCAACGGCATAAGGGTAAGGTATTAATATACTAGCCACGCCAGCTTGAGCTAATTCACTAATAGTCAAAGCACCCGCTCGGCATATAACAATATCAGCCCACGCATAAGCGGTCGCCATATCATCAATAAAAGCATCGACTCGTGCCGAGAAAAGCGCTTGCGCATACGCATTTTGCATTGTAGCTACATGCGCTTCTCCAGTTTGATGCCAGATAGTTATTGGCACCGTTACTTGTTTTAAAGCGGTTGGTATGGTCTCATTGAGGACTTGTGCCCCCAAACTACCGCCGACAATTAATATCCTAAAAGGATTGTGCACACTTCGAGGTATAGAGGTGGTTAAGGCCATAATATCAGCACGCAGTGGATTACCCGTATGTATGGCATGGTAATGGGGCGAAAACGTGTTGGGAAAAGCCTCCATGATTTGACAAGCGAGGTAAGCTAACCAACGATTAGTTAAGCCAGCAATGGCATTTTGCTCATGGATTAATAATGGAATACGTAACAACCAAGCTGCAACGCCACCTGGACCAGTAACAAATCCTCCCATTCCCACCACCGCTGCCGGACGTAAAGTACGTAAAATTTGTATCGTTTGCCAAATAGCGAGAACGATCTTAATGGGCGCCATTAACAAGCTCAGTCGACTTTTTCCACGTAATCCACTAATATTAATATAATTTATATCAATACCCGCTTTGGGTACAACCCGTGTTTCTAAACCCCGATGTGTTCCTAACCAAGATACTTGAATACCTTGTGCTTGTAAAGCTTGAGCAATAGCGAGTGCTGGAAAAACATGTCCACCGGTGCCACCAGCCATCAAGAGTATAGGCTGTCGTGATGAGCGAGTTAAAGAGACTGATTGTGTCATTGATGAATTTTTCCTGTTATTAATCTAAAATTAATTTTTATTATCTACGCGCAACAACAATGCCAATATTCAGCACCTCATCTATAAATGAGGATCACCACAACTCATCAAAGCTAAGGGAGATATAGCAACCAGAGGTAATTGACACGAATCAATTATCTGCCAATTGGTGTACTGCTGTTTCAAATACTTGTCCACGATGTTCATAGTTATTAAACATATCAAAACTGGCGCAAGCTGGCGATAATAATACAGCGTCACCTGGTTTAGCTAGGGTAGCTGCTTGAAGAACGGCTGTTACCATACTTTGAGCATAATAAACTGGAATGCTTTTTTTGAGTGCAGCAGCAATTAACGGTGCGTCTCGCCCAATTAAAACACAAGCTTGACAATGTTGAGTGATAGTAGCCGCTAATGGCGTGAAATCGGCGCCTTTACCGTCACCACCCGCAATAAGTATAACATGTCCAGGTTTATCTAGGTTTTGAATAGCTGCAATCGTTGCACCAACATTAGTTCCTTTAGAATCATTATACCAATCAATTCCTTGTTTATTAGCAACCCAAACACAACGATGTGATAATCCAACAAAAGATTGAGTCGTTTCTAACCGAGATCTCAGTGGTAACCCAATAGCTTCACCTAATGCTAAAGCGGCCAATACATTGGCCTGCATCATCCTGCCTGGTAATTTTATCGCTTTAATCGGTAATAGTGGAGTCACTACCGTTTCTTGAACACGAATCAGGTATAATTCACCATCATATTGAGCAACTCTAAAATCTCCCTGATGAGCCTGTAAACTAAAGCTTAAAAAACGGCGATTGGGTGGTAACAATGCGATTACTCGAGGATCATCGGCATTGATAACGACAACGCCATCGCCACTATAAATACGTTGTTTAGCGGCAATATACTCATCCAGGTGTTGATAACGGTCCATATGATCTTCACTAATATTTAAAACGACGGCCGCTTTGGGATTGAGAGAATAAGTCGTTTCTAATTGAAAACTGGATAGTTCTAGTACATATAAATCTGGCGCCGGATAGCAAAGTAGCTCAATAGCCGGCGTACCTAAATTACCGCCAATTTGTACTTGCCAACCCGCTTGTTTAGCCATTTCGCCGATTAAAGTCGTTACGGTGCTCTTACCATTTGATCCGGTAATAGCCACGATCGGCGCATTCACGTAACGAGCAAATAGTTCAATTTCACTGATAATAGGAACCCCGATAGTTTTAGCTAAAGTTAATGTCGGCTCTCGTAGCGAGATTCCCGGACTAATAACAATTTCAGTAGCCTGAGCTAACTGTTCCGCATCAAAGCGACCGGTTAAATAATTGATTTCCGGTAAATCTTGCTGAAGTATACTTAACCCCGGTGGCTTAACTCGGTTATCCATCACCACTACCTGGGCTTTTTTCTGGATTAAGAACCGAGCACAAGCGATTCCGGTTTTTCCCATTCCCATCACCACCGTATATTCCTGGGAACGAATATTGGAGAATGAATTGGAGATAACAAGGTCCAATGTGTTACTCTACCTCATTGATAAAAAGTTAAAATAACGTGTTAAGATTGTGTCCTTTCATGGGGATATTCACCGTGAGATAAAAGGATTTGATAGTCCACTATCCGCTGAGTATGATTAACTTGGGTGAAACCGTTTATTTATTATCGCATAACGATAGGAAAAATATAACATTATGATACTCACAATCGCTTTAACCCTACATCTGCTAGCCGTGATCGTTTGGGTAGGTGGAATGTTTTTCGCTCATCTGATTTTACGTCCCACTGCGGCCGAATTACTCGAACCCCCTTTACGGTTTCCTTTATTATTAAAAGCATTTACCCGATTTTTCCGTTGGGTGTGGTTTGCCATTATTCTATTATGGTTAACTGGGTTATGGATTATTTGGGACTATGGTGGTCTCAGTCCAATGGATATCCATATTCATATTATGTTGAATTTAGCGGGTATGATGACACTCTTATTTATATACTTGGTTTTTATTCCTTTTTCCCAATTAAAACAAGCGACAACAGAACATAATTTTGCTAAAGCAGCTGATTATTTAGGATCAATTCGGCGCATTGTTGCTACTAACTTATTGTTAGGTTTGGTGATTATTTTAGTTGTCAAACTGGGTCGACAATTGGTTTTATGATTTCGGATATAAAAACAACCATTGACCGCCTCGTGACTCAAGTGAGTCAAGTTATTTTAGGTAAGGAAGTACCGATTCGGTTAGTTCTTACTGCATTAATAGCACGTGGACATGTCTTAATTGAAGATGTGCCCGGTGTCGGTAAAACCACGCTTGCTCATGTATTAGCCCGCGTATTGGGCCTAAGTTTTCAGCGCATTCAATTCACCAGTGATTTACTTCCCGCTGATATCATTGGTGTATCCGTTTATGATAAGGAAGTTAGCCAATTCAAATTTCATTTAGGGCCGATTTTCGCTCAAATGGTTTTAGCCGATGAAATCAATCGGGCAACCCCCAAAACTCAAAGCGCTTTATTAGAAGCTATGGAAGAACACCAAGTGACAGCGGAGGGAGAAACTCGCCTTCTCCCAACCCCTTTTTTCGTATTGGCCACCCAAAACCCTTTATACCAAATTGGTACTTTTCCCTTACCAGAATCACAATTAGATCGTTTTATGATGCGCTTAGAACTCGGTTATCCCAATCATCAAACTGAACGTGCTTTGTTAAAGGGTCGCGATCGCCGCGAAATGATTGCTGAAATAGAACCACTAATGACTGTCCAAGCTATTTTAGCAATCCAACAAGCTATTTCACAAGTTCATGTTGCGGAAGCTTTAATCGACTACCTCCAAGCCATTTTAGAATTTACTCGGCAGTCACCACGTTATCAAATGGGTTTATCACCTCGTGCTGGACTGGCTATACTTCATTGTGCACAAGCTTGGGCTTTAATACATGGGCGTGACTATGTTGTTCCCGAAGATGTTCAAATGATACTCCCCGGTGTGATTGGCCACCGTTTAATCGCTATAACCAAACCGGATAATTCCCATATGCTGGTTAAGCAGTTAATTGAAGAAGTCGCTATTCCTTAAAAACTTGGCCAACCGAGCCAAACTGCTAAAAATTGGTCTTGCTATGGTTGTTTTCTTATTATTAACGAGTGCAACAATACTTTTTTTAGTCATCTGGTTAGGGTTGCTGAGATACCAAGTCAAAATCCGTATCCAAACTTTGCAGCAGAGTGAATCTCAAACACGACAACGCAATATTGAGCTTGAACAGCAATTACAAGAATGGATAGTAGAATTAGATTTTAAAAACAAACTATTAGAGACTATTCATCGCTTTCAAACTCAATTTATTCGTGAGCCCGATCCCATTGTCATGTATAGTAATTTGTTGCAGGATATTATTATCTTAACTGACAGCCAATTTGGGTTTATTGGTGATGTCTTGTACGAGGAAAATGGCGCGCCGTTCTTAAAAATCTATGCCTTTTCTGATGTTGCTTGGAATGAAGAAACACGCCAATTTTATGATGCGAATAAAAGCACCGGCTTCATATTTAAAAAACTAGATAATTTATTCGGTTACGTCGTTACTACCGGTGAGCAAATTATCACTAACGATCCACAACATGACCCCCGCCATGTAGGTATCCCTCCCGGACACCCTGCCATTAACAGTTTTTTAGGGGTACCCATTTATTATAACAATCAACTGGTTGGTGAAATTGGTCTCGCTAATCGGCTTGATGGTTATAATACTGAGCTGCTAAGCTATATTCAGCCGGTAGTGGATGCTTGTGGACAAATTATTGTAGCACGTCGAGAACTAGAAGCACGGTTACAAGCTGAACAATCCCTTGCTGAGCAAGAAGCTAGATTGCGTGAAATCACCACAACGCTAGCTGAGGGATTGTATGTAACTGATATTAAAGGTTATATTATTTTTACTAACCCAGCGACGCAAAAATTACTCGGTTGGACTGAGGCGGAATTACTTCACCAATCGGCGCATACTTTGTTTCACCATAGCTACCCAGACGGTTCACCTTATCCACCAGAAAATTGTCCCCTTGCGGTAAGCAAAGCACAAGCTGAAGTCATTCGCTATGAAGATGAACTGTTTTGGCGCCAAAATGGACAACCCTTGCCGGTGTCCGTTAGTGCAGCACCGATTTTACGCGATTTTGAAGTGACTGGATTAGTTGTCGCTTTTCATGATATCAGTGAACGAAAACGAGCAGAAAACGCTCTACGAAAAGCCAAAGATCAATTACAAAACTATCTTGATATCGCCGGCGTCATTTTCGTTATACTCAATCCGGACCAAACCGTACATTTAATTAACAAAAAAGGTTGTAAAATCTTAGGATGGTCAAGTGAAGAAATTATTGGCAAAAATTGGTTTAATCATTTTATTCCGATTAGTGATAGAGCTAAAACACTAGCCAGTTTTTTAATGATGATAGCGGGAGAACTACAGCCAGTTGAATATTTTGAAAATAAGGTACTTACTCAAACTGGCGAAGAGAGATTAATTGCTTGGAATAACAAGTTATTGTGTGATGAAACCGAGCAAATTATTGGAACGCTGAGTTCTGGAGAAGATATTACTGAACGCCGGCGGATGGAAGAAGCATTGCGCCAAAGTGAAGAACAGCTACGTTCTACCTTTGAATCGTTAGACGACTTGCTGTTTGTACTCGATCAAGCCGGGCGCTTCATTGAATATCATCAACCTCATAAACGTCATGATCTTTATGTTCCACCGGAACAGTTCCTGGGCAAAAATTACTCAGAAGTTTTACCTTCGACAGTAAGTCGACTTATTGAAACTGCTTGGCAGAAAATTATTGATACCGGTCAAGGACAACAGATTGAATATGCCTTGTTTATTCGTGGAGAGCAACGTTGGTATAGCGCTGGCTTGTCTCAACGCCTAGATGAACAAGGACAATTTACTGGAATGACCGTCGTTGCTCGTGATATCACTGAACGCAAACGCTTGGAAGAAACGCTGCGACGAAATGAGCAACGGTTACAAATTGCATTGGCAGCTGCCAAAGCTGGCACTTTCTACTATGAACTGCAATCTGATTGCTATGAATTAGACCAACGTAGTTTAGAGATTTTAGGACTAAATACCCAGCCGGTTAAATCGGCTCATCCCGCTTGGTATCAGTGCGTATTTCCTGATGATTTAGCCGCAATGCGGCAAATAATGAATCAAGCCTTGGCTTCGGGTGATACTTTTGATGCTCAATACCGTGTAGTGCATTCCCATGGTGAGATTCGTCATGTGCGAACTCAAGCTTTTATCATTCGTGATGAACAACAGTATCAACCCCAAGCGATTATCGGTCTCAATTTTGACATTACTGAGCAAAAACAAGCTGAAGAAGAACTTATCCAAGCCCGAAGAAAAGCGGAAGCCGCTAACCGTGCTAAGAGTACCTTTTTGGCTAATATGAGTCATGAATTGCGTACACCCCTAAATGGGATTTTAGGCTACACCCAGATTTTATTACGTGATCCTACTTTTGACGAAGAACGACGTCAACAAATTTATGTTATCCAACGTAGCGGTGAACATTTGTTAATTTTGATCAATGATATCTTAGATTTATCCAAAATCGAAGCCGGTCGACTGGAACTTCAAGTTCAAGAAATGTTTCCACAAGCTTTTTTTAACGATATGGTAAGCCTTTTTCAAATGCGTGCTCGACAAAAAGGCATTGATTTTGAGTACAACTGTCAACCAGCAACTCATGGATTACCAGAAATTATCGAAGCAGATGAGAGACGTTTACGTCAAGTGATATTAAATCTACTCAGTAACGCTATTAAATTCACAGAACAAGGTAAAGTAATACTGCATACTTCATATCAGGACGATAAGCTCACTGTAGAGGTACAAGATACTGGACGTGGGATTGAAGCGCAAGATTTAGAAATTATTTTTGAACCTTTTCGTCAAATCGGCAATCAGCCTTACCAAGAAGGTACGGGTTTAGGATTACCTATTTGTCGTAAATTGATAGAAATCATGGGTGGTGAATTACAAGTAACCAGTACACCAGCTCAAGGTAGCCAATTTTATTTTTCGATTCCACTTAAAATTATCAGTTGGGGTAGTGTAAGTCATCCAGTACCCGAATTACCAAAAAATATCAAAGGATTTAGTGGGACAACTCGTAAAATTTTAATAGTGGACGACGTTGAATCTAATCGCAAGATACTGAAAGATTTACTGACACCACTTGGGTTTATTTTAGCGGAGGCAGTTGATGGTGAACAGGCTTTAGTACAAGCACACCGTTTTAAACCCGACGTCATTGTTATGGATGTGAAAATGCCCATACGAGATGGTTTGGAGGCAACTCGTTGCCTACGTGAACAAGCTCAGTTTAAAAATACCCCCATTTTTATATTATCTGCTGGCGTATTTACTGAACAACAAGCAGAAGCAATCGCTGCTGGTGCAACCACATTTTTAGAGAAACCTTTACAAACTGAGGCATTATTAGCTGCACTAGAACACTATACCGATATTCATTGGCAATTAATAGAACCTACCGCTGAGTTTTTGACGGTAGAAACCATATCGATAGCACCGCCGCTAGAAGTATTACAAACTTTGCAACGCTTAGCACAACGCGGAGATGTGGATGGCTTATTACAACAATTAAAAAATCTGCAAGAAAATTCACAACTAACCGAGTTTTGTAACCAAGCATTAGCACTCGTTCGAGGATTTAAACTACGTGCTTTTAAAAAATTTTTGCTACAATTTACTCACCATAAATAAATAAAATAGGATTATAGCTGACTACTAAACTGAGATAATACTTGAGTTTCTTCTGCGGTTAAATCAGGTTAGTTATTCTCGCGTTCATTTCTAGCGATGTTCTTTGTAACCACTTGTTAACCACTTGTTAACCACTTGTTAACCATTTCAATATTTCTTTTCATTTAAATACAATCGGAGTTGTATCCAATCAATGGGAATACTACTGGTTTCATAAACTGAATTTCTCTAAGTTGTATGGTAGCGACTTGGGCTAGTTTTTGGTAGGATATCTTGAATAAAAATAGATAAGGTTATTGAGTTAACAACCATTCCATAATACCTTTAATCATCTGTTGTTAAACTAACTTCAGTGACCAAATTATAGCGTTACGAAAGGAAACAATAAGTTGACTGTTCCAGAACAAAGAAACTTTATTGCTAGTATTCCTCCCTTTGATTGCTTAAATGAAAGTGAATTAGATACGGTTACAGCGGCAGTTGATATCGAATATTTTAAATCTGGCGCTAAATTGATTAATCGAGGCGAAAATCCTCCACATCTCTATATTGTTATCAAAGGCATTGTTGAAGAACGTGCTCCAGATGGCTCGATTACTTTACATGAAACTCAGGATACTTTTAGTGCCCTGGCATTACTCAGTGGGATTTGTCGAGGTGACTTCACGGTGCAAGAAGAAGCGTTGTGTTACTTACTCCCCAAAGCCACTTTTTTGCACATGAGTAAAACTAATCCCAATTTTGTCAATTTCTATTATCAAAGCCTCTCTCAACGTCTTAACCGGTTGATGGAACAACGTGAAGCCAAAGAATTAGCTTCCTTTATGGTGGCAAAAATTCGGGATGCTTACATTCATCCGCCGATATTTGTAGCGGCACAAGATTCTATTTACCGAGCCGTAGAAATTCTAAAGCAAAATAAGGCCACCTCGGTATTGGTTAGAAATAATACTCAAACCGGTATCGTCACTGACACCGATATCCGCGAGCACGTTGTGTTGCAACGTAAACCGGTAGACACGCCAGTTGGGGAAATCGCCTCTTATAAACTACTCAGTATGAAACAGGATGATTTCTTGTTCGATGCGTTGTTGCAGATGACTCGTCATACCGTCAAACGTTTGATTATCTACGATGGCGAAGCAGTCATCGGCATATTAGACCAAATGGATTTACTCAGTTATTTCTCCCATCATTCTCACTTAGTTAATGTTCAAATTGAACGGGCTACCGATATCGATCGACTTAAAAAAGCCGGTCGCGACATTGCTAATGTTATTCAAACGCTTTATGGTCGGGGTGTTAAAATTCATGCGATTACTCAATTAGTTACTGAACTGAATCGTAAGTTGTTTCGCAAATTGTATAGCTTGTTAATTCCTCAAGAAGTGATAGTCAATAGTTGTTTAATTGTGATGGGCAGTGAAGGACGGGGTGAACAAATTCTCAAAACAGACCAAGATAATGCGCTGATTTTACGCGACGGTTTTGCCTATAGTGGCTTAAATAATCTGCTAAAACAATTTACCACCGCTTTAAAAGAACTGGGTTATCCACTTTGTCCGGGGGAAGTGATGGTGAGTAATCCTCAATGGGTAAAACCATTATATGACTTTCGCGAGCAGATTGATGATTGGCTTAATACACCTCAAAAACCAGCCTCGCTCATGAATTTAGCGATATTTTATGATGCTGTGGCCGTAGCTGGCGATGCTAATTTACTATCTACAGCTAAAGACTATTTGTTTGGGCATTTGGGAAGCACCCGGATTTTTTTTACCCATTTTGCGAAACCGACTCTATCGTTTGAAACGCCACTCGGTTGGTTTGCTCAATTTATCGTTGATAAAAAACATCAGGGTGGTTTAGATATTAAAAAAGGCGGCATTTTTCCAATTGTGCATGGTATTAGAAGCTTAGCTTTAGAACATAAACTAACCGACACTAATACGATTGAGCGGATTCAAGCTCTTCAAGAAATAGGGATATTTGATCGAGAATTTGCTGAAGAATTAATTGAAACTTTTTCCTTTATACTTTCACTACGTTTAGAGACAGAACTACAACAACTACAACGTAACGAACCACATAGCAACTATATTCAACCTAACCATTTGACTAAACCGGAACGCGATTTATTGCGAGATTCATTAAAATGGTGAATCGTTTTAAGGACTTTATTACCTATCACTTTCGCCTAAATATGGTAACCTAAATCATCAATACCGATAACTGAAATGTTTTCTAAGCTCTATCGACGCTTTAATCAGCGACGTTTAAATGATCCAAACTATGCTTTTCTCTTTGAACCGGCTCCAATGAATGAAGTTGTTTGTATCGATTGCGAAACCGATAGTCTCAATCCCAACAAAGCGCAATTATTATCTCTCGGTGCTGTGCGGGTCCAAGGGAACCGGATACTCATTAGTCAAAAACTAGAACTGTTTGTTAAGCCGGCGACTAGAATCGATACCGTTAGCATTAAGGTTCATGGTTTACGTCATTGTGATGTGGCCAATGGTTTAGAACCAGAAGAAGCGGTGCTGGCTTTGTTAGATTTTATTGGTTCTCGTCAATTAGTTGGATATTATCTAGAATTTGATGTAGCCATTATCAATAAATACCTTAAATCGATCTTAGGTATTACTCTACCAAATGCGCAACTAGAAGTATCGGGATTATACTACCAATACAAACTCAAAAAACTGCAGCAAGATATGTTGTCATTACCCCAAATCGATCTGCGCTTTGATACGATTATGCGTGATCTAGGTTTACCTATCCAAGGTAGGCATAATGCGTTTAATGATGCTCTGATGACGGCATTAATGTATGTGAAATTGAAAAATATCTCTTCATTTTGTTCCCAGGCAACGAGCCAATATCATTAAGTTAAGCTTTTTACTTTCCTATTTGACAACTTTTCTTTCTCCAAAAATCCCCATATAAATATCGTGATATAATAAAAAAATGAAAATGAACATGCCCAGGTCAAACACGCTAGCCGCTTGTTGGATTGTCAAGTTAAGTGGCCGGGAAACCACCGAATGGAAAGCAAGGTATCACTGTGATGGGGTTTTTAGCGATGGTTTGCTGGGATTGCTAGGTGGCGACTTTTTAATCATGCGGATAGCATGGTTAAGTGAAGGTAACGATTTGCGATGTTTAATTTGATGAGATACTTGATTATTATTTATGTCTGATGATGAAAAAATTATTTTTTTGCACATTCCCAAAACAGCAGGGACTTCTTTGCGGCAGATCGTCGAACAAGAATATCAGCCGGAAAATTGTTTATTTTTGTATTACCCGGTTTATGATGAAACGACTATGGAAGAAATTCAACTTCAGTTACCTAAAGTGAAAGTATTGTATGGCCATCTTACCTTTGGAATTCATGAATTATTTAATATTACGGGGAAATATGTCACTTTCTTACGCCATCCGATTGACCGAGTTATTTCCTTTTATAAATATAGTGCTTGTGACTTTGATTCACCCTACTATGCCAGCATTCAAAATGGCCTGTCACTGGTAGATATGTTGCAACAAGAAATCACTATTCAGACCAATAATCACATGACCCGAATTTTAGCTAATTATTGGCAGGAAGATCGATTGGATGATATCCAATTTGTTGATAGAGCTTTAGAAAATATTCTCAATAATTTTTATTATGTTGGATTACTAGAGAAATTTAATGATTCAATCAAACAATTAGGAAAAAAGCTAAAGTGGCAAACGAGTTATGAAATTCCGCATATTAATGCTAATACCTATAAAAAATCATTTGAAATTGATAGGACGACACAAGCGGTTTTAGAACAATATAATTATCTTGATTTACTGCTTTATGAAGCGATTAAAAATAAATTTTACTAATTTCTGAATTGTCGTCGTCAATCTACAACGATAGAGCACTGTCTCAACCAATTTAATTGATGATACGCCCTAGAATGATTAAACCTATTATTTTCTTGATTGGACTGAATGGATTAACTGGAGCATTGGCTTGGGAATTTATGACTATACCTACAGTCGGTTCAATTCCAACTCAAGCGAATCACTGGGATCCATTGCAACTTCCTATTATTCCTGATGCTCAAACTTGGGTTACCCAATTAAACGAACGCCATCTTTGGGAGAAACCATCGACTCAGTTAACGGAATTATCAACCCAAAGCAAATCGTCATTAACAACTCAAATTGGTAATAAATTTGAGTTCGTTGGTATTATTCAACAAGAATATAAAAGTTATATCTTACTTTTGGATAACAATAAGAAAATCAGTTCCTATTTCTTAAACAGCCATCTTCCTAATGGTGCTATTTTACGGGCTATACATGATGATACGATTGAAGTTATTCATGAGGGTAAAGTTCAGATTATCAAATTGTATGAATAGATTAAGTTCACCAAAGCTAATCAAAAAATAACTAATTAATGATGAATGCTATTTTTACCCTTAATCTCGGTATGATTCAAAATAATCAGCTTAATCGAGCTAAGCTAGCGTTACATCACATTGTAATCGTCAGTTTGGTCATACTCGTTACCGGTTGTGTTCCCACATCGGCCGTTTTTTCTCCCCATTTACCAACTCCTCTGCGTAAAGCGATCAACACAAAAGCAGTTTCTGCTACTCAGGAAATGAATATCGTTGCCGAAGAACCTATCTCTCAAATCCGTTTTAAGCCCACTCCATCCTTGCCGGTCACCACTGCAACAACTTCTGCAACTCAGCTAAGTGAAACCGATTTTTTTCCTCACTTTGCCAAAGTAGCGCCGGTAAGCGTTAATGTCGAAGGGTTACCACTACCGGCCTTTATTAATGAGGTTTTTGGTAATTTGCTGGGATTGTCATTTGAAATAGATAATCCGGTTCAACAGAGAACTGAATTGGTCACGCTAAGAGCAACAGAAGCACAATCACCCCGGCAACTTTATCAATTAGCTCAACAGGTATTAGCTAACTATGGAGTAGCTATTCAGTTGCAAGGTGATTTTTTGCGGTTTACTGCGACTAAAAACCAACCACCCAATCCATTGCCAGCCATGATTGTACAAGGATTAACACTTCCAGAAGTTCCGCCTAGTCATCGTCCAGTTTTCCAATTTGTGCCTCTGAAAGTCGTGAGTTACAATCAAATTAAAAGATGGATTGAGCAACTTTATAAAGGTTATGACATTGTCATTCAAGAATATAGTGAACACAATGCCATAGTTCTTATGGGTAGTCCACAACTGGTTAAGCAAGCATTAGAAGCAATCCGTTTCTTTGATCAACCCTTAATGCAAAGTCGATATAGTTTGCGTATCGAGCCAGCATTTTTATCAGCAGCTGTATTAGCACAAAAATTAACCGAAGTATTAACCACTCAAGGCTATTCAGTTTCCTCAAGACCGGCTTTTAGTAACATTACGCTGTTACCCATCAATGAAACCAATACAATTATGCTGTTTGCACCCGATCGAGAAACCTTAACTTACGTGCAACAATGGGCAGAACAACTCGATCAACTCAATCTTAATCAACAAATGAGTACCCGTGATAATAAACCATATTTATTCTTTTACCCGGTTAAAAATACTACAGCAGAACAGTTAGCCGGCGTGCTCAATAATTTATCGGGCACTTTGAACAAAGCCACTAAATCGACTACTACTGCTAAATTTCTAGTTGATTCCAATCGTAATGCGATATTATTTACCGGTCCCGGTGAAGAATGGGCGCAATTATTACCGGTTTTACAAGAAATGGATAAACCAGCTAAGCAAGTATTAATTGAAGCCACTATTGCGGAAATTACTTTAACTGATCAGGATCAACGCGGGATTGAATGGGTACTAAACCAGGCTAATTTAGGTGGTTTAGAAGGTCAACTTGGTACTCTGACGGTACCAAGTAGTTTAGGTGTGGGTGGTTCTGGTCTGACTTATACCTTAAGCAGTGCTGGTCAAGTCAGAGCCGTTCTTAATGCTTTTGCGAGTAATAGCCGGGCGACGATTTTATCAACACCGCGGTTAATGGTACGTAGCGGTAGCGAAGCCACTATTAATGTGGGTACAGAAATACCAACTTTAACGAGTCAAACCAGTTCCGCTAATGTACAAATAGAAGGTAGTACCGGATTCGTGCAACAAATTCAATATCGTCGTACCGGTATCACCTTGAGTATTACGCCAGTCGTTTATGCTGGACGACAGGTCGATTTGACGATTAACCAACAAATTAGCGAGGCGAGACCTAATTCAACCAGTAACATTAGTTCACCAGAAATATCTAATCGTCAAATTAGTACCAAACTGAGTTTGAGTGATGGTCATTCTGTGCTATTGGGTGGTTTAATTTCTAATAGTCGTAGTGAAGGCAGAAGTGGTGTACCCATATTAAGTGATATCCCGATAATCGGCCAACTGTTTCGGGCTGACAAAACATCTTCTACTAGAACAGAACTCATTATTATGATTATCCCTTATATCATTGATGGTGATGGGGAAGCTAAAGCGATTACCGAAGCATTACAACAACAACTGGAGTTAATAACCTTACCGACTAAAAAATCTGAACAAAATTCACCGAATCAACCAAAATAAATAATGAATTGGTTATAGTAACATCGCATTTGAAAGACGAGATAAGCGGATTCAAACAGTTAAATAATTGTTTGGTAAGTTTTAAAAATTTATTTATAATAAAAGACTATTTACGGATTTAGTATCGGTATCTAGGGAATTTTTTAAGCAGTATCCCTTCCTAAAAAGAGTATTATTGTCGTCTCATATACTGAAATTGAGTAGGCAACTCTTGGAGGAGGTCATATTAACTTTATTTTGTATCAAAGATTAAAGTTAATCACCTCTGCCTAATTAATAATTTAACCCTGATACAAATGAGTCACCACCGTTGGAGAAGTCATTCTTCTGTCGGTGCCCTGGCTCCTTTTTTATTATTACTTCACTCCCGACTTCCTTCGTGAGAGAGAAGTCCTTTATTTTATATAGAATACAACCACTTACAAGGAGAATGTAACTTAAATGAGTACGAACAGTACAGCCGAGGGCATGACAGAAGGGATAGATGACAAGGGCAGACGCCGATTTCTAATTGCGGCAACAACAGTAGTGGGTGCAGTAGGTGTAGGGTTCACTGCGGTCCCTTTCATTTTATCTATGCAACCGAGTGCCAAAACCCAAGCAGCGGGTGCACCAGTTGAGGTTGATATCAGTAAAATTGAGCCTGGGCAAAGGCTTACTGTTGAATGGCGGGGTAAACCCATTTGGATCGTGCGACGTACCCAAGAAAATTTGCAGGAACTCGAATCACTCAATGATCTATTGCGGGATCCGAATTCAGAAGAAGCAGCACAACAACCTCAATATGCCCAAAACGCAACGCGTTCTATTAAACACGATTATCTTGTGGTCATCGGCATTTGCACTCATCTGGGTTGTTCACCCAGTTATGTGAAAAAAGATGATCCCCAAGCGGCCAGTTTACGTGAAGGTTGGAAAGGCGGATTTTTCTGTCCCTGTCATGGTTCATTTTTTGACTTAGCCGGACGAGTATATCAAGGTGTACCGGCACCGCTTAATTTAGTTGTTCCACCTTATACCTATCTGAGTGAAACTAAAATTGTGGTAGGTATTGATCACAAAGAAGGAGCAGCTTAATGAATAGACTTCTCACCGCGAGTTTGGAATGGGTAGATGCTCGTTTTCCACTAACTAAAATGTGGGATGAACATCTCGCCAAATATTATGCACCTAAGAATTTTAATTTTTGGTATTATTTTGGTTCAATTGCTTTATTAGTATTAGTTCTTCAAATCATTAGTGGTATTTTTCTAGCGATGAGCTACAAACCGGACGCCACTTTGGCATTCGGTTCGGTTGAATACATCATGCGCGATGTGAATTATGGTTGGTTAATTCGTTATTTGCATTCAACCGGTGCTTCATTCTTCTTCATCGCCGTTTATCTACATATGTTTCGTGCACTGTTATATGGTTCTTATCGACAACCGCGAGAATTAGTCTGGATTATCGGTATGTTGATTTATTTAGCCCTGATGGCTGAATCCTTTTTAGGTTATTTATTGCCTTGGGGACAAATGTCATACTGGGGTGCACAGGTGATTATTTCTCTCTTTAGTGCTATTCCTTGGGTTGGAGAAGATTTAGCCGTATGGATTCGGGGTGATTATGTCGTATCCGATGTAACTCTAAACCGTTTCTTTGCTTATCATGTCGTTTCCATGCCGATTATTCTTTTAGCTCTCGTAGTGGTTCATATTTTAGCTTTACACCACACTGGTATTGGTTCCAATAACCCCGATGGCATTGAAATCAAGAAAAATAAAGACCCTAACACTGGTATTCCATTAGATGGAATTCCCTTTCATCCTTATTACACCGTAAAAGATATTTTTGGCTTTGGTATCTTTTTGATTATCTTTGCTCTAGTGATGTTTTACGCCCCGGAAATGTGGGGATATTTCCTGGAAGGTAATAACTTTTTTCCCGCTGATCCGCTAAAAACACCAACTCACATTGCGCCTTTATGGTATTTCACCCCTTTTTACGCCATCTTGCGAGCGATACCGGATAAGTTATTAGGTGTTATTGCGATGGGTGCTTCTATCGTGGTATGGTTTTTACTACCTTGGTTGGATCGTAGTCCGGTTAAGTCGATTCGTTATAAAGGGTGGATTTATAAATTTGCGCTACTGTTATTTAGCGTTAGTTTCATTGGTTTAGGTATTTTAGGCATGTGGCCCGCAGAACCACTTTATACTAAGATTGCGCGGGTATTCACCTTTGTTTACTTCGCATTTTTCCTCTTAATGCCATTCTATTCTGTTTGGGATAAAACCAAACCGCTGCCACAAAGGGTGACTTACTAATGAAAAGATTGATCTTAGTGCTAACTTTGTTATTACCCACAATAGTTTTTGCCAGTGGTGAGGTTAAATTACAACAAGCCAATATTAATATTACTGATAAAGCAGCATTACAAGCCGGTGCTAAACTCTTTGTAAATTATTGTATGGGTTGTCATTCTGCCAATTATGTTCGGTTTGAACGAATGGGTAATGACCTCGGTCTCACTAAAGAAGAATTACAAGAGAACCTCATGTTTACTGCTGAAAAAGTAGGTGAAATGATGAATATCGGTATGAAAGGAACCGATAGTGTCAATTGGTTCGGTGTGGTTCCTCCTGATTTGAGTGTTATTGCCCGTGCCAGAGGAGTTGATTGGTTATATACCTATTTATTGAGTTTCTACTTAGATCCGGCTCGTCCATTAGGTGTGAATAATCTGGTATTTAAAGATGTTGGTATGCCACATGTATTATGGGATCGACAAGGTTGGCAAAAACCCGTTTACGAGCAAGTTATGGATGCACAAGGCAATACTCATGAAGTGATAGCTCATCTTGAGTTAGTTGACAAAGAGAAAATGACTGAACAAGAATATCAAGAAAAAGTGAATAACTATCGCCAAGATGTTCGTAATTTAGTGAGTTTCTTGGATTATATTGGTGAGCCAGCTAAATTGCAACGTCAAAAACTCGGTTGGAAAGTGATACTATTCCTGATTATCTTTTCAATTGTTGCTTACTTATTGAAACATGAATATTGGCGTGATGTACACTAACTAGCCACTGTCAGTGAACAGTTATCAGTGAATAGTTATCAGTTATCTCAGTTATCAGTTATCAGTAAATAATTAATTATTATATCTGATAACGGGTAACTGACAACTCATCTAAATAACAAATAACTTGTAACTGATAACTGAAAAAAGGAAATGTGCAGATGACTTCAATGCGACCTTATTTGTTGCGCGCTATTCATCAGTGGATCGTTGATAATGGATTAACACCTTATTTATTAGTCGATGCCACTCAACCTAAAGTGGAAGTGCCTGGTCAATATATTGAAAATGGTAAAATTATTTTGAATACTTCACCGACAGCGGTACAAGGATTGACATTAGATAATGATTGGGTCAGTTTTAGTGCGCGCTTTTCTGGACGTGCTTTTTCTATTTTTATTCCAGTCTCTGCCATATTAGCTGTTTATGCGAAAGAAAATGGCAAAGGCATGTTCTTTAAACCGGAAGAAAATACGGATGAAACCCCACCACCCACTTCTGCCCCACCACCACCACGTTCTAAACCCGTACTCAAACGGGTAAAATAACTCTAACCATAGTTAATTGCCATTTGTACCAAGTGTTGGGTTTTAAATCTTGTTCATTAATTCTGATAGTTTAAAACTCATTCGTTGTCCAACTATCGGTCTCATCACCAAACTACCATAACCACCTGGTGACTCTCTTAAAGAAAATTAATTTTTCCAACTGGTAAATCGGGATTATTATTGTTCCCACTCTCTTTAAATACTTTGGCGGGGTAAATATGAGGGGGCAAAAATTTTTTGCTTGAACATTTTTTGGAGCGTGTCATCAATTATTAGAAGGGTTGACAAAATAGACTTTTGGTTCAAGCGTAACTTACGTTTCGTCATGCGCTGCCCTCCCGAACCGTGCCACTTTTTCTTACCTTTTTTAGCGGTTGATAATAGGTGGTAAGAAGGTCGATTTAATTAGCTTTGATTAGAGGGCGCATTTAATGCCTATTAAATGAGGATATTCAATGAAATCCCGACAAAAATCTTCTCCAAATCGTTGGATATCCTTGGGAGAAAGTAACGGTTTATGCCACCAAATTTCTTTAAAGCCAACCTGTTGCAATGCCCATTCATACGTAGTCTTACTGAGGTAGTAATCAGTAAAGCTACATTCAGTACCATCAAATTCATTAAATAAAGTGACTGTTATCGGCATACCTTCATGAAGCGAAGAACTCGGAAGACTTTGCCGTCGTCCGTATTTTTCCAAGCGAAAATAGGCATCAGGAGATAGTTCAAGATTATTATTGAGCGCCACAAAATAACCATTTTGTTTGAGATGAATTGAAGCATTCTGACACATTTTTACAAGTTGTGCTTTCGTTTGAGCATGATTCAGCAAAAAGAAAGCAACGACCAAATCAAACTCACCTATTTTATCAAGTGTAAGTACATCACTAACTCGGTACTCAATGCCAAGCGGTTCTCTCATTTCTTGCTCTTTAGCCAGTTCAATCATTTTTTTGGAAATATCTATACCCAATACCTTGCTTGCGCCATTTTGCTTAAGCCTTCTAGTATAGAATCCTTCTCCACACCCCAGTTCAAGCACCGATTTGCCGGTCACATCGCCAACTAAATTAAGATAAGTATATATTTTAGAGAAATACAAGGGTAATTGTCTCACAACTTCTTGATATTGCAGTGCGATGTTGTCATAGTAAGCTGGCATTTTTATTTCCCGTAGTATTTATATTTTGCACTATCACAAATTGTGCTTTTAGAGGGAACATTCTCATTAGCTAATATTATTTTTATAAAATAGTTATGACAATGGCTCAGACAGTTTCGTCTCATCTAATGAGGTTTGAGTGAGAACTCAATCGGTGGGAAAATGTTGTTGATCAAAATCACATCACTTGTCAAAAGAGTTCTCATAAATTTATTAAAAAACACTTAATCACTAATATCCAGTCTATTTAAACTCTAATGCAGGCTACCATCACTTAAATGTTATTAGTGCGTTATGCACCCTATGTTGGCTAAAGAAACCCGATAAGTAGGCCACTTGTCAAACTATCAACTCAATGAAGTGGATTGGAATCTGGAAAAACACAGCTATTATTCTATCTTACGCCTTGGGGATTTAAAAGCATTAACCGAGGACAGTTGTATAAACTCGCCGCAACAGTTCTAATTCTACTGGTGGATAACTTCTCGCTTCGGTAAGCGTAATAAAACGCCCACCAACGGCTTTCACTGCCGCAAAAGGGGGATCAAGGGTGGTAAAACGAACCAAATAAATAGTAATCGTTATAGGTGCAGTATAGACCACCGCGTTAAATTCCGGTTCACTCCGCAATGAACCAGCGGCTAGCTTAAAATAGGTTTCTGCATAGGGTAGGTAACAAGTTGGGTGATGGGTTACTGCTGATATTTCATTCTCTTTTGCTAATTTCGCTGTGACGGGGAGTGGCTCAAAGGCACACATACCATGAGCCAAACACAAAAAATTTAACCTTGAACTAATTGCCTGTTTATGAAATAACAGTAGGCGAATATTATTCGGTAACGCTTGACTCATGGGTATAACTTCGGTGCGTCAGCTTGCTTGATTAGGCTGCTAGCGGAGCCGGTTCGTGGCTATGACAACCTTTCGGGCAAACTCGGCCACAGGCGCCACAACCAATACAATCCATCGCATTAGCGATAGCCATCACCATATTATTATCATCGTCTAGATCATCTCGATCCTCATCATCACCTTCATATTCCACTAATTCAAATACATTACGTGGACACACTTTATAGCAACGCCCACAACCAATACATTTTTCTTGATTCAAGTTCACGACGAAGGTAGGAACCCATACGAGGCCACCTCGAGTTAATCCAGTGATGGTTGTCATTGAATATCTCCTTGAGTTTGTATCGCCATCAGTTGGGCATTCGCTTCAGCCCAAGCACGACAGGCTTCATAAGTTGATTGTGCTATTAGCGGAATTTCTTCATAAGCTGCTGGCAAGCGTTCTTCGACCAGATCATGTAGTTGACCGGCCTGCTCGTTAGCAATCCGTTTAAGTTGCTTGACTTTTTTCTCTAATTGTTTCATTGCTGTGGTATCCATCATTGATCGCCTTATAAATGAGCAACTTCTGGATATTTGCCAACAAGCGTTAGTGCCGCCGCTAGCAACTGATCGGCTTCTGTTTGCATTTTTTCTAAACTAATAAAACCAAAACGATGTGCATCCCGTAGGGTGCGATCTAGCACCAATAGCTTACCCACAGTGATAATTACCCGCCCAAAACCTTCATGAGTTAGGTTTATCATGGGTACGGCCATTAATCCACACTGTTTCTCAATGAGGATAGCGATGGCGTTGTAGAAAACCTGAAGCCGCGATACGATTGCTTGGCTTGGATCGCCTATCACTGGAATTTGCCGCCGCTGTTGTTTGCTAATGACAAAAGGAGCTAACAAACGTTCTGCTGATTGATTGTCGTAAACACCATGGCTATCTAACGCACGCATTTGTTTAACGATTTCACTAATAAAATCGGTCGTGACTAAAGCATCAGGTTCAATCGTAACGACACTCATGATGAAAAATCTCCTGAAGTTGAAGAAGGTATCTGTACTGATGGGGTTATCGGTAATTGAGCTTGATAACGGTTCACTAAGCGAATGAAGATAAAACCGAACGTTAAGCCAGCCATGGCACCTATAATCGCACTGCCATCACCACCACCAGCTAGAGTTACCAAGGCAGCACCTAATATCATCAAAGTAGCTGGCATCAAGTAGGCAAATAATCCGGCACGAAGCAAGGCTGGTTCAGCAACTACAATGGTTATCTTGTCGCCAATGTTAATTGCTTGATCGCAAGGCAGTGCAATAGTTGAACGCCGCTGCGCCAAAAATCGGCCAACTTCTGCTAGACCACAACCGCTTTGACAACTCATACAACCTTCAGTAGTTTTTATCCAAACTTGACCTGGTGTTTTATCAACTACCGTAGCTCTGATTGCAATCATTCTTGCCAACCCTCTGCAGCCATCGTCGCAAATCGATCCGTTAGCGCTTGACGTTTAAAATACTTACTTAGCCAAGCAGGTGGGTTATCACTGCGCAGATGATATTGTAATTCTTCCAATAATTCTTTAATCGGTTTATTATTTTCGACTTTAATCGGTTGAATGTGATGTGCTAACAGTTGTTGAATAGCAGAACCACCAATTGCTTGACAATAAACCGCAGCACAACCTTCCAACAAGGCAATTTTAGTGGCTAACTTGTCTTCGTTACCGTCCATTCGTGCTGTGGTAAATTCAACCACTTCAACCAGTTGAACGTGATTCGCTGCTACCTCGTAAAAAACCAAGGTTTCAGCTACGCCAAAATGTTGATTAACTTGTTGGCGATCATGGCTAGCAAAAGCGATCTTGATAGTCATAGGCGTTGGCTCACGACTGATGAGTAGCCGCAAATGGCGTAATGACTTCTTCTGGACGGACTGCGTAACGGGAATGGTATATCGGGATCTCATGAGATTGATGACTCGACAGTAAGTTAGCCAAATCAAACAAAGTTTGGCGGGTACCCCGATAGCCTATCCACAAGCGTTGGTAGCCACCAATTTGATCATATTGAGGAAAGCCTACCCGTAGCAGTGGGATATGTAAACGTTCTGCTACACCAACTGCATGGGAGTTACTGATAAGCAGTTGGGCACCTTGTGCTCGCGCTTGATTTTCTACATCTTCTAAATCACCCAGTTTAACTTCGGCAGTGGGCACTTCTTCCAGGATAGGCGCATTGGCTGGTGCAACTGCTGCGGTGATTTCAGCCCCCATTGCTTTAACTAAGCAACTCAAGGCATATAACAAATCGGGATCCGCTGCGATGGCGATACGCGCAAAACCCAACATAAAATGCGTATCCAACATGGCATCTTGTAGCTGGGCACGTTGTCGCTCGATTTTCTCCGGGACGGGTTGACCGCTGATCTGAGCTAAAGTCATGACTAAATGGTCGACTGCTTCTAACCCCATGAGACTATCAAACCGAAAATCAGGTACTTGAGTTCGTTCTTTAAGCCAATCTGCTGCGCTGTTAAGTGAACGACCGATGACTAAAGTGGCAACTGATTCACCTAAAGTCGTAAAAGCGGATACCGGCGTACCACCCACTGTAATTGGGCTGAAATCAACTTCTGGAAGATGCCCATCAAGTGAATCCGCTAAATCAGGTATGATGATTGGCTGCAAGCCAAAAGCTTCAATCAGTTCTCGCAGGTGTTCCAAATCACCGGGGGTGAGTGCCGAACCGACTAACACATTAATCTGTCGAAAGCGGCGTCCTGGTCGATTACCGGTGGTGGGAACTAAATGTTCGAGCAACGCTTTGACAGCGAGTGCGAAGCCACTTTCCAGACACCCCAGGTAATCGGGTGAATTAACCGGTACTACTGGGATCAAACGAAATTGCGGATAAGTATCATAGAAAGCTTTCACCAGACGATGGATATCAGTACCCTGGGTTTCCGATAACCCGGTGGTTGGTAATCCAATTAGGGCCGGTTGGTTTTTTTCGGCAATCGTTTTTAGACCTTCGATCACATTGTCATCCGCATTCATCACCGTACTAATCTGATCCATCGCGGTTGTCTGCAATGGAATTGGTTCGCGGAAATGGCGGACAAAAAAAACTTTGCCAAAAGCAGTACAACCTTGAGAACCATGTAACATCGGAATAGCACGGTGAATACCCAAAAAAGCGAGGGCGGCACCAACCGATTGGCTCACTTTCAGCGGATTAACTGCTAGTGCTTTATTGCGTTTGTTGATCTTAGCCATCTCAATTTTTCTCTCTAACTGCTTTAATCACATTCGTCTTCCAGGGTGCTGGTCGACGCACAGCTTCCCAAATTGGACTTTCTAAAGTGAGTGCTAATTGCCGGGCTAATTCCACCATGCCTTGATAGCCCGCGTAACCAAATTCACGTTCTTGATTAATATCTAAAAAAGGCAATCGGGCTTTAAGGGCAGTGAACATATTACGCCCCCCAGCAATCAGTAAGTCGGCTTGGTATTCCTTGACGATATCGAGCAAGGCGCGTGGATTACCATCTTCAACCATATGGGCAGTTTCTCCCATAAGTTCCCGAATACGTGCTTTATCTTCCTCAGTTGATTTTTTCGTGCCAGTAGCAACGACCTCCATACCTAAGTCTTGCAGGGCAGAAACCACGGACCAAGATTTTACGCCACCGGTGTATAACAGCACGCGTTTACCTTGCAGCCGCTGCCGCCAAGGGGCTAATGCTTGGTTAGCACGCGTTTCTTCGCGGGATATCATGGCTTCTACCCGTTCAGTTAAGGCCGGATCATTGATTAAGCGAGCAAATTCTCGAAAGGTATTAGACGTATCAACGAGGCCATAAAAGCTACCTTCAAACCAGGGAATGCCATAGCGATTTTTCAATTTACGGGCAACGTTCAGGATAGCTTTGGCGCAAACGACCATTGTAACTTCGGCGCGGTGCATCGTCTGGATTTCGTGAAAACGACTATCACCAGATAGCGTACCCAATACACGCAGTCCGATCTCATCAAATAGTGGTAATACTTGCCAAAATTCTCCAGCAATATTGTATTCACCAATGAGGTTAACCTGGTGTACCGTTACCCCAGGACGTTGAGCTTCGGCTGGGATAGGATCCGGTTCGCGGGTACCAATGACATACTTGATCATGGTTTCACCAGCTAACCGATTACCCAAGTTCTTAGTTCCATAAAAACCAGCGGCATCAACTGGAACCACGGGTACACCCCAACGTTCCTCAGCAGCTTTACAGACCGCTTCTAAATCGTCGCCGATCAAAGCGGGTACACAGGTGTTGTAAACAAATACTGCCGCGGGATGATAACTATCAATCGCCTGTTTTATCGCATGAAATAGCCGTTTTTCTCCTCGACCCATAATGACATCTTGTTCAGTCAAATCAGTAGTCATCCCCGTCCGGTACAATGCTCGGCCGGCCGATCGGCTACCGCGACTATCCCAAGATGATCCAGCGCAAGCGATAGCACCGTGGACAACATGGGCTACATCAGCAATGGGCAGTAGCGCAATTTGAGCGCCATCAAAAGAACACCCCCCGGCCGTAGCACCGGGTTTCAACCGGGAACAACCCGATTTACTTTTTTGATTATGAGCACAAGCTGGTTCATCGAGTAATTCAGCAATATTTTTTTTAGCGTACATAACACTTACCCTGGTTCGATCTTAACCCACCTAATGAGATCTCAGATTTTACACCTATCACCCTTGTTCAAATGGTTTTCCTGGTTAAATAGTATACGGTTGCTCAAGCCAAGCCTCGAGAACAGCTACATCTCGTTCAGCCAAATAGCGATAACCGGTTGTTAAGTCTTGCTTAACTGCTATAGCAATGTCGTAAGGAGTTAACTTTCCCGTTATCAAATGGAAGTACCAAGCAAAAGGATAACCCGCTGCTCGATCAAAAGCAGTCAGTTGTCGAGCTAAATCCAAACCATGAACATCGGCTTCCCAATGAAAATGACGCAGTTTACGGCTATGCCGAGATATGGGCACCGTCGTCATAACAGTTTGACAATAACAATTAGCGTATTCACGCCAAGCGATAACCCAATGCGCACTGAAATGATTGCTGGCACCGGCACGACTAGCTGCCCATTCCTGTAAGAATCGTTGAATAGGAACTTCTGGTTCATCTGGACCAGTTAAACGACCCATCATCAGACGCATATCATCTATTTGCCGTAGCTGGTAGTGCGGCCTAGAAACCGTATGAAATGGCAAAGTATGTGGTTTAATGGGATCAATCAGTTCCGCCAGATCAATCGGTAGCGTATCAAAGTCTAGTAGGCGCCGATCTAATACTTCTTGCAACTCTTCTACTTCTAACTGTAGAAATTCAGCTGGTTTTGAACCATAGGGTGCCACAAAGTAATGCGTTTTACCGACTAGGCGGGTAACCAACAGTTCGTCTTGAGCATAGCAGTCAAAAAAGCAGCCCATATCACCCTGACAACGATCCAGTTCAATTTCTGCCCAGGCTGCTAAATCGTTGGTTATGCGGCTGCCATTTGAGCGAATCACACCCCCCGGTCGATACCAACCCTCTTGCGTACAAGCAAACTGAAAAGCATAACCAGTCAAGTGACGATCAATAGCGGCTAATAAGTTGGTATGGTGAGGCCGGGGCGCTGCCGCCGCAATTTCCTCACTCAGCTGCGTTAAAATGGTTTCTTCTAGTACCAATGCTGTCATGAAGCTATTCTCATCTGCTATTTTCGAACGCCAATTTTTTCTCGTTCCCGGGCTAGCGTGTCACTGCCATTAAGTTAAGCAGTTTACTTCCCCCGTCCTTACCAAGGAGGGGGTCGGGGGTGGTTTTAAAATCACTCAAATTCGGTAACATTTTTTTAACCA
>JAAUSR010000098.1 GCA_012032555.1 Thioploca sp.
CTATTAATGAATCATTCATAAAGTTAACTCCTGGTAGTAAGGTAGGATGGGTAGAACGCAGTGAAACCCATCATATCATCGGGTAACATCAAATTTCTTTGATGAGTTTCGGCTAACGCCTCTACCCATCCTACAACTACTATTAATGAATCATTCATAAAGTTAACTCCGTGAGAATAAGAGTGTCTTTTACTTCTGGGCTTAAATAAGCAATTTCGGCCGGTTGAATTTGCTGCTGTGAGTTCTGATCTAAGTTTACTTTAATACGTGAATTAAGCTTCAGTGTGGTAGCAAGTTGCTCCAACTCAGCAGACGTGATGTCTTCAGCCACGGCATCAAAAGTCGTTAAATTCACTAAGACAACCCCTTCGACAGATTGAATAGCACTGATCGCTTCGCTGCTTAGTGCATCTTGACCGAGTTCGCGGTGTTCAAAACTAAACATGTCCAATAACTGTTTGCGAATTTTGAGTTCAACCAATTCCCATTGATAGTCAGGCAGAACACGCACTTGAGCACTGATCACCAGTAATTTCAATTTCCGTATCGACACTTGGATGGGCTGATAGGGATCACCATATTTGCATAAGGTTTGACATAGATTGAGATAAAGATCTGAATAGGTCTCAATAGGGATGTCATCGGCACCAGCGATGGTGAGATGCATCAATTGACGCTGACCATCGGTAAGCCGAGCTGCACTGGCTTTACCAATGCCGGCAAAGGTGCGCGCCAAGTTTGCGTAATCCGCTACCGACACGAGACGATCCAGTGTCATTATCGCTAGCGGCGCATTGCGTCGTGCCTGATCACGCTGTTCACGATCCGCGCCGCCTGACGCAGGCAAAGGGTTAATTACCGCTTTCACTCCCAATGGTTTCGTGGCTAACAAACTGATTTGCTTGGCTGCAACATTGCCGGGCTTGCCGGTGCCAAACCGGTAAGTTGCTTTGACATTTTCTACACCGCTTGGCAAGCGAGCACCGTGTTGTCCATTGCCAAAAACAATGCTAGTTTTATTCGCTTCATTCGTTTGGGTAATATAACTACGATCTGTGGCACCTAAGGTGAACAAGTTATCCGCTTCGTGCCAGCGCACATCGTTGACGCGCACTGCTAAGGTTGTCTCAGTACCAGTTGGCGTAGCAGCCGCCAAATGGGTGAGCGGTGTTTGGCTTAGGCTAAATGACTGGAAGATTTGACTGCCGCTCCCACTGCCCAAAACTTCTTCACGGGTTTCCCCGTGCGTGGCTTTGACTACATTAGCGTAAATGGTAACCGTGTCGCGTTTGTAGGTATAGGCAAGATTGGTGGCAAGTTCGAGGGTGGTGTGGGTGGTGTCTCCGGGCAGATTTTCGTTAACATCATGTGTCACTCCAGCTATCATAGCCAGTTCACTGTCCTGCACACCACTTACGCCATCAATATCAGCACGTTCACCTGAAACAATTACCCAACGTCCAGATTCTAGCCCGTCGTATAGGTTGTCTAGTTCAATCTTGTCACCTTGTACTTTATCCTTAATGAATTCCTCAGCCAATTCCAATAATTCGCTTTGTGCGTAAACAATAGTGTTACGGATATTTCTAAAGTCATCGTTGTCAGTCCTCCATGTGTCTCCATCGAGTAACGTAATCTTTGTTGTTTTCGCACTTATCCCATAAGCAGTGCGTGGTTCGATTGTCACTTTAATGTCCCAGAAGATTTTTGGTTTTGGTTCTTCGGAAGATTGAATGGCGACACAACTACCTGGTGCAATACCTTCATATACAGCATCAAGAAAAAATACATCTTTCTTTTCACTTTCAGCCATCTTCCATTCATCCCAATGTTGTTGGGACTCGGTTGTGCCATTTTCCCTGTATTTTATTGGTTTAGGTACATTGTGACCAAAAAGTGAAGCAGTAGTACGTAGAGCGAAAACCTTAGCAGGTCCAGGTGATACGAAAGAATTTTTCAATACTTGGTAATAAGTTGAGCGGAGCGTAGGTTTCAGTGCTATCCATAGACGTGAAGTGCTATCTGCTTTGGGGTCAAAAGACTTGGCTATCACTCGCTTCAATTGCAATGCATTAGGCGGCAGTTGAAATTTTTTAGATACTTCAAATGTATCGAGCAGTCGGAACACAGAGGATGCTGGATATTGTAGTGAAGGTGAAGTATACCTTAAAGAAGAAGCGATTACTTTACTTGTCGGTATCAGGGGAGATCCTACAGTTGTAGGTGAAGTCGGTTTCTGAGTCGCCGGTTTTTCCTCAACCAAGATAACTTCTGTACAATTAGTCTTTACGTCAACATTGACTTTTAGAACTCGGCGAAAGGAGGTACTTCCGGCAGAGTCAATCATGACAAGAGGAGCGTTAGGTTTTAGATTGGTGGTAATTCCTTTAAGGTAAAGAGGATCTGTAGTAGAAGTTTTGATATACTGCGGTCGTGTCAAACGAGGCTTAATCTCATTCCACTCCTCCCGCGCCTGCAACGGTTTTGACGTTTCAAACGACTGTGGCAACTCACCCGGTCCGGGTATACTTTGCCCACGTGTCCCCGCCGGAATTTCAACCCGAGCCCCCTTCTCCAAAGTAAAAGCCAGATAAACACTAGCAGCGACACCCGGTCTCAGCTTGTAACCGACCAATCGCGCTAATTCCTGAATAGAGCGATACTCGGTAGCGGTGCGCAAATAACCTTCATTAGCGATGCGTTCTTGATAGAAAGTCAGTACCTCAGCCAAGGTAGCCCAAGCATCTAACAGCGCAATCGCCGGATCAGAGGTTTCACGGGTTGTCAATTTTTGCAGAGGATAGTGCCCTTTCCCCGCTTTGCAGTCCTCTTCACCCCCTAAACACAAAGTTGTCAGACGTGCCTTCATCGTCTCTAAAAAACTGGCATAGGTACCCACTCGGTAGGTCAGCGTATCTAAACCAGGGCGATTATTAATTACCTCTGGTGTAAGCTTCTCCAAACCTTCACAACAATCACAAACTTTATCCTTCATTGACCACCTCCCATATTGAGATGAAATTGACCCTATTCAGTAGGGTGGATAAGGCGTCAACCGCCATCCACCAGAAGCAAAAAACAGCAACGAAAAATTGTTAAACATGATAAATGTTATTTTAGATAACTCATTATTCCATTTAAATCAAATTTCGGTGTATGACGCGAAGCATTACACCCTACGCGAGCTGACTCATGCAAAAGGATTTAACCAATTAATTTCAAGATGTTGAATATCTTTAATATTTCTAGTCACCAAGGTTAATCCCTTCACCTTTACGGTGGCTGCTAATAAACCATCAATCGTTGACAAAGGTCTTAAGGCACTCATTTTTCCCCATTCTTCAGCAATGAGGTGATCAACAATTAAAATCCGTTCGCTAAAATGCTCAGTGAGGGTATTTAACCAAACCTCCAAGTGATAAGCAGCCGTTGCATCACGACGACGAATTTGTTCAACCCCTTTACGTAACTCACCTATCACCAATACACTAGTGAATAGTTGCTCGGAAGAGATTTGTGAGAACCACTGTTTTACTTTCAGATGACCTCGGTCTTGCTTACGCAATTCTGAAATAACTTTGGTATCAATCAGATAGTTCAACTTCACGTGCCTCATCGATGACCCGTGTAAAATCAGCATCTTCTCCAACGTTTGGCATAGTCAACAAAAGCGTTTTCAGGTCAGCAGAGGTGGCAGGTGAAAATGATGTGGCTAAACTGGCTGCCAGAGTTTGTATTAATGAAATTCGCAATTCGATAGGAAGTTGTAATATTTCTTGTTCTAGTTGTGATAAAGAGCGCATCGGAGAAACCTCTTGGGGTTGATTAAGTAAAACGTAGCAAACGGTCGAGTAGCCCCAAGGAAACCTCCCCTTGAGGCTACTGACCCGGGCTACTCAAAGTTTATAATGCAGAATTTTCGTTGGCGCAATATCTTTCCCTTCTGGCCAATATAATCCGCCTAGAGGATCAATGGCCACCTGTTGGAAATAGTGGAAGTTCTGCAATCGCCAAAACGCTTGTCTGGATTTAATTAAGGGGGTTAAATCCAAATGGTATTCCACTTGATCTTCCATAAGCAGATGAAGATGATAAGGTGTTTCTGCGGTAACTTGCAATGGTTTTTTCCAAGATGTTTTAATTGCTGAGTTCATTCCAGATATCCAACAGTTCTTCTTGATTAGACAGGATAAATTCTTTGATTTTCTTGGCTTATTTGGGCGGCATTTGTCCTGCCAGTAATTCGCCGTCTTGTAAGTTGAATGCACCCGCGTAATCACCATATATTCCATGACAGTGTGGCACCCCGTGGTCATCCATATACATGTAGATGGAAATTCCAAAAAAGCTATTCGTGGCATAAAGTAAATCCTGTTTTGTTTCTCCGATCCATATAGGATGCGGTTCTGTATCAATTAGCTCGTTACCAAGTTCTACTTGGCAATGCCAGTCTGCCAAGCTCTGCTTGGGAACGAGAGAGAGAACGTTTTTTGGCTGATCGTCAAATATGAATGATAATTGCCGTGGTGTTTAACTCAATAAAATGATGTTTTTCAAATAAAATTATAAATTCTTCCAAAGGTGCAACTACAAGTGTTTCTAATGCCGTGTTAGCAATATTACCAGTCGTAATCAAAAGCAATTTATAAGGTTTTCCCTGGAGGAGAAACGAATCAACAAAATCTCTATCTTTGCTGATAACAACCCATTGTTCACGGATAGAGAGGGCATTGAGTTCGTCGTCTTGAGTTCGATTACCCTGAGGTAAGTCTAGCGTATGGATTGCTGAACATCCGGTATCCCGCAGACGGTAAACCAATCGGCGTGGTAATTGAGCATCTACCAGAAATTTCATGCCGCAAACAGTTGAATTCTTTTGACTTGAATGAGTTTGGTCGCATAGGCCAATACTGCAAAAATATCTTCTTTTTCTAGGTCTTCATAATCAGCCAATATTTCCTCTACACTCATGCCGGTGCTAAGTAATTCTAAGATAGTTTCGACTGGATAACGCAACCGACGAATGCAAGGTTTACCATGACAAATTTGTGGATCAATCGTAATCCGTTCAAGTAATTCCATAATCATTCTCCAAATGGAGTCAAGTCAAGTAATCAAATAGGATGGGTAAAAGCGAAGCGTTGCCTACCCTTTCCCCGCATCATACCCAAATTAAGAATGGGTAAAATGCCGTATTAATTTCGTGATCACACCAAGTGCATGGGACGGCATTTCGCCCACCCTACCCGGCTACCGGGCTAAGTTAAAATCAGGGGTAGGCGATACCTCAATGCCATTAAGTTAAGCTCAAACAAGTTCTAGAGTAGGATGGGTAGAGCGTCAGCGAAACCCATCAAGTGGTTGATGATCTTAATAACCGATGGGTTTCGCTCCGCTCTACCCATCCTACCAAATTGCTTAACTTAATGGCAGTGAGGCGGTGCCTACCCTACCTGGCTTACACAAGTCTCCCCTCTTCCCAAAGACGATTCAGACGATTGACAAGAGGTTCTTTTGGATCAAGTTCAAGCTCAGCAAACTGATCAAGGGTAAGGTGATCAAACGGATCAACCTGGAATACGTTCTGTGGAGAAACTCTAGGCAAGTGACATTGAGTAAAGCAATTTGGACACCATGCCCAAATTGTGCCTCGTCCACGCTGCCGATCAAATATATGGAAGTAGTATCTGAGCGTTGCTTCATTGCACTTTGGGCAGGGAACTGGCTTCCCTTGGAATACCTGCTTTGCTGCAAGCATAAATGGAATCTGGTTTTCATCACTAGCTTCCATCCATCTTGGTTGCATCTCCATTTTTAGTTTCCTCCTAAACTCTTTGTAATAACTAACCATAGCTTTTCACCTTCTTTTTCAGCTAGTGCTTCGCTGGAAGTCATAAGTCCAGCCGCAAAGTCTTTCAGGTGCTTCGCTTCATGACCAAATGTCTTAACGGCTTCTTCAAGCGAGGCAAGTGCACGCGGAGTAAAATTAATAATAGGACGTCCCCTTGCATCCCTAACAACCCCACTTCCTGTTCGTTGAACCCACCCCCAGATTGGTTCACCTACTTCTTTTTCCATTGCTTCAGCTACGTTCTTTGACACCTTGACCAACTTGTACTCACTAGGACTAACACCAGCCCGTCCAAGCACATTACGTAGCCGATTGAGGGAAACAACTCCAACAGATTTGAGTTTTTCTCCTTTGCGGAAGACTTGCACTAGAGCATCAAGACTACTTTTGCTTACATCTCCAGCAACAGCTTTAGTGATACTTTCTGTTGCCTCTTTAGCTGCCTCCCCTGGTAACTTCTGAACACCCAATTTGCCAACTTCCTCTGCTGCTTCTTTGGTACCCAGTTTTACACCCTCTTCAACAACTACTTTACCGACATCTTTTGCCACTATTTTTACACCGGCCTTTCCTATAGCACGAAGTCCAATCGTAGCCGCTTTTGTAGCCAGAGAGCCAACGAGTTCAAACGGTATCAGGTCGATTGGGTCTATCAAAGGTGTCTCAAGCGGTATCTCATCACTCCAAACGATCTTGCCATCAAGATCAACAACTTCGGAGTAACCACCACTAGAACAAAAATAACCGACAATTTCGTCTTTGTCGTAAACTGGTTTGTAGGCAGGGAATTCTCCATGGCGAAGACGATTTTCAAATGCAGTTCGTGGCGAGCTTGCCACCAAACGTATTTTTAATGCTTCGATGTCTGCCGTTGTCGCCTGCTCTCCCCTTCGGGCATATATTTCGACAAATACATCCACGGATGCTTGAAGTTTTGTAGAGTAATTTTGCTCATCAATCATGTGATTGCTGAACCAAGTACTTAAGGAAATTGCTTCTGCCTCTAGGGCAGCAACATAACGTGCTACGGATTGACCTGATGATGCTCCACTAGCACCTTCTGCGCCAGAAAACTCTTCTTTCTTTTCCGCTACAGATACAGATACATTTTGAGATTGCTCTTGCGGCGGTAATTCCGATACCGTTGAGTCAACAATTTCAGATTCTTTTGACGCAGTAGGGCTTGATGATTCAGAAGTTGCAGGCTTTACATATTCAGGAAGGATATTGCCAAACTTCTGTCCTCCTAATCTTTTTTGCGGCGGATGTTCAATAAAAAGCCAGCCGCTTTTATATTCCTTTCTGACAACCACTTTTGTTCCAGGCTCTAGAACGACTGGGCAATTTCTCTGAGTTATTGTTCCCTTATAATTTGGTCCACATACTCGCGCTTCAGTTTCACCTTTAGGCAAGTAGATGATTCCATCGTATGGAACCTTATCAGATTTTCTTTGTAAAAAAACATTAGAGACTTGCTGGGCAACTATATTGTTTTTAGCTGCACGATTTAGCTGGCTTGGGAGTTGCTGCCCTACATGCGCCAACTCATGCGCCACTAATCTCTGCCCTTCATTCGTCCCCGGAACATACTGCCCCTCGCCAAACACCACATCCCGGCCCACCGTATACGCCCGCGCATTCACCGCTAGCACCGACTCCACCGCCTGTCCGTCCGTATGCACCCGCACCCCGCTGAAGTCCTGCCCGAACCTCGGCTCCATAAAACTGCGCGTGGCCGCATCCATCGGCTGCCCCGGTAAAGACAGCACACTTTGAATGAGCGGATTATCTGCCATCTGCGCACTGCCGGTGCTGTCTACAGATTTCGTCTGCAAGATTTTATTATCTTCATCCTTCTCTTTGCAGGACGGGGACGAACATGCCTGCCGCTGTACCTGCGGTTCCGGCATCCTCATCACTTGCTCCGCCACCCCCTCCGCTTCCCGCTCATAAACATCCCCCACTGCCCCCACCTGCAAATTCTGCAACCGAGTTCCACCCTGCTGCTGAATCACATGCACCAACTCATGCGCCAACAACCGCCGCCCCGCCTCCGTTTTTGGTGCATACTCATCCTGTCTCATCACCACATGCTGCCCCACCGTATAAGCTCTCGCATTCACTGCCCGCGCCGATTCCGCTGCCTTATCATCCGTATGCACCCGCACCCGGCTGAAATCATACCCAAACCGCGGCTCCATAAACGCACGGGTTTCGTCGTCCAACGGACGACCTGAGGAACGTAGCACCTCCTGTACAATGGGCGGTGCAATATCCGAATCAACTTGACGAACTGCCCGACGTTGTAAAATACCACTCATTTGTGGAACTGCTGTCTTTTGTTCTCGGCTTATCATTTTTGTTGCTTCATCGTCCACCTCCCATATTGAGATGAAATTTACCGTATTCAGGAAAGTTCGGATCGTTATCAAGCCGAGCGATTTCTAAAGGGCCCAATTTCAGAATACCGTTTGACGGAATCTCGGTAGATTTTTCATATTGGCGTTTGAGCCGGGTGACTGTGACGCTCTCTACCCCCCGCACAGCTTGGGCAGTGGCGACAAGCTTGCTGAGATAAACTCCCTCACCAAAGCTCAAATTATCGGGATGGAAAAAACCAAGCCGACCATCGGATAAGATCCGATTGCTAAAGACATCAAGCAAAGCCGCTTTCACCTGAGCGCGTAGAAAGTGAGGCAACACACAAACAGTCAGCTCAACATCCAAGGGCACATAGTGTGCTAAGGCGACTTTCACGTCATGACCCATGCGGCGATAACGACATAAATACGTGGTGATGTTAGTGAGCAGATCAGTCTCTATATCTGTTTTGCCAAGGGGGTCGATTGCGACCAAAACTTCATAGCCACTGCCAGTCCAGCGTAAGCTAGCTGCTGCACGTTGTACAGTACTTTTGAAATCACGCATCACCAAGTCAGCGTAGTCCTCCGCGGTGATAGCACGCTGTAAGGTATGACGCAAGGCATAAGGTGCAAACAATTTAATGTCCGTTACCGGTTCGGGTGTGATGCCTCCTTGGGCAGGCAGTAGATTGCGGGGTCGTAGTTCTACACCGCTTGGTTTGTTGTTACGAAACACCATGTGGGAGATCGTTTCTGCACCCACATTGCCGACTGGCCCATTCCCAAGCCGGTAGTTAGCTTGGAATAAGGTGCCGACTGCGGGCATTTCTCCTAACTCTCCTTCACCGAAGCGTAAATGAGCGCGGCCCTCATCATCGATTTCGACCACAAAATCTCGATCTTCAGGTTGGCTGTCTAAGAGATCAGGTTTTGCAGTCCACTGGGTAATCTGTTCACCATGAGGTGTAAGGTACGTTCCCGTTAAATCGATTTGTGGCAAAGCGAGCTGAGGCATCTGAACCAACAACTGGGAAGCTGCAGCATCACTTGGGAGCGGTTGGCTAAAAGTGAGCGGGGCTTTTTGCAATACCGGTCGGAAAGGCACAGGGGTCATCTCAACCTCTCCAGGGCGATCTTTTCCCTCACATTGAGATTGACGGGTCTGTGCAGAAACCTTTCCTAGCATTTCTTTTTCGTTGATATGCTGACCGTGATCGACCAGAATCACGTTACCCCGAACAACACTGATGTTTTCGAGCAACTCGCAGGTTGGTCCAAGTGCTGAAATGCAAAGCGGAAAAGGCAAAGCATCGGCTGTTGTCCAAGTGATTTCCAACACCGGTTGCTGGTAGAGAGCATCAACCTCCTCATCAACGTTGGTCAAGCGTACTGCATGACGGTGTTTGGGATCCGCATCAACAGAATTGCCAGTTTGGGGGTTAATGACTTCCTCAAAGAGCAGAATATCGCCGGGTTGTAACTGTAATACTCGTTTACCAACCGTACCATCTTTCAAGGTTGCCGAGGTTGCACCCCGAGGTAAACAACATTCTTGATCACCCCAAGTATAGAAGTGAATGGTATTATGAGCTTGGTAGAGATGAATAGTTGCGCTGGATTTTTCTATCAGCGGTTCAAACACCTCATATTGATTGCTTGGGATATTCTCCTGTTTGAATTCATTCTCTGTTAACACCGTGTTGTTTAGTCTTAATGTCTTACCGGTGAGGAAATAGAACGCCTGGGGTTCTAACTCTAGATTATCAACATCGGTCTCGACAGACACAAAGGCTCGTGCATTACAACCTTCATGTATTAAGTAATCCACCAAGCGAGCATGTCGTCGTACTGAGATACGCTGGCGGGCAGTTTCTAGATAGGCTTCAGTCGCCACCGCATCTTGGTAATAACTCAAATAGTCACCCACGTAAGCCAACAATTCTACCAGCGTGATCCCCACATCCGGTACATGACGTTCTTGCCAATCTGGGATGAGGAGTGCCAAACGATCTAGAATTAACTGGCGAAAACTGGCATAATCCTTAGCTAAATAGTTGATTTCTGGTAGTTCTCTTCTTTCAGGTGATGGACAGATTGGAGTGGCTTTACAATCCAGATCGCTGGGACAATTCGCCATAAAACTGAACTCAAGACACGCATAATGTGGATCGAAGCCAGCCAAAGGTTGATCCGTTGCCCGGCCATCCACCACTTCGACTAAACACAACGTATAGGTGGAAAAATCTCCTGGTTTATCAACCGTGACAAGCATCCGATCATCTCGCTTAGAATCCTTTTCTCTCTTCAAGTCAAGATTGGTAACTCGAATATCACGAACCCGTCGCCCCCCTTTGATGATCACATTTTCTATCTTCGGATCTTCTGGAGGTGCCTTGCCCAAAAAATAGACGGTCAGAACTCGCTGATCATCACTAACTTCTAGGTAGTCGAGGCCATACTTTTGTTTGCGGACCTCATATCGACGCTGTTCATCTTGACAGGTTAAAATTAAATCATCCATCATGCGCCACTCCGTTCAAAGTGTTCGGTGTGTTGTTCTCCAGTACGCCGCACGCTATATTGGACCATGACCTGCAGTTTAGATTCCTCACTACTCACCTCCAGTGCTTGCACCTCAATCAAATCGCTCAACCAAGATTGTAGACCGGCTTGGATGATATGCTGTAGTGCGGCTGCCAGTTCAGGGCTGTTCGGTTCAAATACCATCCCCAACAAACCGCTACCAAAATCAGGCCGATTGACCCGCTCGCCAGGATTAGTGAACAAAAATTGTTCGATCATATCCCGGATATGATCATCGTGATTGGTAATACCGGTACGCCCACGTTGATCGAAATGAAAAGGAAAGTCGATATTGATCATATTCCGCTTACCCTCGTTTGAGTGGCGATCACGGTGGGTGGCCCTTGCGGGATCTGCTCAGCACTTTGGCAAAGACCTGTACTGATTTGTACGATTGCCGGTTGACCGTTGATCAGAACGCGGGTGGCAGGTACCAGCCAGCGACCGGTGACACAGGGTTGAGGTTTCGTACCGGCCTGAAAAGGACAACCCAAAATAGTGAACAGATCAGCAACCGTGATCGCGGGTTGACCGCTGACCAAAACTCGCGTATTTGTTGTGGTAAAGGTGACTTGGCCAGCATGTGGGCAGGTGGCACTTGCACCAACATGGACAAGAAAACCAGGCATACTGTACTCTCCTTAATATTGTAGCTAGATAATAGTAAGAGCACCGTTATTAATGGTAACTGTAGTACCTGCCATGATAATGGTTGCCCCCTTGCCGTTAGAGATAGTGATCCCAATGTCATTAATTAAAATCATAGCACCAGTAGTACTTTTTAGCATAATGCCACCGGTCGGTCCTGGCACATCACTGATTTGGAGCGTATTCTGTCCCGTTGTTTGTAAAATCATGGTATCAATAGCCGGTGGTGCAGCCGCAGCAAGGGCTGGCACTTCAGCCGCTGAACCCCACCAACAACCACTCCAAATAGGGTAATCTGAATTACCCTGCTCGAATTCAACCCATACCCCTGCGCCGATTGGTGGTACCACGTACATGCCCATCTGGAGACCAGCTACCGGTACGCACGGCATGGCCCAACTGGATACACCTAAACCTAAAACATCGGGCACTTGGACTTGGATTCTTCCTTGTTTAGCGACATCCACATTGTTAACCACAGTACCTCGGTACTTACCTAGAAATTTTCCTTGTGCATTCATACGGGTACCCTCGATAGTGTAGAAACTAAGCCATTGCGACTGAGTGTAAAGTTTTGTTTAAACTCGCCACGTTTGATATTGTGAGTAACACTTTTCACATAATAAAGTCCATCAAAGGCGGTGCCTGCACCGCGTACACTAATTAACTGTCGTGCTTTCAGCACCCGGCCATAGCGTAAAACATCAAGATTTCCTGAAGCGGATACCGCATCGGCAGTTTTAGCAGCCTTGGCTAAACCAATTAATGCTGCTTGAATCGGAGACAGTTTTGCCGTACCGGAAAGAGGATAAATGTGTTTTGGGATAGGTGGTACTAAACCCAAGGGCGGATTAAGCGGTGTGATATCGGGTATAGGGATCGGGATGGATACTTTTAATGCCTGGCTGTGGATAAAAACTACGGGTTGTACCTTTGACTCTGTATCAAAACTAAAGTTCAACGATTCAACGTTGGTATGAGCATCCATATCGACATTGAGTGGCGGTTGCGGGATACCGATCTTAATCTCTGGTCCCCAATACGCGATGCTCATCCCTGGTTTAGGGCCAGGATCAACATAGAATGTGTAACCCACTTCATCGGCCAGTTGCTTTACATAATTTAAATCAGTACCTTCCTGTAAGGGAATTTTGTCAATGGGATTAGGCACTTCAAATAGTACACTAGGAATTACCATTGGTATAATGCCTAAAAAGGAATATTTGGCTATAATGACGGCCACTCGTGCTTCGGCTGGCATCGCTGGGTATGGAATTCCCTTGAAATCTATGTAGTCCATTACCCGCGATAAATCTTCACCGGTGATGGTGAGCGTAACTTGACCCGATCCCGTATCGGGTGTGATTTGATGATGAGTCATAACCCCATCCATGAGTACCTCTGAAGTACCATTGAGTGTGACAATGATGATAACCCGTATCAAGGGAATGACATTGCCCCCAGATAAGAGAAATAGGGTATGCAATGGCGAACGGGTACTCAAATTAAAACTCAACTGAAAACCACTTGGGCCTTGGGTATTGATAGTCACTTCGACACTCGTCAACGCATCCAGAACCTCTTTTGAAACGGGTATGGGTACAGCGGGACCGATCATCAACGTGAGGTGAATTCCCTTAAGCATTTTGCATCCCCGGTATATCTTCTGGCAAAGTAATACGTAGCCTACGACCAATGACTTTGGTTAAATCATCCGGATGCATAGCACGATTAGCATCACATAACTTCCAGAATTGCTCAGGATCGCCAAAATATTGAGCTACGATATTATCTAAACGTTCACTTTGGGAAACAACGTGTTCCTGAAGCAACGCAAAACGTTCTGGTGGGGGCACAAAGCGACGACGCAAATAGACGACAGTTTTTCCCTCTCGATTTTCTAAGGTAGCAGTGCCAATGCCGTGATAGCGGCTGGTTATAGGAAACAACTGGCTGGTTAAAGCACCAGGTTGTAGAATTGCCTGTAGCGTACTCATGATTAGATTCCTTTTATACCCAATGTCATAATCTGACCACTCTGGTACAGAGTAGCCAGTTTTTCTTTCTGTCGATGATAATTGATATACCAATCGCTGCCTTTGTTCCCAAATCCCAAATCGTTGATATTCAGTACTCGCATTCCTAAAGAGACTTTAGCACGAATCGGATTGAGGGCTGGATCGAAAGCTTCCTCAGTGATACTAAACTCAGTCAAGCGCACCGGTACAATGCGGTTTTGACTCCAGATAAACAGGGTGAGAGAAGATTCCATGGGAATGATTTCTAGGGTACCAGATTGGGCCAAACGGTCATTACTCAGGATTTGCTCCAAGGTTGGATAAATGATGGTTTCTAACGCGGCCAATATCGGATGTAATCCGTGCGTAACGGTAGCCTGATGCCGATTCTCATCAGGGAATTCCAATTGGTCGGTCGCATCAATCTCAGCTTCTAGTTTAATCGTTTCTACGGGTGGTCCTTTCAAGCGCAATACTTGTGAACGATCACCACTGTTCTCACCTACACCTTGAACTTGTAGTGTGCGGGTAAGTGTGTCAGGATTGTATTGCAAAGCAATCATTCGTAGTGGCACGGTTGGCTTGTTTAGATCCACTAAAATGATGCCACCCTTAAGCAGGCGGGGAGAACGTGGAAATGTGCTCATAGGCATTACCTTTTGTTACCAATTTTATATATCAATGTTTGTTTTGATAATTTTATATCTGTTTTGATGGGTTTCGCTACGCTCTACCCATCCTACAAAGTCTACCAAGTTGTTCGACCCAGGCTACGCTCCACTGCTATTAAGTTAAGAAAAATTTCTCCCCTCCTTCTCAAGGAGGTGCCGGGGGGGTGGTTAAAAAAGTTGATTTTATTCAATTCCTTAGTCACCACCCCTAACCCCCTCCTTACCAAGGAGGGGGGA
>JAAUSR010000099.1 GCA_012032555.1 Thioploca sp.
GAACACTTGTCAATAAAATTAGATTTCATACAATTGATTTATATGATGAAATAATTGGTGTCTGTGCTGGACTATGGAATTTTTACTTAGCTAATTGATTGGTTTTTAACGTGATACAACTCTATTAAAGCCACCACCACCTTTACTGGAATTACTTTTTAGAGTACTTTTAGTTTGCTCACCGGGTAACGTATACGGCACCGCTTGGGCACTATTATAAACGGCGCCAGTAACCAGTGGACGATCGGGATCACCTTCTAAGAAACTGACAATCACTTCTTGGCCAATACGTGGAATACTAATATGTCCCCATCCTTGACCGGCCCAGGCTTGGTTGACTCTCACCCAGCAGGAACTATTTTCATCATATTGACCTTCTTGATCCCAATGAAATTGGACTTTGATTCGTCCATACTGATCGGTCCAGATTTCTTCACCTTTAGGCCCAGTGACAATGGCTGTTTGGGTACTAACGATCTTTGGTTTAGGTGTAACAATTGGCGGACGAAATATCACCTCAATCGGAAAGGCTATAAACGTATTACTATAATGTGTAAGTGATAAAGAATGGGATACCCACCGTAAGATATATTCTTGATTAAAATTCTCTCGCGGATGATTGGTTAATTGAAATCGATAGCCACTCGCAAAGCTGAGACAATGACCTTGACCTTCGAGTTGCTGTAGTTGGAGTTCTTGGCCTTGAATGCGTAATTTAACTTTATCTTCACCTTGCGGCTTTTTACTAAACCCAGCCGCGTATTCATAAATCCGCAAATTATTGCCTTTCCTTTGAACTGAACGGCGCAATGATTCAACAGAACTTCTTAATTTATTGAAAGGAATTTCAAAATTGAAATCATCGATCGTATATAAATCAGTAGTTATTTGTTGTTGAAAGTAACACGCTGTAACCGCATCTTCTGGTTGAGTATCATTGGTAACAGTTAAAAACCGGGCGGTGGAGATACCCGGACAGGGTGCATGAATTGCTAAATAGTCAGCTAATACCAAGATGTGTTTATCTTCATGATGTTCAAAAAGTAGAAGATACCTTCGTCTTCCATCAAGCGAGAGACAAAATTGAAAGCGGTTTCTTCATATTGGACACAATACACGCGCGGTTCATAACGATAAAACAAAGCAAAACGATAGTCAGTCAAACCTAAGTCATCAAATACTTTTTTAATGATTTCGGGAACCGTTAGGTTTTGAAAGATCCGACAATTTTTAGTTAAGGTTAATAGATATAACCACGGCCGCACTTGCGCATGATAAACCGTGAAACGCGCATCGGTGCTAGCTTGCACAAAGTGGGTAACTAAGCCATGAAAGTAGCGGGTATGGTCCGGGGCAAATTGGACGGTAAGGCTGAGGGGGTGACCAACAATGGCATCGAAATCGAGTTGCTTGGATTCCGAAAGCATCTCGAGTTGAAAGTGAAATAACTGCGACAGTTGTTCTTCGCCTTGGAAGCTTTTAAACAGAAGCTTGTTGTCACCCAAAGGGGTAGTGACGATAAAGAGCAAGTTGTCTTGGGTAAAAATCGGCGCAGTCATCTTTCTCCTCCTCAAGAATAATGAGAGCAAAAATGAGACGTTCATTACCAGTAAATGGATTTTATTATTTTAGCACCGCTTGAAACTTTTACAATAAATTGAATCATTTTTTGTGGTTCGATTCAACAGTTTACTTCAATGTATAGATAGCCTAGTTTTGAATAAGTTAATGGTATTGACTCGTAAGGCCAAAATTGCGCGACAAATTTATTCTTCCAATAACAATTCTCATACCTCTGAGTTCGTAGATGTTGCACATGCGATTTAAAAAGTATCTTTAATCCGATCATAAAACCGCATTCGATACAATAATCGTTTTTGTTCCAAGTTATCGCCATCCGTAAAGCCACTGCGATTGTGTAAAATGTTATTGCAAATCAGTCCTTGATTGGGTGCTAATCGACAATGAAAAACATAGGGTGAATCTTCGTAAAATAATTTTTGTAGGTGGGTTAAGGCTGCCGATAGGGTGTCACTGGATTTCCAGATGATACTGCGGGTACGGGCGGTATAACGCATGTGTAGAGCACCGGTTTGTGATTCAATTGAAAATACCGGGCCACTTTGAGCGGTTCGCAATTTGGTTCCTTGTTCAACATTGGCTGGAATGGTCATCACCTCCGTTGCCATTAAAGCAGCGATATAGTCAGGGTTGGCGTCGCGCAGTTGAATATAAGCGATTTCGTGATCTAATAATTGATTATCTCCCCCAGTTAAAGCCGGACGAATGCAATGCAGTAATACTGCTCGGACTTGTTGTTCCGGCATATTATAATAACCGTCAGTATGCCAATTAATGGGGCGATTACTGTAGGGAATATACTCTTGGGAACGACCAGTGGTGTTGACTTGCAAGGCAGCAATGCCATCTTCATCCGCACAGAGGTTATGATCCAGATGATGTAGACCTAATTGTGCAGTCAATGCTTGTAGCGCCGATTTATCTACAGCGACTTTAGTATCAATCTCATAAATTGCAAAATTAGTTTTACGACAACAATTTAATAATGCCGTATATTCTTGAGAACTTAATTGATAGGGATTGTTAATTGGGACAGTCAAATCTTTTATGGTAGTGGGATAAGCCGCCAATTTTTGTTGACGCCAAGTGATATAACTGGTGTTATTGGCCAATAAAAAAGGATTAGTGGCTAAATGAACGGTTGGAATATTCATCAAAGAATTTTTCTCATACATAAAAATAAATAATTTTATTCCCGACTAAAATAGTATACTATAGAGCCGCTGGAAAAATTAAAGTCCAATTGTCTCTTAATCCGTGAAGAATGCGCAGCATAGACTACTGACTTTGATTTGGAAGGTCATCAGGTTCTTTAAGTGTAGAAAAAATAACTTGACGAGCCTTTGCTAAATCATTATTTTATTATTTATTAATCTATATGTATATGATGCCCTGCATTGTAAAAAAATTGTCGCAATGCATATAGGTAGATCGATCAAATTCAATTTACCCAAAAAGTAAATGAGTGGTTGATCTTTATCTGTGAAGGTTTAACCTACCAGGATAATAACCCAGAACACCGATGGCATTATTTAAATTAATCCGGACACTTTTTTTAACCAGAGGAGCTTGTGTCAATGAGTAAACCGATGCATGATACCCCAATGCTCGATCAGTTGGAGAGCGGCCCGTGGCCTAGTTTTGTGACGGGTATTAAACGTCTTGCAAAAGATGAAGGTAAGCCCTATCAGGATATGATGGTGGATTTGTTAGGGCAATTAGAACATTCCTATAAAACCCGTAAAGGTTATTGGAAAGGTGGCACTGTTGGTGTTATTGGCTATGGTGGTGGCGTTATTCCGCGTTTCTCGGAAGTTGCTGCTAACTATCCAGCATCGAAAGAGTTTCATACTTTGCGGATTCAACCACCGGCAGGGATGCATTACGATACTAAAATTCTGCGTCAACTTTGTGATGTTTGGGAAAAACATGGTTCTGGCTTAATTGCTTTCCATGGTCAAAGTGGCGATATTATGTTTCAAGGTGTTTCCAGTGAAAAAGTCCAAGCCGCTTTTGATGAATTCAATGAAATCGGTTTTGATTTGGGCGGTGCTGGTCCAGCTGTAAGAACAGGCATGTCCTGTGTAGGTGCTGCGCGTTGTGAACATTCTTGTGCCAATGAACAAAAAATTCACCGTATTTTAGTGAATAATTTTCTTGACGATATGCACCGTCCGGCATTACCTTATAAATTCAAATTTAAGGTTTCCGGTTGTCCCAATGATTGTATGAATTCAATCGAGCGGGCTGACATGGCGGTAATCGGGACTTGGCGTGATGACATGAAAGTCAATCAAGCCGAAGTTAAAGCCTTTGTGGCGAAGAAAGGACGAAAGTATGTAGTTGACAATGTTCTTACCCGTTGTCCAACTCATGCGTTGTCACTTAATGATGATGATAGCTTGGCCGTTGATAATCGTAATTGTGTGCGTTGCATGCATTGCATTAATGTCATGACTAAAGCCTTGTCACCGGGTGATGATAAAGGTGTAACTGTTCTGATGGGTGGCAAGCGAACTTTGAAAATTGGTGATTTGATGGGTACCGTGGTGATACCCTTCATGAAGCTTGAAACCCAAGAGGATTATGATAAGATAAGAGAAATTGCGGAAGCAACCATTGATTTCTTTGCTGAAAATGCTTTAGAGCATGAACGTACGGGAGAAATGATTGAGCGGATTGGGTTAGTCAATTTCTTGGAAGGAATTGGCTTAGAAGTTGACCCCAATATGGTATCTGAGCCACGTCAATGCTCCTATGTGAGAATGGATACTTGGGATGAGGAAGCCCAAAAGTGGTTCACCCGTAAAGCAGAAGAAAAGAGAGCATCAGCCGCAGGTTAATTAGAAAGCCAGGTTCTTCTCAAGTTCTCTTTGAGAAGAACCTCCTCAGGGTTACCTTGAGGATAGATATAAAATGAATGAGAATGATGATGCCCCCTCAATTAAAAAAGGGAGTGCAAGGGTGTGTTTTGTTTAATTAACATATTATAATATTCTACTATATTAGGAGGTTATTATGCCGCCTCGGATGCCAATAGAAAGTGGAGTGCCTGATCCGTTTCAATACATGCACCCACTAATGGCAAGAAATTTTGGTGCTTGGAATTACCATGAACGTCCTCGTCCAGGCGTATTATGTCACACGGCTAATAGTGGCGATAAAATCTGGACAGTACGTGCGGGTACTCAACGCCAAATGGATTTATATACGATTCGCAAATTATGTGATATTGCGGATGAATATGCAGAAGGTTATGTACGCTTTACTATTCGTAGTAATATTGAATTCATGGTTTCCAATGAAGCCAAAGTACAGCCACTGATTGATAAACTAACTGCGGAAGGTTTCCCCGTGGGTGGAACCGGCCCGTCGGTTAGTATGATTGCCCACACGCAAGGTTGGTTACATTGTGATATTCCGGGTACTGACGCTTCTGGTGTGGTTAAAGCGTTGATGGATGAGTTATATGAAGAATTCATCAAAGAAGATATGCCTAACCGCGTTCACATTACCACATCCTGTTGCCAGATTAACTGTGGTGGTCAAGGCGATATTGCTATCAATATTCAACATACCAAACCACCGAAAATTAATCATGATTTAGTAGCGAATGTCTGTGAGCGGCCATCAGTAGTTGCTCGTTGTCCAGTCGCTGCTATTCGTCCGGCTTTAGTGAATGGGAAACCGTCACTTGAAGTCGATGAGAAAAAATGTATCTGTTGTGGCGCCTGTTATCCCCCCTGTCCCCCGATGCAAATTAATGACCCCGAACATTCTAAGTTAGCCATTTGGGTTGGTGGTAATCATTCTAATGCGCGCAGTAAGCCGACTTTCCAAAAATTAGTTGCCGCTGGCATTCCGAATAATCCACCCCGGTGGACAGAAGCAGCAGCGATTATAAAGAAGATTCTGCGAGTTTATAAAGAAGATGCGAAAGATTGGGAACGTCTTTCTGATTGGGTAGCCCGCATTGGCTGGCCACGTTTCTTTGAGTTAACCGAACTGCCCTTTACCAAATTCCATATTGATAATTGGCGCGGTGCCCGTCGCAGTCTGAATGCGTCAACCCATATTCGCTTCTAAATGAATAAATTTAAAGTAACAAGTGACTACTGTTAGCTTTTATTTAACTGGGGAAACAACACAATGAAGTTTGGCATTTTGGTCAATGAAGGTCCTTATCAACATCAAGCCTCCGATTCGGCTTATCAATTTACGAAAACAGCCCTAGAAAAAGGACATGAAATTTTTCGGGTTTTCTTTTATCATGATGGTGTCAATAATGGAACCCGCTTAACCGTACCACCGCAAGATGATCGTCATATTGTTAATCGGTGGTCGGAATTAGCCCAGAAATATAACTTGGATTTGGTACTCTGTATTGCTGCCGCGCAACGCCGTGGCATGCTCGATGAGAATGAAGCCAAGCGACAAGGCAAGGATGCGAATAATATCGCACCCGGATTTCGCATTTCGGGTTTAGGTCAGCTCGTTGAAGCGGGGATACAATCCGAGCGGTTAGTGGTATTTGGTGATTAGGAGAAATAATATGGATGAAATGGAAGGCACAATCAAGAAATTCCTCTATCTCAATCGCAGAGCACCTTATGGCACTATCTACGCATTAGAATCATTGGAAGTGGTGTTGATTGGGGCAGCTTTTGACCAAGATGTCAGCTTAGCTTTTATTGATGACGGGGTTTACCAATTAAAGAAAAATCAAGATACGGTCAAAGTTGAAATGAAGAATTTTTCCCCAACTTATCGGGCGCTGGAAGGTTATGATGTTGAAAAGCTTTATGTTGATAAAGCTTCACTAGAAGCGCGTGGTTTAACCACAGAAGACTTGGTCGTACCAGTGCAAGTGTTGGATGTAGCGCAAATGACCGAATTGATGGCACAACAAGATGTGGTGTTAAGCTTTTAAGCGGGGGAATTAAGTAGCATGTTACATACTGTCAATAAATCGCCTTTTGAAAAGAACTCGTTAGAAACTTGTTTACGTTTTGCCCGCCAAGGTCACACCATTTTGCTGTATGAAGACGGTATTTATGCTGCCTTGAAAGGGACGGTATTTGAAGCAAAAATGACTGCAACGGTAACCAACTGTAAAATTTATGTTTTAGTGCCGGATCTTGAAGCACGTGGCATGAGGATGGATAATGTGGTTGCTGGTATCCAACCAGTCGATTACGCAGGTTTTGTTGATTTAGTCGTGGAAAATAATCCCGTACAGGCGTGGTTGTGAAGGCAAATCATTCAACTGATGATTTCTCACACCTTTTATTTTCCTAATGTTTGTATTATTTGATTTTTAAAGAGGATGATGTACTGTGGCAATTGAAGTGAATGGTAAAACAATTGAAACCGACGAAGAAGGTTATTTGGTTAACCTAGCCGATTGGAATGAAGATGCAGCCAAAATCTTGGCTGCTCAAGATGAATTAGAATTAACAGAAAGTCACTGGGAAGTCATTAATTTCCTTCGTGAATATTATGACGAATACCAAATTGCGCCAGCAGTTCGGGTATTGACCAAAGCGATTGGCAAAAAATTAGGCCCGGAAAAAGGCAATAGCAAATATTTATATGAGTTATTTCCCTATGGTCCAGCTAAACAGGCTTGTCGCTTTGCCGGTTTACCCAAACCGACTGGTTGTGTCTAAAATTTAACCTACCTTCACCCTGACCCTCTTCCGTTGGAGGAGGGAAAGGAAATCGATCCGCTCTCGTGATAGAGGCAGTAGCCTTATCTTAGTGTAAGTGATTGATTGCGATTGATTATTCTAATCACCACCGGTGATGGGGATGGATTCAATTTTAGCAAGGACACTTTATTAGGGATTGAGAGCTACCAGCACCAGAGGATGAGGGTGAGGGAAATGAGAAAGTCGCTATGACCACGTTATATGCAATCTTACTTTATGTCGCCACTCTAATTTTCGTGTTGGGGCTTGCCTACCGAATTTATGAATATGCCAGCGTACCGGCACCGCTAAAAATACCTACCATGCCAGCGCCGCTGACACGAAAAGGAGTGGTGTTACGAATACTTGGCGAAGTCGTGCTATTTCAAAGCCTATTTCGTTCTAATAAGTGGATTTGGCTATTTGGAATGATGTTTCACCTCGCTTTATGGGTGGTGTTATTGCGTCATTTACGCTATTTCATTGAACCGGTTTGGACATGGGTGGTACTGGTACAACCATTGGGTAAATATGCCAGTTTTGTTCTGTTCATCGGCTTAGTGGGTTTATTAATCAGACGGATTGTCGTAGAAAGAATTCGTTATATTAGCAATCCTTCTGATTACTTGCTGCTAATTTTACTACTGGTGATTGGGAGTAGTGGCGCAATGATGACTTTTGTCAAACACACTGACATTGTTCAACTCAAAGCTTTTATCTTAAGTGTGATGTATTTGGAATTATTCCATTGGCAACCACTGCCGCTGGATATGCCGCTATTAATTCATTTAGCAGCGGTTATTAGCTTAATGATTATTTTTCCGTTCAGTAAGTTACTACATGCACCCGGTGTATTTTTTAGTCCTACCCGTAATCAGGTGGATAATGCCCGAGAACATCGACATGTGGCTCGCTGGGCAATTGAAAAATTCGAGACATCAAGTACTTAAGGAGGGTCAATGGCTAAGGTAAATTTTGAAACACCGGCGTTTAGACCCTACCCGCTGATTCCGGCTTTGCAACCGGATGTGATGAAGGGAGAAGGGCCTTTTGTTGCTAAACCCAATATGCAAGAACCGTTGGGTTATCCCGGTGAATTACTGGATAACTGGCAAGAAGTCGCCATTGCTAAAATGGGCGAATTACTGAAAAAATACCGCTCATTTAGAGTATTTTTAGATGCTTGTGTTAAATGCGGTGCTTGTACCGATAAATGCCATTACTTGTTAGGTACCGCTGATCCTAAAAATATGCCGGTCGCTCGGCAAGACTTGTTACGACAAGTTTATCGTCGCTATTTTACGTGGGGGGGAAAATTATTTCCCAATTTGGTGGGAGCTCAAGATTTAACTAAAGAAGTGCTTGATGATTGGTATAATTACTATCATCAATGCTCCCAGTGTCGTCGTTGTTCGGTATTTTGTCCTTATGGGATAGATACCGCCGAAATTTCGATGGCAGCCCGAGAAATTATGGATTGTGTTGGCAAAGGGCAAAAATACTGTAACGAAATTATTGGTAAAGTTTACAAAATTGGCAATAATTTAGGCTTGCCGGAGCCAGCTTTGCGTGACACCCTAGCCGGCTTAGAAGAAGATATTAAATTAGATACCGATGTTGATGTCCGTTTACCGCTCAACGAAGCTGGGGCGGAAATATTAGTAGTTACGCCCTCAGCAGATTTTTTTGCTGAACCCCATATCGATGGTTTAGTGGGCTACGCTAAAGTGTTCCATCAAGCGGGTATCTCGTGGACTCTCAGTTCCCATGCTTCAGAAGCGGCTAATTTTGGCATGTTTATCGGTAGTTATGACAACATGCGCCGAGTGGCATTACGCATTCGTGAAGCGGCTTTAGATCTCAAAGTAAAACGGATTGTCTTTGGTGAATGCGGACACGCTTGGCGAGTCGCTTATAGCTTTCTCAATACGTTAGCTGGACCGTTTGATTTTCTGGATCAACGTTATCCCATTCCTCAACATATTTGTGAATTCACTTATGATTTAATCCAAAGAGGGGCATTGAAATTAGATAAATCAGCTAATGATCACCGGCGAATAACTTTCCATGATTCTTGTAATGTTGCCCGTGCTTCCCGAATGGGTAATATTCCCGGTGGCCAATTTATTATTCCTCGAGCGATTATTAAAGCCACCTGTAATTATTACTATGATATGCCCGCTGATACCATTCATGATCAAACTTTCTGTTGTGGTGGTGGGGGCGGCTTATTAACTGATGATTTGATGGAATTGCGGGTAAAAGGTGCCTTGCCACGGATGGAAGCGCTAAAACAGGTCGTGGATAACTACGGTGTTACCCACATGGCAGCGATTTGTGCGATTTGTAAAAGTCAATTTACTAAAGTACTGCCTTTCTATGGTTTTCGACTCGATCAAATTGTCAGCGTTCATCAATTAGTGAGCGACGCGATTATCCTAAAATAGCTATCAAATTAAACCCTATTGTTATTATTTTGAACTTAACCGATTTTAACTGTTTCAAACTTTCGGAATAATCCAGAGGAGGCGATATGTCGACCCAAGGCCAAAAAACTGAAACTGCGCTCACTTTTCGTAAATATAAAGAAGGTGATACCAAACAACCCGTTTGGAAAGAGTACATTTTTCAAGCGAGTTGGAGTTATAAATGTCCCACTTATATTCATCGCACCCCACCCTGTCAAGGGAGCTGTCCCGCAGGTGAAGATATCCGGGGTTGGTTAGGAATTGTCCGTGGGATGGAAAAACCCCCGACGGGACTGGATTGGCAAGAATATGCTTTTATGCGTTCTACCAATGCCAATCCTTTTCCTTCCGTTATGGGTCGCGTTTGTCCGGCACCTTGTCAAACCGGCTGTAATCGTAATATGGTGGAAGATTTTGTGGGCATCAATGCGGTGGAACAATTTATTGGGGATACCGCACTAGCAAAAGGCTATAAGTTAGCACCCCCAGGTGAAGACACTGGGAAAAAAGTTGCTATTATTGGTGGTGGTCCGGCCGGTTTAGCCGCTGCTTACCAACTCCGTCGTCGGGGACATGCCTGTACTGTTTTCGACGATCATGCGGAACTCGGTGGCATGATGATGTATGGTATTCCTGGCTATCGAACTCCGCGAGATATGCTCAAAGGTGAGATTCAACGCATTCTCGATATGGGTGTGGAAACCCGCTTGAATATGCGAGTTGGTCGTGATATCAGTATTGCTGACTTAGAAAAAGAATTTGATGCAGTTTTATGGGCTATCGGCTGTAAATCCGGACGCCCATTACCAGTACCCGGTGCCAATGCGCCTAACTGTGTTTCTGGCGTTGATTTTCTCAGTGAATTTAACCAACAAAAATTACACCATGTTCCTAAACGGGTAGTGGTAGTGGGCGGTGGCGATACTTCTATTGACGTCGCTTCAGTAGCTAGACGTTTAGGTTACAATCACGTTGTGGCTGATCAAGTGAAAGATTTTGGCCATGATAGCGCTGCAGATGGTGGTTTAGGATTTGGTTATGTTGCTCACGATGTTGCACATTTAGGTGTTCGGGAGGGTGCGCAAGTGACTTTGACTTCTCTATTCACTACTGAAAATATGACAGCGGCTCAACATGAAGTCCAAGATGCACTCCGTGAAGGTGTTGACATTCAAGCTGGCGTGATGCCAATCGAAGTGGTCTTAAATGAACAAGGACGTGCCACTGGCTTGAAAATGATTAAATGTACAGTTGACAAACGCGGTGTTCCCAGTCCAGTCGAAGGAGCCGAACCTTATGTCATTGAAGCGGACGTCATTGTTTCGGCTATTGGCCAATATGGTGATTTAAGTCAAGGTTTGGAAGAACTGAACAATGGCCGTGGATTTATTGAGGCGGATTCCTTTTTCCAAGTGAAAGGTCGTCCCGGTCACTTTGCGGCAGGTGATATTATTCGTCCCCATTTACTCACTACCGCGATTGGACAAGCGGCCGTGGCTGTCGATGCGATCGACCGTTATTTGCAAGGTTCAGAATTAAGCAAACGGCCGAAAGTAGATGTTCACCATTTCAATCTGCTGGCTAAATTACATGAAACTGCTTTAGCCCCAGAAGACTTCGTTCCCGAAGAACAGGCCGATTTGCGAGGTACTTCTGAAGCTAAATATGCCGTGCATAACTACGAAGATCGTTCTGCTCATGAAGTGATTTCATATGATGACCTGTTTTTAGCACATTTTCCCTACACCGCCCGCAATCTTCGCGAAGATATCCCCGTTTCTGCGGAAGAGGTATTAGGTCACTTTGGTGAACGCATGAAAGGGTTAAGCACTGAACAAGCTCAAACTGAAGCCAAGCGTTGTATGAGTTGTGGTTTGTGTTTTGAGTGTGATAACTGTGTGATGTTTTGTCCCCAAGAAGCCGTAAAACGAACTCCAAAGAAAGAAGCCACTACTGGACGGTATGTTTATACTGACTACAATCGCTGCATTGGCTGCCATATTTGCGCTGATGTTTGTCCTACGGGTTATATTAACATGGGTTTGGGTGAATAGGTCAACAATTGAACTTATTCCAAACCTGACAGGTCTTTAAGACCTGTCGGGTTTATTGGCGCATAGAAAGTTCTAAATAGTGATCATTATAATTCGATCTTACGCACGGGAAATGCGGAATCTGATATGAAAATACGTTACTTACTGAATACCTTGGGTCAGCTTGGCATCGGTATTCTATTCAGCTTAGTGGTTCAAGCTGATGAACCCGTTACCAGCCAACATGTGCCGATACCAGACCCACCCGAAGCTAAACAACATTTTTCAGCAGAACAAGCTTGTGTTGAGCCAGTTGATATTATTCGTCGCAATCATGGTCAATTTCTTAAACACCAGCGTGATCAAACGATGCATAATGGGGTACGAACTCAACAACATAGCTTAGTGGAGTGCATCAATTGTCACGTGACCCCCGATGACAAGGGCAATTACCCTAGCATTCACGAAGGAACTCAACATTTTTGTCGTAGTTGTCATGCCTACGCAGCCGTAACCATTGACTGTTTCCAATGCCATGCCAGTAAACCGGAGCAAGCAACTGCTTCTCAATAAACCAGTACTAGCTGTGCTGGTTAATCGTTTTAAAGCCATTCTGAGAATTCAGCCATTCGGAGAATTCTAGTCCGAATAAAGAGATAAACATATGAACGAGGAAACTACCACTCCCAATCGTCGTGATTTTCTAAAGAGTGCTGCGGCGCTTGCTGGCATAACCGTAGCGCCCGGTATTTTATTATACAGCGTTTCCCAAGCTAAACCGGCTGATCAAGCAGTCACCTCGGAACAACGCTGGGGAATGCTTATTGATGTCACTCAATGTACCAGTGGTTGTGATGAATGTGTCAAAGCTTGCGCAGTTGAACATGGTATCACCGAAGCAACCCGTCCGGAAATCGCTGCACACTGGATACGCAAAGTTGGTTTACGTGATAAACAAACCGGTCAAGAGTATTCTCTGCCGGTATTGTGTCAGCATTGCGAATATCCACCCTGTGCGGATGTTTGTCCTACCGGTGCTTCATTTAAACGAACTGATGGTATTGTGTTAGTGGACAAACATATCTGTATTGGTTGCCGCTATTGTATGATGGCGTGTCCCTACAAGGCACGTTCCTTTATTCATGAAACCTTAGAAAATCAAAAACCACATTCACCACGCGGTAAAGGCACGGTAGAAAGCTGTAATTTTTGTGTCCATCGCGTTGATAATGGTGAAAATCCGGCTTGTGTAGCGGCTTGTCAACAAGCGGGGCATGAGGCGATGATTTTTGGTGATCTGAATGATCCTTATAGTCAAATCGCTGAAAAATTAAAAACTATTAAGAGTACGGCTTTACGAGCCGATATGCGCTTAAATCCAGGGGTACGTTATCAAGGACTTTAATTTATGAAAAACGTAGTTTATCGAGAATTGGAGGGTAATAGTCTGGGATTCTACGGATTATTAGGAATATCCGCTATCTTGGTGGCATTAGGTTTATTCGCAGCTTATAACATGGAACATCATGGACATGCCATCAGCGGGATGACCAATCAAATTGTTTGGGGAATGCCGCATATTTTTGCAATTTTTCTGATTTTAGCAGCCTCTGGTGTGTTGAATGTGGCCTCCATCGGTTCGGTTTTTCGCAAAACTTTTTACAGTCCACTTGGACGATTGTCAGCATTGCTTGCTATCACTTTACTAGTGGGTGGTTTATCTATTTTAGTCTTAGATTTAGGACGCCCAGACCGCTTATTGGTAGCCATGACCACTTATAATTTCAAATCTATCTTTGCGTGGAATATTTACTTATATAATGGCTTTTTAGTAATTGTTGCGGTTTATCTTTGGTTTATGATGGAGCAGCGAATGCAACGTTACTATCCCGTTGCCGGGTTAGTCGCTTTTATCTGGCGCTTAATTCTAACAACGGGTACTGGCTCCATTTTCGGCTTTTTAGTTGCACGAGAAGCCTATGATACGGCTATCATGGCACCTTTGTTCATTGCGTTATCCTTATCCCTTGGCTTAGCCACTTTTATTCTGATACTGCTCATTGACTGTACTGAAACGCATTGCCCATTGGGAGAAGGTATTCTCCACCGGCCAAAAAAATTATTGGGGATATTTGTGGCTGCGGCTTTTTATTTTGTGTTAGCTTATCATTTAACTAATCTTTATATTACCGAACGTCATGGCATTGAATACTTTATTTTAGTTGGTGGCGGTATTTATACTTTGCTCTTTTGGGGCGGTTATCTGCTAGCGGGGACTTTATTACCTTTAATATTGATTTATCATCCCCAATTAAATCAATGCCGGAAAAATATTACCCTGGCTGCTTTGTTGGTACTCATCGGTGGATTTTCTCTGTTGTATGTTATTATCATTGGAGGACAAGCTTATCCACTCGATATTTTCCCTGGGATGGAAGTAACTGCTTCAGGTTTTTTTGATAACAGTCCGGTTCATCTTTATATACCTAGCCATTGGGAAATTATGCTTGGTATTGGTGGCATAGCTATTTCCATCCTGTTAACTACCCTCGCATTAAAAATTCTGCCTTTTTACCGACCAGTTTAGTCGT
>JAAUSR010000036.1 GCA_012032555.1 Thioploca sp.
ACCACCCCTACCCCCTCCTTGGTAAGGAGGGGGAAGTAAACTGCTTAACTTAATGGCAGTGACGCCGAAGCGTGGGAACGAAAAAGTGTGACATCGCCCACCAAGATATAAGGTGGGCAATAAAACCTGTTTAGTCACAGGTCATTGGGAAGTTGTCCTTCATGTATTCCGATGGCACCCCATTGGGTATACTAACACTACAGGTCCATTTACTTTCCGGATGATAGTAGAAACGGATGGATTTATCCGCCAGACAGGACAGTACACCCTCGCCTTCGCTTCTCATCGTGGCTTCAATGTATAACTCCGCTGCGTTCATAGTAAAGCCCTTGGTGTAAGTACCAGTAGGAGGCGTTATCACTTTCGACAGATCGTTATCACTTGGCCATCTACCTGACTCAAGATACTCTACAACTAATGCATCGCTAAGGTATTCATAAAGGTAATAAGGTTCCAACAATTGGGTTATTAGTTGCTCTACTCCGCATGAGCCAGGAGGAATTTCATTATATGGAGTTATAACCAGTTTTGCGGCATAGGCCGAAGGAAAAGTTATTGATTTTGTAGGAGATGGGTCAAGTTCCAATAAAGTTATGTTCACTACCTTATTAATGGTTTGGTTGTTTTGATTAGGAAAAAAAGATTCAAGTTAACCGGGTATTTTATTTTACCTTGAAAGAAGGTTAGCCTTACTATGGGATAGTCTATGAGACATTGAGCTTTGTCAGGACAATTGGAAATTACATCATTAAACTTTAGTTTAAAGTTGGTATCTTTCACTACCGCCCTTTGGCCAGCTGCCAACCAAAAAGGTTGACCGTAAGTGATCTCCAGAAGTTCGTTTGGAGAAGAGGTTGATCGCACAATCTTAAATTGACCAGTTTCAAAATCCAGGGCAATTTCCATTTGGTAATTAATAGTCTGAGCATCTAGCGTCAACTTAGGGATAAAAAGTACCCCTCTGGTAGTCGACAAATTGGGCAAGTTTTGGGCAGCATTAGCCGACATCATGGCTACTAACAAAATTATGACAGTACTTATACGCATATTTATCTTTTACCTAATGTATGTAGATGAAAAGAGATTGGTCTACTGCTTATAAAATACAAAATCAAGCTGCAAGATATCAGTTAACTGACAAATTGCAAAAATAAGCACCTAAATTATATACAAGTTATATACCATATAATTGAGTTATTATTTATCAATAACTTATTTAAATTACCTTAAATAACCTTAATAAAATAGGCTGTTCATTTCAACAGTTTTCAGTTGATTTTAATTAAAGAATATTTTTTATATTCAATTTATTAAGTTAAATAACTGTTTAAAATCAACACCTATTTAAAATCAACACCTATTAAAACTGGTTATTTTAAATATCCGGTATTATTATGGTTATTAACTTATAATTTTAAAAACAATAGCCAAGTAGGGTGGGCATTGCCCACCCCAAATGTCCAACTTCGTAATTAATTAAGCTTTAGTCTCGCTCAGTTTAAGTAACTCAATCAAAATACCGATGATTTTACCCGCTTGGCTGATGAAATATTCATCAAATTAGATATTCTCAAACTCAGTTTAGAAAAATGAAATATATGAAAAATCTAAACTATTGCTTTGCTTATCTTACCCAGCAAATCTCAACTCTTTGTATATAAATACACCTTAAAACCTCAACCTAAAATAAATATAAAGAAATTCTTTATCAATTGGTTGCATTGATATTTGTTTCCTGATTTTAATAGTGAATATAAAACCGGGTAAGCGCGTAAATCACTTTAATCGAGAATACTCGATGAAGTTTGATTATTCAATACAACCTAATGGGGGTAAATAAAATAAAGTGTGGGTTACCATAGACCTAACATCATACCCGCACTAACAGTAACCTATGACCATTTTAAGATCTTGGATACTTACCGATGCGGGTACGACGAATTTAACCGGAAAAAGATTTTCCAGATTTAGAAATGGAGAATATCCAAGCCTGTCTACTGTTTGCAGATAACTTGTTGAAATAAAAACTATTATCATAATTTTTTAATATCATCAGGGGTTAATCCCGTTACTTGTTGAATTATTTCAACACCTAAGCTTTGTTGTTTCATATTTTTAGCTACCTGTAAAATACCGGCTAATTTCCCTTCTTCATGTCCTTTTTGCAAACCTTCTTTTAGGCCCTCTTCCTTACCTTCATCTCTAGCCGTATCGACGACACCTTTTAATTCCCAATAAATTAATAAACTCTTTTGGTATTGTTCAAGTTGTTCAGGGGTTAAATTGGCTTCCTCTAACGTATCAAAGGCTTTCTGAAATAAAGGTTCGTTCAAAATGCTGGGAATGTGATCAAAATTATCTAAATTTTTTAGAAAATATAGCCATTTATCAAAGTGTGTTTCTAATTCATGAGCTTGTTTGCTGAATAAGGGCATTTGGACGAATTTGAAATGTAGTTTGTCATAAAACAAATATCCCTCTTGATCTCTCAAAGCCACTTCTCGCAATAGTTTTTGCTTTTCTTCGTGTTCATCATACTTGAAATCCAAAATCGCAATGTAATAAATCGGCGTCAGTTTGAAATCCCAATCGCCTTTTTTGGCTTGTTCACGTACTGGAAATGTGCTGTAAAATAAGGCTCTATCTTTGAAAAAATGCAATTTAGCTTTCTGCATTTCCACAATAAAATCCTCGCCGGTGACACTTTGGCAATAAATATCAAAGATTGCTTTACGTTCTAAAGGTAAATCGGGGAGATTTTCAGGATTTTTGAATTGCAAATACTGAATTTGATGATGTGGTGGTAATAATTGATTTAGGAAATCTGTTAGTAAATCTTTATTGGCTTCTTCACCAAATAATTTCTTGAAACCAAAATCAGTATAAGGATTTAAATAGCGCGACATCAGACCATTCCTCACATAAAAATCCAACTAAATATAACAGATTTTGATTGTTAGGAAAAAAAGGTTTTGTTTTCGCTAGAGTGAATGATGGGTTTCACTTCCGCTCTACCCATCCGACGCTCATAATTTCGCTTCAATGACCGTCATCAATTACCCGGCAATGTCCAATCCGTAAAATTTATCTAATTGGCAGATACAAGCCAAGTAGGGTGGGCATTGCCTACCCCAAATACCCAACTTCGTAATTAATTAAGCTTTAGTCTCGCTCAGTTTAAGTAACTCAATCAAAATACCGATGATTTTACCCGCTTGGCTGATGAAATATTCATCAAAATCAATAGATACAACATTATTTTCATATTTCAAGAATTTCCAGTTACTTCCAGTTGTTACTACTCCAAAAATATAAGGTATAACTATCGATTTTCTTTCATTAAAAAGTTTAGCGGCAATCATTTCTGCTATACATTGCGCATACCCAGATTTTAGATTTTCATTTTTGGCTTCGACTATGCAAACAATAGGAACTTCTAGAAATATTTGGTCAGGAGATTGACTGAGAATAAAGTCACAATAGCCAGATAAGCTAAGACTATCATCCACGTTAAATTCTATCCCGGAAAATAAGCTGATTTTTCGCTGCAAAATTTTTCTGACTTCAACTAATACCGGCGCAATAATAAATTCAGAACGGGCTTTTTCAGTATTAATATTTAAAGCCAGCGGAATATTTTCCTGCAAGATTTCGGCTAAAATTGGACTGATTTGCCGGTCCGTTACGTCAGAAAAAAGGGAACCTGCTGAAAGGATTTGCAGGTTAAACTTACTTTTAACATCAGCTAGAGTTTTAAAATCACTATAAGACATGCCTAATTCCAATGATATTAATGGGTCTCTATCTTTTTTAATTTCGCTTCAATAACCGTCATCAATTGCCCGGCAATGTCCAATCCGTAAAGTTTATCTAATTGGCGAATACCAGTTGGACTGGTCACATTAATTTCCGTTAAATAATCGCCAATGACATCTAAACCCACAAATAATAATCCTTTATCACGTAAAGTTGGCCCAACTTGATCACAAATCCAATAATCACGTTCACTGAGTGGCACACCTTCACCCCGCCCACCCGCCGCTAAATTGCCTCGAAGTTCACCTGCTGCTGGAATCCGAGCAAGTGCATAAGGAATGGGTTCACCATTGATCAGTAAAATACGTTTATCGCCTTGAGTCGTGATAGCCGGAATAAAACGTTGTGCCATTACAAAGCGATGTTCTTGTTGAGTTATGGTTTCGATAATAACAGAAGTATTTAGATCGCCTTGAGTTATCCGAAAGATAGCCGTACCACCCATGCTATCTAACGGTTTGAGGATAATTTCACCTTGTTCTTGCAGGAAAGCACGCAATTCAGTAGCACGTCGGGTAACTCGGGTAGGAACACAACACTGAGGAAACCAAGCCGTGTAAAGTTTTTCATTGGCATCACGCAAACTTTGAGGTTTATTTATCACTAAGGTACCGGCGGCTTCCGCTTGTTCAAGCAGATAAGTGGCGATGATATATTCCAGATCAAAAGGCGGATCTTTACGCATGAGGATAACAGCCAACTGATGAAGTGGTGCTGATTGTGGTACACCTAGCGTAAACAAATCTTGTGGATTATCATGCACTTGTAGTGGGCGCATCGTCGCATAGGCTTGACCATCTCGCAACCCTAAGTCGTTTATTTCCATATACCACAGTTTCCAGCTACGTGCTTGTGCCGCTAACAACATAGCAAAACTACTATCTTTGGATATTTTGATAGTAGTGATAGGATCCATGACGATGCCAAGCGAAATAGACATAAGATTTCCTGAAATTAATGGGTTAGGGAAGTACGAGTAGATTCGGTGGTGTTGGTAAGATTTTCCTGTGCCCGCTTTAAGTCCAGTTCGGCTTGTTTGGCAATATCACCAGTTTTATCCAGCAAGATAGCTTGTTGATAACACGATATCGCTTCCGGATATTGTTTCAATTCCGCTAAAGTTTGCCCCCATTTGAAGTGGTAAAGCGCGTTATTAGGTTTTAAGGTGGCAGCCGTTTGATACTGAGTAACCGCGGCTGGCAGTTGGTTTAATTGGCGCTGAACATCTCCTAAACATAAATAAGCCCAGTCTTCTTGTTCATTCAGTTTTAGAGCCAGTTGACATTTTGCCAGCGCGGCTTGCGGTTGTTGGAGTCCTAGCAATGCTAAACCACACAAGGCATAGGCGGTTGCTTGAATTTTATGAGTAGTGGTTGCTAATTTTAAGAGGGTTTCACAATGTGGTAAAACTTCACGATAGCGGTGAATTTGTAATAAAGCATAACTGAGTTTAATTCGACTCCAACGGTGATTCGGTTCAATGTCCAAAGCTTGTTGATATTGCTCAACAGCCGGTTCATATTGCTTTAACGCCATCAAGGCATTACCCCAAGCGTAATGGTAAAGTCGTTTGCCGGGTTCTAATTTAACGGCTTGTTTATATTTAGTGATAGCTTGCTCAAATTGACCCAAAGCGCTTAATGCAAATCCCCAATCCTTATAAATCCAAGCCAATGGTTTCAGTTTAATCGCTTGGGCATATTGAATTATAGCGGGTTTATATTGACCTTGCTTAGCTAAAGCAACCCCCCAATTGCCATAAATCCAAGCAATATTCGGATCTAAAGCAACTGCCGCCTGATATTTTTTTATAGCCGGTTTGAAACGATCTTGCTTAAGAAGCATATTTCCCCATAGCGCATAAGCTAAAGCATAATTTGGATCGATCTGTAAAGCCTGATTAAATTTTACCTCTGCTCCAGTAAATTGGTTCAATTTGGCAAGTTGATCGCCCCAATCCGTGTAGACCCAAGGGTTTTGTGAATCTTGCTGCACGGCTTCCTGATATTTAGCCCAGGCAGCGGTCGTTTTATCCAATTGGATCAAAGCACGTGCCCATTGGGTATAAATACCACCATCATGTGGATTGAGTTGTCTGGCTTTATCATATTCCACTATAGCTTGATGAGCATCACCGGCACTGAGTAAAATATCACCTCGCATTCGCAAAATAATGGGGTTGTTTGGATCAACAGATTGAGCTTGTTCTAATTTAATCAAGGCGTCAGCGTAATCAGCTTGGTTTTTTAAGCGGCATGCTTCTAAGATGAGAATAATCGCTTGTTCTTGCGGAGATATGGGGCTGCGTTGCAAATTTTTTATTAAATCAGCTAGTAAAGCATTTTTATGATTGAGACAATAATTCTGACCGAAAATCAAGGGTTCAACTGTTTTGAGAATCTGTTCAGCCGCTTGCTTAAGCAGGGATTCGGGATTATTAATGTCTTGACCGACGAGTTTAACAATCGGTTTATTAGTCATTCGTAAAGTTAGGTGAAGTTCAGTTTCACCCTGAGTTACCAGATCCCCACTGATACTACGTGGTTTAAAACCTAAGAAGTTTCTAAGATGATAAACCAGGGTATTGAGAGAAAGACCAATGATGGGAATGTTAATTTTTTGTTGTTTTTCTAAATCGGTAAACTGGACTGCCGCAACGCCTTGTTCAGAACCACCTTGCGTTGAGGATCGCGTGATTTCTTCTCGTACTGCTTGCATATAATCTTGGAGTCGATGAGCCACTACGGTGCCGGTATAACCGGCTTTGGTGAGTGAAGCGGGGATTTCAAACGGTTGAATAACCATATCATAACGAAATAATTCGATAATCGTATTTAAAAATAGTAATAAAAATAGCAATGCAATAAGCAACTTCAAGATCGCATAATACCCCTGTTCCAGGGTTTCCCACCATTTAGGTCTATCTAGTGGGAAAAGGGTTGTTGTTGTAGGCATATTCAAATTAGTCGGTTTTTCCTACCAAGAAACCTATCATTAGCTTGGTATTAAAACGTTTTAGCAATACTGGAAACTGAGCACCACTTAATTACAATCGGTCGGTTAGTGCGTGGGACGCACTCTACCTTTCATTTAAAAGCTGAGCTAAAAATTCTTGGATACTTTCCCAATAATATTTTCCTTCAGGAATATCGATATGATTCGTGTTTGGAATCAGTACCCAACGGGAAGGTCCTTTCCATGCAGATAATAATGTCTTAGAACGTTCAGGAGAAATGAGAACATCATTTTCTGCAATCAATCCTAATACCGGGATATTAATCTGTGGTGCGAGGGAGAGTGAATCAAATGGATGTTTTAATAACCAAGGGACTGGCACGTAGGGGTAAAATTCTTGGGCGACAGCAGTGATGCTATCGTAGGGAGAAACAAGAATAACACCCGCCAACTTTCGTTGGCTAGCTAAATAAACCGCTACACCACTGCCGAGACTTCTTCCCATCGCAACAATATGATGGGAATCAACTTCTGGCTGGTTGGCAAAATGGTCATAAAGAAATCGGGCATCGGCGAATAATTGTTGTTCACCGGGGTTGCCACCACTCAATCCATATCCGCGGTAATTCATTGCCAAGATTCCCCAAGCAGAAAAATAGTTACGATAAATTAAAAAGCCAGTACTTTCCTCGGCATTACCCCCAAAATAGATTAACAAGGGAAATTTATCTACCCGGTTAGGTTTAACATACCAACCCTGCAGCAAAACCCCATCCGGGGTCGTCAGCCACATTTCACTCTGAGGCCAAGTTTGTCTCGCCCACTGTAATACTTGAGTTGAAGCACCAGTCAGCGGAAATAACAATTTTTCCTGAAAAAAGTACAAAATAGGATATAACAAGAGAGGAATCCCTATCAATACACCCACGATAATATGTATACTCACCCGAATCATCATTTCACTTCTGGCAGACGATATGAAAATTCTCAGTTAACCAAGAGTGCAACTGCGTCGCATACTGCCCCACATGAGCAAACAACGCACAGCAAGCCCGCTTAAACTTCTCAAAAGTCTAATTATGTTAATGATACCAAATTGACTTCTAAAAAACTTCCAAAATTGCTCAATTCGGTGTGATTAAAACGACGAGGGATCATCATTTTTCATGTCGCTTTACCCGCCTTACCAATCTGGCTGGCACGAGATGTATTGACTTCACCAAGGAGGGAGTTGAGGGATGATATGAAAATAATTGAACTATATTAACTTTTCTACCCCCCCCCACTAAGGAGGGGGAAATTCTTCTTAAGTTAATGGCAGTGACCTGACTTGGCACCATTTAAGCCATTTCAACCGCTAACAGTGCCATTAAGCTGACTTACTATGGTGTACCTTGTTCTAACTCCGCATCTGGGGTAAACGTTATGTATTCATAATAAAATTTACTCTCGCCTTTAGAATCAATATCTTCCAAGGCATAGCAATAGGGTATACCCGGTTTGACATCTTTATCTAAATACGACATTAACTATTATCCTAATAACAGAAAACCTCATCATTTACTACGATCCTTTAGTAATCTAGAAAAAAGTGCCAATATGGCGTACCGATAAAAATTCAACTACTTCATATTAGACAGTTCAGTTAAAATAAAATAATAAGCTGTTACACTCACGTTAAAGTTTAACTAAATAACTTTAACAATCCAGGCAGTTCAACTGAATAATTCCACCAGCGAGACTGTATGTTATGCAACTTCACGAGAAAATTTGCCTGCTCCGCAAGATTAAAGGTTGGTCGCAAGAAGAGATGGCTGATAAACTGCAAATGTCTGTTCATGGCTATGCCAATATCGAACGTGGTGAGACCGATGTGCAATTGTCGCGACTGAAGCAAATTTCGCAAGTTCTCGGTGTTGATCTCCAGGATTTATTTGGCACAAATGATAAAGTCGTATTGAACTTGGCAAGCACTTGGCACGATCAGAGTAGTCAAAGTAACTTTCAATCTGTAATGGCACAACGCGAGTTAGAGCACGATCTAGAAAAAGCACGTTTAATTATTGAACAACAAGATAAAGAAATTAAATATCTGAAAGAGATTATTGAATTAATGAAAACTCAGTCGTAGCTATGTTCGGTTAAGAAACTTCGCTGGATAGATAAGCGCAAAGCGAGATTTATTCTATTCGCGCCTAACTTTTAAACTAAGATAGATTTAATGACGATTACCTTAAAAAAAGCCTTAGAGTTTAATCGGTTAGAGGCTATATCGCTAGCTGGCTCTCATTTTTCCGAAGAACTCATTTGGTTATGAAACGGAGAGAGTTGATTAAGCACTTAAAACATTTTCTTGTTCTCACGCTCCCGCGTGGTAATGTGTAATTAACTGATTATTAAGTTTTTTATGGACACGAGTACTCAGATTTATTATATTGCTCAAACCCTACCTATTTCTCAGCAAGTAGAACTATTGCATTTTGCGGAATTTCTACAAACACGCTTGGTTATGGAAGATACACTACCCAAACACGCTAACCTGGCGCAAGCGTTCCACCTGCTGGCTCAGTTACCAGTTGATGGTTTTGATGAACCACGCTTAGATTGGTTGCCAGAAGAACGTGAGTCGTTATGAATATCACTCGTTATTTATTGGACACTAACATTTGTATTTACATTGCCAAAAAACAACCCCTCGCCGTGCTAGAACGCTTTAATCAGCTACAAGTAGGCGAAGTTGCAATATCCTTAATCACATTAGGCGAACTTTATTTGGGTATAGAAAAAAGCCAACAGGCAGATAAGGCACGCCAGATTTTAAAGCCGCTATTACAACTTATTCTGGCATTACCACTACCTATAGAAACGGCTGTTCACTATGCGCGTATCCGTGCAGCACTAGAAAAACAAGGCAGACCGATTGGTGCAAATGATTTATGGATTGCCGCCCATGCTTTGACAGAACGCTATATTTTGGTGACCAACAATGTCAAAGAATTTGCCAGGATTCCTGAACTGTACTTAGAAAATTGGCTTGATCAAGCATAACTCGGTTAGGGCGAACACGCAGGTTCGCCCCTACATATGTGGCATTCTGATTATTGTGTACTTTGTTCTAACTCCGCATCCGGAGTAAACGTTATGTATTCATAATAAAATTTACTCTCGCCTTTAGAATCAATATCTTCCAAGGCATAGCAATAGGGTATACCCGGTTTGACATCTTTATCTAAATAAGCATAGTTGGAACCAGAGGTCGTACTGCCAGTAGCAGGAATTAAAGTCGGATTGCCTTTTTCATCGAGTGTCGTCATCGTGATTTGTTTGTAGTCATCCATATTGTCGGAACAACCGCAATATTTTCCTAAATCCGGAGTACCGCGCCACACCCGAAATCCTTGACTATCTAGTTCACTCTTGGTAGTCCAGGTTAAGGAAATACCGTCTTTTTGGGGTGTTGCGGTGAATTCGTCGAGGTCTACTAGGTCTGAGTCACAACCACAATCCTCTGTTTCTGGATTGCATTGTCCTATTTCTAATCCCTTGACTTTACTTTGAGGTTTACAGCATTTACAGGGACAAGTTACTTTTAGAATCTCCACTGAACATACATATTTGTCCTGATTGTCACGACATTTTAACTCTGGGTTAGCTAATGTTGTTTGACACGTAATATTAATCTGACCATTTTTATTTTTTTTGTAATCAATGTGTTTTTGTTTTTCATCAGCTACACAATTTGGTGCCCACTTAGGACACACTACACCCTCAATTATGTTACATTTTTTTTCACATTTTGGCATAAGCTGTTGAAGATGTTTAGAGCCTTCTCTTATTGCTTCTCCTATACTATTATGTGTAACACAAAACTCTGAGGTAGTGATAGTTTTAGGCATATCCTGTCGATTTGAATCTCCACAATCCTTAGCTTGCCCAATCCCCGGATAACCCAAAATCATAAACACAACGACTACATTAGTCATTATCCTAATGACAGAAAATCTCATAATTTACTACTATCCTTTAGTAATGTAGAAAAAAAGGGCCAATATGGCGTGCCGACAAAAATTCAACTACTCCATATTAGACAGTTCAGTTAGAATAAAATAATAAGCTGTTACACTCACGTTAAAGTTTAACTAAATAACTTTAACAATCCAGGCAGTTCAACTGAATAATTCCACCAGCGAGACTGTATGTTATGCAACTTCACGAGAAAATTTGCCTGCTCCGCAAGATTAAAGGTTGGTCGCAAGAAGAGATGGCTGATAAACTGCAAATGTCTGTTCATGGCTATGCCAATATCGAACGTGGTGAGACCGATGTGCAATTGTCGCGACTGAAGCAAATTTCGCAAGTTCTCGGTGTTGATCTCCAGGATTTATTTGGCACAAATGATAAAGTCGTATTGAACTTGGCAAGCACTTGGCACGATCAGAGTAGTCAAAGTAACTTTCAATCTGTAATGGCACAACGCGAGTTAGAGCACGATCTAGAAAAAGCACGTTTAATTATTGAACAACAAGATAAAGAAATTAAATATCTGAAAGAGATTATTGAATTAATGAAAACTCAGTCGTAGCTATGTTCGGTTAAGAAACTTCGCTGGATAGATAAGCGCAAAGCGAGATTTATTCTATTCGCGCCTAACTTTTAAACTAAGATAGATTTAATGAGGTAAGATTTATGCAAAATACTTACACCGCAATTATCAAGCCTGATGGCGATTGGTGGATTGGCTGGATTGAAGAAATTCCTGGTATTAATTGTCAAGAAGCCACTCGTGAGGAATTATTAGAGAGTTTGACAATTACCTTGAAAGAAGCCTTAGAGTTTAATCGGTTAGAGGCTATATCGCTAGCTGGCTCTCATTTTTCCGAAGAACTCATTTGGTTATGAAACGGAGAGAGTTGATTGAACACTTAAAACATTATGGATGTAAATTGGTTCGAGAAGGTGCTAAACATTCTTGGTGGCATAATCCCCTTCTAAATAAAAGGTCAGCCGTACCCAGGCATATGGAATTGAGCGATATATTGGCCAACAAAATCTGTAAAGACTTGGGAATCCCTTCAGTTAAATAAGTAAAGGTAGCCGGTTGATGTTGAACTCCAGAATTTATTTGGTATGAACGATAAATGGTACTCAATTTGGCAAGTACTTGGCATGATCATAGTAGTCAAAATAACTTTCAATCTTTGATGACACAACGTGAGTTAGAGCATGAATTGGAAAAAGCACGTTTAATTATTGAACAACAAGATAAAGATATTAAGTATCTAAAAGAAATTATTGAGTTAATGAAAACTCAGTCATTGCCTTAATAACGTGTTCCTACCTCACTAATTTTTCCAATGAGAGTAACTTAACCATGATTATTCTTGAACAAGTGAATTTAGTAGAATTACCAGAAAGATTGCTTCTTTTAAAGTTGCCGGCTGAAACCCGATTAACAGTGACAGTGGAAGACAGTAATACGGTTCAACCTCACTGGGATAAATCAACCGTGTTAGCGGCTATGAACCGGCTGAAAGGCTCCGGCAATGGTAAGCTAGTGATAGCTTTATTAGAAGCACGAAAACGAGAGCAACGGGTTAAATGAATCAATACGTTTTAGATACCTCAGCATTACTGGCTTATATCGAAAATGAAGATGGAACTGATGAAATAGATTTCCTGCTAAGACAAGCACTGCAGAACCAACTATTGCTTTTTATGTCTGTTATGAGTAGCGTTGAGATTTTCTATATTTCTTGGCAAGAGCAAGGCATGGTGGTTGCGGTAGAACGTTTAAAATTGCTTAACAACTTGCCTATTACACCAGTCGCTTTGGATAATCAATTTGTCCAATTAATAGGGGAAATAAAAGCCACTAAAAAAATGTCACTTGCGGATAGTTGTATTGCTGGGTTGGCAAAATTCAAATCAGCTATTCTTGTTCACAAGGATCCTGAATTTGAGCAAGTTGAAGATATCATTGACCAACTTAAACTACCTTACAAGACTCAACAAACCAAACTGTAAGTTCCTTTATAAAGTTAAGACGAACGGTTTCACATCCCACAAACCAAAAACGATCACACTATGGATGCAATTCACATCTATCAATTATGTAATAATTTGCCACAAACTTTAGATAAAATCTGTCACGATCATGAACCGGTGATTATTACCCGTGATGATGGTGAACGGGTGGTGATTTTGTCTTATGCGGATTATAGTGCACTGGAAGAAACCAGCTATTTGTTGCGTAGTCCAGTCATGGCTAAACGCCTACGTGAAAGCCTAGAAAGTTTTCATAATCAAGGTGGTATGGAGTATAATTTTGCAGAAGAGCAATGAAAATAGCAAGCGTAGGGTGGATAAGGCGCCAGCCGTCATCCACTTTCATCGAATTCAATTAATGGTGTATGGCGCTTCGCTTATACACCCTACACGAGCTATCACGATATTTTTTTAAATTAAGTCTTCTTGAGGTCAAATTTTTCCTTGAAACAACATTTACACGCATTATTTGTACAAGCCCTGGCGCAATTACAACGACAAGGTGTGGTTCCCGAAACGATTACTACCGATATACGGCTAGAGCGCAGTCGTGATAAACAATACGGTGATTTCGCTTGTAACGCCGCTATGGTATTGGCAAAAGTGGCTAAAATGCGCCCACGCGATTTGGCGGAACGATTAATTGTTCAACTACCCACTCATGAATGGGTTGCTAAAGTTGAAATTGCTGGACCAGGTTTTATCAATGTGTTTTTGACACCCGATGCTTATCAGGCAGTGATTCATGAGGTGCTAACAAATTCAGCCACTTATGGTCAAAGTCAACTCGGTGCGGGTCAAGCTATCTTGATAGAATATGTTTCGGCTAATCCTACCGGTCCTTTGCATGTTGGGCATGGACGAGGAGCGGCTTATGGTGCGGCTTTAGCGAATTTATTGCAAGCAGTCGGTTATCGAGTCCATCAAGAATATTACGTGAACGATGCTGGGCGGCAAATGGATATTTTAGCTACCAGTGTGTGGTTACGTTATCTAGAATTGTGTGGAGAGTCAGTATCTTTCCCCACCAATGGTTATCATGGTGATTACGTTTGGGATATTGCCGCAAGTTTACATCGTGAACAACATAACCTTTTCCATCAACCTCTAACGGCTGTCTTTGCCAATATTCCATCGGACGAACCACAAGGCGGTGATAAAGAAGAACATATTGATGCCCTGATTGAACGTAGCAAGCAGTTATTGGGAACAGTTCACTATCAACAAATGTTTCAATGCGGCTTAACGTTGATTTTAGAGGATATCCGCCGTGATTTGGAACAATTTGGAGTGAAATATGATGAATGGTTTGCTGAATCGAGTTTAACTGCAGCTGATACGGTGCACCGAGCCATAGCGCAATTACAAGCCCAAGGACATCTTTATAAACAAGACGGGGCGTTATGGTTTCGCTCCAGTGCGTTTGGTGATGAGAAAGATCGGGTAGTCGTTCGTGACAATGGACAGTTAACTTATTTTGCCTCTGATATTGCTTATCATTAAATAAGTTAGAACGTGGCTTTAATCAACTCATTAATATTTGGGGAGCAGATCATCACGGTTATATTGCCCGAGTCAAAGCGGCAATGACGGCTTTAGGTGCGAATGCCAATCAATTAACCATTTTACTCGTACAATTTGCTACTTTATATCGCGGTCAAGAGCGATTACAGATGTCTACCCGCAGCGGCGAATTTGTAACTTTACGAGAATTACGGGAAGAAGTGGGACGAGACGCGGCGCGGTTTTTTTATATCCAACGGAAAAGCGAACAACACTTGGATTTTGATTTAGAGTTAGCCAAATCTCAGGTAAATGCCAATCCAGTTTATTATATTCAATATGCCCATGCTCGAATTGCCAGCGTATTTCGGGAGTTGGCGGAAAAGCATCTGAGTTGGAATTACACTCAGGCGATTTTAAGCAAACTGGAAAATGCTTATGAGCAAGCTTTATTGGTTACGATATCGCGTTATCCGGAGGTGATAGAACAAGCTGCGCAAGTTTATGAGCCGCACCAACTAACTTATTATTTAATTGACTTGGCTAAAGATTTTCACACGTACTATAATGAAGTTAAGTTTTTAGTAACCGATGATGAGTTACGCAATGCACGTTTAAGTTTGATTGCAGCAGTACAACAAGTATTGCGTAATGGGTTAAAACTAATTGGGGTATCCGCACCAGAGGTGATGTAGTGGCTTCGCGAAATCGACGTACTCGACGAACAGATAATTATGTTTCGCCTTCTTGTCCGCCAGGATGGGCTTGGTTATTAGCCGGTATCATGATTGGACTATTCATTTCTTTCTTGATTTATTTACGAGAAATCGCACCTCATGATGTGGTGTTACCGGAAACCAATCTGGCTACAGTAACCGCACCGAATGAAACTGTGCCAACACCACCCAGTGCGCCTTTTGAAATTTACGATCCCCTTATGGATAAACCCAAAGCAACGGAAAAAAATCCACCAACTGCTCCCGCTTCACCGCCCAATTCAGGAGAAACCATGCCTTCTTCTGATCTACCGATTACAGTACCAGGACGATATTTATTACAAGTGGGTTCATTTCGGGATGAACGGGAAGCAGAAGGTTTAAAAGCACATCTCGCTTCGCTCGGAATTCCAGCGCGGATCGAGTCGACTATGCTTAATCAAAATGGGCGTTGGTATCGGGTACAAGTTGGTCCTTTTACCGATTTAGATAAGCTTAATCAAATTCGTGCCCAACTGGCAGCGAATAGTTTAGCCTTTATTTTGCTTAAATTTTAGCAAGATTACTTTGACAATTTGGCACAAGTAAATCGTCCAGCGTAACTTAACTGAAAAATAATGGCTTATAGCGATTTTACGCTTAAAAAAATCAAAGCGGACTTGAATATCAAGCGAGTTGAGAATAACTCATTATTCTCAGCTATTCAGGAAAATAGCGTGAGTGAGCATCTTATCAACATACTTAAAAGAAATGTACCACTTGCGCTAGCGATTAATACTGAACCAGCAACTTTAATAATCCGCTAACAGTTGGTATAGCGTAATTTTTCCAATTCAGCTTGCAGTTCAATTATTTTCGCTTGAGCCGTTGCTAATTCTTTTTTAGTTTGTTGGATTTCAGTATGAATTTCTAGCGAAGTCGGTAACAGTTCACCGGTAGTGATATCAATTAGCCTTAAGATATCTCCTTGTGGAAACAGGATTAATCCTAATTCTAGACTTAATAGCGTTCCTTGAGAAGATAAAGTTATCGGTTGATAACGTCCCTCCTCTAAAGAATATCCCCGTAACCGTGGTTTAAAATGCTCGCCAAGCGGATCGAATAAAAAATATTCTCGTACACCCAGTCGGTCGTATAGCCCAAATTTGGCACTCAAATCCGTTTGATTAATCGGTTTAGAAATAACTTCAATAATGGTACTGGGAACCGCTCGTTCTTCCCAGCGTTTAAAGGCCCGCCGTTTATGTTTTAAGACGCCTTTAACGACAAAAACATCCAGCTTTTTTACTGCTTTAGGATTGTCTTGTTCATAATAAAAATTCATCTCCCCGGCAACATAAACTTGCGGGTTTTGAGCAAAAAAATCTCTTAGCATTTGAACTAAAAGAATAATTGCTGTAAAGTAAAAATCTGTTTTACCATCTGCTTCTGAGTATTCAGTAAGAGAAGCAGGGGATATCGTTTTTCCCATTTTATTCACCGTTATTAAAACAACTTAATCATAACACAAAATAACCTGATCAAAGGTTGAACCCTAGTAGCGCTCTGGCTATCTATCAATTTCAAATGTTAGTCGGACTGAGCGCAGCACACCCAACTTCTTTCTATGCCGGTTCAACTTCCCATTTAGGTCAGAAACGTGGAGCGATGTCCAACAAATTAAATATTTCTGCCATTTTTCCTTAAAACTGACTGACATCTCGGTTATTATTATCTAAGTCGATAAATAAATTTACCCTATTAAGATCCTAATTCAATTGTTTCCCAAAGTGATTTGATTTTTTATTCGATCATGTTGACAACCACTTTTTAGATAGATCGCTATTGAAATTAAACTTAGCATAAATAACTAACCCTATTTAAATTTTGTTTTAAAGAGAATACCTCAGAATGGAAATAGATATCAAAGCCGCCTTAAAAGCAATTATTGTAGAAAAACGTGATTTAACGATAGCCGAAATGTCTTCAATAATGCGGCTAATTATGACTGGTGAAGCGACTCCAGCGCAAATTGGTGGTTTTTTAGTGGGTCTACGGATGAAAGGAGAAACCGTAGAGGAAATTGTCGCCGCTGCTCAAGTGATGCGTGAATTAGCTACACCGGTCCAAGTGAACGCACCTCATTTAGTCGATATTGTTGGTACCGGTGGCGATGGTATGAATACGTTTAACATTTCTACCACCAGTGCCCTCGTGGTAGCCGCCGCCGGTGGTCAGGTTGCTAAACATGGCAATCGTTCGGTGTCAAGCCAATCTGGTAGTGCTGATGTTTTAGAAGCACTTGGCGTTAAAATTGACCTGACACCAGAACAAATTGCTGAATGTATTCATACTATCGGGATTGGCTTTATGTTTGCGCCACAGCATCATGGTGCGATGAAACATGCTATCGGACCACGCCGCGAAATGGGCGTACGTACTCTATTTAATTTACTCGGCCCTTTGACGAATCCTGCCAATGTGCCTAATCAGTTAATGGGCGTTTTTGATCCACAATGGGTTAGACCGTTAGCTCAAGTATTAAAACAACTTGGTAATCAGCATGTATTAGTTGTCCATTCTGAAGACGGGCTAGACGAAATCAGTATTGCGGCTCCAACCTTGGTGGCGGAATTATCTAATGGAATGATTATTACTTATACAATTACTCCAGAAAAATTTGGTTTCCAACGCGCTCAATTGAGTGAGATACAAGTTTATTCTGTCAAAGAAAGTATTAACATTATACATCAAGTACTTAATAATCAACCCAGTCCAGCACGAGACATTGTTTCACTGAATGCGGGTGCTGCTATCTATGCGGCTGGTTTAGCTGAAACCTTAGCGGGCGGCATTGCTCAAGCGCAAACGGTATTAAGTCAAGGTGCTGCACGCCATAAGCTAATGGAATGGATAGATTTAACGCAATCTTTTTAATGTGGAACCACGTAGTGTGCCTAAGCGGTAGTGTCATGTACCCTCATGCGACATATGACGCTACACTTCTTATATGCCCGCTAATTTTCAAAGGCGTGTAATGGCAATATATTCAACAATTTAACAATTCTCGTCACTATCTAGCAATAGTCCTAAACAAATGCTCAAAATCAACTCTATTTTTTCTAATTTAATTCAATCAGAACAAGAGATTATAGAAAAACTAATCACTCATACTCATTTTACGTTGGAGCGAATTGTTTCGACTGGTCAAGCAACCCCGGTAGGACAATGGTATGACCAAGAATGGGATGAATGGGTCATTTTATTAAGCGGTTCGGCTGGTTTGTTATTCGCAGCGGAAAACACTATCCATATGTTACATCCTGGTGATTATATTCATATTAAAGCTCATCAGCGACATCGTGTCGAATGGACCGATCCCGCGCAACCGACAGTATGGTTAGCTTTACATTATCGCGTTATCTCTACGGAGTGAATTATTACGCTTCTTCTTCCCACAAACCGCGAATTGCTGCGATTCCTTGAGCACCATGTGACCAAGCCATTAAAGTATCTTCTACTCTCATCCCACCCAAAGCATAGACTGGACAATCGGCTTGTTCGGTCAGTTGAAAAAAATCAAACCATCCTAATAATGGCGTACTGGGATGAGAAACTGAAGTTCGTACCGGACTGAGCACAATAAAATCAACGCCGATCAAATTAGTTTGGAGAATTTCTTCTAAAGAGTGACAGGAAGCGGCTACCCATAAATCATGGCTTAATGGGCGTTGAATACAATTTAATAACCGTTCACTACTCAGATGAACACCGTTAGCACCTACCGATAAGGCAATTTCTGGAGTGGCATTGACTAGCAATTGAGTCGTATAATGACTACAAACAGTCAAAGCCTTTTCAGCACAATGGCAAAAATCATGTTCAGATAGACTTCTGGCACGCAATTGCACCAACGAAATGCCTTTATCTAAACAAGCTTCCAAGTGATAGAAAAACCGATTATCTTGAGCAGAAGGCGGTTCTGGGGTGATTAAATACAATGACGGGAGTCGGATAGCCGTTATAATCGGAGAATTAGCCACTGGGAAACGATAATGGGTTAAATCATCGAGTGCACACCATTGAATCGCTTGTCCTTCTTGTCCTACTTCTTTACCATGCCACTGTTCAACTTGCCATACATCTAACAGCACTTTTTTATCAGGATAAGTATGGGCAATGCGAATCAGCGGTCGCGCTTGTTGTACGGTAATATCTAATTCTTCTTTCAATTCCCGCCTTAAAGCTTCTTCAACTGATTCGCCGAGTTCACATTTGCCCCCAGGAAATTCCCATAATCCACCTTGATGAACATGATTTGGACGACGAGTGATTAATACCTCACCGACTAGGTTGTGAACGACTCCCACTACCACTTCTTCTTGTATTGCTTGAATATTATCCATTAGCTCATTCTCCTCAGTTTACCAAACCGAGGTTTAATTGTTAAATCAAGTCCGATATTCAGCATTAATACGCACATAATCGTGAGACAAATCACAAGTAAAAATCGTTTCTTGGTCATGACCACGACCTAATAATACCCGAATTTGAATTTCGGGTTGTGCCATCACCTGTTGACCTTGTGCTTCAGTATAATTTGGGGCGATGCCACCTTGGTGAACAATAGTCACTTGATTGAGATCAATTTGTACCGCGTTGATATTTAAGTGAGTTAAACCCGCACGACCGACAGCGGCTAAGATACGTCCCCAATTTGCATCACTGGCAAAAAAAGCGGTTTTTACGAGCGGTGAATGTGCAATCGCATAAGCAACCTCGAGACATTCTTGTTTAGAAGCACCTTGTGCTACCGTGATGGTAATAAACTTAGTGGCGCCTTCGCCATCCCGAATGATAGCTTGTGCTAAATATAAGCAAACTTCGGTGATGGCTTGACAGAATGGCTGAAATGCAGGATGTTCAGGACTATCAATGGTAAGTTGTCCTTGTCCGGTGGCAACCAATACACAAGCATCATTAGTGGAAGTATCACCATCGACAGTAATGCGATTAAAGCTACATTCAACGGCTTGGTTAAGACCCGTTTGTAATATCGATTGGGGTACCGCCGCGTCAGTCGCCATAAAAGCTAACAGGGTTGCCATATCTGGTTTTATCATACCAGCCCCTTTGGCGATAGCTGTCAGGTGAACTATTTTTCCGGCAATGGTCCGTTGGATTGATATACCTTTTGGTACCGTATCGGTGGTCATAATAGCCTGGGCAGCTTGATTCCAATGATGCGCATCCAAATTAGCTAAAGCCGACGGTAAAGCCGCTTGAATCTTGTCTATCGGTAGGGGTACACCAATGACGCCAGTCGAAAAAGGTAACACTTCTTTTACTAAACACCCACTTAATTGCGATACCCGTTGGCAACTGGCTAAGGCATTCTGTAAACCACGTTCGCCGGTACCGGCATTAGCATTACCAGAATTAATTAATAAAAAACGGGGATGAGTCGTTGCTAAGTGTTGTCGAGCCAAAATTACCGGTGCAGCACAAAAGGCATTGCGAGTAAATACCGCAGCACAGTGGTTGGTTGGAGCCAATTCAAATAGCGTTAAATCATCACGTTGTGCTAATTTAATTTGGGCACAGGTGGTACCGATCCGGATACCCGTAATCGGATGTAGTGGAGATAATTGCGATGGTAAATTAACAGCCATTTTTTCAATTCTTACTGGAGTTGACCATGACAATTTTTATACTTTTTCCCAGATCCACAAGGACAAGGCTCATTACGACCAATTTTACGACCTTGGCGAACAAAGGGCACTTTGGGTGCGGGTGTCTCTTCTTCATCCGCTATTTCATTAGTTAACCCTTCTACCTGTGCATGTCGATATTGCATCGGTGCGCGTTGTTGTCGCCGCTGGGCTTCCACGGCTGCTACGTCGGCTTCAGCTCGAATCTGGACTTTAGAGATGATGCTAACCACTTCCCGTTTAATTTGTTCTAACATTTGCGAGAACATATCAAATGCTTCTCGCTTATATTCATGTTTAGGATTCTTTTGGGCGTAGCCACGCAGGTGGATACCTTGCCGTAGGTAATCCATTGCCGCTAAATGTTCTTTCCAATGGCTATCGAGTACCTGTAACATCACTGCTTTTTCAAAATGACGCATGACCGCCGCACCTACTTGCTGCTCTTTCTCAGCATACACGGTAGTAATGGTTTCTTCTATTTTCTGGCGTAATGGCTCTTCATGTAAACTGTCGTCTTGATCTAACCATTTCGCGACGGGTAAGCGCAAACCAAAAACCTGTTCAATCGCATCTTCCAAACTGGGGATATTCCATAATTCTTCTAAACTCTGCGGTGGAATATAGCTATCGATCACTTCATTGAGAACATCATGACGAATGGCTTGGATGGTATCGGCAATGGAATCGGTATCCATTAATTCATTGCGTTGTTCATAAATCACTTTGCGTTGATCATTCGCAATATTGTCATATTCTAACAGTTGTTTGCGAATATCGAAATTGCGTCCTTCAACTTTACGCTGCGCATTTTCAATCGCTTTGGTTACCCACGGGTGTTCAATGGCTTCGCCTTCTTCCATACCCAGTTTTTGCATTAAAGCCGATACCCGCTCCGAAGCGAAAATGCGCATTAAATTATCTTCTAAAGATAAATAAAATCGGCTGGAACCAGGATCACCTTGCCGTCCAGAACGACCGCGTAATTGATTATCAATGCGGCGGGACTCATGTCGTTCTGTCCCAATAATATGTAACCCCCCACTGGTAATGACCGCTTGATGCCGATCTTGCCATTCTTGACGTAATTTAGTTAATTCAGTTGGATCCAGATTTTCGCCTAACGCTTTAATTTCCGCTTCCACATTACCGCCGAGGACGATATCGGTACCACGACCCGCCATATTCGTAGCAATGGTTACGGTACCCGGACGACCAGCATGCACAATAATGTGTGCTTCTTGTTCATGAAAACGGGCATTTAATACTTGGTGTTTGATCTTGTCTTGGTGTAATAATGAGGAAATAAATTCAGAGCTTTCAATTGAAGTGGTTCCCACCAAGACCGGTTGACCACGTGCTTGACAATCTTTAATATCATTAAGAATCGCTTGATGTTTTTCCCGCTTGCTCAGATAAACCAAATCCCCTTTGTCGTCACGAATCATCGTTTTATGAGTTGGAATGACCACGACTTCTAAGCCATAAATTTGTTGAAATTCATAAGCTTCAGTATCAGCTGTGCCAGTCATACCGGCTAATTTACCATATAACCGAAATAGGTTTTGAAAAGTAATCGAGGCTAAAGTTTGATTTTCGTTTTGGATCGCAACATTTTCTTTGGCTTCTACGGCTTGATGTAACCCCTCTGACCAACGCCGTCCAGGCATTTGTCGCCCAGTAAATTCATCGACAATAATAATTTGATTATCTTTAACGATATAATCGACATCACGCTGAAATAAAGTATGCGCACGCAACGCTGCATAAACATGGTGCATCAAGCTAATATTAGTGACATCATATAAACTATCACCGGGTTTCAGAATTCCTTCTTTTACTAAAGATTCTTCCACATGTTGATGTCCTTCTTCACTTAATACGACTTGTTTACTTTTTTCATCTACAAAATAATCTCCGGGAACTTCAATTTCCTCATCTTTGCCCGTTTCGCGTGCTTGAGGTTTAAGTCGAGGAATAATTCCATTAATTCGGCGATATAAATCCGAATTATCATCGGTGGGTCCAGAAATGATCAGCGGTGTTCGAGCTTCGTCAATGAGAATTGAATCGACTTCATCGATAATCGCAAAATGTAACTGGCGCTGAACACGGTCTTCTTTACTAAAAGCCATGTTGTCACGCAGGTAATCAAAACCAAACTCGTTATTCGTTCCATAAGTAATATCAGCGGCATAAGCAGCACGTTTTTGCTCAGCGCTCATATTGGCAATAACCACACCCGTGGTCATTCCTAAGAATTCATAAATACGCCCCATCCACTCAGCATCACGACGAGCTAAGTAATCATTAACGGTGATAATATGAACCCCTTTCCCCGAAAGCGCATTAAGATAAGCCGCTAAGGTAGCCACGAGTGTTTTACCTTCTCCGGTACGCATTTCGGCAATTTTACCCTGATGCAGTACCATACCTCCAATTAATTGCACATCAAAATGGCGCATATTTAATAAGCGCTTACCGGTTTCTCTCACGGTAGCAAAGGCTTCCGGAAGTAATTCTTCTACTGTGGCACCTTCTTGTAAACGTTGGCGAAACACCTCGGTCTTGCTTCGCAGTTCATGATCAGTCAAATTTGTAAAACTCGGTTCTAACGCATTAATTTGATTAACGATCTTAAACATGCGTTTAACTAGCCGATCATTGCGACTACCAAAAATTTTAGTAAGGAAGTTACTGAACATGATAAAAATAATATATTCTGTTGAGAGTTATCGATTATTAATTATGTCGATGTCATTACGGATTATTTTAGTGATAATTTAAGTTAGAATTCGGCGGGAATAATTGAGATTAATCAATGCCGTAAAATTAAAGGGCGAACGTTAACACAGGCTAATTCTTTTTGCAAGATTCTGGCTGGTAAGCTAGCCATTTGGTGGGTAAAGGCGGTCATGAATGGAGCCACTAGCTCAGCCATTCCAGCAGTGTTAACGACATTAAACCGGCGAAACGCTAAACTTGAAGTAGTTAATAAACCGCTTGTGGCATGTATTTTGCCGATTATTTCCAGCGACGCGTTACAGCTACCTAATACACTCTTCTACTGCAAACGCGCCGAAGCATTGAATAAATTAATCTTCAAAACTAACAACATCACTAAACTGAGAAATAGGTGGTAATAGGATGATAAAGAAAAAAAGGGCTTTAATAACGGGTATTACCGGACAAGATGGTGCTTATCTAGCTGAATTCTTATTGGAAAAGGGGTATGAAGTACATGGGATTAAGCGCCGTGCTTCTTCATTTAACACCAGTCGCATCGATCATTTATACCAGGAACCCTATCAATCCGATCGGCGTTTTATCCTCCATTATGGGGATTTAAGCGATTCAACTAATTTAATCAGGATTATTCAAGAAGTTAAGCCTCATGAGATCTATAATTTAGCAGCACAAAGTCATGTGGCTGTCTCCTTTTCTACACCAGAGTATACTGCTAATGTAGATGCTTTAGGTACCCTGCGAATTTTAGAAGCCATTCGTATTCTCAATTTAGAAAAGCAAACCCGTTTTTATCAAGCTTCTACTTCCGAATTATTTGGTAAAGTTCAAGAAATTCCACAAACAGAAACGACCCCATTTTATCCGCGTTCACCTTATGCTGTTGCTAAGTTATATGCTTATTGGATTACCATAAATTACCGAGAAGCTTATGGTATCTATGGCTGTAATGGTATACTTTTTAATCATGAAAGTCCGCTCCGTGGTGAAACATTCGTTACTCGTAAAATTACCCGTGCTTTAGCTCGGATTAAACTCGGTTTACAAGCGTGTCTTTATTTAGGTAATTTAAATGCCAAACGAGATTGGGGACATGCGCGAGATTATGTTGAAATGCAATGGTTAATGTTACAACAGGATGAACCCGACGATTATATTATTGCGACCGGAATCCAATATTCGGTGCGAGAATTTATAGAAGCAGTTTGTCAACATTTAGATATTTCTATTCAATGGCGAGGTAGCGGCGTTGAGGAAAAAGGTTATGAAAAACGAACTAACCAATGTATCGTGGCAGTCGATCCCAGATATTTTCGTCTGACTGAAGTTGAGACTTTACTGGGTGATCCCAGTAAAGCTAAACAAAAACTAGGCTGGCAACCGCATATTTCTTTTGAGCAATTAATTGAACAGATGATAAAAGCGGATCTCAAATTGGCGGAACAAGAAGCATTTTGTCAATGGAAAGGATTTAAAACATTTAAACATTATGAAGAATAATGCGCGCATTTATATTGCAGGTCATCAAGGCTTAGTTGGTTCAGCCATTCTGCGACTATTACAACAACATGGCTATTCAAAGCTATTATTACGTAGTCGTGCTGAATTGGATTTAACTCAATCCGTTGCCGTAAAACAATTTTTTCAAGTAGAACAACCCGAATATGTTTTCTTAGCGGCAGCGAAAGTGGGTGGTATTCAAGCGAATGATACTTATCCAGCCGATTTTATTCGTGATAATTTACAAATTCAAATTAATATCATTGATGCCGCTTATCAAACTGGTGTAAAAAAGTTATTATTCTTAGGATCTTCTTGTATTTATCCTAAACTAGCTCCCCAACCACTGAAGGAAGATTATTTGCTGACTGGCTCATTAGAACCAACTAATGAATGGTATGCCATTGCGAAAATCGCTGGAATTAAAATGTGTCAGGCTTACCGCCGACAATATCAATTTAACGCTATTTCTTTAATGCCAACTAATCTCTACGGTCCCGGCGATAATTTTCACTTAACTCATTCGCATGTGTTACCCGCTTTAATTCGCAAATTTCATGAAGCTAAGTTGCGTAATGAGTTAGCGGTTAGCATTTGGGGTAGTGGTAATCCCCGGCGAGAATTTTTACATGTAGACGATTTAGCGGATGCTGCACTATTTTAATGCAGCATTATGAAAGTGAAGCCATTATCAACATTGGGGTAGGTAAAGATATTGGTATTCGAGATTTGGCTGAGTTAGTTAAGGAGGTGGTAGGATATCCAGGCGCTATTCAGTTTGATACTTCCAAACCAGATGGAACACTTCAGAAATTGCTTGATGTATCACGTCTCCAAGCACTAGGATGGCAAGCACGAATTTCCTTACGAAAAGGAATTAAATCTACTTACCAATGGTACTTGGATCACCAAGGTCGGTTTCGACAAACCTGACCATTAACATAATCTCAACCTTAAGCTTCAGCCACTTCTTCTGTCAATTGTGGTCTATCAACGAGTTCTATAATAGCCATTGGTGCGCTATCTCCTACCCGAAATCCACATTTAAGAACGCGTAAATAACCGCCCGGCCGTTCTTTATAACGCGGACCCAACTCGTTGAACAATTTAGTGACCGTTTCTCGATGACGTAATCTAGCAAATGCTAAACGACGTTTAGCCACAGAATCTTCCTTGGCTAAAGTAATTAACGGTTCAGCAAAACCACGCAATTCTTTAGCTTTAGGTAAAGTCGTTTTAATCAGTTCATGCTTCAGTAAAGCAATAGCTAAATTTTTTAATAACGCTTTCCTATGACTGCTGGGACGATTAAAGTATCTACCCGCATGACGATGACGCATAAATCGTTATCCTTTACTTGTTCTATCTATTTTCAGTGGGTTGTTATTCAACCGGCTATGCGGTTAACACCAAACTAACCGTCGTTTAATATCAAAACACTTTAGTTAAGAATGGCCTTTGGAATCTTGATCATAAAGTCCTGGCGGTGGCCAATTTTCTAAACGCATACCGAGAGATAAACCCCGTGAAGCGAGTACATCTTTAATTTCAGTTAAGGATTTTTTACCTAAATTGGGTGTCTTGAGTAATTCATTTTCAGTTTTTTGAATTAAATCACCAATATAATAAATGCTTTCTGCTTTAAGACAATTCGCTGAACGAACTGTTAATTCGAGTTCATCCACCGGTCTTAACAAAATAGGATCAATATCATTCTTTTCAGCTGTGGTTTCAGTTTCAACATTTCCTTCCAGATCCACAATCACCGACAACTGATTTTGCAAGATAGTAGCAGCCTGCCGAATAGCAGACTCGGGATCAATAGTTCCATTGGTTTCCAATTCAATAATCAATTTGTCCAAATCAGTACGTTGTTCAACCCGCGCACTTTCAACTTTGTAGGCTACTCGCGAAATAGGACTAAATGACGCATCCAATTTGAGGGTACCAATTGGAGCGCTACTTTCATCTTCCTGACCACGTTGACTCACCGGTTGATAACCACGTCCTAACATGATTTTCAAGATCATGTTAAGTTCACCCGATTGAGTCAAGTGAGCAATAACATGAGCTGGATTGATAATTTCAACATCATGATCCAAACTAATATCAGACGCACAGACCACGCCAGGACCTTTTTTACTCAACCGCAAATTAGCTTCAGTACGACCATACATCCGAATTGCTAATCCTTTTAAGTTAAGTAAAATGTCAGTAACATCTTCCTGGACTCCCTCAATGGTTGTGTATTCATGCAACACACCATCAATCATGATTTCAACAACGGCTGCACCGGGCAGGGAGGATAAGAGTACACGTCTTAGGGCATTACCCAAAGTATACCCAAAGCCACGATCTAATGGCTCTAAGGTTATCTTGGCTATCGTATCATTGACATGTTTGACATCAACTATACGTGGCTTTAATAATTCCATTACACTGGATTGCATATAATCAGTAACCAGTTACAGTTAGGGGTAATTTCTTAACACATCTACCTATCAAGAAATTACTTAGAATACAATTCAACAACAAGTTGTTCATTAATATCGCTTGGTAAGTCCATGCGTTCAGGTAAAGTTTTAAAGATTCCTTGAAATTTATTCACCTCAACTTCAACCCATTGAGGAAAACCATATTCTTCAGCACTACTTAATGCCGATTTGATTCGTAATTGTTCACGACTCTTTTGACGAATACTAATCACATCATTGGCTTTAACTTGATAAGAAGGAATATTAATGGGTTTATCATTGACTAAAATAGCTTTATGACTAACGAGTTGTCGTGCTTCGGCACGGGTTGAAGCGAATCCCATCCGATAAACGACATTATCTAGACGACATTCAAGCAATTTTAATAAATTCTCACCCGTAGAACCTTTTAACCGATTTGCTTCAACGTAATAAGTGTGGAATTGTCGCTCTAAAATTCCATATAACCGACGTAACTTCTGCTTTTCACGCAATTGTAAAGCATAATCCGAAGTCCGTTGACGTTTATCACCATGTTGACCAGGTAGTTTTTCTAGCCGACACTTAGAATCTAAAGAACGTGCCCGACTCTTTAAAAATAAATCTACACCTTCTCGACGGCTTAATTTACATTTGGGTCCAAGATATCTTGCCATAAATTAATTACATTTACCTTTACCTTGAGTTAAAAGGAACAGATAACATTCTGAATCCATTCCATTGTGTGACTAAACTCTTCGCCTTTTGGGGGGACGACACCCATTATGGGGAATCGGAGTAACATCTGTAATGCTCGTAATTTTAAAACCACTGGCATTGAGAGAACGTACTGCCGATTCACGTCCTGGACCTGGTCCATTAATCCTCACTTCCAAATTTTTCACCCCAAACTCTTTAACAAGCGTACTAACTTTGTCAGCCGCCACTTGAGCAGCAAAAGGGGTACTTTTACGTGAACCACGAAAGCCACTGCCGCCAGCAGTTGCCCATGCTAAAGCATTTCCTTGACGGTCAGTAATAGTAATAATCGTGTTATTAAAAGAAGCATGGATATGTGCAATACCATCTGTTACATTTTTTTTGACTTTTTTACGTAAACGCGGTGCTGTTTTTGCCATAGTTACTCTATTTTAAAATAATTTATCTACCTAAGCACAAGTGAATATCGCTATCTTTTGATAATTTTACGGGGACCCTTACGAGTACGTGCATTAGTCCGCGTACGTTGACCATTTACTGGTAACCCACGCCGATGGCGTATTCCCCGGTAACAACCTAGATCCATTAATCGCTTGATATTCATGGCAACTTCTCTACGCAAGTCGCCTTCAACATTACATTTAGCAACTTCAGCACGTAAACTTTCTAATTCTTCTTCTTTTAAATCCTTGACTCGAGTACTGGGGGCAATACCACTGGCTATACAAACTTGCCGTGCCAAAGTAGGGCCAATGCCATAAATAGAAGTTAATGCAATTACAGTATGCTTATTGACTGGAATATTAATACCAGCGATACGAGCCATAATTTTTTATCCTCAGTGAAACTTTAATTTATTTCTTCAAGCTAAAATTCATCCTTGTCGTTGTTTATGCCGTTTTTCAGTACAAATAACTCGAACAACGCCCTTACGTCGAACAATCTTACAATTCCGACAAATCTTTTTTACAGAAGCTTTTACTTTCATAACAGTTACCAGTTATTTTTTAATCGCAGTTTGAGTAACCGCTTAGTGAGTGATACGAACTACTCGTTAGATTTAGCGTAATAATGAACTTCGTCCCTTTATTAAATTAGCTTTCTTCATCAATCCTTCATATTGATGTGACATCAAATGGGCTTGTACTTGGGACATAAAATCCATGGTAACCACGACAATAATGAGTAGTGAAGTCCCCCCAAAATAAAAAGGCACATTCCATTGCAAAGTTAAAAATTCTGGCAACAAACACACCCCGGTGATATAAACAGCACCGGCTAAGGTAAGATGAGACATGACTTTATCAATGTATTCTGCTGTTTGTTTACCTGGTCTCACGCCGGGAATGAAAGCACCTGATTTTTTTAAATTATCAGCAGTTTCTTTTGGGTTAAATATAATAGCGGTATAAAAGAAACAGAAAAATATAATTGCTATCGCATAAAACATCACATACAAAGGTTGACCTGGTGATAAAGTTTGTGATAAATCTTTTAACCAAGTCAAGCCTTCAGCACTACCAAACCACCCACCTAAAGTGGCTGGAAATAAAATAATACTTGAGGCAAAGATAGGCGGAATAACACCCGACATATTCAGCTTAAGCGGTAAATGACTACTTTGACCCGCATAAACTTTATTACCAATTTGTCGCTTAGCGTAATTAACCGTAATACGACGTTGTCCACGCTCAACAAAGACCACGAACCCCGTGACGACTAATACGATTGCAAATAAGAGTAATACTGTCAACGCATGCAATTGACCGGTGCGTGCTAATTCTAAAGTACCACCAACCGCTGCTGGCAACCCCGCCACAATTCCCGCGAAAATGATCATGGATATACCATTACCAACGCCTCGTTCGGTAATTTGCTCACCTAACCACATTAAAAACAAGGTACCAGCGACTAAACTAACCGCTGCTGTTATTCGAAAAGCAAAACCAGATTCAATAACTACATTTTGATTTTCCATAGCAATGGCTACACCGGTGGCCTGAAATGTTGCCAATATGAGGGTACCATAACGCGTATATTGGGTAATTTTGCGCCGTCCCGTTTCACCTTCTTTCTTGAGTTGTTCTAGTTTGGGTGATACCACAGTCAACAATTGAATAATAATTGATGCTGATATATAAGGCATAATCCCAATGGCAAAGACGGAGAAACGTTTCAATGCCCCACCGGAAAACATATTAAACATATCTAAAATGGTACCCCGTTGCTGTTCAAACATGCTGGCTAGTGCTGCTGGATCAACCCCGGGTACGGGAACAAATGTCCCAATCCGAAAAACAATAATTGCTCCCAATACGAATAGGAGGCGTTGCTTCAGTTCGGTAAGCCGACCGAGTTTGCTTAACTCACTGACTGTTGTTGTATTGATAACCACTTAATCCTCAATAGAGCCACCTGCTGCTTCTATGGCAGCCCGCGCACCTTTAGTTATTACTATCCCTTTAATTTTAACGGGTTGAGTCACTTTTCCTGAAGCAATAATTTTAGCTTGTTTAGCAGCACGTGGAATAATTTTAGCTGCCTTTAAACTCACTAAATCAACCACTTGACCAGGTTGAATTCGTTCCAATTCATGTAAACAGACTTGCGCAGTGGCTTGTGCTGTTAACGAGATAAAACCAACTTTAGGCAATCGCCTTTGTAAGGGCATTTGCCCACCTTCAAAACCGATTTTATGAAATCCGCCGGCTCGGGCACGTTGACCTTTATGTCCACGTCCACAGGTTTTACCTAACCCTGAACCAATGCCTCGACCCACACGCTTACGTGCTTGTTTGGCACCAGCGGCCGGTTTTAACGTGTTTAAATACATCTTTAAATACATCATATTTCTTCCACCTTTAAAAGATAAGCCACCTTATTAACCATCCCTCGTATTGCTGGCGTATCTTCAAGTTCAACCGTATGATGCATTCGTCGCAGTCCCAATCCTGCTACACAAGCACGGTGTTTGGGTAAGCGTCCGAATATACTACGTATTTGGGTTATTCTCAGCTTCTTTTTCATTGGTTAACCTTGAATTTCTTCGACTGTCTTACCCCGTTTAGCGGCAATCGTTACCGGATCAGACATATTAGTTAATCCTTTGATAGTCGCACGGACTACATTAATCGGATTAGAATTGCCAATCGTTTTAGCTAAGACATCGCGTATGCCTAATACTTCAAACACCGCACGCATAGCACCACCCGCAATAATACCCGTTCCTTCTGAAGCCGGTTGCATATAGACCTTTGCCGCACCATGTTGTGCGGTTACTGGATAATATAAAGTTGCTCCTTGGAGTGGAACGCGTTGCATATTTTTACGTGCACTATCCATCGCTTTTTGAATAGCGGTAGGGACTTCTCGGGCTTTGCCATAGCCAAATCCAATTTGGCCTTTACCATCACCCACTACCGTCAATGCCGTAAAGCTAAAAATTCGACCACCTTTAACGACTTTAGCAACGCGGTTAACCGCAACCAATTTTTCCAATAATTCATCCGTCTTAGTACTTTGTACCTCGTAATTTGCCATTTACTCCCTATAACTCTCTAGTTATTATTTATATTCTATCCATTATGATAAGTGGACCCCTAAAAAATCAACCCATTCTCACGTGCTGCTTCAGCCAACGCTTTAATTCGTCCATGGTATTTAAACCCGGAACGATCAAAGGCAACTTGGGTCACACCAGCTGACCTAGCACCTTCAGCAATCATTTTACCTATCATTGCTGCCGCTTTGATGTTGCCTCCATAAGTCATTATTTCTTTAAATTCTTTCGTAACGCTTGAAGCACTAGCGAGCACTTGTGAGCCATTGGGAGCAATCAGTTGTGCATAAATATGTTGTGGCGTTTTATGTACACACAAACGTGGCGTACCCAAGCGCTTAATAATAGCACGACTATGACGTGCACGTCGCAAACGCGCTGTCTTTTTATCTATCATTCATCTTACCCCTTCAAGTCATTATTTTCACTTGATACATCTTATTTCTTTTTAGCTTCCTTCATGATAATCACTTCATTACTATACTTTATCCCCTTACCTTTATAAGGTTCCGGTGGACGATAACTGCGAATTTTAGCAGCCACTTGTCCCACTTTTTGTTTATCAATGCCTTTAACCACAATCTCAGTTTGAGTAGGTGATTCTATTGTAATTCCAGGTGGAATATTAAAATTAAGCGGATGAGAAAAACCTAAATTAAGATTAAGCGTACTACCCTGTACTTGGGCACGATACCCTACGCCAACTAAAGCCAATTTTTTCTCAAATCCTTGAGTTACGCCTTGTACTAAGTTATTAATTATGGCACGTGTCGTTCCCGCCAAAGCATTCGCTTGAGCAGATGGATTACGCGGTGTAAAGGTTAAGGTATTACTATCTAATTTCACTTCAACGAGATTATGGATATCATGGTCCAAATCCCCTTTTACACCCTTGACTTTAAAATATTGCGCTTGTAACTCAACTTCAACACCATGGGGAAGTGTAATTGGATTTTTAGCAACTCTTGACATTTCAATTTTCCCACCTTAAGAGACCACACATAACACTTCACCACCATAACCTTCAACTCGCGCCCGGCGGTCCGTCATCAAACCTTTGGAGGTAGAAATAATCGCAATTCCTAATCCTCCCAAGATCTTAGGTAATTTTTCTTTGGGCTTATAAATCCGTAAACCCGGCCGACTGACTCGTTTTATTTCCGCGATAACCGCTTTACCTTGGTAATATTTTAAGACAATTTCTAATACCGGTTTAATTTCAGTGGAAACACTATAATCCAGAATATAGCCTTCTGCTTTTAGCAATTGGGCAATCGCTAATTTCGTTTTGGAAGCGGGCATTTTCACTACTTTTTTCCGGGCTGCTTGACCATTACGAACTCGGGTCAACATATCAGCAATCGGATCAGACAAACTCATGAATAGATATCCTCATTGGTCAATTGGGGTAAGCATTAAATAATACGCTATTACCAACTGGCTTTAACTAAACCAGGAATAAAACCTTGCATAGCCGATTCACGTAATTTATTCCGGCTTAAACCAAATTTTCTATAAAAACCGTGTGGTCGTCCCGTTATTTGACAACGTTGACGAATTCGACAGGGGCTAGCGTCACGCGGTAAAGACTGAAATCGACGCTGTGCAACCTGTCGCTGTTCCTCGGTAGTAGCCGGAGAAGATAGAATTTGTTTCAATTCGGTTCGCTTAGCTGCGTACTTCTTTACTATCCGTAACCGTTTAACCTCTCTATTTATCATAGATGTTTTTGCCATTTTTTCGTTACCTACTTTAGTTTCTAAAGGGGAAGTTAAATGCACTTAATAATGCTAAACCTTCCGCGTCCGTTTTAGCTGTGGTAGTGATGGTAATATCTAAGCCACGAATAGTATCAATTTTATCATAATCAATTTCTGGAAAAATAATTTGCTCACGGACACCTAAACTATAATTACCTCTACCATCAAAACCTTTATTGCTAAGCCCTCTAAAATCACGAATTCTTGGAATGGCAATACTAATCAATCGTTCTAAAAATTCATACATCCGTTCTCGACGTAAATTAACTTTACAACCAATTGGCCAACCTTGTCGAATTTTAAAGTTCGCAATCGATTTACGCGCATGAGTAACTACCGGTTTTTGACCGGCTATAGCAGTCATATCTGCTAGAGCTCGCTCAATAATTTTTTTATCACCAACCGCTTCACCTACGCCCATATTTAAAGTAATTTTTGTTAATTTAGGTACTTGCATGATACTTTCGTAGCTAAAGTTTTGCATCAATTGAGGAACAATTGTTTCACGATAATATGCTTGCAATCTTGCCATTTTTATCTTATTCTCTACTCAATTTTATCTGGTTAATTTTGGTGATGAAATAATTTCACCATTAGATTTGAAATAACGTACCTTGTTGCCATCTTCTAAAAACTTAAATCCCACTTTATCCGGCTTTTGGGTCGTTGGATTAAGTAATGCTATATTTGATATATGAATAGGCATTTCCTTTTCAAGAATACCACCAGCCGTACCGCGCAAGGGGTTCCCCTTGGTATGGCGTTTAACAAGATTAATATTTTCTACCACCACTCGATCAGTGGTCGTATAACGAATGATTTTACCGTGTTTACCTTTGTCTTTCCCCGCAATCACGATAACTTCATCACCTTTCTTTATTCGTCGCATATTCTTAACCTGATCTTCAGTAATTATCAAATCACTTCTGGTGCTAAAGAAATGATTCTCATAAAACGCTCACTACGCAATTCACGAGTCACCGGCCCAAAAATACGAGTACCAATGGGTTGCTGTTGATTATTGAGTAGAACAGCGGCATTACTATCAAAACGAATAACCGAGCCGTCTGGTCGTCTAATCCCTTTACGCGTTCTGACGACTACCGCTTCATAAACTTCACCTTTTTTTACCTTACCTCGTGGAATAGCTTCTTTAATGCTTACTTTTATAATATCACCGATGTTAGCATAGCGGCGGTGTGAACCACCTAATACTTTAATACACATGAGGCGACGAGCCCCACTATTATCGGCAGCATCTAATATCGATTGCATTTGTATCATCGCTTAACTCCTAACGACGCCAACAACATGATTTCCCATAAACCGACCATTCTAACACTAAAAGAAAATTGTGAAAACTGGTCTATTAGATATTACTTCGCTTTTTTAAGTTGCTACCGCTGGGCTAATAATTTTATGTAATCGCCAGGCCTTCGTTTTAGATAAAGGACGACAAGGTTCAATCATCACGATATCTCCTTCTTGGCATAACTGTTCTTCATCATGAACATGTAACTTCGTTGAACGTTTAATATATTTTCCGTACTTAGGATGTTTAATTTTTCTTTCGACTAAAACGGTAATTGTTTTTTGCATTTTGTTACTCACCACTTGCCCAGTCAAAGTTCGAATGATTTTATTAGTAGTTTCGTTGGATTCACTCATGCTGTGCTGCTAACCTCTTTTCATTTAAAATCGTTTGTACTCTCGCTATATCACGCCGAATACTTTTTAATTGAGTATGTCGACTTAATTGTTCATGGGCTTTTTGCATACGCAAATTAAACTGTTCTCGCAATAACTCCAATAATTGCTGGTTCAGTTCATTAACCGGTTTTGCTCTTAATTCCTTTGCTTTCATTACATCACCATTCGAGTTACAAACTGAGTAGATACCGCTAATTTAGCAGCAGCTAATCTAAAAGCTTCGCGCGCAATCTCTTCAGAAACACCTTCTATTTCGTATAGTACTCGACCGGGTTGTATTGGAGCAACCCAATATTCGACATTACCTTTACCTTTACCCATTCTCACTTCCAGCGGTTTTTTGGTAATGGGCTTATCCGGGAAAATCCGAATCCACAATTTTCCCCCTCTTTTTACATAACGAGAAATAGTCCGGCGAGCGGCTTCAATTTGACGTGACGTAATATGAGCATGGCCAGTTGATTTTAAACCAAATTCACCAAAACTGACTTTATTACCACGCTGAGCTTGACCCCGATTTCTCCCTTTCATTTGTTTTCTAAATCTTGTTCGCTTTGGTTGTAACATCACAATAATCCTTTTAATCTAACTGAGACTAAGTTTAGATCAGTTAACGCTCACTTTTCTAATTTTATGGTTTCTGTGCCTGGTTTACCCAGAACTTCACCCTTAAATATCCATACTTTAACGCCAATTACGCCATAAGTAGTATTAGCTTCAGCAAAACCATAATCAATATCAGCACGTAAGGTATGTAAAGGAACGCGGCCTTCTCGATACCATTCTTGACGTGCAATCTCAGCACCATTGAGGCGACCACTCACATTAATACGAATACCTTGTGCCCCTAAGCGCATTGCATTACCTACCGCGCGTTTCATTGCCCGCCTAAACATAATACGGCGTTCGAGTTGTTGTGCAATACTGACGGCGACTAAGTAGGCGTCCAATTCCGGTTTACGAATTTCTTCGACACTGATGTGTACTGGAATACCCATCATTTCAGAAATTTGTTTCCGCAAGCTATCAATATCTTCCCCCTTTTTGCCAATGACAATGCCGGGGCGGGCAGTGTGAATAATAATGCGGGCGTTACGTGCTGGCCTTTCAATACGAACTTCACTGACAGAGGCTTGAGCCAGCTTATTTTTAATAAATTCTCTTACTTTTAGATCGGTATTCAGATAGGTTGCGTAGTCTTTATTCCCCGCATACCACTTGGATGACCAGTCTCTAATAATTCCTAAGCGCAAACCGGTTGGATGTACTTTTTGACCCATAATAATTTCTCTTAACTATCAGCCACGGTTACAGTAATATGGCTCGTGCGTTTTAAAATTCGGTTACCACGTCCTTTCGCACGCGCATGCAACCGTTTTATAGTTGGACCTTCATCAACGTATATCGTTGTAATACGTAATTCGTCCACATCAGCACCGGCATTATTTTCAGCATTAGCAATCGCAGATTCTAAGGCTTTTTTGATTAAGGTTGCGGCACGTTTATTACTAAACATTAATATATTTAGTGCTTTTTCAACGGATAATCCCCGAATCTGATCGGCCACTAACCGACACTTTTGAGGTGAAATACGTAGGTATTTATGTTTACTAGAAACTTGCATTGCAGTAATTCTTCTTTAAGTTAACTATAACCTCGAACTAACGTTTCGCTTTTTTATCGGCTGCATGTCCTCGGTAGGTACGGGTTAAGACAAATTCGCCTAATTTGTGTCCAACCATATTTTCGGTAACCAGTACAGGAATATGTTGACGCCCATTATGAACGGCTATCGTTAACCCGACCATTTCTGGAATGATCATGGAACGACGTGACCAAGTTTTTATCGGACGTTTATTACTACTTGCTTGAGCTTCTTCAACTTTTTTAAATAAGTGAAGATCAATAAAAGGACCCTTTTTAACTGAACGTGGCATAGCTGTTTTTTCGACCCAGAGTTGAATGACTTGCTGTTATCAGGAAAATTTCCTGCTCACCGGTGTTCTTAACCCCGACGTATAATCATTTTAGTGGTGCGTTTATTATGACGCGTTTTGGCACCCTTGGTAGGAAATCCCCAGGGAGTAACGGGGTGACGTCCGCCAGAAGTACGTCCTTCTCCACCACCATGGGGATGATCAACCGGGTTCATTGCCACTCCTCGTACCGTTGGTCGTATACCACGTCTTCTCGTTGCCCCAGCTTTACCCAAGGAAATCAGGTTATGTTCGACATGACCCACTTCACCCAGAGTTGCCCGACAATCAGTCAATACTTTGCGAAGTTCTCCGGAACGTAACCGTAAGGTGGCATGCTGTCCTTCACGCGCAACTAGTTGTGCTGAAGCACCAGCACTGCGTGCTAATTGAGCACCTTTATTGGGCTTTAATTCAATACAATGAATTAAACTACCCACTGGAATATGACGTAAAGGCATACAATTTCCTACTTTAATCGGTGCATGAATTCCCGATATAATCGTGTCGCCTTGGCTAATCCCTTTTGGTGCAATCACATAACGACGTTCACCATCCGCATAAAGAATTAAGGCAATATGCGCACTTCGATTGGGATCATATTCGATCCGTTCAACTTTAGCGGGAATATCATCCTTATTTCTTTTGAAATCAATCAGCCGGTAATGTTGTTTGTGTCCACCACCTTGATGACGAACGGTAATACGTCCCTGATTGTTACGTCCACCGGTCTTGGATTGTTTTTCGAGTAGCGGCGCATAAGGGGCTCCTTTATAGAGTTCCGGCGTATTGACTTTCACTACAAAACGTCGCCCCGGTGAAGTCGGTTTTGCTTTATACAACGCCATGATATATCCTTATTCTTTTATAAATGACTTGCATTGAAAAAAATATTATTCACTGCCTCTAAAATTAATGTCAAAACCGTCTTGTAATTTTACATAAGCTTTTTTCCAGTCAGAGCGCTTACCTTTAATACGACCAAAGTTTTTTTGTTTGCCTTTGACTCGGACAGTTTGTACTTGTTCGACTTTAACTTTAAATAGCAATTCAACCGCTTGTTTAATTTCCAGCTTAGTTGCATTAGGCATCACCTTAAATACAAATTGTCTTTGATTATCAGCGACTCTCAATGCTTTTTCAGAAATATGCGGTGTTCTTAAAATTTGCATTAACCGTGCTTGATTCATGAGGTTAATCTGGCCTCCATCTGCTTTATTGCCGATACAGTCATTAACACTTTGCCAAAGTGAAGGAGACTGATTGGATCAACTGTTCTGGCTTCACTGACTTGAACATGAGGCAAATTACGAGCAGCTAAAGTCAGGTGTTCATCATTTTCAGCAACCACAATTAAGAGTTGTTCTGGTAATTGCAACGCTTTAAGTTGGGCCACTAAAGCTTTGGTTTTGGGTGTTGCAACCGTGAACTGTTCTAATACCAATAAACGACCTTGCCTGAGTAATTCTGACAAAATTGAACATAAGGCATGACGATACATTTTTTTATTGACTTTTTGTAAGTAACTCGTTGGTTTAGCTGCGAAAACAACACCACCGCCTCGCCACAAGGGACTGGTCACTGTTCCGGCACGCGCTCTACCCGTACCTTTCTGACGCCACGGCTTATGTCCACTGCCTTTGACTTGCGAACGATTTTTTTGCGCACGGGTACCCTGACGAGCAGCCGCCGAATAGGCCGTAATGACTTGATGAATTAACGCCTCATTAAATTTTACTGAAAACACGGCATCAGAAGCATGAATAATACCCCCACCGCTGTTTTCTACAGGAGTATGTAGGCTTAGTTCCATTTTTTTGCTATTCCTACTTAAAGTAAACCGTTAAGAACTAACCAGTGAAAGGCAATTGGATTGCTCATTTCTTACCCTTCACTTTAATTGCGGGGCGGACCACTACGTCATCACCTGGCGCACCTGGTACTGCACCTTTAATCAGTAATAGATTTCTACCGACATCAACTTGGGCAATTTCAAGGTTGAGTATGGTTCTACGTACATGTCCCATGTGCCCGGCCATTCTTTTACCTTTAAACACTCGACCGGGAGTTTGATTTTGTCCAATTGAACCCGGGGCACGATGTGATAAAGAATTACCATGTGTCATATCTTGCGTGCTAAAGTGGTGACGTTTAACTGTGCCCGCAAAGCCTTTTCCTTTAGTCAGTCCGGCAACATCCACTTTCTGGCCGTTGGTAAAAATAGTGACGGTAATTTGGCTACCTACTTGAATATCTTTTGCTTCTGCTTCATTTAAACGGAATTCCCATAAACCCCGTCCCGCATCTAATTTTGACTTCGCAAAATGACCACTTTGTGGCTTATTAACGCGGATAAGGCGACGACTTCCGCAGGTCACTTGGATAGCACGGTAACCCTCATTTTCAGGTGTTTTTAATTGAGTGACACGATTAGGTGGTGCCTCGACTACTGTCACCGGGATAGAAGTTCCCGCTTCTGTAAACATCCGGGTCATTCCCCGTTTGCGACCGATAATTCCCAGAGCCATGTTATTAAACCTCTTGTTCAGTTATCAGTTATCAGTTATCAGTCATTGACAATGACTTAACAATGACCTACTGATTAAGCTGTGCTGTAAATAGCCTAAGCTTACTGATTAAACTGTGCTAATTCAACTTAATTTGGACGTCAACACCTGCCGCTAAATCCAACTTCATTAATGAATCAACTGTTTTATCAGTCGGATCAATAATGTCCAACAAGCGTTTATGAGTGCGAATTTCATACTGATCTCGTGCATCTTTATTAACATGTGGTGAGATAAGTACGGTATATCTTTCTTTCTTAGTCGGTAAAGGGATAGGACCACGCAGTTGTGCACCGGTGCGCCGAGCCGTTTCCACGATTTCACGCGCTGATTGGTCTATCAAGCGATGATCAAAAGCTTTCAAGCGAATACGAATTCTTTGATTAGCCATAATTTTTTATTTAATTCCTTATTGGTTTTGCTACCGTATTCGTTTTTTATTTATTCAATGACTTTAGCCACCACCCCGGCCCCGACCGTTCTACCACCCTCACGGATAGCAAAACGTAACCCCTCTTCCATCGCAATCGGCGAGATTAACTTAACCACAATCTTAATGTTATCACCCGGCATCACCATTTCTACCCCTTCGGGTAATTCACATGCTCCCGTCACGTCAGTGGTCCGAAAGTAAAATTGCGGTCGATAACCATTAAAAAACGGCGTATGACGTCCGCCCTCTTCTTTACTCAAGACATACACTTCGGCTTCAAAGTGCGTGTGGGGGGTAATCGAACCCGGTTTAGCTAACACTTGACCCCGTTCGACATCATCTCGTTTTGTACCCCGTAATAACACCCCAACGTTATCTCCCGCTACGCCCTCGTCTAACAGTTTGCGAAACATTTCCACGCCGGTACAGATCGTTTTGACGGTGTCACGTAAACCGACAATTTCGACTTCTTCACTGACGCGAATTTTGCCCCGTTCGACTCGTCCCGTGACCACCGTGCCACGACCCGAAATCGAAAAGACATCTTCTATGGGCATTAAAAAGGGTTGGTCTATATCGCGTTTCGGTTCGGGAATGTAAGCATCCATGGCTTCCACTAATTTGGTGATCGAGATCGTGCCCTGTTCTGTATCATCTCCTTCCAACGCTTTGAGGGCGGAGCCGATGATGACCGGGGTTTCGTCTCCCGGGAATTGGTAGCTATCGAGCAGTTCTCTCACTTCCATTTCCACTAGTTCGAGGAGTTCTTCATCGTCAACCATATCGGCTTTGTTTAGGTAGACGAGAATGTAGGGAACGCCGACTTGCCGCGCCAGCAGGATGTGTTCCCGTGTTTGCGGCATGGGTCCGTCCGCTGCCGAGACCACTAGAATGGCACCATCCATTTGCGCCGCACCGGTGATCATGTTTTTGACGTAGTCGGCATGGCCAGGACAGTCGACATGCGCATAGTGGCGCGTTTCGGATTGGTATTCGACATGCGCAGTGGCGATGGTAATCCCGCGCGCTTTTTCTTCCGGGGCGTTGTCAATTTGATCATAGGCGCGAAATTCCCCACCGTATTTTTTGGCCATGCATTGGGTGATGGCGGAGGTGAGGGTGGTTTTGCCATGATCGACGTGACCGATTGTCCCGACGTTCACATGGGGCTTGTTGCGTTCAAATTTTGCCTTGGACACGCTGTTATCCTCTTTTTTCAAATCCTAATTTTATTGATGATGTTTTTTTATCACTGCTTCAGCAATGCTAGTCGGGGCTTCCTGATATTTAGCAAATTGCATGGTATAACTGGCACGACCTTGGGTAAGCGAACGTAAAATAGTTGCATAACCAAACATCTCTCCTAACGGTACTTCAGCCTTAATGGTTTTTCCCGTGGGGATATCTTCCATCCCTTGCAATATGCCACGCCGGCGATTTAAATCACCCATGACATCTCCCATATAGTCTTCCGGCGTAACGACTTCAACTGACATAATGGGTTCTAGTAATAGGGCACCGGCTTTTCTAGCACCTTCCTTAAAAGCTTGTGAACCAGCAATTTTAAAAGCCATTTCACTCGAATCAACTTCGTGATAAGAGCCATCGAAAACCGTGACTTTGACATCGACTACCGGATAACCAGCGATAACGCCATTTTGCATCTGTTCCTTAACGCCTTTATCAATAGCGGGAACATATTCTTTCGGGATGACACCACCCACAATGGCATTGATAAACTCATAACCACTCCCTGGTTCTTTCGGCTCTAATCTCAACCACACATGCCCATACTGACCACGTCCACCGGATTGTCGAACAAATTTACCTTCTTGTTCAACGGTTTTACGAATTGTTTCACGATAAGCTACTTGTGGTGCACCCACATTGGCTTCAACGTTGAATTCTCGACGCATGCGATCAACAATGATTTCTAGATGAAGTTCACCCATTCCTGAAATGATTGTTTGGCCTGATTCTTCATCGGTTTTAACTCGAAAAGAAGGATCTTCAGCCGCTAATTTAGATAAAGAAATTCCCATTTTTTCCTGATCGGCTTTGGTCTTCGGTTCAACCGCTACGGCAATAACCGGCTCTGGAAAATCCATTTTCTCTAAGGTAATAACATGTTCTTTATCACAAAGCGTTTCACCGGTAGTGACATCTTTTAACCCAACTGCGGCTGCGATATCACCAGCCCGTACTTCTTTGATTTCTTCTCGCGTATTCGCATGCATTTGTAGAATACGTCCAATTCTTTCTCGTTTACTTTTGACCGGGTTAAAAATGGTATCTCCAGACAAAAGTACACCCGAATAAACCCTGAAGAAAGTAAGTGAACCAACATAAGGATCGGTTGCGACTTTGAACGCTAGTGCGGCAAAATGAGCCTCATCAGAAGCTGGACGAGTTGCTTCTGTTTGTGCGGCATCATTAAGTACTCCTCGAATGGGTGGAACGTCCACTGGCGAAGGTAAATAATCAATAACCGCATCTAACATCGCTTGCACCCCTTTATTTTTAAAGGCAGAACCACATAAAGTTGGCACTAACTCATTCGCTAAAGTACGCTGCCGTAGACCTTGATGAATTTCCGGTGCTGATAAGGTCCCTTCTTCTAAATATTTATTCATTAATTCTTCATTGGCTTCTGCAGCCATTTCTACCATTTTTCCCGCCATTCCTCACAGATTGTCTGCATATTGGGTGGAATATCACGTTCCTCAAATTTCATTCCCAGCGTACTATCATTCCAGTAGATTGCTTTCATCTTAACGAGGTCAACAACCCCTTCAAATTGGTCCTCAGCACCAATCGGTAATTGGATTGGTACCGGTTTAGTACCTAGTCGGGCTCTTATCTGTTCGACTACCCGCAGAAAATTCGCACCCATTCTATCCATTTTATTGATAAATGCTAAGCGCGGAACACCATATTTATTCGCTTGTCTCCATACCGTCTCGGATTGCGGTTCAACACCACCCACCGCACAAAATACCGCACAAGCACCATCTAATACCCGTAGTGAGCGTTCTACCTCAATAGTGAAATCAACATGCCCTGGGGTATCAATGATATTAATGCGATGTTCTGGGTATTGTAAAGCCATCCCACGCCAAAAGCAGGTAGTTGCTGCCGAGGTAATGGTAATCCCACGTTCTTGTTCTTGTACCATCCAATCCATGGTAGCAGCACCATCATGTACTTCACCAAGTTTATGCGATACGCCTGTATAGTAAAGAACACGCTCTGTTGTTGTGGTCTTACCCGCATCAATATGCGCCATAATACCGATGTTGCGATAGTGCTCAATGGGTGTTTTACGTGCCACGTTGTCAACCTTTTATCTATAATAACTAAATATTGAGTATTAATAATTGAGAATTGATACTGAATTCTCAATTACCTATTCTCAATCAGCAATACTTACCAGCGAAAATGTGAAAATGCTTTATTAGCTTCAGCCATACGGTGCATATCTTCCCGTTTCTTTATAGCACTACCCTTGTTTTCATAAGCATCTAAAATTTCCGCTGCTAAACGGAGTCCCATTGATTTCTCACCTCGCTTTCGAGCGGCATCTGCTAACCAGCGCATAGCGAGTGCAGTACGGCGAATGGGTCGGACTTCTACTGGAACCTGATAAGTTGAACCACCTACTCGCCTTGATTTCACTTCCACTACCGGCCGAACGTTATCTAATGCTTTACCAAAAATTTCTAATGGTTCCGCCTTGGTTTTTTCAGCAACCTTATCTAAAGCGCCATAAATAATTTGTTCCGCTACAGATTTTTTACCACTTTTCATCACCACATTAATAAATTTAGCCACCGTTTCATCCCGGAATTTGGGATCGGGTAAAATAACACGCTTGGCGATAATTCTTCTTCTGGGCATTTTGGTTTAGCTTCCTACTTTCTTATTTTCTTAAAGTTACTGAAAATTTGTTCTAAGATTTAGGCCGTTTAGCACCGTATTTAGAACGACCTTGCCGTCTGGAATTCACTCCCGAGGTATCTAATGAACCACGGATAGTATGATATCGTACGCCAGGTAGATCCTTAACACGACCCCCTCGAATCAACACCACTGAATGTTCTTGTAAATTATGACCTTCTCCACCAATATAGGTGGTTACTTCTATTCCATTAGTCAGACGAACGCGAGCCACTTTGCGCATAGCCGAATTAGGCTTTTTAGGTGTGGTGGTGTATACCCGCGTACACACACCTCGCTTTTGAGGGCAACCATTTAAAGCAGGTACACTGCTTTTAGTCGGTTGACTTTTTCGCGGATTCCGCACGAGTTGGTTAACTGTTGCCATGGCTATTTTCGTTCCTTAATTTGGAATTTTATCGCATATAATATCGTCCACATCACACGCTACTTTTTCACAACAAAAAATAAAAACAGGCCGGGATAGACCGGCCAACCTTATCAAAGGTGCATGATTCTAGTAAGAGAACTTATTCATGTCAAGTTTTGGAAATTGGCGCGCCCGGAGAGATTCGAACTCCCGACCGCCTGGTTCGTAGCCAGGTACTCTATCCAGCTGAGCTACGGGCGCTTAGTTGTGTAGCAGGATAATAATGGCGGAGAGGGAGGGATTCGAACCCTCGATGGGCTTTTAACCCATACTCCCTTAGCAGGGGAGCGCCTTCAGCCGCTCGGCCACCTCTCCTCGATTTAGAGGTATTCCGCCTAAACTAGAATTGTATATTCTAATTCTCTATTTTAAAAAATACAAGTTTTTCCTTTAGATTTTTCTTTATTTTCCAAATTAGTCATCCGGTCTTGGATGTTAGAGTTTGCTAACTCATTCTAACCTATGCGAGCTAGGTTCGTTTATGTTTTGATTTAAAATAAAATACTTAGAAAAAAGTGTCCGAACTATTGCTGAATCCATATGAGTTAAAATATAAGGGGTGCCAGAATTAAAAATGACACATTCCTACACCTTGAATTTTAGATTGGCTCAAGTGAGAAACCCCTGCTAAAGTATAGATGCCAAACAAAATAATCAAAGCGCCCATCATCCGCCTAACGGGGGGGTGGTGAGTGACTACTGTCAACCACCGAGTAGCCGACCCCATTACCAATAACATGGGTAAAGTACCTAATCCAAATACTAACATTACTAATCCACCGGCGCTGGTACTACCTGAAGCTAGTGATAAAGCCAATGCGGTGTAAACTAGGCCACAAGGCAACCAACCCCACACCATACCTAAGCTTAACGCACGAAACGGATTATTAACCGGCAAAAAATAGTGTCCAAATGGAGCAAGATGCTGCCATAAATAACTCCCTAATTTTTCTAGTTTAACTAACCCTGGCCACCAACCACTGATATATAAACCCAGTGCTATCATAAATAAACTCGAAATCCATATATGCACCTGAATTGGTAACCAAGGTTTAAACTGAGAACCCAACCAGCCCACTAATCCACCGGCTAACATATAACTGCTGATACGCCCTAAATTATAAGCGAATAAATAAGGCCACAAATTAAGATAAGATTGTTTAATCGGGTGAGATAATCCCATGGTAAGAACACCGACAACACCGCCACACATACCAATACAATGTACCGAACCGAATAAGCCTGTCACTAAAGCAGCTGAAAGTAAAGTGATTGTTATTGACATTTAAACTCAACCTAATGAATAATAATATAATTTTGGAATCAGTTTTAGTTAATTAGGTAATACTAAATTATGGGGAAAAAATGAAGTTCAAGGTAATTATCTTCGGGTTAGTTCTAGGTCTCATTTTAATTGGTATCAGTTATACTTTATGGCCAGTTTTAGTAAAAACTAAACAACTCACTGATTTCAAGTTAACTCAGCATCAAGGTAGTGCTTTCACGCTAGCTCATTTAAAAGGTAAATGGAGTTTTATATTTTTTGGTTATACTCATTGTCCAGATATTTGTCCGGTCACTTTAACTTTATTACGCGAAGTGAAACAAAAATTAGCACCTTACCCAAAATATTTAGCTGATACACAATATATTTTTATTTCAGTTGATGGTCAACGTGATACCCCTGAAAAATTAGCTGAATATGTTAATTATTTTGATCCCCAATTTATTGGGGCAAGTGGCACAGAACCACAGATCAATGTTTTGACACGTCAACTGGGTATTGTGTATATTCGTCAACCTGAAGTCACTACCGGACAATATTTCATTGACCATTCTGCTACAATTGTTCTCATTAATCCGCAAGGAGAAATAGCTGCGCAATTTAGGGCACCTCATACAGTGGCAACGATAGTCGAGCGTTATACCAAAATACGTCAACCTGAACCTGTTAAGGAGAGTTCTTAATGTATAATAAATTAACTATTTTTTTCTGGCTAGTGAGTTATTTTTGCTTAAGTTCCTGGCTTTATGCTGAGACAACTCCGCCCAGGAGTGGTACTCACTTGGTGCAAATTGAAGATGGTTGGGTACGAGCAGTACCACCTCAACTTACTCTCACCGCTGCTTATATGCAGCTTAAAAATCTAACCGATCAAAAATTAACGCTGGTAGGTGCCAGTACACTAATTTTTACTAAAGTCGAAATGCACCAAACCGTATTTGAAGATAATATGGCGCGAATGGTGCCCGTCGAAAAACTAGTTATTGCTCCTCAAGAAATCGTGATGTTTAAACCCAAGGGTTTACATTTTATGTTAATTGACCGCCAGCAACCTTTAACAGTTGGTGATACCGTGACACTAACCTTACAATTTGAGGAAAATAAAACTCAAACTATTAAGCTAGAAGTTAAAGAGGATAATGGTAAAGATAGCGATCATTCTCATTAATAAACGCATATATACCGATGTTATTCGCAATTTATTAATTATAGTTTAATTAAGTGAATTGAGTCACTGTTATTTAAGTTAAACGTTTTTCTCACACTACCTTCTTCCTCTACTTTTTCAAGATAGGAAGAAATGCTTAATTTAATGACAGTGACGCTAGCGAGGTTGTAAACCCTATTTTTGGCATTTTTAGCCACGGGAAATCAATAAGTTACCAACTAACTCAAAAACCGGTTAAGGTTTTTCACAGCCTCTAGCGCATAAAAACCAGAGAAACAAGCAATCTTTTCGATGTCTGTTTAACTACTAAAAACGATGACAACACGACTTCTGAAGCTTAAGTTAATGGCAGTGTTGTGAGCGTGTAATTGAGAGAATATAACTTTAATAACAACGACGTAGTAAGTTACAACGGGGATACATTGGACTTCTAAGTGAAACGACTTATCAAAATCGGATTAAGTATCATTGGCAGTGTAATCGCTTTGCTAGTCGTTATCCTGACAAGTGTGATATGTTTGGTTGATCCCAATGATTATAAAGCGCAGATTGCCCATTACCTTAGTCAATGGAGTGGAAGAAATTTAATTATTGCCGGAGATATTCATTTTACTTGTTATCCTTGGTTAGGATTAAACTTAGGTCAATTGCAGGTTGGTAATGCCCCCGATTTTACCGAACCAACTTTTGCTCAAGTTGACCAAGCTCAATTTCAGGTAAAACTATTACCGCTATTAAAGAAACAGCTTGAAGTCGGTCACGTGTTACTAGCGGGAATAAAATTAACCCTAATTCGTAAAGCAGACGGTCATACGAATTGGGAAGATTTACTTACGTTGACAGACCGGTCTGAGTCACCAACAGAAACTGGCTTTTTTGACCGATTGAAAATAGCCGGATTAGAGATAACTCAGGGGGAGTTAACTTGGGATGACCGTCAAACTCGATCTCGATATGTATTTTCCGATTTCAATCTAAACACTGCCGCGATTATTTTTAACCAACCAATTGATCTAAAATTACATTCTACGCTAGCTATCGCTGGTAAAACTACCCTGCAGGGACAACTCGATTTAACTACCCAACTCACTGTGAATTTTGCCCAACAACTCTACCAATTAACACCACTAAAATTGGTTACCACTTTAGCAAGTAATCAATTACCCCTGGGTCAACAAAGCTTATCACTTCATACTGAAATGATTCTCGATTTAAAACAACAACATTTAATGGTTTCGTTGTTATCTTTGCAGCTATTCGGTATTGACTTAACTGGGCAAGTTAATATTCACAACCGCTGGTCTTCTCCAATAGTGACTGGGCAAGTTGCGGTAACGCCATTTAATCCGAAAAAATTATTGCAACGTTTAAAACAAGTGCAGTTAGGGTTATCGTGGATATCATTATTTAATCAGTCAGGGCTATCATTCCAATCAGCTAGGCTGAAAACCCAATTTCAGTTTAATCCGGCAGAAGGTATTCAATTCAATAATTTGGAATTGCAGATTGATAACAACCGTCTTAAAACCTCACAACTAAATTTAAATTGGCAAAAAGAAACTTTGGTGACTCGTGCACTTTCCCTAACTGCTTTTGGTATTCCTTTAAATGCTCAGGTTGAAATTGAGCAAGTTTTTTCTCAACCGGTAATTCAAGGTCAATTATCTTTATTGCCATTTAATCCCAAATCGGCATTTGAGCAATTAAAGTTAGCTAAAATCAATATCCCGGCTATCTCGCTTCCTAATGACAAAATCTGGCCTTTACAAACAGCCAGCTTAGCAACGCAATTTCGATGGCGAGACCACCGACAACTTGATTTAGCTAATTTACATGGGCAAGTAGATAATAACCACTTCCAAACTGCGCACTTACAAATTAATTTATCCCAAGAAACTTTAGAAGCTAATAACTTCTCATTACAAGTCTGGGAAACCAAGCTCGTTGGCAAAATGCAAGTCAAACAATTATTGAGTCAACCACAAGCTACCGTGAAAATAGCCGTTGCACCGTTCAACCTACCGGCACTATTTAAACGCTTAGGAATAATCCCACCCTCATTACCTAAACCGTTGACGCTGACACTAGCGAGCTTAACCATCCAGTTAAGGGTAGCACCACCCCAAATCACCCTGAACCATTTGCATCTTACGGTAGATGAAAACCAGTTAACAGTTCAACAGGCGCAATTCAACTGGTCGCAAAATATTTTGAATTTAGAGCATGTTATCCTCAAGCTGTTAACCGCTAGTATCCAAGGTAAGCTTCAAATCACTCAATTATTAGGGCAACCACAACTGCAAGGTTCTCTCAAAGTCGATCAAATTAATCCGCGCCAATGGTTACTTCAGTTAGGACAACCGCTACCCACAACGACTGATCCAACGGTGTTAACTCGCTTGACATTAGAAACGACGTTACAAAGCAATCTATCGCAATTGGTTTTAAATAACTTAACAATCCATCTCGATGACAGTCAACTGATTGGCAATCTAGAGATCAAGAAATTTAACCCACCAGCAATCAATTTTCACTTAAATATTAATAATGTTGATATCGACCGTTACCTTCCCCCGCAATCAGCGGTGAAAACCACTCAACCCCAATTGTCACCATCTCCTCAAGAAACGCTATTGGATTTTTTACGCGCGCTGAATCTCAATGGAACCCTGAAAATTAACCATTTCAAAGCAGCACAGCTAACCACGACGGATTTAGAACTTGTTGTAGCGGCGCAATAAAATCACTTTAAATTAACCTGAGTTTGACCTAAGCTCTGGGTTAATCGATGTTCGTTCGCTTGGCGACGTCAAACGGCGAGGCGAACGTGTTTTTTTAACGGGCGTTCCTTTTGCAGGTATTCGTGTCTGGGGTGGTCCGGGACAAAAACAACGATTCGTCATCGTTTCAATAGAGTTGTATCACGAAATTTAAAATGCTATTTTGCTAAAAGGAGAATATAAGAAAGAACAAGTTTTGAAAACTTAGGAAACCGGGTATGAAAATGCAATTGACAGAACTCACAACTGAGCGCAA
>JAAUSR010000100.1 GCA_012032555.1 Thioploca sp.
TTTTTTCCAAAGAGGACTTGACGATTTTTGACGTGAAGGATTTTTACCAGAAGGGTCGATATTTTATGATAAATTTTGCTCGCATAGGATTCACTGATACCAAACTGTAATCCCAACTTGATAAAAGTGGGATAATCCCTTAAGTAGAGCAAAGTCAACAGCATTTGGTTTTCTAAGCTTAATCGAGATTTGAGTCCTCGTTTCTTTAACCGATTATGCTCTTGTTGGACTTGGAGAGTCGTCCGAATAAGTTCAACCAGTGCTTGGAATTTATCCAGCGAGATTCCTACGGTGCGGACAAAATTATCCGCACTTTGTGTTTTATACTTTTCAAATGGATTCATGGCTATCGCGTTGAGATAATTCGGGGAATTAAATTGAATTTGTGACATCTTAAAATTATTTAGGAAAGATGTCTAATGAAACAACCTCAAACTCTACTCTCAAATCCTTTGGGTGGTTGGAAACATTCTTCAAGGACTCTCAGTACTCCTAAAGGTAAAGAAGAACGCCTCTCGCCACCGGCTTGTAGGGGGAGGGGTTCATTGATTCCTCCTTGACGAGAGGTTCTCCGCCATCTGGTTACGGTGGTGTTGGCCCGACCAATTAGATAGGTTGCTGCTCGGGCAGTCTCGGCTGGTTGAGTGGTTAATAGAGTACTAGTAGGCGTTCTTGTCGGCGTCCATTCTTTGGTGGGTTGAAAAGTCGTTTCCGTTCTTGAGCGGTTTCTTTGATTGTCATCTGGAGTGTTTTTGACCGGTTTTCTTCCATACCGAGAAATTAAAATTTAATTTTATGATAAGGTTTATTTTGATGGCAAGTTGGTATTACCTATAATATTGGTTGCGCCAAAATGCCTAAAATCTTATTAATCTCCTTTAAATAATATTCATTTAAATCCACAAAAACGGTTTTATCAGTCAGTTGGAGAAACTTCCAATGACTGCCGGTCGTTACCGCACCATAAACGGTGGCAATAGAATTGCCTTCTCGTTCATTGAAGAGTTGAGCCGCTACCATTTCCGCAATGCATTGCCCTAAGCCAGATTTAATATTGTCATTCTTGGCCTCGACAATCGTTATCACCGGTGCAACCACAAAAAATTGTTCTGCTGATTGACTAATTAAAAAGTCACAAATGCCATTTAATCCTTGCTCAATATCCACGTTAAAAGCGATCCCGGAAAATAAACTGATTTGCCCCTTAAACTGTTTTTTCAATTCAATCAAAATGGGAGCGACTATCATTTCTGAACGGGCTTTTTCAGTATCTATTGCTAAGGCAAGCGGAACATTATCTTGTAAAGTGGTAGTGAGAAACTCACTAGCCGGTTGCTCTGGCACCATCACAAATAGATCGGTTTCTTCACGAAGAATTAAACTAAATTGCTTGGTCAAATTGCTTAGGGTAGTAAAGTCACTATAAGCCATCTGGTATCCATTGGTTTGATAACTTGCGTTTTCTTTTGGTATTGAGGTTAATAACGAATTTTATAGCCCATTTGGAGCAACCATAAACACCAAATACTAACAATAAATAAAAACAGACTAACCACAACTAAACTGATACCTAGGTGAAAATCAGCCACTCCCAAAAAACCGTAGCGAAATCCATCTACCATGTAGAAAAAAGGATTATAGTAAGATACTTGTTGCCAAAAAGGGGGTAAAGTATCTATACGATAGAACACCCCACTTAAAAAGGTCAATGGCAAAATAACAAAATTTTGAAAAGCCGCAATATGGTCCCATTTTTCTGCCCGGAGTGCGGCAATAAATCCCAATGCGCCCAAAACAGCACTTCCAAATACAGCAAACACCAGTAATACCCAAAAATTGTGAATCGGTAAACTGACAAATCCAAGTACCGCTATCCACACCCCCATACCAACCAACAAGCCACGCACTACCGCAGCTAAGATAAAAGCACAGTAAATCTCCCAACTGGCTAATGGTGCTAAGAGCATAAAAACGACACTGCCATTGGATTTGGCTTGAAATAGGCTAGAAGAACTATTGGCAAAGGCATTTTGGATAATGCTCATGATCATTAGACCCGGAACTAAAAAAGTAATGTAGCTAATCCCAGCGTAAACTTCGACATGTTCTGATAATACTGATGAAAATACCAGTAAATATAATAATATGGTAACAACCGGGGTTAAGATCGTCTGAGTGGTGACTTTGAGAAATCGCCAGAGTTCTTTATTAAATAAGGTGTATAATCCATAACCGTTCATGGTTTCAGCCTCGCTGTTAGGCTAAGAAACACTTCTTCTAAACTGGGTTCTTGGGTACGTAAATCAACAAATTGAATATTGGCATGGCGTAAACAATCTAAAACAGCACTAATGGAATCTTGTTCTCGGTGCAAGCGGAGAATTAACTCACCTTCGGTAAAAGCTTGGACTTTATCGCGTAAAGCGTCTGGTATTTCTACTTGGGAATTGGTCAAATTTAAACGAAGTAGACGGTAAGGATAACGTGCTAATAAAGCGGTTTTGCTATCCAGTGCGACTAATTGCCCCTGATTTAAGATAGCAATTTGTTCACACAGTGCTTCCGCTTCTTCAAGATAGTGGGTAGTTAAAACAATCGTGTGACCATTTTGATGTAATTGTTGAGTAAATGCCCATAACATTTTGCGCAATTCCACATCAACGCCAGCAGTCGGTTCATCTAGGACTACCACCGGAGGATTATGGACTAACGCTTGAGCAATTAATACTCGCCGCTTCATACCGCCGGATAATTGCGCTAGGTTAGTATGCGCTTTATCACTTAAATTAAAGATGTGGAGTAATTCTTCTAACCAGGGCTGGTTTTTTTACCATAACCAAAATAACCCGATTGTAGTCGTAGCAATTCACTTACCGTGAAAAACGGATCATAAACCAGTTCTTGGGGAACGACACCTAACGCATGACGCGCTTGACGCCATTGCCGCTGGACATCATATCCCATAATTTGAACAGAACCTTGGCTTGCACGGACTAAGCCAGCCATGATATTGATTAAAGTAGACTTGCCAGCACCATTCGGTCCCAATAAGCCAAAAAACTACCCCGCGGAATTTCAAAATTGACTTCCCGCAGGGCCGGTATTTGACCATAATATTTATGGACTTGAGCAATACTAATCGCAGCAACCATAACTATGGTGCAACTGTAACAGCTTCAGTCAGTAATGATTCCACCCCACAAACTTCGGCTAAGATAAGCATTTGCTTGGGAATGTGACGGAAAATAGCGGCGGCAATGGGTGGTTGTTTGCGCATTTCAATTAATAAAGCCAGCCCAGCACTATCGGCACGAGTCACTTCACTAAAATCGACTATTTGCGGGGGGGATTGAGCAGCACGTTGGAGCAATTCGCTTAATAACGAGCTCACCGTTGTAAAGCTCAATTCACCGGATAATCGCCAAGTATGTTCATCTGCTACACTCAGTTGGCTCACGATTTTTCTCGATTTTGAGTCTTGATTTTATTAATTAAACCATCTATTCCCATAGTCCTAATATCATTAGCAAACTCAGTACGATAATTAGTTACCAAACTCACACCACCCACATTGACATTGTATACTTGCCACTTACCTTGGTAGTAATACATCGCATACTCAACTTCCAGCGGGGTTGCTTTACCGATTTGATAAACTTTAGCTTCGACAGTGGCTTTTTTAGCATCTTGACTGATAGAAGTATAATTAATTTTATCGACTTGCTTAGCCGTTTCGACTAAAGCAGCGGCATAAGTACGAACGAGTAAACCCTTGAATTCATTAGAAAAACGGTTTTGTTGGTCTACAGTCGTCTGTTTCCAATTTTTGCCCAATACCAATTTAGACATGCGCTGAAAATCAAAATGGGGTAAAACAATTCTTTCTACTAACACCTCAACTTGGCTAGAATCAGTCTTTAAAGCTTGTAGTACCTTATCAGTAGTGTCTTTCACTAAGATTTCAGCAGCGCTATTGGCCCACACTTGAGTTACTGCTACTATTAACAAGGTAGTTAAGGTCATACTGGCAACGAATCGCTTCATTAAATATCTCCTTTTAACTAAATTTACGGGTTGCTTTCTTGGGAGTTAACTTTACTATTAGCAGCGGTATTGTATAAAAATTGTCCAATTAATTGCTCTAAAATAACCGCAGATTGCGTCAATCCTGGATCTAATTCATTATTATCGCTTAGATATTCTTCCTCTGCGCCGGGTATCAAGCTAATATACTGTTCTCCCAGTAAACCCGCTGTAAAAATACTCGCTGAGGTATCTACTGGAATTCTACTGTATTGGGGATCAATGTGCATGGTGACAAGTGCCTGATATTTTTCATCATCAAAACGAATAGCGCTCACTCGACCAATACGTACGCCACCCATTTTGACTGGTGCTCTGACTTTTAAACCACCGATATTTTCAAATCGAGCCATTATGGCATAACCGGTATCGGCAAAAACATTGCCTAAATGGCTTACTTTCATAGCTAATACCATTAAAGCGACTAACCCCAGTGTCACAAAGATACCTACCCAGATTTCTATTTCTTTTGATCGCAACATGTTATTGTCCTTTGCTTACAACCCATTTTATTTGCTAGAAAGAAGAAATGTTGATACTTAAAAGTTATTATATCGTCTTTTATTTAAAATTTATATTAGCTAATAACAACGGCTATAATGTAACCGTTTTAATAGAATTAATCTCCTAAGATAAATTGATTAAGGTATTATTCTTCATTTAAAGTTCACTTTTAAATAATAATCGGTTTCTTCATTGAAATCAGGTGATAATTGGTCAAGGTTTGATTTCATCAGTTGAAATTGAAATTGGCAAGGTTTCAATCCACTCTAATGACTATTGGTTTTCCAAAACAAATTAATTACCTTAGTATAACGGCAAGGAATAAATTCCAATGCGAACAAGTGACTTTCAAGATGTGTTTTATTTACAACATTAAAATAACCCGTTCAGGACCCACCCATTATGCGTGATTATACGGTATCCACTTCATCGGTTGATAGTGTAAGCAGTTATCTCCCCGCATTAATGTTACGTCGATTTGCTCAGGATCCCCGCTTGCCAACTGAGCCTACAGTTGAACATCTGTCTGGGTCAGTATTATTTGCGGATATGAGTGGTTTTACAACCCTCACTGAAACTTTAGCTGAACAAGGGGCCGCTGGTGCCGAACAATTAACTCAAATTATTAATAATTATTTCGGTCAATTGATTAACGTCATTCACGCTCATGGTGGTGATGTGGTGAAATTTGCTGGTGATGCCTTAGTTGCTTTGTGGCTCACCACCGAAGAAGTCCAGATGAAGAATCCACTCATTTCCTCCTTGCAATCCGTCAATGAAGACGCTCATTTGGAACAACTCACCATAGTTACTCATCGAGCAGCACAATGTGGTTTAGCGATTCAAGAAGCATTGAAAGATTATCATATTTATAACCAGATGACTTTATCCTTGCATGTTGGTATTGGTGCTGGTGAAATTGTGCTGTTACATTTGGGTGGTGTATTTGGACGTTGGGAACTGTTAGTGACTGGCAATCCTTTGGTGCAAGTCGGTTTAGCAGATAAACAAGCCAAACCCAATGAAGTTTTATTATCACCTCAAGCTTGGCAATATTTACAAGAACGAGGACAAGTCGAACCTTGTCAAGGTGGTTTTGTTCGTTTAGTGAATATTAAACCGCTGCCACCACGTTCTTTACAATGGCCAATTTTACCACCGACGGCTTTATCAGTGTTATGGTCATGTATTCCACGAGCGGTTTTAAACCGTTTAAGAGAAGGGCAAAGTCAGTGGCTGGCAGAATTACGTTGTTTAACCATTTTATTTATTAATTTACCAGATTTAAACGAAAAAACCCCGCCTAGTCTTGCACAACAAGGGATGCATATTCTCCAAAAATCGTTATATCACTATGAAGGTAGCATTAATAAACTGAATGTCGATGATAAAGGTACCACTTTAATTGCTGCCCTGGGCTTACCGCCGCTATCTCACGAAGATGATGCCTTGCGTGGCGCTCAAGCGGCTTTAACTATCCAAAAGAAATTGCAAGAAATTGGCTGGCAGTGTGCTATTGGTGTGGCTACTGGGCGCGTGTTTTGTGGGGCAGTCGGTAGCTTAAATCGTCGTGAATATACGATGCTAGGTGATACCGTCAATTTAGCCGCCCGGCTGATGCAAGCTGCACCTAAGAATATTCTTTGCGATACACTGACTTATCGAGCAACACTCAATGAAATGCGTTATGAGCGGTTACCGGATTTACGGGTTAAAGGTAAGGCGGAACCGGTTGCTGTTTATCGTCCTTATGGTTTGAAAGCTTTAAATGCTCCACGTCGCCAAGCTAGCTTAATTGGTCGAGATCAGGAGAGTAGTAGTTTAGCTGATCAGTTACAACGTCTACGAGCGGGTTATAGTAGTGTCGTTATTATTGAAGGCGAAGCTGGCATTGGTAAATCACGTTTGATTGGTCACTTATTGGATCAAGCCCAACAAATCCGAATTCCCTACTTAGTCACTTCCGGAGATTCGTTCGAAAAATCAACGCCATACTATGCATGGCGACCCATAATCTGTCAAATATTAGGTTTAGAAAATGAAACTGAAGAAACTATCGTCGTTCAACGCGAGAAGATCTTTAACCGCTTATGCGAGTTGAAAGAATGGGAACGGGCACCATTACTTAACACGCTATTACCACTCAATTTACCAGATAGCCTTTCAACTTTGTCGTTGAAGGGACAAAAGCGAGCAGAACAAACATTAGATTTACTGGTCAGCTTATTAAAAGCCATCAGTGCACAAGCCGGTCAATTGATTTTAATCATAGAAAATGCCCAATGGCTCGATTCGATTTCTTGGAAATTATTATGGCGGTTACAACAAGATGCCCATCCTTTATTACTCACTTTAGCACTTCGTCCACTCACTGAACCTTTCCCAACCGATTTTCTGCAACTGTATTACAGTCCTCATACGCATATTTTACATCTAGAAAACCTGACGCCTGATGATACCATTGCACTCGTTCGTCAACGCTTAGGGGTTAACAACTTGCCAGACCCAGTCGCCAAACTCATTTTAGATAAAGCTCAAGGTCATCCATTATTTAGCGAAGAACTGGCTTATGCCTTACGTGATAGTGGTTTACTTCAACTTCGACAAGGTGAATGTCGACTGCTCTCTGATAAGGAGTTAGCTACGTTCACTTTTCCTGAAACCGTACAAGGTGTGATAGCCAGTCGTTTAGATCGGTTAACACCAGAACAACAACTCACTTTAAAAGTAGCGAGTGTTATTGGAAGAATCTTTTCACTACCGTTATTACAAGCCATTTATCCCATCACCGCTGAAAAGTCTACCTTACCAGAAAATATCATCGCACTCCAACAGTTAGGTATTATTTCCTCAGAAACAACCTTACCAGAATCCAATTATGTTTTTAATCATGTGATTGTCCAAGAAATAACCTATAATTTGATGCTTTTTTCCCAACGCCGTGAATTACACCACCAAATTGCTCAATGGTATGAGCAAACTTATCAAGCTAATTTAGCACCGTTTTATCCGCTGCTCGCTCATCATTGGAGTAAAGCCGCCGTACTGAGTAAAGCCATTGAATATGCCGAAAAAGCTGGACAACAAGCTCGTTATAAGCATGCCAGCTTAGAAGTCGTACATTTCTTTAATCAAGCTTTAAGTCTAACTCAAAGCGCTATAAATCAAGTATCCGGCTGTGAAAAAACGATAAGTCCAACGCAAATAGATAGCCAACAGCAAGCTGAGTGGCAACGACAACTTGGGGAAGCTTACACGGAATTAGGGCAACTTTCCCGAGGAAAGCAACATCTTCAACAAGCACTGCGTTTATTAGCCCGTCCGTTACCGTCAACCCGTGTCCAATTATGGTTAGCGATTACTCAGCAAAGTCTATGTTACTGGTTGCGATATCTGTGTTATTCCAAGCAATTTCGAACCGTGAGCCCGGAAAAATTTCGGCAATTAATTGATATTTATGAACGGCTGGCGCATATCGCTTATTATAATCAAGATATTCGTCTCTTTCTTTATGCCGGATTAACGAGTTTAAATCTGGCCCACCGGGGTTGTTTACCAACCCTATTAATCCGCGCTTATGCTAATCGCTGCCTAGCCAGTGCCTTAATTCCAATACCCAGAGCAGCTCACTATAATCAGCGCGCTCAACGGCTTATCAAATCGGTTGAGAGCCGTGATAACCAAGATAATGATAAAATAACTCATGAAGAGCAAAGGGATTTAGTTTGGGCATATCAACTGATTGGAATTTATCATTTGATTATCGGCCAATTAGCAGGGAGCCAATTGGCTTTAGAAAAAGCAATTATGATAGCTCAACTGGTTGAAGATAATCGGCGTTGTGAAGAAAGTTTGTCGCATCTGTCTTTATTAAATTACCATCAAGGGCATTTTCAAGATAGCTTACAAAGTTGTGAAAATGTTTATATTATTGCTAAACGTCGTGGAGATATTCAGGCACAACAATGGGGGCTTTGTGGTCAGGCTATGAATTATTTAAGATTAGGACAATTATTACCAGCAAGCGCTGCTTTAGAGACAGCTTATCGGTTATCTACTGAGGAAATTATTGTTACCGAGAAAATTTGGATACATGGCTTATTAGCTGTTGTCCGTTGGCAACAAGCTGATCACCAAGCCGCGATAGAAGAAGCCCGACGTGCCATGAAATGGATTATTAAATCAGTGCCCATGAATATTCGCTGTCTCGAAGGTTATGCTGGTGTTGCAGAAGTTCATTTACGCTTATGGGAAAACTTGTTATTGTCGCCGCCAAACCAACCCATCAATTCTGCTACTTCCAATATTCATGCTCGTATCCATATCGCTCAACAAAACGCTCAACAAGCTTGTCAAAACTTACACCGTTATGCTAGAACTTTCGTGGTGGCTCGTCCACGAGCTTGGTTATGGCAAGGTTTATCTGATTGGTTATTAGGTAAACCACATCGTGCTTATCAAGCTTGGAAAAAAAGTCTAGCACTGGCCCAGAAACTTAACTTACCTTATGAACAGGCCATAACCCACGCGGAAATAGGACGACATCCGGAGTTACCTCAACAAAGTGAACATCAGCAAAGTGCTCAAACTTTATTTAAACAATTAGGAATGGTGATATCAAAATCAGAGTAAAAGGTGAAGACTACGATTCTCCACGCTTTACTCTTTCACTCAGTGGTATAACTTTATAAATCGATAGGTACCCACCCAAATTTCTCCACGGTACGAAATACATCAGTGTAGGTTACAATGCCAATGGGTCGATTACCTTTTTGAACCACTACCCGACGAATTTGGGCATGAGTCATCACCCGAACACACTCATACAAAGAAGTATCGACGGTAACTGTCTTGAGCGGTTTAGTAGCGATATCAATCACTTTGACTTGCGTCAACGATAGATTTTCATTAATGACTTTAGTGAGAATATCTTTCTGGGTTAACATCGCCCATTCATCATGTCCGGTAATCGGTTCGACTAAGACACCACTGATATTATTCTCAGTCATCAGGCGCATGGCCTGATCCACAGTATCATCTGGTTTCATTTTAATAAGGTGAGTCGACATGATTTCGACTACCGTATACGGGGTACGACCCGATTCAATCATCTCTGCCACCGGTTCTGAAACCCGTCGTGCTTCCCGATCTTTACGATGTTGTTTCAGGGCTGCTTCACGTTGTTGATGAATGATGCTCAGTTCCAGACTGCCTTCCATTTGCTGAATTAACGCATCAGCAAAACCACTCGTGGAAACTTCCGTCGCATTTTCCATTTGTCTGGCAAAGTCATAAGTCACAATTTTCTGCTGAATCACTTCAATATAAGCAGCGGTTATCAAATCGGCTGCTTCTTTCCAACCTAAATACTCCAACAGGTTAACCCCACTAAAGAGAAGAGAACCGGGATTGACTTTATCCAAATTCGCATACTTTGGGGCACTACCATGAGTGGCTTCAAATAACGCCACATGATCACCAATATTCGCCCCCGGGGCGATACCTACACCGCCCACTTCAGCGGCAATGGCGTCGGAAAGGTAATCACCGTTAAGATTCATAGTAGCAATAACATCAAATTCTTCTGGACGTAACAACATCAGTTGGAAAATAATATCAGCAATCCGATCTTTGATAACAATCTTACCTTCCGGTTGTTTACCACCATATTGACTATATAATTTTTCTTCGGTGATGGTGTAATCACCAAATTCCTCACGGGCAACTTCATAACCCCAGTTGCGGAAAGCACCTTCCGTGAATTTCATAATGTTACCCTTATGAACAAAAGTAACACTTTCACGTTTATTTTCAATCGCATATTTAATAGCTTTCCGAACTAGTCGCTTGCTACCAAATGGACTAATCGGTTTTACCCCCAGACCACTTTCATCAAAGAACTTGGCACCCATTTCTTCTTTGAGGAATTTTTCGACTTTCCGCATTTCTGGCGAACCAGATTGATACTCAATCCCGGCATAAACGTCTTCAGTATTCTCCCTAAAAATAACCACATTAACTTTTTCAGGATGAAGTAAGGGAGAAGGAACACCAGGATAGTAACGAACTGGGCGTACACAAGCATACAAATCCAACTCTTGTCGTAAAGCCACATTAAGCGAACGAAAACCACCTCCCACTGGAGTCGTCAATGGACCTTTAATCGAGACGACTAAATCCTGTAAGGCTTGACGAGTTTCATCCGGAAAAATATTACCCTCATATTTCTCCGCTGCCTTCTCGCCCATAAATAATTCCACCCAGTAAATTTTACGTTCACCACGATAAGCCTTCTTGACAGCGGCATCCCAAACCCGTAAACAAGCTCTCATAATATCTGGACCAATACCATCACCCTCGATATATCCTAACATCGGATTATTGGGGACAATCATTTGGTCATCTTTAATAACAATTCGACTACCACCTTCGGGAAAATGAATTGATTTCATTAGCAACAATTACGCTCCTTGATGACAATAAAGATTACAAAATGATTTAAGGAAATCATTATAACCCATCAACTATAAAGCAGATAGACTTGCAAAAAAATCTATATATTTTCCATATAAAAAGCTTAATTCTTTTTTTACTGCTACCCAGCTCAGCGGCTGTAAAAAAAACCTCACCCTATGGTTCATTGGTAAAAATCGAAAATATTAACCTGGCATGACAAATTAGCTTAAACCGACCGCAAACGCTGCTCTTGCCCTCCCGTAGAAATGACTAGGTAACCGAGACCAACACCGCCAGAACCATTGACAAGCCTAAATTCATGGTGAGCCACGAGGGCAACGACACCCCACCACTCGGGCCCATCTCCAGGCGAAAGAGACGCTAGAGGTCAAACAATTAGCCGATAGCGGTTATGATACTAACCAATCCCAGGATGCCGGTACGTCCCGCGGGCTGACCAAGAAGCGCTCCGAAGGCCGATTGGGCCGTCGTGAATGTTGATAGCCCCACTGACCATTATCAATGCCCAGCGGGCCACGTGAACCGAAGCGGCACCTTGACAACCGGCGATAAATTGCGGTGGAAATCGGCCTCAAAGGCCAGTGTGTGTGCCGAAGGCGAGCGATGTCAGAAATGCTGGCCCAAGACAACGGGCTACCGATAACTTGACCGCTGGGAGCACGAACCGATTATTGATGCGCACCCGCAACGCCTGAGAGCAGCCAGGCGCCAACACCTGAAGACTCGTGCCGCTCTGGTGGAACACCCGTTTGGTACTCTAACAAATCCAATGGGCTGGTGGCCTTTTCTAATGCGCGACTTAGAAAAACTCCGTGCGGAAATGAATCTACCAATGCTAACTTTCCATTTAAAAATCACTTCAAATAGCGGGTAAGGGTTGTTCATAGGGAGGAATCCCTTGGTAATAAATACCGCACCCAAGTTGTTTGGGGGCGGGCTTGGATATTTTTAGGCATGGTTAGGTTCTAGAAGCAAAAGTAGGCTGGGTTGATAAACCCAGCTAAATGTGATTAATGTTTACCCTAGATAAGCTGGGTTTCGTTCCTCAACCCAGCCTACCGCGCTAATTAACACCCCCTAACTCGGAGAACTACTCTTAAGTTAATGGCAGTGACTTGGCTTGGCTACGACAGCAGTTTATGCTGGCTTTAATGGCCAATTATCTAACACTTTCCTAGGGTATCTTCTATACGATGATACTATCTCTCTTTTCATTTCTTCTAAATTTAATCGTTGACCCAATACCATCTTAGCAAGCATTTTAAGCGCCGTTATTGCACGCACTCTCACCCTAGAGTAATGACTATTTTGAAGTTCTTGTTCCAGCATCTCACGTAAAGAAAAAGCATGATAACCATATTCGCCAACCAACAAAATCAGCCCGAATAACATTTCTTCAACTAATTTGGTGTCGGCCCAATTAGTATATTTACCGACCTTTAAACTTACTTTAAATTCTTGAGAAAAAGCACTCATTTCAGCAAGTGTGATACCTTGTCGCATCCCACCCATAATTTTTTCCTTACCATTACAAGAATAACTTATTTTTTTTGGCAATTTTTGTAAACTAATACCCCCAAGGGAAAAACCATATCAGCAAGCATTTCCAGTGTAGTTATCGCACGTTGTTGCTCCTGATGAATATTGCTTTTATTTAACTCTTCTAACCAAGTATTTTTTATGAAACAAGCACGACAACCATATTCACCAACTAGCCAAAGCAGTACTAGCAGTTGTTCTTCCGTCAGATTAGCCGCCCAAGTGACATATTTACCGTATTTTAAGCAACTTCGGAATGCTTCGGAAAAACGAATTTGCTTAGAGATAGGCGTGTTATTTAGTAACATAACGTCGCCCAGCTTGTCAGTTTTAAGAGTACCACCTCCTGAAAATTTTGAATCTTTAGATTTTTTAACATCCACAACGTAAATTTTGATAGCATTAAATAGTTCTTCGCGGGTAATCGGGTATGTCATATAGTGCGTGGCACCCATTATTTTGCTACGAGTACGTTCAAACAATCCGTCACAGCTCGATACCATAATAATCGGAACCAGTTTGAAAACCGGATTACTTCTAATCAAAATACAAGTTTGATGGCCATTAAGACGAGGCATCATATTATCTACAAAGATGATGTCAGGTTGGAGTTCCACTACTCTAGAAAGTCCTTCAAAGCCATCATGGGCTGTAACAACTTGACAACCCGCTTTTCTTAAAAGTGTTTCCATAGTACGGCGAATCATTTTACTATCATCAATATACACGACCTTGATACCTTCAAAATTAGCTGTGGTGCTCACTTTTTGCCCCTCCTTTTAGCAATTTTTCTCGCAACAATTAGTTGCAACAAACTAGAAAAATTTCCCCCTTTATAAGGGGGGGAGAAAAATAAGTGCCGCGTAGGTTGGGCTGAGGTACGAAGCCCAACATTCATGGATTGATGATACCCCCAAATAAATGTTGGGCTTCGTACCTCAGCCCAACCTACCGGCTCTGGACCATAAGCCATTGCTCTTGAGTATTCTGTCATTTCAACCCATTTAGTTCACAATGGGTTGCAGCAACTCTTTTATGTTTCGGTGGTTACCAAACGATTGTTCTGTAATCTCATCTAGCTCGTTACAATTAGGGGTACCGTCTAAATAGCGTATAAGTAACTGATGAAGTTGTCCAAGTAACGGAGAAAGAGTTTTAATAATTTCCGTCCAAGGACGCAGCTGGCAACGATGTGTAATCATGAGTTGTTACCCCTTTTTCGAATGTAGTTTAGACATTTCCAACTGATAGTTATACCAATTAGATATTAAATTAAACCTTAAATAGATATAGAGAATTTAAATAATTTAAATGGGCTATTAATCGAGGCTTTCCGGTGATAGCAGCGAAACAATCCGGAGTGATTTGAGTCAAAATAGTGGCGACAGTTTGTTGAAGTTACTCTAGATTATCGAACCACCTCCAAGCTAACTGGCCTTTAATCCAAGCCCAGAGTCGTTCAATCGGGTTACCGTCCAGGGCCACCGCATTAAAATTCGTGTCAACGTGATAATTTAGGAGTACTATGATTGAAATTTTGCCATCAGAGGACGGGTTATGACGGCTAGTATTATAGAACACTTTTCTACCTTAAAGGAGCCT
>JAAUSR010000101.1 GCA_012032555.1 Thioploca sp.
AAAAAAATGTTACCGAATTGAGTGATTTTTAAAACCACCCCCGACCCCCTCCTTGGTAAGGAGGGGGAAGTAAACTGCTTAACTTAATGGCAGTGACGCTCCGACGTGGGAATGCCTAAGTGATCTTCGCAAAAAACGGTGTAATTCTAGCCTAGCCTAGTAGCCTAGTAGGGTGGGCGAAATGCCGTCCGCTGAACTGAATGAGGACACGGAACTAGCACAGCATTTTGCCCACCATTCCCTCAACAAGGAAAATGGTGGGCAAAAGCGAAGCGTTGCCCACCCTACTCGACTGCTTATCTTAAAAAAGTCCACTGTGAATGTCGATACACATAATTGTGATAATTAGCACTACATTTTCAGGTAACATAATGTATGTGTAAAATTTCCTACGCTGGAGAGGCTGTAAAAAACTCCCGAAATTGGCCATTTTTGATCATAACTTATTGATTTTACGTTCTAGGAAATGCAAAAATTTGGGTTCTTTTACAGTCTCTGGAGCATGGGAACGAGAAAAATGAGAAAAATGAGAAAAATGAGAAAAAACCAGAAAGGCAAAAATATTATGCCAAGTAATCTATTAAGTAATTTACAAATAGAACTATTAAAGTTGTACTCTACCGATTTACCTGAACCAGAATTAATCGAACTCAAAATTCTACTCGCCAACTATTTTGCTCAAAAAGCCATTCAAGGCGCCGATCGGATCTGGGAAGAGAAGCCGTTATTTTCTCATGATATGGAAACCTGGCTTAATGAATAAGCTGAAATGAGTTCTTGATACCAATGTGTTACTGGTTTCAATTTCTTCCCAATCTTCTTACCATTGGTTATTTCAGAAATTATTGCTTGGTGCCTTTGAGATGTGCCTCACTCACGATATTTTAACCGAATACGAAGAGGTGATTTCGCCAAAATGGAATCCAGAAATTGCTAAAAATGTGCTGAGGACATTATTGTTCCTACCTCATGTTCACCAAGTGATAACTTATTATCATTGGAACTTGATTTATGACGATGCCGATGATGATAAATTTGTTGATTGTGCGGTCAGTGCCAACGCTCATTATTTGGTTACTCATGATAAACATTTCAAGGTATTAAAAACAATAGACTTTCCCAAGATTGAGATCATTACCCTCAATGAACTTGAAAAATTACTTAATCCACGGTCCACATAGGATGTCTAAGTCGTGTAGGTTGGGTTAGCGAAGCATAATCCAACAATCCACTAAGAAATGCTAAAATATTTTTAAAGTCATTTTACTAACATCAGACTCACCCACATTTTAATCCTTATGTTACTTCAGGAACTACAACAACAACGTCAAGAGATTTTACAATTGGCTACACAATATGGTGCTAAGAATCTACGCATTTTTGGGTCAGTCGCACGTGGTGAGGCGAATCAGAATAGTGATATAGACTTGCTGGTGGAAATGCAAAGTAGCCTCCTGACTCGAATTGCCCTTATTCAAGATTTAGAAACCTTGCTAAATACTAAAGTTGATGTCGTTACCGAACGCGGTTTACCTGAACATTTAAGGGCGCAGATTCTTAAAGAAGCGATTCCTTTATGAAAAACCAACGGTTTTATCTCATTCATATTGCTCAATGTATTGAGAAAATTGAACAATATACTCAAACTGGCCGATTAGTTTTTCTAACTGATACCAAAACCCAAGACGCTGTCATTCGTAACTTTGAAATTATTGGGGAAGCGATTAAACGTTGGTCCGATGAAACCCGACAACATGCGATTGAATTTCCTTGGAAACGTTGGGCCGGTTTCCGTGATATTCTGATTCATCAGTATGATGGTATTGATCCTGTGGAAGTTTGGTTGACAATAGAAAAGGATTTGCCGAACCTAAAACAAACAATTACCGTCTTGTTATCGACTTCACCTAAGCAGGAGGATAACTTTGAATAAGCTGGGTTTCGTTCCTCAACCCAGCCTACTCGTGCTCTGCGTGTTGAGCACAACTTGAAAACACCTGATGCCCTTCACTTAGCAACGGCATAATATCACGACTGTAAATATTTTTGGACTAATGATAATAGGTTATCGGCCATTGTTCCTGGTTTGGTAGTGAATGTTTGTAGTTAAAGTAGTTAAAGTAGTTAAAGTAGGTCGAGTTAGCGAAGCGTAACCCGACATTCATTCTCTAATAAGCCGATGGTCTTATCACGGTACTACGATATCCAAAACTTAACGAGCGTAGCCCAGCAAGAGTAGGCTGGGTTGAGGAACGAAACCCAGCTTATTCAAGACCGTAAACACCGTTAACTCGCGTAGGGTGTATAAGCGGAGCGCCATACACCAATGGTCGAATTCGATGAAGGAAAATGGTGGGCAACGCTGCGCTTTTGCCCACTCTACTTAGCTATGTATTTCCGTATTTCACAACAAAATTTCGATCTAGTACGAGCATAGTATCAAAACTAGCTCTATTAAAGTAATAATTTCTCAATCATCTTATGTACCCCTATCACGACTCGAGCCATTCTCTCATAATCAATTTTATCCGGAGTATCTTGAGGCGTATGATAATAAGGATAACGGTAAATAGCGGTATCGGTAATCATAATACCGGGATAGCCATATTGCCAAAAAGACCACTGGTCCGACCAACCTACCCCGGGAATAAAAGCAGGTAAAGCCGCCGCTTCTGCTGGAATTGTCGCCTGTTCTTGGAAAATCTGAACGGATTCTTGCAGTAACTGACGGGAATTAAGATTACTCACAAAAGCAATAAAATTACCGCTATCTGGATAAAAATAACTCACCACAGGGGGATAGGTTTGACTACCAGGTTCGTCAGAGAAATAACCAATGGTTTCCAAGGTGAACATGGCTACAATATTTTCTTTTTTGACAGCCGAACGTTTGGCATAGACTAAACTACCCATCGCTTCGGTTTGAAAGAAAGGTGGTTCCTCGTTAACAAAGGCGATTAATCTTACTGTTCGTGATAAGGCTTGTCTATTTAGTAATCGTGCTATTTCTAAAACAGCTGCTACACCAGAAGCATTGTCATTAGCACCAGGTGAATAAAGCACTGAGTCATAATGAGCACCAATAACGATGATTTCATCAGGGTACTCATTTCCCAATAATTCCACCTCGATATTAGCGTAAGTGATGTTATCGTATGAATATTCCTGGAATAAAACGTCATAACCAGCAACCTGGAATTGCTCAGTAATGTAATTTCTTGAAGGAATAAGAGTGTTACCTAAATAATGATTTCTGCCACGCGCGTCACTGGCCAGCGATTTAACATGGACTTCCAAATAGGCTAACGATTCTTGTTCCGCCAAGCTAAGTGGTAACAGTTGAGTAACCATTAAATTGATATCCGTCCCCAATCGGCATTCATCCCAGGGAGGCTCCAGGTCAATCCATGCAAGGTTTGTAAAGTCGAATAATCGGTTAACAGTGCCCGTTTTTCTGCAACAGTAAGCCGCTGGGGTCCTTCTTCCAACAGTTGATAAATCAATCCTTGTAAATAGTGTTGGTAGCGTTTATTGTAAGCGACTTCAGGGAGTAATGAAGCATGTAGCGCATACATTGGTGGTTCTACGATAACTTGAATGAATCGGCTTGCTGCTGGAGATAATGGTAAAGTATCGGGTTGCTGTAAATAATATCTTAACCGGGTTAATACTTCAGGTGGTTGAATTTCTTCTGGGATTAAAAACAATCCACGACAACGCGCTTGTAATCCTAGCTTTAAACTACTCAGCAATATAGATATCGGTGCCGAAAATACGATGCCTAAAGCTACCGGCATAAACCACCAGAAAAAGTCATTGACATTAGTATAACTATACCAAACCGCGACGATTCCTAACACGGTTTGTCCAGCATGTGTCGATAAAGCTTCTAACAAACCGGTTTGGTGATCAGCGCGGCGTTGATTGGACCAACTTGTGCTGCGGCGTAATAAAATAGCCATGACAAACTTACTTTGAAACAACATCAGAATGGGTGCTATTAACAGCGAGGTCAGTGTTTCTAATGCCACACTCAAACTGGCTTTGACTGCACCACCATAATAAGCCAATGTCTCTGGTTGGCGGAACAGCAGGAGTAACGCTAATCCTTTGGGTAAAAATAGCATCGCTAAGGTAACGAGTAATACCGTGGTCATTTCTACTGTATAAGATTCCGGCCAAACTGGAAACAAAGTATAACCAAAGAAATAGGCTGGTTCACTTTGTGCGCGAATGTAGGCATCCACACCGGTCAACAGTAGAAATAGAAACCACAAAGGCGAAGCTAAATAAGACATAATGCCCATGGCTAAGTGTAGGCGGTTGATGGGATGCCAACCACGCGCCCATACTAATCGAGCATGTTGAAGATTCCCTTGACACCAGCGACGATCCCGCTTGGCATAATCAATTAACGTGGGTGGTAATTCTTCGTAACTACCGCCTAAATCATAGGCTAGCCACACTTCCCAACCACCTCGCCGTAACAGTGCCGCTTCAATAAAATCATGGCTTAGAATTTCACCCCCAAACGGTTCACTTCCCGGTAACTGAGGCAACCCACACTGTTCAGTGAAAGCTTTCATGCGAAAAATAAGGTTATGTCCCCAAGAATTGCCTTCTGCGAGTTGCCAAAAATTCAGGCCAGCTGTGAAAATTGGCCCATAGACACTGCTGGAAAATTGTAAAATGCGTGCAAACAGAGACTCCTTGCCAATCGGTACCGGTGGCACCTGCAATAATCCCACACACGGGTTATTTTCCATAATTCGCACCATATCAACCAGGGTTGTGCCGCTCATCAGACTATCTGCATCTAGCACAATAGCATAACGGTAGTGACCACCCCATCGAGTACAGAAATCCTTAATATTTCCGACTTTACGTTCACTATTGTTTAAGCGGTTACGATAATAGATGGGGATAGTTTCATTCAATTCCTGGCGCAATTGTTGCCAACGCAGTTCTTCTTCAATCCACAGTTCCGGATCACGTGTATCACTCAAGACATAATAATCAAAATGTTGATGTTGCCCAGTGGCAATCAAATCATCGCAAATGGCGCGTATACCCGCAAATACCCGTTGCGGATTTTCATTATAAATAGGCATAATTAAAGCGGTACGACTATTCTGAGGTAGCGGTGCACTACCGGCGGTGGTATGAACCGCAAAGCGATCCGATTGACGCCATTGAATAATAAAGCCCAAGGTAGCCGTCCAAAAAGACAGACAAATCCAAAGCATCAACACCGCGTATAATAGTAATAGCCCGATTTCCAGTGGATTTAAGCCTTCTTTTTGATAAACACTGGTGAGTAAGGTAAGTGCAAATAGTGTGGTTATCCCCACCAAAGTAAAAAAAACGATTCGTCGCCAGGGTGAAATGCGACTGCAATATTCAAAAGTTTTCATCTTAAAGTCCCCGTAGCCAAGCGAGTATCCGTTGTCCTAGGGGTAAACAGTGGTAACAAGCTGTCGTGAGGAAGCGTCGTAATGAACGTAAGGTAATGACTTGAGTTGGCATCGGTAGTTCTGCTGGCGGTGGAGTAGCACACAGTCGAGCCGGCGCCGCCGGCCAAATGGCGAATGTTGCTGACCAATGCGTTTGGTTTGGCCAATGAGGTAACTCAGCCCGAATGGCTAGTAAAGATCGACTGTCATGGGGAGAAAGCGATAAATTTTCTGCCAACCAAACCTCTAATCGTTGAGCAGCGGCTATTAGTAATACCGGTAAATCCACTTCAGGTTCAAACTGCGTCGCTACGAGTTCCGCCGTCCATTCCGACACGAGTGATTCGGGTAACCCACTGGCTCGCAGGTAATGAGCAATTCGTTTGGTTGCTAACTCAAGTGAAACCGGTGCAACTAACGTCATTACTTCTTGAACCATTGATAGCTCCAGGTTTCGCTGAGCACATTATTGTCGCCACTACGCAGAAAACAGCGTAATTCTACTTCGGTTTCATCATGAGGTAATAACTCGAAAAATACTCGTCGGCCTTTAGTATAAGGGTTGTACAATACTAGGATAGTAGCTGAAGGTATTTCGCCGGCAGAATTAGAGATAACGGCTTCTACTGGTTTTTCTGGTGGTAGTTTCTCCAATGACTTCCCGACAAAGTCGATCATAAATTTACGTGCTTTACTTTCGCGGCTATCTGTGCCACCCGCACCGATACGAGTCGTTTGAGTATGCGATCCCGGGACTTGATCTAAATATTCAGCGCCAAAGGCTAAACGGTACTCAAAGGTTAATTCACCACCGGCACGCGGCGGTTCTTCAGGTACCCAAAAGGCGACAATATTATCATTGCGTTCAGCCTCAGTTGGAATTTCAACTAATTCTACCGCGCCTTTACCCCACTCATTTAAGATCTCAATCCAAGCACTGGGGCGTCGGTGATATAGCGCTTCTAGGTCTTGATAATGACTAAAATGATGATCGCGTTGCATTAACCCAAAACCCCGCAATTGAGTATCGGCAAAACGGTTAATATGTAACTGTGGACGGTTATTTAGTGGTCGCCATAGCCATTCACCGTTGCTAAGCGATAACAATAAACCATCAGAGTCATGTACTTCTGGACGGAAATCATCGTAGAACTGTTCACTTAACTCGCCGTGGTAATACATACTCGTCAAGGGTGCAATACCTAATTTTTGTACTTCTTGGCGTAAAAACAGACTCACTTTGACCTCAAAGCGCGTTTCTTTCCCCGGGGTGATCAAAAACCGATAGGCACCCGTTACACTCGGACTATCTAATAAGGCATAAACCGTCAAAACGGTGGTATCTTTATTGGGTTTTTCGATCCAAAATTCGCGGAAAAAAGGAAATTCTTCACCTTTATCCAAGCCGGTATCAATTGCTAAACCACGAGCAGATAAACCATAATTTTGATCTTGGCCAACGGCGCGAAAATAACTTGCACCTAAAAAAGCAGCGATTTCATCATAACGTTGGGCTTTGACACGCGGGTAAAAAATCTGCATCCCGGCAAATCCAAAATCTTCTGGCAGTTCATCGGCATATTGCGTTGGGCCGTACTCAAATAAATCTTTATTAAATTTAATGGGTTGGCTTTTACCATCCACTATTAGGTTAATATGTACTGGGCGCGTAAATAGAAATCCACGATGAAAGAATCGCAAGACAAAAGGTAAGCCTTCGCTTAACCAAATCGTTTTATCTTGACGAAATCGGATATCACGATATTGGTCGTAACCAATGGTGCGAAAAAATTCTGGTAGAGTATCTGGATCTTCTTGAAAAGATTCAGCGGCCATCACTTCTGCACGTCGGCGTACTTCGGCAAAACCAAATTGCTGAGGCGCTTCGATGACCTGAATTTGTGGATCAGTTGCGGTAGCAGCGAGTAATTCTACGGGTGTGAATAAATTAAATCCTAACCACAGTCCGACATAACAAAATGCAACACGTTTCATTTTGAGTACCGTATAAAAAAACCAATAGTTACTTAGTTTAAATAATAAGAAGGGTTCTTTATTAAGAGTGATTTTTCCTTAATCAGGAAAAATTTTCAGATTGTTTTATACCAATATCAGTTTTCCGACTGATTTTAGGTCAGTTTTCTAACACTAAAAGCATAGATATTTATGGGTAAGTAAAGAATATACTCGAAAAAAGACTGGGCAACAATATGAAGAAATCTTTTTTACTCAAAAAGATAAAAAATTTATCCTTAACCGAATGGAAATAGGATGATTGAAATTAAATTGGTGTTGGTTAAATAGGAAATTAACTTTATGGAATGGATTCTATTGCCTGTTTTAATTTAGCCGTGGACAGGTAAAAATGTGGTGAGAATCGTATACCACCCCCCCGTTTTGCACAGATTACCCCTTTGCTCAATAATTGATGAAATAAATCTTGGGTTTCCAATTGTTGATGACGAAAAGTGACAATCCCAGCGTAACGATTAGATTGCTGTGGAGATAGAATTTTTATATTCGGCAATTGAGTTAAACCTGCCAGTAACAAGTGGGTATTAGTTAATACCTGTTGTTCTACTGTAGCCATACCGACTTCTAGTAATAAAGATAAACTAGCACTCAACGCCTGTATTCCTAATTGGTTGAGACTACCACATTCAAATCGACGAGCACTTTGGGCTGCCGTCCAAGTTTTAGCAGTATAATTGTTGGCTTCTTCAACCATATGCCAACCATATTGTTTTAATTGTAATTGTTCACGTAATGCCGTTCGACAATAAAATACAGCTACGCCTTCTGGCCCTAATAGCCACTTATGTCCATCGGCCATAACAAAATCAGCATGAATAGCTTGAACATCAAATTGTAATGCACCTAAGCTTTGAATCGCATCAATACAAAATAAAATCTCATGCTGTCGACAAAATGAACCTATCTGAGTTAAATTCAGGCGCAGCCCGCTGGCATATTGCACTGAACTTACCGCAATCAAGCGCGTATGTTCATCTACCAAGGTAAATAGCGCTACTTCGGGATCAACTGTCGGCGTGATCGCGGCTTGACGAATGGTTACACCTTGGTTTTGCAAAGATTCCCAAACGATACGGTTTGAGGGAAACTCTTGATCAGTGATAACAATATTATCACCCGGTTGCCAATTTAAGCCATAAGCGACGACTGATAACGCCTCCGAAGTATTTTTTAACAAGGCAATATCACTAGCTGCTGGGGCATTCAGTAAATGACGAAATTGTTCTCGTAATAGCTGTTCTTGTTGTTCCCATTGCACATAATTCCTAGCACCTTGGGTCATATTCTCCAAAGCAAAACGTTGTACTGCTTCGGCAGTTCGTCGAGGCCATGGTGAAATAGCCGCATGGTTAAGATAAATGATATCTTCACTAAGAGGAAATTCTTGTTCTAGATTGATAGACATACAAATTCTATTCGCGAGGTGACGGAATGAGTTATTGCTCAGTCGTTACTGGTTCGAGTAATGCTTCGGGTACTTGCAAAACATGACCAGGAAAGTGTACATGATACTGTACATCAACGGCTATATCACGTAAAACTCGCATAATTTTTCCTTCTGTACCGGCCGGTACCACCATTTCGCCATTTACGGTTAAAGAAGCGATGACTCGAACTTTATCGCGGGTTTCAAAAAGACTTGGGGTCCAAGGTGTATCCGCACTAATTAATTCTTCTTCACGACAACCGACGATACGATTAGAATCTAAAAAATGCACCGAATAAATAATCTGGTCCTGTAAAAAAATACCAACATCCACCACGTAACCGATACTACCGCGTCGCACTAATAAACTGCCCGTGGACAAGCCAGGATAAGTTCCATCATTGCGGAGGTTACGTATAACCCGAACGGCGTCGTTCTGTTCAAAATGGGGTGGCATTAGATTTACGCTTAGTAAGAGTAGATATCGGTACAGTAGCGACGGTAGTCGATCGTTGCTGTTGATGGAATACCGGAAAGACTTTTTCGGTGAGCGCGTTGGAATGCACAAAGTCTTCATAAGCCTGACTAAGCAATCGCGTATACATTGTTCGGCAGGTCATTTCATCTTCAGGTAATTCACCAACCTGTTTTAGATAATCATGAAAGCGTTGTAAGATATGTAAACGATTGACTTGTACGACATGAGCATCATATTTAATGTCAAAGAATTCTAAAAAATCTTCGGCAGAAGATAATTCTTTCAAGGCTGATTCTAAGTTTAAATTCGGCATGATTTACTCCTCCTCGGTTGCGATAACCGTCTTATGGGTAGGAAGCCATTTTAATAGCATCTGTCCACCTAAACAATCCTGACTATCTAGTTCAATCAACTTTTCTAATTGCGCTTGCGCTTCTAAGTAGTGTCCTAGACGTAAATGTAGATAAGCTGAAGCTTTTAATATCAGCAAATAGAAACGCAACAAGCCCACCGCACTACGTTCAACTTGCTCGATGTGATCGGTTTGCAAATGTAGCCAGCCGCTATGAAAATCAAGACGTTGTCCTACTACGTTTAAGGCTTGCTCAGCAATAATCAGGGCGTTGTTTAAGCGATGTTGGTAAAAATAATATCGATACAATGCGACCAAGACTACTAATTGCTTTGGTGCTAAAGAATAAGCTTGCAATAGATAAGTTTCTGCTCCACCGTTACCATAAGCATCGCTGGCTTTAGCAATCAGTACTTCTATTTCCGGTGCAATCGGATCATCAAAGTACAATAAAGTTTGGTCACATTCCATTAAATCCATACTTTACTCCTCACCTAAACGGCTAATAATGTCGCTGCTGGTACGGATTGACAATAATGAGGTTCTATCGTCTCAAGGCAGTTCGACCGGGCATAAAGTTGTAATAATTCCGACTCAGCCGGCGCCCGTTTATGGTGAATAGTGAAAGCACGAATTTGTGTGAGTAATTGGCTCGCTTCAGCCCAATTCAGTTTGATACCTAAACGACTATAAGCAGCCATGACGCCATGAGAACCAGAATGTTTACCTAATACGAGTTGATGTTGTCGACCGACTTCGCGGGGATCAAAACTTTGATAGGTTTCAGGATCTTTAAGCAATCCATCAACATGGATGCCAGCCTCATGGGTAAAAACGCCTTCACCAACCACACTTTTTTGCCAGGAAACTGGGCGTCCTGAAGCGGTAGCAACCCGTTTGGATAATTGCGGAAACTGAGTTAGATCGATACCGGTCTTGAGATGATAAAGTTTCTTAAATCCTAAAGCGACTTCTTCTAAAGGTGCATTACCAGCACGTTCACCCAAACCGTTAACCGTGGTATTTACATGAGTCGCGCCGGCATAACCAGCCGCTAAAGTATTAGCAGTAGCTAGCCCCAAGTCATTGTGAGCGTGCATTTCGATTTCCAAATCAACTGCCTTTTTAAGCATACCAATAATTTGAGCGACGCCAAATGGTTCCATCATACCCAAAGTATCCGCATAGCGAAAGCGGCGAGCACCGGCACGTTGGCTTGTCTCCACAACCTGGAGCAAAAAATAGGGATCAGCACGAGAAGCATCTTCGCCACCCACAATGACTTCTAAACCCAAATCCAATGCGTAACGGACTACCGTATTAATCGTATCTAATACCCAAATTCGGTTACGGCGAAGTTTTTTGGTTATCTGAATATCAGAAACCGGAATAGAAATATCGATCAACTCAACACCTAAATCGCGGCAAGTGTTGACATCTCCAAGTCGCATCCGACTCCACACAATTAACCGTGCGTTCAATCCAAGGTCAGCTACTGCGCGGATACTGTCGACTTCTTCACGACCCATTGCAGGTATGCCAACTTCCATTTCTGGAACACCCATGGCGTCTAATTGTTGAGCAATATCTAATTTTTCTTCTAGCGAAAAAACCACACCAGCAGATTGCTCACCATCCCGCAAGGTGGTGTCATCAATAACAATATCGGGTTGGATCACATTTATCTCCTTAAAAGGCATGTTGATATTCAATCGTTAGAACGCTGATCTCTAATGAGAAAAAAAGAAGTACCCACTCAATCAGAGTAAGGTGGGTACCAGGAGCTAAGAGAGTTAGGGGATGAATTGTTACTTAATGGGTCTTAACGCAAACAACACGCCAATTAATTTTTAATTATAAGTAATTGTATTATAAATATAAAATATTTACAATTGGTGAGAAAGTGATGTGGTGAATCCGACGGTGGCGTTAATTTGTAGGATTTATAACCAGAGGGGCGTTAGACCAATGTGATTAAATTAGCCATTCGTCTAATAATAAGGAGGACAATTCCATGCTATCCGATTACACGCTAAATTTGTAGCAAAGCTAACAAATCGACTCTTTCTGACATAACAATAACAACAATTCATGTCGATTTTATCTGTATTTTCAGATAATTATTTCATGGAATCTTTTTTGCTTTTACATCAGTTTACTTAAAAATATTGTTACTTTTGCAATAAATCATCCCTAATTCACGTTGACAAAGGTGCCGGTATTCAGGTATTTGTTACACCGGATCGAAATCACGATTGTTCAACACTCTAGGAGAAACTTTTATGAAGATGGTTATTGCCATTATTAAACCGTTCAAATTAGATGATGTACGCGAAGCACTTTCCGAAATTGGTGTTCAGGGTATTACCGTAACTGAAGTTAGGGGATTTGGTCGACAAAAAGGTCACACGGAATTATATCGTGGTGCTGAATATGTCGTGGACTTTTTACCTAAGATAAAAATTGAAGCGGTTATTAGCGATGATTTACTTGATCAAGTAATTGATTCTATCAAGAAATCAGCTAATACTGGCAAAATTGGTGATGGTAAAATCTTTATAATCAATATTGAACAAGCGATTCGCATTCGCACCGGAGAAACCGGTACCGATGCCATTTAAAAGGAGAGCCAATTCAGTATGAAAATACGACTATCTCAAGGCCAACTCACCGGTTGGTTAATAATTCTGATGACAGCACTACCTTCTGTTGGTTTGGCAGAAGATACTCTCAGTGCGGGGGATACCGCTTGGATGCTCACTGCAACAGCATTAGTGCTGTTTATGACGATTCCAGGTTTATCTTTGTTTTATGCCGGCATGGTACGAAGTAAAAATGTTTTATCAGTCCTCATGCAGTGTTTTGCAATTACTTCGATCGTGACCGTTTTATGGGCTTTATATGGTTATAGTCTAGCTTTTACTGATGGTGGGTCATTCAATAATATTGTTGGTGGCTTAGAAAAAACCTTTCTTAATGGCGTGGGTATTATCGGAAAAACCGCTGAGGGTGAAATTCAATGGGCATTGAGTGGTACCATTCCCGAAACAGTTTTTATGACTTTTCAAATGACTTTCGCCATCATCACCCCGGCCCTTATTGTGGGTGCTTTTGCTGAACGCATGAAATTTTCGGCTATGCTCATTTTTATGACCTTGTGGTTAACCCTAGTCTATTTACCCGTTTGTCACTGGGTGTGGGGAGGTGGTTGGCTAGGTAAAGATGGTGTGCTGGATTTTGCAGGCGGTACCGTTGTCCATATCAATGCGGGAATAGCGGGTTTAGTAGCAGCCTTAATGCTGGGTAAACGCAGAGGTTATCCTCATGTAGCCATGCCGCCTCATAATTTGACTTTGACGGTTGTGGGTGCCTCTATGCTTTGGGTTGGCTGGTTTGGATTCAATGCGGGTAGTGCCGTAGCTGCGAATGGTGTTGCTGGAATGGCCATGGTGGTGACTCAAATTGCCACAGCCGCAGCGGCATTAACGTGGATGTTTAATGAATGGGTATTGCATGGTAAACCTAGCGTTTTAGGCATTGCTTCCGGTGCCGTAGCGGGTTTAGTGGCGATTACCCCAGCATCCGGTACGGCTGGGCCAATGGGGGCGTTAGCGATTGGTGCCGCTTCTGGAATAGGTTGTTTTGTGATGTCTACTAAAGTTAAACGTATTTTCGGCTACGATGACTCTCTGGATGTATTTGGCGTACATGCGATAGGCGGAATTATTGGGGCCATTTTAACCGGTGTATTTGCCGCAGAAAGTTTGGGTGGCGCTGGTTTCGCTAGCGGTATTACTTCGATGATAACTCAAGTTCAAGTTCAAATTGTTAGTGTGGTAGTTACCATTACTTACACTGCCTTAATCAGTTATATTATCCTCAAGATCATTGATGTAATTATAGGTTTACGTGTTGATGAAGAACAAGAAGTTGAAGGATTAGATATGGCGCTTCACGATGAACGGGGTTACATTATTTAAAATTTAGCTTTGATATCAGCTATCAGTTAGCCAGCAATACTGAAAGGTTAATGGTGATAACCGGTAACTGAAACGGTTACTTACCAAATATAACCCACCCTAGAATTTGTTCAATACTTCTGGCAGTTTTTAGTCGGTTGAAGCGATAGCTGTCACGCGCCGGTTTTAGAAGAAACCGGTGCGTTACACTTCGCTTAGACACCCAATTTAACATCAATTAAGTTACAAAAACTGTCTGAATCATTGTTCTAATGAATTCCTCATAAATAAATCCATTCAAAGATCAGATTTGCTGCGCTTAGTTTGACCTACTTGACACCATCACTCTATTTTTTCTCGTTTTTACGTTCCCAAGTTTGACTTCACTGCCATTAAGTTAAGCGATTTACTTCCCCCTTTTAAATTCCCACTAACC
>JAAUSR010000037.1 GCA_012032555.1 Thioploca sp.
GAACACTTGTCAATAAAATTAGATTTCATACAATTGATTTATATGATGAAATAATTGGTGTCTGTGCTGGACTATGGAATTTTTACTTAGCTAATTGATTGGTTTTTAACGTGATACAACTCTATTGGGTAATAATTGAATACTCTCCCCACGGCGGCGACGACCTGGCAAGAGGATAATACCAACACCACTGTCCTGACAACTCCGTAATAAAGCACTCGACAAGCTGATATCACCTTGGATAACAATTCGACGCAAGGCATCTAAACCCACGCGGTGTTGTGAACCATCGGGATAAGTCAAACATAAGACATGGGCACGAGTAAGATTCACTTTGGTTCCCCGTTGATCCAGTACTAAAGTCATTGCACCCATGATTATCTCCTAATCCAATTAAGAAAGCGTTGCCAACCCGTCGGTTTAGTGGTGATGTCAGCTTCCGAGGGTTGCTTTTGTAATAACACCGGCCGATCATGGCTGAGAAACCACAGATCTTGCGCGCCCGATAAACTATAAATACGTAAATCGTCATCTGCTTCCATCAGTTCATAAACCCGGCTGACTAATTCTAACAAGCCTTTACCCTGGTACAAATAAACCGAACGTTGCAAATACAAAGTATATTGAGCAGTCGTTCGTTGGATACGTTGTAGACGATGCGCTTCCCGGACGTCATAACAAAACAAATACCAACCATATCCTAACTGTCTCGGTACCCCAATAGGACGCGGTTTACCCATTAGCGGCACTTTATTTTGATTAATGCTCACCTGATAAATGGGATGACATTGGTGTTGAGCCAGCCGACCCACGATTAAGCTATCTTGTTTGCGGTCGATTAGATTTAATAATTCTACCGATAGATCGCGTACTTGTGGGGGACGCAACCAAGTTTCGTGAACGGAATATTGTCCATCGACCCGCCAACGTTGCAATGTTTTAAAAACATGGTTACGACGATTATCGTTAATAATATCATAGGCAAATAGATAAGGATATTCACCAACACGCACCGTTGGCAGAATCTCTGGCGGAGAGAGGGGAGTTAATTCCGCTGTTGGCGCAATATCCGGATGAAGGATTATTTCATTACTCATGGTTCAAACCTCGGTTTGCTATCCGGTAAACGTTTACCTAAAATAATAATGCGGAGAAGATCGAATCACTCGCGTTTTATCATGGTTTAGTGCTAGACCTAATTTATTTAATTGCGATTCAGCCAGTTGCAGTGCTTGATTAGCCGCTGATTCGTTTTGGGCTAACAAGACAAAATCATCAGCAAAACGAACAAAAGGAATGTGATGACTTTGGAGTTTACAATCGAGATCGTGTAAGTGCAGGTTGCATAAAAACGGTGATAACACCATGCCCTGGGGCAATCCGCGACTTTGACCATTAAGGCGAAATTGTCCCGGCATACTCTCGATGCTGTCTTTCACCACCGCAATTAACTGTTTATCACCACACATTTTATATAAGCGTTTTAAAACTTGTTGATAAGGAATAGTATCAAAACACGCTTTGATATCCGCATCGCCTAACCAAATATAGCCTTTACGTACCCATTCTCGGACTTTAGCAAGTGCCATATCTAAGTTATATTTCGGGCGAAAACCGCAACTAGCTTCATGAAAAATCGCCTCACCGAGAGGTTCTATGACACTTAAGATAGCGCGTTGCACCAACTTATCTCGCACTGCGGCGGCACAAATCAAGCGTTTCTTGCCATCCGCTTTGTCAATTTCAAAACAATTCATCGCTTCGGGATGATATTGGCCATTGAGCAATTGTTGAGATAATTCACCAACATGTTGAATTAAATGGCGTTGCATCTCTGGTGTCGCTAAACCACGGCACCATAACCCACGGTCATGACGTAGATATTGCCAAGCGTGATTTAACACCCGTGGAGAGGCAGCTTGATTAAGATATTTACCCATAATGAGTTCTCCAATTTCAAGTATCGAGCGGTAGTATCTCTGACTTGACCAGTACCGGCTGAAAATGGCAAATTTGCCGAAAAAAAATTAACTTGGAAAAAAATGGCTAAAAAGGTCTCATTAGGTAGTAAAAAAGGTTTGCAATTTATTTTTAAGTATGATTTAATTAACTAACTCTGAATTGCAGTTATGAGTGTTTAGACTAAAATTTGAGAAAATCGTCCTATTTAAACAAGCGAATTAAAGTTGATTTCTAAAGTAGGTTAAGAAAGGTTTTGCTTTATAAAACCAAGCGATCAGCTAACTTTTCGGGGTTGCTCGGGAAGGGGGTGATAATTAAAACATGAGTTATGTAACTCATTGTTCTTTAAGAATAAAAAATGCGCAAGAAAGATGCCGGTGCAGCTAACTTTTGACCACTTTTTTAGTGTCAGAAATAAGGCTGGTAATCGATTGAAAAATTTAGAGAAATTTTTAGGGTTAGGTCCTGATGATTTAACCGTTTATAGGTTATTGAGACTATTGGTTCCAAAAAGAACCCAACCGTCGGCATCAGTCCTGATGATTTAACCGTTTATAGGTTATTGAGACTAAGATCCAATGCTGGATCATAAACAGAAAAGCTCTGTCCTGATGATTTAACCGTTTATAGGTTATTGAGACAATATTTTCTGGTCCGCAAAAATTACAGCCTCTGTCCTGATGATTTAACCGTTTATAGGTTATTGAGACTAGCGATGATTTGAGTCTTAGTAAACATTAGAGTCCTGATGATTTAACCGTTTATAGGTTATTGAGACTCGGCGACAACAGCCGGGTAGGGTGGGCATCGCCCACCCGTACAATTACTTGTACAGGTTAAATTCCCATTGGGTAACGAGTGTAGGCAATCGGCGGGATAAGGATTCCCGCCCTACAAGCTCAAAAGCCGGGTAGGGTGGGCAATGCCCACCCTACTTGTGCAGCAATCAACTTATCCAACGTATCAGCCGGGTAGGGTGGGCATCGCCCACCCGTACAATTACTTGTACAGGTTAAATTCCAATTGGGTAACGAGTGTAGGCAATCGGCGGGAAAGGATTCCCGCCCTACAAGCTCAAAAGTTCTGATAATTTAACCGTTTATAGGTTATCTCTCGTTCCCACGCTAATGATCTAATCGACAAAATCAATTCGCTATAAAATAATAAAAATTGTTGTATAACAATTTGATATGATCAATACGCGAACTTTATACGGAAATTTGATCTCATCACCAAGCTCTGCTAATGCCTATCAGCCAAGCTCAGCTGGGTAGCAAGAAAGGGAGAGGGAACCAAAATTACTTAACTTAATGGCATTGGGGTTAAAGATAAGGATCAAATGGGCTTGATCATTGAACTTTTTCCTTCACTCCAGCCCTTTCCCAAAGGGAGAGTGAGGCTCAAAGCTAAAAAAAACGAGGACCGAGAAGAAAGTTACTGGTGAAAGGCTATGGCTTTAAATTAAACCGACAGTTTCTCTGCGAAAAGACTTTTAATAATTTTTTTAATAGAAGATAAAATATTAGCGCAAAAAATGGTTATCCACTGGTTGAAACAATCGGTCTAAATCTTCTGGTGAAAGTTGTATTTTACTGTGATTGTTATCACTGAAAATGGCATCGATTAATTGCTGCTTGCGTAATTGTAGCTCTTGAATTTTCTCTTCGACGGTACCGGCGGTTAGCAGTTTGTAAACAAACACCGGCTTATCTTGTCCAATTCGATGGGCTCGATCAGTCGCTTGCATTTCTACGGCGGGATTCCACCACGGATCATAGTGAATCACCGTGTCAGCGGCAGTTAAATTTAAACCGGTACCCCCTGCTTTTAAGCTAATTAAAAAAATAGGTACTTCTCCGCTTTGAAAACAGTCGATTACTTGAGATCGATTTTGAGTTTGCCCGGTCAATTTAACATAAGCCAATTTATATTTTTTGAATTCTGTCGCAATCAGATCTAACATCGTGGTAAATTGAGAAAAAAGTAAAATTTTCCGTCCTTCTGCTATCATTTCTGGCACCAAATCCATAAGTAATCTTAATTTAGCCGATTGATGAACAGATTGAACTGATTCTAATTTGAGTAAGCGTGGATCACAGCAAAGTTGTCGCAATTTTAACAAAGCATCAAGAATAATGATTTGGCTACGAGCCATGCCTTTTTCTGCTACTTCTTTACACACTTTTTCATGTAAACTTAAACGAATCGTTTCATATAGGTCTCGTTGTTCACTTTCTAATTCCACTAGTCGAATAATCTCATTTTTGGGCGGTAGTTCTTGAATGACGATTTCTTTAGTACGACGTAATAAAAATGGTTTAATTCGCTGTGATAAAATAGTACGTCGGGTGGAGTCCCCTTCTTTTTCTATTGGCGTTCTAAAGACACGGTGAAAATGATGGTACTCTCCCAGTAAGCCCGGAATGAGAAAGTGGAATAATGACCATAATTCTCTTAAATTATTTTCTAAGGGGGTACCGGTTAAACATAAACGGTGGTTAGTGCGAATCTGATATACGATCTGAGTGATTTGTGCGCGTGGATTTTTAATGTTTTGTGCTTCATCTAAAATTAATAAATGATATTGATGGGAAAGTAATATTTCTCGGTCACGGTGCAATAAAGCATAGGTGGTTAATATCAAATCAGCGTTAGCAATTTGTTCAAATTCCTTTTGTCGATGGGGACCTTGCAAAGCTAATACTTTTAAATCGGGTGCAAACCGCTGTGCTTCCCGTTGCCAATTGAGCACGAGACTGGTTGGTGTAATAACTAAAGCCGGTTGAGTTAATCGTCCTTGCGTTTTTTCCGTTAAAATATGCGCTAAAGTTTGTATCGTTTTGCCCAATCCCATATCGTCTGCTAAAATACCTGCTAGCCCGTATTCACGAAGAAATTGGAGCCAATTAAGACCTTCTTGTTGATAGCCACGTAATGTCGTTTTAAACTGCGGCGGAATGGTAATGGCTGTTATCGTATTAACATAATTTAGTTTACGTCCTAATTCGCGTAGTTTCTCGCCACCCCACCATTGTAATGGTAAACCTATAGCCGCTTCTAGTTCTGGTAGCTGAGCTGCTCGCACCCTTCCCAAACGTAGTTGATCCTGTTGATCGAGTGGGTTCTTATCGACCAATTCTAATAACACTTGAAGAATATTTCGGACCCGACTTACGGGTATAGGTAAAATCCGACCGTCTTCCAAACGCAATTTCAACAAAGTATCTTCGGGTAATTGGGTCAGTTTGCTTAGTTGGTGAGCCTGAGCCATTTCTCGTAGTAATTGTACTAATAATGGTAATAAATTAATGGTTTGTCCTTCAACTCGAATGCCTAATTCGAGACCAAACCAATTTACACCGCTGTGCTCATCAATTTTGGCGTACCATTCTTCGATAAATTCGGGTTCAATCACGCGGAATGAATAATTTGGCGCCATTTCTACTTGCCAACCCATCGCACGTAATTTAGGGATTTCGTCTAAACTAAAATTTAACAAAGTTTGCTCGATTGAATAGGGATCAGTGTCTGGTGCTAAAAATAGCATTTTTTGATGTTCTTCTGCGGGTTCAATATGATGGTACCAATGATGTTCGGTTAATAACTTGAATCCGGTTGTGGTTAAAAAATTCTTAGCCGATTGTTCTAATTGCAGATCGCGTTCAATTTGAATTAATTTATTTTCCTTTTCATCAAAAACGTTTAATACTGGTAATGTTTGCGCATAAGCATTAACTATTCTGCTTTCATAAGCAAAAGCTAGGTGGGCAATGGAGATTTCGAGGTTATCAGAGTAATGTTCCCAACGATGTTGCCGCACAACGGAAAAAGCCTGATTAAATAAATAAAGGTGGATAGTGGGTTTGATTCCCTGATGATACGTTTGTTGGAAACAGTGTGGTTGAGGAATGTAGGGAAGATACTTAGCTAATTGATGTCCTACTATTTCAGCTTGTAAAGGTTTAATGGGTGGTGCTTCAAGTAGAGTACTCGCTAAGTGACACGGCAGTCCCGTTTCCAGTGGTCCACACAAATTGCTTTGAGTATCAATATACCAAGGTGGAGATAACGGTAAAATAACATCAGCACCTTCGGTTACTTTATAGAGTAGATATTGAATTCCTTCTTCATTCACTTCCCAAACCGGACGTGCAGTACGACTTGGACCCAACGTAAGGGAAGGTTGATCTTTATCTTGCCAGTGACAACGACCCGTTGCTAAAATTTGTTTTAAGGTATCATGGGTTAGATTTTGTAATTGATAGGTTAACTGATAAGGGCGATTTATTTTGAACGGTTCAAGCGTAGTTAATAAAGATTTATCAATGGGTAGTACATAATCAGCCGTGGTTGAGCGTAAGTAATAAGTTTTCCCATAATGACCATTTCTTAGTTGTCGAGCCAAAACAACTTCTAATTGTAAAGATTGTTTTTCACCTTTTTTTTTAAGATCGAATAAATATAAAATGCGTTGTTTAATATGTTCAGGATAAGTATTGGGTAAGGTTGTTTCTAGAACAGCTTGAGTTAAACGCGTCAACCAACCCTTTAACGAAGAATCAAGATAGGATTGGGGATCAGCAGTGAGTGGTCGTTGATGAGCATGGTTGGTGTTATGGGAGGTTTTTCTACTAGGGGCAATATCGGCTACTTTATTACTGAATGATTGAGAATAAAGAAGATTACTTTTATTATTTAAAACATAAAACAACACGGCTGCCATGTGTGCACAGTGAATACCTTCTAAGCAACTGCAACAACCTTCAAATTGGACCTGCCCTTGATCATCTAGACTAATCTTGATGCTCACATCATAACGATGGTGTTTTATACCCCTCACTTTAGCGGTTAAAAGATCAAAGCCTTGTTTATCCGTTTTCGCATTGATTTCGAGAATGTCTCCCTGTAACCAATAAGTGAAACCGAGCCTAAAAGCATTTTCAACCATTGCTTGGCGGATATCGGCTTGTGTAAATGCTATCAAGGTGATATCACCTCCACTTTTAGGCTTACAACCTAAATGATGGGTTGGTACATTGCTTTGCATCATCATTATTTTGCTCTTTTTTCATAACACCACATGAGGAATAGGCAGGAGATGTACCAATCTGATAAAATAAAATAAATGTATTTAAGGTGGTATCAATTTATTTTAGTAAGGCTAATTTTAGAAAATTAAAGACTGTGGGTATTTGCGAGATGCTTCGCAAAATGCAATATTTTTGCAATTTGCAAATAAGCAGTGGATAATTATGTTAAAATACTTTTCTTCCAGTGATGTACTTTCAGGTTAATGACGATGTTTAGAATACTTAATAAAATCCGTAAGATTGGGATTGTGACCGAACCTAAGGAACCGTTACCGGAACCGTTTGGAACACCAGTGCAACCAGAAGTAACCTGTTGTTTTGCTAAAAGTCTAGCGGTTCGCCAAGTGGATGCCGGATCTTGTAATGGTTGTGAATTAGAAATTCACGCATTAAATAATCCTTATTATGATATTGAACGCTTTGGTATTCATTTCGTTGCTTCACCTCGCATGCCGATATGTTATTAGTCACTGGTCCCGTATCGCGGCATATGCAGGCTGCATTACAGCGTACTTATGAAGCCACACCTCATCCGAAATTAGTTGTGGCTATGGGAGATTGCGCGGTGGATGGCGGTGAATTTGGGCAATCTTATGCCAGCTGTGGTGCAGTTAATCAAGTGATTCCAGTTGATGCGACTATAAAAGGTTGTCCGCCAACCCCATTAGAGTTAATGAACGGTATCCTGAGTCTGTTACGACAAAAAATGAATCCTGAGAAAATGGCGTAAAGTAAAGAGAAGGTTTAGGTTAAGTTGAAATAATCAAGGATTTACTTTAGGAGTCTATTTCTCGTTAAGAAAACCAACGATGAACCCTTTCATTCAAAAGTTAGTTGATGACTTAAAAGCCTTTTCTTCAGAATTACTTTCACCGGGTTTACATACAACTCAACAGGTTTCTAGTGGAATGGGAACTGTGGCGAGTACAGCAGCGTTATTAAAAGCCATTGATTTTCTAACCATATTAATACCACAATTGGTATTTGAACTACAAACCACAGATACTACCCGTAAAACGGTAGTACATTATACCCCTTCTCCCAAACGAGCTACTTTTTCACGTCGTGCGAGTGATTATCAACAAGATTCAACCAAGCGACTATTATTGCCAGCGCATTGGGTAAGTGTACTATCCGTTTCAGAAATCGATATTCGTCCGCTGCGTTGGTTAATGTATTTATTGAATTTACAACAAACCGCACTTAAAAAGGTTCGTACTCGTACCCTTAAATATATTGACGATTCGCTGCTGGTACAGCAGGGTAATACAACTTATGCCCAAAATGATAGAGCAACTCTATTAAGTATGCGTCTCCATCTGGATGAAGCGAATGCTAAATTAGAGCATGCTCGGGCAACTTTGTTACGTTTGGTACCATTGAAATTAGCACCTTCTCCTAATTTTCCTTATCCTTATCCTCGGTCTAGCGCTTGGTTGCGATTAAGGCGTTTTGCTCAACAACTGATTCAGCCAGAAGAATATTTACCTAATTTTTTGCATAATTTTTTCCATAGCACTGTAGAGATTGCTGATACACCTTACCTTTATCAGCGTTGGTGTGGTATTAAATTACTATCTGTGTTTGAGTCATTGGGTTGGATTTGGCATGATGATCCGACCGGTGCTTTATTTTTAGGCGGTGAAATACGGCTTTATAAAGCAGATGTTCAAATTAGCATTTGGATAGAACCGCGGTTTTCTCGACGTAAGGCTCACCTCAGTGGTTTCATTTGTCATGAGGTGACCGAAACGCATCCTGACTACATGATAGTCACACCCGGTCCCAGTGGAATAGATGCATTTATTTTAGATCCAACTACTACGGCTGATCCGGAAATTCGTCAGAGAAAATCAAAGTATATCAATACGATAGAATCAATTGGTATGGCAAGTGTTGCGGGTATTCCAGTGGTACGCAATCCATTACGAGCTTGGTCAGCCGCACCCTTACACACTGCTTATTGTGAGCTAGAAGATTCTGAAGGACGTACTGGTACAATTCCGATGCACCCTTTAAATTGGTCACCACAACCCCTCACTGAATGGGTTAAGGACATAGATGGATATGCCATCGCTTGGGGGCGAAATGTCATTTTTTAAGCGACAAACCATCATAAAAGCATGACTACTTCTTCTTATAAATTTTATTTTTTAATGATAATTAAAATTAACATTTATACCCCTTTCATACCTTAGTCAGGTGTTATACTATTGCGTTAACATTTTTTGTGCGATGCAATGAACAAGAAGCGCTTTTGTTCAACAGCATTTGGCCTGATTAATCAGTAGAGGACATCTAACGACTAGGGGTATTTATGGAAAATGTGGTTATTGTAGCAGCCGCTCGCACGGCAGTAGGTAATTTTAATGGCCAGTTAGCTGACATCCCAGCCAGTACTTTAGGTGCTAAAGTCATTACCTATTTGTTACAACAAACCGGTTTGCAGCCGGATCAAATTGATGAAGTCATATTGGGTCAAGTATTAACGGCTGGGGTGGGCCAAAATCCAGCACGTCAATCTGCAATAGCCGCTGGTTTAGCGATAGCAGTACCGGCGATGACAATTAATAAAGTCTGTGGCAGTGGTTTAAAAGCAATTCATCTTGCTACTCAAGCCATTCGTTGTCAAGATGCGGAAATTATCATTGCCGGTGGACAAGAAAATATGAGTTTGGCACCCCATGTTTTACCTAAATCTCGCCAGGGAATGCGTATGGGCGAGTGGGTTATGTCTGATAGTATGGTTACTGATGGTCTGTGGGATGTTTTCAATAATTATCATATGGGTTGTACTGCGGAAAATATTGTCGAAAAATACGGTTTTACTCGAACAGAACAAGATGAATTTGCAGCCCTATCACAACGTAAAGCCGCAGCAGCTCAACAAGCTGGTTATTTTGATAAGCAAATTGTTCCGATTGAAATTCCGCAACGTAAAGGGGAGCCACTATTATTTCAAGTTGACGAATTTCCTCGTCCGGGTACGACAGTTGACTCACTCGCTAAATTACGTCCCGCTTTTAATCCTGCTGGTACCGTAACCGCCGGTAATGCTTCTGGTATTAATGATGGTGCAGCAGCGGTTATAGTTATGAGTGAAAGTAGAGCTAGGGCATTAGGATTAACCCCCATGGCTCGTATTGTTGCTTATGCTAATGCGGGAGTTGATCCGAAAATCATGGGCACTGGACCGATTCCCGCTACCCGTAAATGTCTCCAAAAAGCGGGATGGCAAATAGATGAGTTGGATTTAATTGAAGCCAATGAAGCTTTCGCTGCTCAAGCTATGGCGGTTAATCGAGAATTAGGTTGGGATTTGGCCAAAGTTAATGTGAATGGTGGTGCGATTGCGTTAGGTCACCCTATTGGTGCTTCTGGTGCACGGATATTAGTTACACTATTACATGAAATGGTGCGTCGTAATGCTCACAAAGGCTTAGCTACTTTGTGCATTGGGGGAGGACAAGGAGTCGCTTTAGCGGTAGCAAGAGAATAATCAGTTAACTGTTAGTTGATACCTCTGACTGCTTATCAAACGGAGGTCTCCTAATTGAATTCATTTGTCGACATCATGAACAAAAATGAACCTAGAATTATTAAGAAATATCCTAATCGTCGCTTGTATGACACCGCTATTAGTAGTTATATTACTTTAGAAGATGTTAGACAATTGGTTAAACAGCATGTGATATTTCATATTCAAGATGCTAAAACCGGAGAGGATATTACCCGTAATATTCTACTCCAGATTATTTTGGAACAAGAACAAGCCGGTGAACCGATTTTTAGCAGCGAAGTACTTAGCCAACTCATTTGTTTTTATGGAGATACTTTACAGAGTATTATAGCAAGCTATTTTGAGAGAAGTATTACGCTATTTGCTAAACAACAAGAAGACTTCCATGAAAAAATGTATAATCCCCTGTCTTTTATGACAGAGATAGCAGAACAAAATATTAAATTGTGGCGAGATCTACAAGAAAAATTTTTTAACCCGACCTTGTTGACTCATTTAACTGCTTCTAAAAAAAGTGACAACCAAGAAGAAAAGTAGAATAAGCGGGTTATTCTTGATGTCAATTACTAACTAATTTAGTTCGTGGTGGTTTTGATAAAAAGTAATATTTATTCAAGTTATAGTGTTATATGAGATTTTTATTAAGTAAACACCAACTGGAGGATAATAATGGCCAATCGAGTAGCATTAGTAACGGGCGGTACTGGTGGAATTGGAACAGAGATTTGCAAAGCACTCGCTAATATGGGAGGTCGAGTAGCCGCTTCCTGGTTAGCGGGTGTTGATGATGGCGAAACTTGGCAGCAAAATATGCAAGCAGCCGGCTACAATTTTACGATTGCTGAAGGAAATGTAGCTGATTTTGAAACCACCACCAAGCTGGTTAAAACCGTTGAAGAAAAATTAGGTCCCATTGAGATCTTGGTGAATTGTGCGGGTATGACTAAAGATGGTTTCTTACATAAAATGTCTAAAGAACAGTGGGATGTTGTTATTCGTACTGATTTAGACAGTGTTTTTAATGTCACCCGGCAAGTTATCAATGGGATGAGAGACCGTAATTTTGGACGAATTATTAATATCTCTTCTGTTAATGGTCAAAAGGGACAAATTGGACAAACTAACTATTCTGCCGCTAAAGCTGGTATGCATGGTTTTACTATGGCGTTAGCTCAAGAATCGGCACGTAAAGGTATTACTGTTAATACTGTTTCTCCTGGTTATATTGCGACTAATATGGTTGCGGCTATGGGTGAAAAAATAATTAAAGACATGATTACCCAAATTCCAGTTGGACGTTTAGGGACACCAGAAGAGATAGCGCGAGTTGTTGCCTTTTTAGCGGCAGATGAATCTAGTTTTATTACTGGGGCCAATATTGCCATTAATGGCGGAATGCACATGGGATAAAAACGTTTTCCCGTTTTGTTCTTAATTTATCAAGTCTGGTACTGGAGTAAAAACATGTCAAATGAACTGATTAAACAATGGACTGAATTAAACAAAAATGCCGTAGAAGCCATTAAAGAATTAGGTGAAATTAATACTTCTACCATGACACGTTTAACTCAACGTCAAATGGAGATGGTAAATCTTTATATGGAAGGTGGCGCTAAACAATTACAGGCCCTTAGTGAAACGAAGGGGGTCCCAGATATTGTGGCAACACAGACTCAGGTTATGACTGAAGTGAATGAAAAGTTAATGGAAAATGCCCGTCAAACTATGGAAATTCTTATTGATGCCAAAACACAGTTATCAGCATGGGCAGAAAAAAGCGTAGAAAATGCTACGACTCTATTGGGCAAAAAATCGGCTTCGGGAAAGAAATAATCGCTTTATTTTTATCATTTTATATAGTTTATAACCCTAAAAAAGAAGCGGTGCGTTGGATATTGCCAACTTATTCTATGATTTAGCGAATGGGGTTTTAAAAGTAGTGAGTGTAGCCTGGATAAAACGAAATAAAATCGAGGAGAAGGATTATGATCTTTTGAGATTCCGCTACGCTTCATCTAAGCTACACTCGCTGCTCAATTTGCACTAGAATCGAACCGATCAGACGATTTTTGGATAGATAAAGCAAATGTAATAATTTCTCTGGATTTCGCTATACTTCATTCGGGCTACACTCGTTAAGTCCCTATTTATCCGCTCTATCCGAATAATTCGTGTAATCTAGTTCAAACCACTCTACTAATTATTTACTTTTCCAACCATTAATAACATAATTATTATCTGGGCTTAATTAACACGAGGTAGGGACAATTATGTCCGCTGATTACACTCAAGAGAGATTACTATTTACTGTCTTAACCCCACTAGGCCAAGATAAACTCTTATTTAAAAGCTTACAGGGTGAGGAACAACTGTCGGGATTATTTCACTTTCAAGTTGAAATGCTTTCCCAGTCGAGCACGATTGATTTTAACAATATCATTGACCAAGCGATTACTATTCAAGTTCAATTCGCACCACAACACGTTCGCTATTTTAATGGTATCGTCACGCGGTTCACTCAAGTAGGTTCCGATGCGCGCTTCACGATTTATTATGCCGAAATTCGTCCGTGGTTGTGGCAACTAACGCTGACTAAAAATTGCCGCATCTTCCAAAACCTAACGGTTCCCAAAATTATCCAGCAAGTCTTTGATGACCTTGGTTTTAGCAATTATCGGTTTTCACTGACTTTTTTTTATGAACCCCGTATTTATTGTGTGCAATACGAAGAAACCGCTTTCGATTTCGTCTCGCGGTTGATGGAAGATGAAGGTCTGTTTTACTTTTTTGAACATACTGAAGATAAACATGTTTTAGTCATCGCTGACGATTTAGGCGTACACCGACCTTGCCCCGGAATTGATAGAGTTCGCTACTGGCAAATCCGTAATGAAACTCAACCCGAAGACGTTATTACCCACTGTCAATTTTCTCAGCAAATGACCACCGGCAGATATGCCATAGATGACTTCAATTTTAAGATTCCACGAGTGGATTTAAAGAATTCTATCGAAGCTTTACCTTTCCAAAAGGGCAGTGATTTGCGAATTTACGAATACCCCGCCGGTTTTGAACAACTCACTCAGGGTCAACGCAAAGTCACCAAACGGATTGAATCGCATGCGATTAACTATCAAGTCCTGGAAGGACAGGGTCATGTGTTTAGCTTTACCAGTGGTTATCAATTTACTTTAACTGATCATTCGCGCCGTGAATTCAATGCTAAATATGTGTTACGTTGGGTGTCTCATTCGCTATCACTAACGCATTATAGTAATGCATTTCAGGCTTTTCCGGCGCATTTTTCTTTTCGGGCACCCCTCACCACCCCGAAACCTAAAATTATTAGTCCACAAACCGCTATCGTCACCGGACCACCTGGTGAAGAAATTTATAGTGATCAATATGGTCGAATTAAGGTGCAATTTCATTGGGATCAAGAAGGACAATATGATGATAAAAGTTCTTGCTGGGTACGAGTAAATCAAGGATGGGCTGGAAAAGGTTGGGGACATATCACTATTCCACGGATTGGACAAGAAGTGATTGTGAGTTTTCTAATGGTGATCCAGACCAACCTATCGTTACGGGAGCAGTTTACAATGGGCAACAGCCGGTGCCTTACTCGTTACCCGCAGAGCAGACCAAAAGTACTTGGAAAAGCAATTCCAGTAAAGATGGCGTACCTTCCACTAATTACAACGAAATTCGGTTTGAAGACCAAGCGGGAAGTGAAGAACTGTACATCCAAGCGGAGAAAGATCGTAATGAATTGGTCAAAAATAATATGTCCACGCAGGTTAAAGCGAATCAATTTTTGACAGTAGGTCAAAACCAAACGGAAACGGTAGGAATGAATAAAGCGGAAACCATTGGAATTGCGAAAGCCTTAACTACCGGAGCGGCTTATCAAGTGACTGTGGGAGCGGTGATGAATACGACCGTGGCACTTAGTCAGTCTGAAGAAGTCGGGCTAGTGAAGAAGGTCATTGTCGGAGATAAGTTTGAATTAATCTGTGGCAAGGGCAAAATCACTGTTGAGAAAAGCGGTAAAGTGACGATTGAGGGCACTGAGTTTTTGTTTACCGCCTCGGGTGATGTCAAAATCAACGGTAAAGTCATTGACTTAAATTAAAATTATGTTATTTCGCAACTTTACACCTTTTCCGCCACTACAATTTGAAAGCCGTGATGAGCAGCGGCGTGATTTTGGTGTAGTGGTGTTACGTGGTACCTTTGAAATTCGCAATTACCAAACCTTGTTTTTGCTCCAAGAACAAGAACCTTTAATCATGGCAGATGTTTACCATGGTGAACCGGGCAAATCCAGTTTATGGAAAGAAGGCAATTTAGCGCCTTATAAACCCAAAACCGACATTCACATCAACGCGATTGCTCATGCCCCCGAGGGTAAACCTTTACCTCAATGGAACGTTGCGGTCAAAGTAGGCAAAATCCAAAAACAGTTGTTAGTGATGGGACCACGCTATTGGTATCAAGAACGGGGTTGGCGCTTGACCGAACCCCAACCGTGTTTACAGGTACCCATTCGTTATGAACAAGCGTATGGCGGGATATACCAACAAGCGGTCTATCAAGAAAATCCCGTTGGTTTGGGTTATATTCCGTCAAAAACGGTTGAGATGACAACCTCAACACCGCTTCCCGCACCCCAAATTATGTCCCCGGATGAACCGATTACGGAATGGGGAAAAATTTATAAACCCGAAGGATTGGGTCCACTAGCACCGGCATGGCAGCCGCGCGTAGCTTATGCTGGGACGTTTAATGCGGTGTGGGAAAAAACGCGGTGGCCGGATTTACCGGAAGATTTTCGGTTTGATTTTTATAACAGCGCGCATCCCGATTTGATTTATCCTGGGTTTGTGGAGGGCGATGAGACAATCGAGTTGAGGAATCTCAGTGCAACGGAACGCTTGCAATTTAAGTTGCCGGGGTTCACGTTAGGATTGTTGGTGCGTTGGGAAGATGGGGAGATAGCGCCAATGCCGGTGCGGTTGGATACGATTCATATTGAGGTGCCGGAGATGAGGGTGTATTTGACTTGGCGGGGGATTTTTCCGGTGGAGGAGGCGATTCGGGTGTTGGAGGTGAGGATGAGGAGAACAGGAGAGGTGGAAGATGGGAGATAAAGTACCGGCTGGAAAAAGCTGTCAAGTGCCTATTTCTTCAAAACCAACACAAACTTTTTGCCCAATAACAAAACCAACAAAAAATGAAGAAACTGAAAAAAAGGTGGAGTGTTACTTAACGGAAGAACAACTCAAGAAAATTATGCCATATGCTACTGATATTAATATAAAAAAATATCTAACTCCTATTAATTATACACTAAAAAAATATGAAATTAATACTCCATTAAGAGTAGCTCACTTCTTAGCGCAGCTTGCTCATGAAAGTGGAAGTCTAAACTATGTTAGGGAAATTGCCAATGGTACAGCTTATGAAGGACGCAAAGATCTAGGCAATACTGAACCAGGAGATGGTCCTAGATTTAAAGGACGAGGATTGATTCAGCTTACGGGACGCGCAAACTATAAAAAATATGGGGATTCTATTAATGCTGATTTAGTAAGTAATCCAGAAAACCTTGAAAACCCCGATCTAGCTACTGATGTAGCAGGTTGGTTTTGGAATGAACGCAAACTGAATCCGCTAGCAGACCAAGATGATATTGAAGGAATTACAAGAAAGATTAACGGTGGAACTAATGGATTAAAAGATCGAGAAGAATATTTAAAGAAAGCAAAGAATGCAAAACTGTGTGAGGAAAAAAATAGCACAAATGGAATAACTGTGACAAGATTTAATGCTGGTGAACTCTGTAAGAGTGGATGCTCTTATTATCAAAAACGTCATGATGATTATGTTTTCCGCCATAGTTGTTGTGAATCTAAGTCTTCTCCACCAGATTACTACCTAGATTACGGACTAAAGTATTGTGAAAAATTCACTCGGGAAACTTATCCTAAATTATCTCCAGAAGGGCAACAATGGTTAAAAAAAGCTCGCTGTAATTTACAAATTATGATGGAAAAAGGTCTCCAAAATAAACCCGAATTAGAGTCAAGTTCTGAAAAGTTTAGAAAATTTGCCTTTAATACTCATCCAAAAGCTTATTTAGATGCTGGCTTAGCAGACTTAAGTCCTAAAGATTGGTTTTACATTTCAACTACGCCGGAATTAAAAGAATGGTTAAAACTAGAGACCTGGCAATAAGCTATAGAAGCAGGAACGGGGGTTGCTGGGGAGAAAATAAAGGATTTATCTGAATGGACGGAAGAACAAGCAAAAGATTTCCAAAACTGGTTAAGGAATATCTTTGATAAAGAAAACTGAAAAATCAAGATGACTATAAATAATTATAAAATATTATTTATAATAATCAGTTTGAGTATTTTAATAGGAATCGCAAAACATATGGGCAATATTTCATATAAATGGGAAATACTGGATACATTTGATAATGAAATTTTGAGTCTTGAATTTATTTCGCCTTCTAAAGGGTGGATGTCGGCACTTTTGATGGATAAAACCAGTGAACCGGAAATGTGGCAGGAATATAAAAAAGGTATCAATCGTATTACAGTAACTGAAGACGGCGGAAAAACTTGGGAAATCGTTTATGAATCCCCGGGGAATTTTATAGAACAACTTCAATACATGGATACGACCAAATGGTTACTTGGCGTTAAAAGTACCTATCAGGAAGGGAAAGGTCATCCAGATTTTATGTTATACAAAAGTATAGATGAGGGACATCACTGGGAAATATTTTGTCAACTTCCAGTACCTCATTCCATAGAAGGCTTTTACTTTTTTGACGACTACAAAGGCTATGTATGGACCTTAGAAAAGCTTTTTGCAACTTCAGACCGAGGTAAAACGTGGAGTCTAATTGCTTTGATTGACGTACCTTATAAAACCGGAAAGATATATCGTATTGGGCCAGCAAATTTCTTTTATTTTATTGACAATAACGAAATAAAGAAAGTTAATCCTTGGAAAAATGTTAATTTTTCTCTAACTTTACCCGTAAATTTTAAAGCGAAAGATATTTTTTCAAATCCTTCACAATCAAAAGTATATATACTAGGCCAGACTCCTTCAAAATGGCTTCTTCTAGTATACGAAAATGATCAATTAATTTCTACTGAAGTGATACCTATTAAGGAGAAGCAATTTGAGTTAGAAGCTTTTTTTTGTGGAAAAAATACTTTTCAAGTAATTGGTTCAACGCTTTCATTTTTTAAGCCCTATCACTTTTATATTAAAAATTTAACTGATTGGCATAAAGAATCTCTTTCTGGAAAGAAAAATTTTGAATACTTTGCTTTTTGGGAAAACCATACTTGGGCAGTTAGAATCGCTTTATTTAAAGGAAATAGAGAATTATTACATCGTGAAATCACACAATAAAAACTAAGAGCGTAGGTCGGCAATCCTTTGCCGACATTGTTCATTGTTGTCAGGACTTACGCAAAACTGAGAAATTGACAATAGGCCGGAAAATCATTACCTTCACCACATGAGACCGAGAAAAGGTTCATTGTTGGAAATATTTTATTGGGAATGGCGGGAAGGGATTCCCGCCCTACAATTGAGCGAGCGTAGTGATAAACCTACACCATTTAATGCTGGGGAACTTTGTAAAAGTGGATGCTTGGGACGGGGTTTGTAACCCCGTCCCAAGCGTTTTGGGTTTTGAAGGAAAAAACGTTTGGGAACCGGTTACAAACCGGTTCCCGCATAATAAAACGTTTGGGAACCGGTTACAAACCGGTTCCTGCAGGTTCCCGCAGCCAGCGACCGTAGGTCGGCAATCCGTTGCCGACATGGTTCATTGTTGGAAATATTTTATCGTCAATGGCGGGAAGGGATTCCCGCCCTACAATCGAGCGTAACTATTCCACAATTTAGTCACTCAGCAAGCGTAGGTCGGCAATCCGTTGCCGACATGGTTCATTGTTGGAAATACTGGAGATACCATAATATGAAATTCGCAACATTTCCATCTTTTCGGCAAAATGGTTCGATAATACAGCTAGCTGACTTCCTGTCTAAGATTCCTGAGAACGGGTGGATTTGGACAGTATTAGATTTTTACGGTATTGGCAATGCACCAAATGATTTGTCTATGGAAGAATTTGAGGTTCTAGTACGGTCAAAATCTAAAGGCTTCATAATGAAGTGGTCGGAGTTAAGAACTTTTTCCAATTCGCTGATTCAAACTTTTGATTGTTTGATTGTTGCGGCAAAATCTGTTCAGGATATTTCCACGAATAAATTAGCAAAGGAAAACTTTAGTAATTGTGAGATTGTTATTGAGGCATTCGATAGAACAGAATGGTTAGTTTGGGCACGTGATCCTAATGTGATGGCTAGCATGCTTACAATCTAGCGAGCTAGCGTAGGTTGGTAATCCTTTACCAACATTCATTCCGCTATGAATACGATACTCGCCATAAATTAAGTCGTTTACAAGATAAATCTCGCCTCGAAAAACGCTTTGCGTATGACCCCAGCGGGACGGTTGCGCCAAGTGAATTATGCCAACAACTTCGTGGAACAGTTCGCTTATGATCCTGCCGGTAATTTACTCAATCAGGAAGCACGTTATGACCAGGGCAATCGGTTGTTGCGTTTTAATGGTTATGCGTATGAGCATGACGCTCGCGGTAATTTAATTCGGAAGACTTCCGCAGCCGGCACGGTTGAGTATCGCTACAATATTTTCAATCAGCTCATTGCGGCGCAAACGCCTCAGTATGGGTTAGTGGAGTTTCAGTATGATGCGTTAGGACGACGGATTGTGAAGAAATCTCAGCATCGGGAAGTGCGTTATTATTGGAATCAGTTAGAGTTGTTTGGGGAAGTGGAAGCAGATGAGCCGATTGAGTATGTGTTTCATAATTTTGCCCCCGTGGCGACTTTGCGGAAGGGTCAAATTTATTATTATCATACGGATCATTTAGGTACGCCGATGGAGATGACCGATGAGCGAGGACGGTTGGTGTGGAAGGGAGATTATGTGACGTTGGGGCGTTGTCGGGGACAGGGAGAGGTGGTGAATCGGCTGCGGTTTCCGGGGCAATGGGAGGATGAGGAGACGGGGCTGCATTTTAATGTGTTTCGGTATTATGATGCGGAGGTGGGGCGGTATGTGACGGCGGATCCGATTGGGTATAGTGGAGGGGATTGGAATTTGTATCGGTATGTGCGGAACAATTTTATAAATCATATTGATATAGTTGGTTTAAAATATGATATCCATATCCATATCCATAACGATGGTATCAAATTCGATGGGAACAAATTTGTAGATCAAATAATACAACTATTTAAACAATCACCTGTTGAATCTAAATCTCCTACGCCTACTGAATCCAAATCTCCTACACCAAGGTGCGCTGATCCTCAAAAAAAGCAACCAGAACTTTATTATGATCTTAAGACAGGTACTTGTAGCGATAGATTGTTGCCAGCTACTTTTTATGGTACACAGATCCTTTGTGGTGGAAAAATAGTGGAGGCGAGGTAATCCCCACGAGGTAATCCCCACGCGGGACGGGGTTTGTAACCCCGTCCCAAGCGTTTTGGGTTTTGAAGGAATAAAAACGTTTGGGAACCGGTTACAAACCGGTTCCCGCATAATAAAACGTTTGGGAACCGGTTACAAACCGGTTCCCGCATAATAAAACGTTTGGGAACCGGTTACAAACCGGTTCCTGCAGGTTCCCGCAGCCAGGTAGGGTGCATTCCATGCACCCTAAACCACGTTGGATACGACAATGATTTTTGGTGCGTAAAACGCACCCTACTGGAATCGAGCCAGGTAGCCAGGTAGGGTGGGCAATGCCCACCCTACAATTACTACAATTGCAGCAAGTCAGCATTGTGCTGTGCCCAACTGTAGAAATCTGTCTTGTAATCAATGGATTTGTTCATGAGTTATTACCTTATTAAATTGCATCTTTCCCGCTTGCCAATCCACCGCAATGAGATCCCCTGGTACAAACTGACCCGCTAAAATTGCCTGTGCTAATGGGTTAGCTAAAACTTGTTGAATAGCCCGTTTTAGTGGACGAGCACCATAGACCGGGTCAAAACCTGCCGCACCAATTTGATCGATAGCGGCATCACTAACACGGAGACCCAAATTTTGAGCTTGTAACCGTTGACGTAAATAGTTAATTTGCAAATGTGCAATGGCCCGAATTTGCGCTTTATCTAACGGATGGAATACCACAATTTCATCAATACGGTTAATCAATTCCGGGCGAAAATATTGGCCAACAATTTCCATCACCGCAGCTTTCATCGCTAAGTAGTTTTCTTCACCACTCTGCTCTTGAATCAATTGTGAACCTAAGTTAGAAGTCATGATAATAACGGTATTGCGAAAGTCAACGGTTCGTCCCTGTCCGTCGGTTAAACGCCCGTCATCCAGTACTTGGAGAAGTACCCCAAAGACTTCTGGATGCGCTTTTTCAATTTCATCTAATAACACCACAGCATAAGGTCGCCGCCGAATGGCTTCCGTTAAATAGCCCCCTTCTTCGTAGCCAACATAACCCGGCGGTGCACCAATCAGCCGAGCTACTGAGTGTTTTTCCATAAATTCAGACATATCAATGCGTATCATCGCCTCGTCGGTGTCGAATAGAAATCCAGCTAAGGCTTTGGCTAATTCTGTTTTACCAACCCCGGTGGGACCCAGAAATAAAAATGAGCCATTCGGACGGTGGGGATCCGCTAAACCCGAACGCGCGCGGCGAATGGCATTGGCTACCATTTGCACCGCTTCCTCTTGACCAACTACCCGTTGATGTAATGACTCTTCCAGGTGGAGTAACTTTTCCCGCTCGCCGGCTAACATTTTAGTAATGGGAATTCCGGTCCATTTAGAAACAATTTCGGCAATTTCTTCCTCAGTCACCGCATTGCGTAATAATTGCATACTTTGTGGTTCGGCTTGACTGGCGACCGTGAGTTGTTTTTCCAGTGACGGAATGCGTTCATATTGTAATTGCGCCATTCTTTCTAAATCACTAGCACGACGTGCGGCTTCTAGCGCTAAGCGCGCTTGTTCTAATTCTTCTTTAAGTTGGTGTGCGCCGTGGACACTAGATTTCTCGGTGCGCCACACTTGATTGAGTTCCGCCAGTTCTTTTTCTAACAGGTTGATTTCTTCGTTGAGCTTATCTAACCGTTTTTTAGAAGCTTCATCCTTTTCTTTTTTCAAGGCTTCGCGTTCAATTTTAAGCTGAATCAAGCGCCGATCCAATCGATCAATTTTTTCGGGTTTCGAATCAATTTCCATGCGAATCCGACTCGCCGCTTCATCTACTAAATCAATCGCTTTGTCTGGTAATTGTCGATCGGTGATATAACGATAAGAAAGCGTAGCGGCTGCCACAATCGCTGGGTCAGTAATGTCAACGCCGTGATGAACTTCATAGCGTTCTTTTAAACCGCGCAAAATAGCGATGGTATCTTCAACCGAGGGTTCGTTAACCAATACCTTTTGAAACCGCCGTTCTAAAGCTGCATCTTTTTCAATAAATTGACGATACTCATTTAAAGTCGTAGCACCAACACAATGTAATTCACCGCGTGCTAAGGCGGGTTTAAGCATATTGCCGGCGTCCATAGCGCCTTCAGCTTTACCCGCACCGACCATGGTATGTAATTCATCAATAAAAAGAATAATTTGCCCTTCCTGTTTGGCTAGATCATTCAATACTGCTTTTAATCGTTCTTCGAATTCTCCTCGATATTTAGCACCGGCAATCAAAGCACCCATATCTAATGAGAGTAAACGTTTGTTTTTTAACCCCTCTGGTACTTCGCCATTAATAATGCGTTGCGCCAGACCCTCGACAATGGCACTTTTACCGACACCCGCTTCCCCGATTAAAACCGGGTTATTTTTAGTGCGACGCTGCAACACTTGGACAACACGACGAATTTCATCATCCCGTCCAATAACCGGATCTAATTTACCCTGCATGGCGCGTTCGGTTAAATCGATGGTATATTTGTTTAAAGCTTGACGAAGTTCTTCGGTATTAGGATCGTTAACTGGTTGCCCGCCACGTAATTGTTCAATTGCCTTTTCTAATAATGCCGGGTTAGCACCAGCCTTTCTCAGTAACTGACCTATTGCGCCTTCATCGGCTACCGCCGCTAGTAAAAATAATTCGCTAGCTAGATATTGGTCATGGCGTTGCTGGGCGAGTTTATCCGTCACGTTAAGTAGGCGAATCAGATCATTGGATAAATGAACCTCACCTTGTCGATTTTTCACTTTATCAATCCGTTCTAAAGCTTCAATTAAACCGGAACGGATTTGGTTAACATTGGCACCGGCACCCGCTAATAAGGGATAAATATGACTATCTCTTTGGTTCAATATGGATAGTAATAAATGGGCAGGTTCAATAAAACGGTGATCCTGACCCGCAGCCAGACTTTGCGCTTCGGCTAAAGCTTGTTGGAATTTAATCGTTAATTTTTCGGGATTCATTAGCAATTATCCTTATCATGTTGTTGCTTAATCTCACATGTAAGGATGAATTGAGGAGAATCAAGGCTACTATTAAAATACTACGAGTAGGGTGGGCAAAAGCGAAGCGTTGCCCCCCTTTTCCTGAGCAAAGATGCCGGCGTGCCGAACGCTTAGCGGCACAATTAAAAGCACTGGGGATTGAACCTCAATAATCGTATCACTAAATCTTCATAGATCCCGATGACACCGTAAGATTGTCGGGTTACGCTTCGCTAATCTGACCGACTTAGCTACCGGGGAAAGGGTGAGCAATGTTTCGCTTTTACCCACCCTACTTGGCTGGTGCTGCGGATGTAGGATGCGATTTGCTTCTGGCGAACCGCATCATCAATCGAGAGAGTAACTAATGGCTCATTATAATTTATTTCATTTTACGACCACTCTTTCTACTTCCTTAATACCTTTATGATCCGGGTAATTTAATTTTAATACACTTAAGGCATTGGCCGATAAGTCATCTAATTCCATAATTTTATAAGCCTTAGCTAGAATAACCAAAGCTGCGGCTACAGCGGGAGTTTGCTGGTAGGATTCAATGACAGTTTTAGCCCGATTAGCGGCAGCGATATAAGCACCGCGTTGCAAGTAAAATCGAGCTACATGCAGTTCATATTCTGCTAAGATATTTCGCAAATAGACCATCCGTTGTTTAGCATCTTCACTATATTTACTTTGAGGAAATTGTTTGACTAAGTCGGCAAAATCATAAAATGATTGTAAAGCCGCACCTTGATCGCGTTGGGAACGATCGAGAGGTAAAATTCGTGCTAAAATGCCTTGATTACGTTCAAAATTAACTAAACCCTTGAGATAGTAAGCATAGTCAACATAAGGATGGCGTGGGTATAATTTAATAAAGCGATCGGCTGCCACTATCGCGGATTCTGGTTCTTCAAACTTATAATAAGCATAAATAACCTCTAACTGGGCTTGTTGAGCATATTTACCAAAAGGATCACGCGCTTCTAGTTGTTCATAATATTTAATAGCCGTTTCATAGATGCCACTATCTAATGCTTCTTTTGCTTCTGAATAAAGGCGTTCTAAGCTCCAACTCTTGGTTTCATCTCGAGTATCACCTAATAAACTGCATCCCCATAATGATGATAAACTATATAATATGATGCTTAATTTAATCCATTTCATTTGGTTATCCTAAAAAAGCTAGCAAAAGTGAGTAAGGTATTCAGTAATCAACCATGTCAATAACGAATCATTTTAACACAATCATACCTGCTCATATGGCCGGGTATCGTCTCGATAAAGCTTTGGCAGAGTTATTTCCTGCTTATTCTCGGGCACGGTTGCAACAGTGGCTCAGTGAAGGGCAGGTATTGATTGATACGATGCCGCGACGCCGTGGTAAAGAGAAAGTGCAAGGTGGTGAAAAAGTACAACTCACTGCTCAACTGGAGGAACAAGTCAGTTGGCAAGCACAATCTCTACCATTGAATTTGCTGTATGAAGATGAAGCCATTCTCGTGGTCAATAAGCCCGCCGGGATGATAGTGCATCCGGGTGCTGGTAATCCGGATGAAACTTTAGTTAATGCGTTACTCCATTATGCCCCAGAATTAGCTCAATTACCGCGAGCCGGAATTATTCACCGTTTAGATAAAGATACCAGTGGTATTTTAGCCATTGCGCGGTCGTTACCGGCACATACCCATTTAGTGGCACAATTACAAGCACATCGATTTAAACGTGAATATCAAGCGGTCGTTACCGGTGTATTCGTTGCGGGTGGAATGATAGATGCCCCTATTGGACGCCATCCAACGCATCGTACTCATATGGCGGTAGTCACACATGGCAAACCAGCGGTTACTCACTACCGAATCATCCAACGTTACCGTGCGCATACCCACATTCGAGTGCAATTAGAAACCGGTCGAACTCACCAAATCCGAGTTCATATGGCTTATCAGCGTTATCCATTAGTGGGTGATCGGGTCTATGGTGGGCGATTACATTTTCCGGCTGGAAGTAGTGAATCATTAAAACAAACTTTACGTACTTTTCCCAGGCAAGCTTTACATGCTGAAACCTTAGGTCTCTTGCATCCCTATAGTGATCAGTGGCTGCAATGGACCGTGCCTTTACCGCAAGATATGCAAAATTTATTGAAGGAACTGGAACAGGATAAAATTGCTCAAAATGCCAATTAGATATGGCACATTCTATTGGGGATCAACTAATACACGGTTACTTCCAAACTGCCAATAGAGTCGGAATTTTTCTGGCCATGCTGACCAGCAACGAATTGCCGGTCGACATTTATTCTTGAACACCATTGAGTACGAGTTGATATGAAACTACAACTACTTGATATATCAATTATTATTACTTTTTTGTTATTGACCTTAGCTATCGGCTTGTTTTTCACCAAACCGGCCAGTAAGAATGTGGAAAATTTCTTCCTAGGTGGCAGAAAATTACCGTGGTGGCTTGCTGGTACTTCTATGGTGGCAACTACTTTTGCAGCGGATACACCTTTATTAGTGACCGAATTGGTGGCTCAATATGGTATCAGTGGTAATTGGTTATGGTGGAATGGGTTAATCGGTGGCATGTTAACAGCTTTCTTATTTGCGCAATTCTGGCGTAGGGCTCAGGTCATAACCGATGTGGAGTTCACTGAATTACGTTATTCTGGTAAACCAGCCGCTTTTTTACGGGGATTTAAAGCGATTTATTTAGGTATTTTCATGAATGCCGTGATCATGGCCTGGGTTAATGTTGCTCTCGGTTCGTTATTACAAATTTTTTTAGGTATCCCCGACAGTCAGCTGATTTTTTACTTAGCTGGTGCCATGCTGGTTGTAGTGATTTATTCTAGTTTGTCGGGATTATTAGGTATTGCTGCTACCGATTTCATTCAGTTTATTATTGCGATGGTAGGTTGTATTGTATTAGCGGTGGTGGTAGTCAATTCAGAAGCGATTGGTGGTATTAGCGGGTTACAAGCCAAACTACCCCCAGAAACATTGAACTTTTTCCCAACGATTAGCTGGGCGCATATTGGTGAAACCAGTCAGATGTTAACCATTAGCTTAGCGACTTTCTTCGCTTTTGTCGGCATACAATGGTGGGCCAGTTGGTACCCAGGTGCAGAACCTGGTGGCGGTGGTTATGTTGCCCAGCGAATGATGAGTGCTAAAAATGAAAAACAAGCGCTGAAAGCCACCTTGTTTTTCCAAATAGCACATTATGCGTTACGTCCTTGGCCATGGATTTTAGTGGGATTATGTACCTTGATTTTATATCCGCATTTAGCAGCAACTGATAAAAAATTAGGTTACGTTTTAGCTATGCAAGATTTTTTACCGACTGGCTTAAAAGGTTTATTACTAGTTACTTTTTTAGCAGCCTATATGAGTACGATTTCTACGCAATTAAATTGGGGTACGAGCTATATTATCAACGATTTTTATCATCGCTTTCTCAAACCCCATGCCACTCAATCACAGTTAATTAGAGCTTCACGTCTCAATACCTTGTTGTTAATGCTAGTCGCTTTGGGTGTTACTTCACAAATTCAAACGCTAGAAAATGCTTTTCATTTTATGATTGAATGTGGTGCTGGCTTAGGTGCCGTATTGATATTACGTTGGTATTGGTGGCGCATTAACGCTTGGAGTGAAATTGTCGCCACCATAGCACCTTTTATGGCCTATACTTTTACCCAGTTTTACCTGCAATGGTCATTTCCTAACAGCTTATTTATTACTGTGGGTTTTACGACACTCGCATGGTTAACCGCTACTTTATTGACTAAACCCACTGATTGGCCGGTACTCGTTAATTTTTATCAACGTATTCAACCTCTAGGCTGGTGGCAACCGGTAACCCATTGTTTAGGTTACCCAACCCCAAAGTCTATTTTACCTCAGCTGATAGTGATTTGGTTATTCAGTGTAGGATTAGGTTATAGCTGTTTATTTGGGTTAGGTAAACTGATTTTTGCTGATTGGCAAGGTGTAAGCGTTTATGGAATGATAATTATTCTTTGCACCATTAGTATTCAACAACTTTTAAAGCGAATTGAAATGAAATAACGGTTGATCAGCTATAACTTCTTGGATCGATTCATCACGGCAGTTCAATATTTTAACAACACCTTGATTAATACAAAATGCTTATGAATAATGCCCAATCGGGTACCTTATTGATTGTTGATGACACGCCTCATAACATTAAGTTATTATTTGAATTCCTAAACAGTTATGGTTTTGAAATTTTGGTTGCCGAGGATGGTAAAGATGCTCTCGAAATTGCCCAAGAAGAACAACCGAATTTAATTTTATTAGATGTGCTGATGCCCGGTATGGATGGTTTTGAAACCTGTCGCTATTTAAAAGGTAATCCTAACACCCATCATATCCCGGTGATTTTTATGACCGCATTATCCGATACTTTAAATAAAGTTAAAGCTTTTAAACTCGGTGCCGTAGATTACATTACTAAGCCATTTCAACAAGAAGAAGTTTTAGCCAGAATAAATACTCACCTCACGATTCGCTATTTACAAAAAGAATTAGAAACCCAAAAAGAAGTGCTCCAAAAAGTGAATCAAGAATTACAACGTTTGGCGACGTTGGATAGTTTAACTCAACTGGCTAACCGCCGACGACTAGATGAATATCTTCAGCGAGAATGGCGTCGTGCTTCACGAGAACAAATCCCCTTATCGCTCATTTTATGTGATATTGATTACTTCAAACTATATAATGATACCTATGGTCATCAAGCTGGTGATGATTGTTTACAACAAGTTGCTGAAGCTATTAACCATGCTGTTAGTCGACCGGGAGATTTAGCGGCACGTTATGGTGGCGAAGAATTTACAGTAATTTTACCGAACACACCGAGTGAGGGTGCAATGCGAGTAGCATATCTTATCCAAAACCATTTACAATCCCTTAAATTAATTCATCCTCATTCTGAAATTAGCCCTTATGTCACTTTGAGTATGGGCGTGTCAAGTACGATTCCCACCACCACGAGTTCTCCTGATATACTTATTCAAATTGCTGACCGTGCACTTTATGAAGCTAAAGAACAAGGTAGAAATCAGATTATTTTTAAAGTAGGGCGTTAAAATTTCTGGCTAACTAAAAACCAATAACGTCACGTCAAGATTGACAAACCAACTCTAGATAATCGTTGTTAAAATGACGATAATGAGAACGATGAATGTGGATAATAATCGTCATCATAAAATATCAGCCATTAACCGGTACGTTATCTCAAACTCCAATTAAGTCCTAATAATTTAGGTAAATCGCCATCGTAGCGCAAAGTAACCACCGATAAAAAATAGAACACTAGCGCTCCCGAGATAAAATAAAGGAGGCCATCGATATCCCACTTCAAAATTTCCCCACTTCCGTGGTTGAAAAAAAGAATTTACCAACGAACTGTTGATAGCTCGTACTAAATCTAATTCCCCACGTCCTTTCGGATTGACTTGTAATTTTAAAATGCCACCTTTGGCATAAATGTCTGTTGTTAAAATCGCTTCAAATGCCCAACGTTGAATAGTTAAAGCACTTAAGGTATTGGTTACCATGAGCCAATTATTAGTTGGCGCAATATCAGCGGGGGGGCGTAATAAGCCACCAAACAATAATTGTGGTATCATTAATAAAGGAACGAGGGTGAGTGCCACTCGATAACTGGTGACCATACAAGAAATAAATAAGCCAAGTGTGGCCGCCGCCGCCGCCGTTATCCATAAAATTAAACTAATCCATCCGGTATGAAACCACGATAATTTTAATAATAGTGGCACGACCATCATCGCTAACAAACCCGTTTGTACGCCTAAAATGAGCAAGAGTACCCAAAATTTAGCCGCTAAATAAGGAAAAATAAATAAATAAGAGCGAATTTCTCTTTTTAAAATGGGTTGTTCAGTAACGACCTCTTTACAGGAAGCCATGATACCAAACCAGATACTCGCGGCAACCAATAGAAAATAAATGCTTCCTCGTCTTATACTAGCTAAATCGCTAATCGGGAGTGGAGAAGTTGATTGATGGAAGGGGATGACAATAGGGGGTAACGTGACACTTTTAGCGGAAAAATAAGGACTGATTTGCTGGTTAATATAATCCATTTTTAAATCTTCGTCCGTTTCTTGGGCTAGAAATTGAGCATACTTATACAGTTTATCAATATTAACTGCTTTATCAGCTTGTTCTAACGGTGCTTTTAATAAATCGAAATAATATACTACCCGGGCGGCTTCATCGAAGATATGTTTATCCCGATCAAACTGATAAAATGCGCCAATAATTAGCATAGCAATGAGTGGTACTTGCAAAATGGTTAAAGCTAAATTGAGCTTATCTGCTAGAAAAACTTGAAAATTACGTTGTACTAACACGTTCCATTGTGATAAGAGTATTTTTAAACTAGCTTGAGGAAGCGATTGACGAGGCATCTGGTGTTAAATCCAAAATGAAAAATCTCAACATTTTTATTCAGTAAGAAATTTATATCATTGTCAATTAATTATATTAAATTTAGTAAAATTATTTAGTTAAACTGGTTCACTCAGTGATTTATCATAGGAATATAGATAGGTGAATACGAGTGATTATTAATAAAGGCTTTATAAAAATAACCATTTGCTGTACTAGCTCAGGTTTAATTCGAATAGAACAAAGAAGAGGGGTTAAAACTAAAAATAAGAAAATTACTGATAGGAAGTTAGTTTTTTTAGCCTTCCTTTATTACATAATTACATTATAATATTCTTAATAACCAACACAATGACATCTTCCTTTATTTCTTCATTTTTAGACAAGACCATTGTGCATTATTGCTTTGAATGGTAATTCTTCAATCTTATCTATACTCCCGGTTGGTTTAAATACAAATTAAATTATTTACCAGTACATTATCCAAGCCCATATGAATCATATCATGTTACGATTTTTTCTGATTGTAAAATCAATACTTAATCTTTACTGAGTGAACTTAAGCAATATGTTATTATTATAATATCTATTACGAGATGGAAGAACAACTATGAGCGATAAAACTACTATTTTAATTGTTGATGATGAAATCGTTTCCCGTTATACCATAGAAGCGCTCTTAGAATCAGAAGATTATACTTTAGTCTTTGCTGAAAATGGTGAGCAAGGATTAGAAAAAGCGGAGTTGCTCACCCCCAACTTAATTTTGTTAGATGTCATGATGCCAGGTATAAATGGTTTTGAGGTCTGTCGACGTCTACGAGTCAACCCACAGTTGGCTCATTTGCCCGTGGTCATGGTAACAGCCTGGGATGATCCAACTGCACGTTCACGCTGTCTAGAAATTGGTGCCAATGAGGTCATTTGTAAACCGTTTAATCGTAAAGATTTACACGCCGTTATTAGTAAATTGCTTCAATTTCACTCTAATAATTAAAAAAAAAGTAATAAGTCTGGGTTCTCATTAAGAACCTTCATTTTATTTTGATTATTCATTCGTGGAAGACCAACCACTATGCCTGAAAAAAGTCTTATCTTAATTGTGGATGATGAGATTATTTCGCGTTCTACGATTGAAATCTTACTAGCATCAGAAGGATATGAATTAATCTTTGTAGATAACGGAGAAACGGCTTTACGGAAGGCTATTGAATTAATACCAGACTTAATGTTATTGGATATCATGATGCCAGGTATGAACGGGTTTGAAGTTTGTCAACAACTCCGAGCTAATCCGCGCACCACGAAATTACCGGTGGTGATGATAACGGCTCTGGATGACCGAGAATCGCGGTTACGTGGTCTCGAAGTGGGTGCAGATGATTTCATGAGCAAACCCTTTGATCGAGCTGAATTACGTGCTCGTATTCGTACTATAACCCGTCTTAATCGTTATCGTCGCTTAGTTGAAACGGAAGAACAACTGGTTTACTTAGCTAATTACGATACATTGACTGGTTTACCTAACCGTAATCTATTAATGGAACGGTTGCAACAGTCTCTCGGACGTGCTCGTCGCACTCATCAGAATGTTGCGGTCTTAGTAGTCGATGTAGATAGTTTCCGAATTATTAATGATTCCTTTGGGCATGATTGTGCGGATAATTTGTTATGTGAAGTCGCACATCGTCTAACTCAAACCGTGTCTGAGATTGAAGCTACTGTAGCACGCGTGAATGGTGATGAATTTGTCATTTTGTTTGATACGGATAATCTCCTCGTTAAAGACGTGAGTGGGATAGCACAACGATTACTAAATAACATCAGCCAACCACTCATACTTAATAAACATGAGATTATTGTGACAGCGAGTGTCGGTATTAGTGTTTATCCGAGTGATGGTGAAGAAGCAGCCGCTTTACTTAAAAATGCTAATGTTGCTGTGTCGCGTGCCAAAGCAACGGGTAAAAATACTTATCAATTCTTCACGACTAAAATGAATCAAGCGGCTTTCAAACGTCTCATTTTAGAAAACCAACTGCGTCGAGTACTGGAACGCAAGGAGTTGTGTCTATTTTATCAACCCCAAATTGCTTTGAGTACCGGACAGTTAGTTGGAATGGAAGCGTTGTTGCGTTGGCAACACCCAGAATCAGGCTTGCTTTCACCGAGTCAATTTGTTTCAGTTGCTGAAGAAATGAATCTAATCATTCCCATTGGCGAATGGGTATTACGAACTGCTTGCTATCAAACTCAAGCTTGGCAAGCTGCCGGATTACCGCCAGTCTGTATCTCTATTAATGTATCTAGCCGACAATTTAAACCCGTTTATTGGTTACAAACTATTAAAAATGTTTTACAGGAAAGTCAGTTAGCACCAAATTACTTAGAATTAGAATTGACCGAAAGTGTACTGATGGAAGAACATAATGATAATAACAACAGTATTGTTGCGGTGTTAACTGAATTACGCGCCATGGGCGTACGAATTGCGATTGACGATTTTGGTACCGGTTATTCTTCGTTAAGCTATTTAAAAAGATTACCGGTCAACACCTTAAAAATTGATCGTTCCTTCATTCAAGATATTAATTCTAACCGTGATGATGCAGCCATTATTACTGCGATTATTGCCCTAGCGCATAGTTTGCATCTCTCAGTGGTTGCCGAAGGCGTAGAAAATAAAGAACAACTTACTTTTTTACAAAGTCGACAGTGTGAAATTGTACAAGGTTATTTATTGAGTAAGCCATTATCGCAAGAAGAAATGACTAAACTATTACAACGTATCGACAAGCAACCACTTTGCTTATTACCGATTTAAGAACATCAGGCTTAATTCTTGCTGGCAAAATCTAAACCTCATTTTTTTATTCATTATCTTCAATTGAGTACGTCATGGCTTTATGAAGCAGAATTTAATATCCACAACAATTATCCTCAGTAGTATTTTAAGCTTGTTAGCTGATAACACGATTACTCAAGCTAATTCTGAAGCGATTGTTGAGAAGACAACCGTAGATAAGCCTAATCAAACGGTTACACCAACTCACCAACCCTTATTAGATAAATCTTTAACCAGTGAATCCATTAACATCACACCCTCTTTACCTTCAATTGCACCACCAAACTCATCTTCTAAACCCTCAATTCATCCTCAATCGAATCTGAATAACGCTAAAATTAACCATATCCAACAAGAAATCGAATGGCTAAAATTACAAAATGCGGCTTTATCTCTCCATAATCTAATTCAAACCGAAAAATATTCTCAAGAATTATCGGAATTACAACAAGATAAAGATAAATTGCTGTTACAGAATGAATTAGCGGTTGAAAAAAGACGTCAGGAATTAGCCCAATTACAAGCTGAAAAAGAGAAAATATTACTGGAAAATGAATTACAATTAGCGCGCCAAACGCAATTATTGACGCAACTGGAAACGACAAAACGTCAACTAGAACTAGAAAACGACATTCATGATCAAGAAAAAAGGCAGTTACTGACTGAATTAGCCAATGAAAAAGATCGATTAGCTTTGTTAAACGCGATACAAGAAGAAAAAAATAAACAACAAGAATTGCAAATTCAGCTGGAAACCGCCAAACTTAATTTAGCAATGACTCAGGTTGAATTTGAAAAAAACCAACGTGGTCTAAATTTAGAAGAATTAACTCAAAAAATTTCGGCACGAGAACAGCGTGAAATTTGGGAAAGTCAGGTTAATGATCCCCAAGAATATTTGCCGGAACCTTTTGTTGATGGTCATTTAATCATCAGTGATCGTAAAATTGATCTCGATACCATTATCGTGTCGGGAACAGCAGAGTACGTCAACGAGCGAATTCACTATTATAATAATAAAAATACTCAATACCCCATTTTCTTAATAATCGATCGTTGTTACGGTGGTTCAGTTATGGAAGGTTCAAAAATTTTGGAAGTTATGCATAATAGCCGTGCGCCGGTCTATGTGGTCGTAAAAACATTAGCAGCGAGTATGGCCGCTGTGATCACGGCTTTAGCAAAACGTTCTTATGCCTATCCCAATGCGATTTTAGTTCATCATCAAATGTTGAGTTTTGCTTTTGGTAATGAAAGACAAATAGCTGAACAGATGGAAATTGCTCAAGAATGGACTAAACGTGTTATGTACCCGGTTGCTAAAAAGATGGGTATCACGATGGCAGAGTTCACTAAGAAAATGTATGAGCAGGATTCTGATGGGAATTGGCGAGAATTCGCTGATAAAGCTACCCAATTAAAATGGGTGGATCAAGTGATTAGCGATATAAGAGATGCCTCTATTACCAACAAGCCGATTGACATTCTTGAAGAAGCTGAAACTCAATCAACGGAAGAGGAACCCACTTTCCATCAGCAAACTTTCACTGAAAAAACGGATGTTCGAGGTCAACGTTATGTAGAATTACCTCAGCTTATTCCATTGGATTTTTATTATTTGTATAATCCTCATAACTACTATAGATAGTGCCAATTAAGTGCCCATATCTCTAACTGATTGAGAAATAAGCTTGTATTATTTCGCTTTGCGCTACCTGACCTACTAAGGATTTAAGTTTTTAATTGGCATAGCTAGTCTTAGCTTAACCTAGTAACTAATCATCAAGTAAAAAATAATGGCCTGACCTTGATAATGATTAACTCATCTGACACATAACCACTTCCAGCACAACCTGGCTAAGGTGGGAATACACACTATCCAATTTATCGGATATAGCTCCCCATTTTAACTAAGCGAAACCGGAGGTAGTTGAATCAACGGTGTATCAGGTAAGTTATTCAATTAAATATTAAGCTTAACTGTTTTAGTTTACCCCTTACCAATCTATTATAAGCAAACAACGATTACTCAATAGCCACTATTCCAGGATAATCAAGTATTAAGTATGGAACATCCCCTTGATGAATTACATACCATCAGTGATTTTATTCGCTGGGGTGCAACTCAATTCAACAAAGCCCAGTTATTTTTTGGGCATGGTACTGACAATGCGGTAGATGAAGCCGCTACATTGGTTTTATATGCTTTGCATCTCGCACCAGAGATTCCTGCTATTTTATGGCAAGCTCAACTCACTCACTCAGAAAAACAGGTCATTGTTGAACTGCTTAGTCGGCGAATACAAGAACGCATTCCTATTCCTTACCTAACCCACGAAGCTTGGTTTGCTCACTTGCGTTTTTATGTCGATAGGCGCGTATTAATTCCTCGCTCTCCAATAGCCGAATTAATAGAACAACGCTTTGAACCTTGGGTTCAAGTTGAACGGATTGAACGGATGTTAGATCTCTGTACGGGCAGCGGTTGTATTGCGATTGCAAGTGCAATGTTAGCTTTTCCACAAGCAGAAATAGATGCGGTCGATATCTCTAGTGACGCCCTCGAAGTAGCACGAAAAAACGTTAAAAATTATGGACTTGAACACCGAGTTCACCCCTTATTTTCGGATTTGTTTGCTAGCCTCAGTGGTAAGCAGTATGATTTAATTGTCTGCAATCCACCTTATGCGGATGCACAAGAACTTCAAAATATGCCAGAAGAATATCACTATGAACCTCAAGTCGGTTTAGCCGCTGGACAAGATGGACTATTGTTCGTTAAACGGATTTTGCGGCAAGCCTCGTCCTATTTAACTTCTAATGGCGTGCTTATTGTTGAAGTTGGTTTGAGCCAAAACAGTTTAATAGCAGAATATCCAGATGTGCCTTTTATGTGGTTAGAATTTCAACGTGGTGGTGAAGGTGTATTTTTGTTAACTGCAGAACAATTACGTCTTTATGCTCTTGCTTTCTAAAACACTATCAATTTAGCACGACTACTAATTAAAGTATAAAAAAAGTCTGATTCAGTTTTATTTTATGTAGAGAAAGCCCCTATCAGATTAGAAACGCTGCTAAACTTAAAATAATTAGGCGTGTGAATTTGAGTAAGGAATTAAAGTCAATGAATAATATCATTTATTTAACAATGGCATTAAGCTTAATAATAGCTATAGTGATAATAGTGGCAATAAGCCGGTACCAGCGTATGTCAGGGAACAATCATAGCAGCTGGAATTACTTGGCTAGTTTTTTTATGACTTTCATATTATTATTGAGTGTCACTTCTACCCACTTAGGAGCAGCAAACGTGAAAGAATCCATCACTGGTAAAAAAGAATCAATTTCTGGAAAAAACACCAACACGGAAAAATCGAAAAAATCCGGCGATAAACAAACCAATGAAGAGCAAACTAACACCAATGACACGCCCAAGATTGATACGCCTCAACACCGGATTTATAAAAATAAATAACTAGACAAATAAATAACTTGGCTCACTGTTGACCGAGAAAAGAGTGTGTTACTCTATATAAACTAATCGTCAAGTCACTCTAAATAGCTATAGAAAATAAACCGAGTTGCTATGCTAAGTCATGTTCCTAAAGTCTATGTTCCTTATTATAAAAATGATATTTTTGTAAGCTATGCTCGTGTTGATGATGAACCATTCGCTGGGGCAGATAAAGGTTGGGTAACGACATTAATAACCGGTTTAAAAATTTTATTGGGAAAAAAACTCGGTAGTCCAGAGTTATTTTCATTGTGGATGGATCATGAATTACGAGGTAATACGCCAGCTACCCCCCATATTTGTAAACAGCTAGAAACTTCTGCCCTCTTTGTGTTGATTCTGTCGCCAGCTTATCAGGTATCTCAATGGTGTCAGTTCGAGTTGAACACGTTGTTGGCCATTGCCGGAACCGACTCCGGACGAATTTTTGTCGTTGAACACGATATCGTTGAAGAACGATCAGCCAGTTTAAGTGATCTATTGGGGTATAGATTTTGGGTACGCAATGAATTTGGGCAACCTCGGACCTTAGCTATTCCTAAACCCAATCCCGAAGAATTTGAATATTACCAAAGACTGGATGATCTCGCTCGACAATTAGTCGAAAAATTGAAAGAACTAAAACAAGAAGCTCAAGCAAAATTAGCTACAACACCAACATTACCCCCAGATTATGCTGATCTCATAGCGACAACCACCACCTTAACGACTCAGTTGCTTCCTGACGAAGTTGCTCCAACCCCAACTACCACCTCTCTATCTTCAACCACTGTTTTTTTAGCTAAAGTTAGTGAAGATTTAGAAAAACATCGCCAAGAAGTTAAAAGTTATCTGGAACAACAAGGTGTACGAATATTGCCGACGAAAGAATATGCACTCACCACTTTACAACAATCGCTTGATCAAGATCTAAAGGAATGTCAGTTATTTGTTCAATTATTAAATGATAATAATGGTGGTTTTATTAACTATCCTTTATTTCAATATCAGCGTGCTCAAGCCGCATCATTACCCATTTTGCAATGGCGTGATCCCCGATTGGATTTAACGACGGTTACTGATTCAGTTCAGAGTACGCTCTTGGAAGCCAATACCGTTATGGCGGTGCATTTATTTGAATTTCAAACCCATATTATTAAATACTTAACTCCAACACCGGTTGAAACATTTAAACCAACTACCACCGGGGATATATTAGTATTTATCAATGCTGCACCAGAAGATATGACGTTAGCCTATCGCATTAAAGACATTTTAGATGCGCATGGTATTGGTTATAGTTTACCCCTCGATATTTCGATGAGCACTAAAGCAGCAGAAATACGTAACTATTTAGAGCAAAACTTACTTTATTGTGATTCTATCATCGTCATTTACGATAATACCTCGGTGGTTTGGGTTAATGAACAACTTTTATATTGTCGACGTATGCAAAGGAAACGAGATCAGCCCTTGAAAATTATTGCGGTGTATAGTACCCCTTCTCCTAACAAACCGCCTTTGAATATTAAATTACCTAATATGCAAATTTTAAATTGTCCGGCCACTCAAGTAGAAAGTTGTTTACCTCTATTTTTGCAGTCATTATAAATTATGAGTGATTTTCCTTATCCTGGCTTACGCCCGTTTCACCGCCATGAAACGGATATTTTTTTCGGACGTGAAGAAGCCACTGATCAACTTATCGAAAAATTAGGCCAAACTCGCTTTATGGCTGTGGTTGGTCCGTCAGGATGTGGTAAATCTTCATTGGTACGTACCGGCTTGTTGGCGGGTTTAGAAGCCGGATTTTTAGCCACAGCGGGTGTCCATTGGCGAATTGCAGAATTACGCCCCGGTAATCACCCGTTTGCGCGCTTAGCTGAAGCTTTATTAGTCGATAAAGCCATCGGTACTGAATATACTTCACCTTTTACCGAACTCGCTGAGGCTATGGCCTTCCTTCATGCGCAATTACGGCGAGGACCACTGAGTTTAGTGGAAGTTCTCCGCGAAACCACTTTACCAAAACAGACTAATCTGCTACTGGTGGTTGATCAATTTGAAGAAATTTTTCGCTACTATTATCAAGGTGCCGCTAATGAAGCGGCTGCTTTTGTTGCCTTACTGTTAACGAGTAGCCAACTATCAGCACAGCACATTCAAGTGTATGTCATTATCACTATGCGTTCTGATTTTATTGGCGACTGTGCTTTATTTTACGATTTACCTGAAGCGATCAACCAAGGATTATTTCTTACTCCACGATTAACACGCGAACAATTACGTGAAGCCATTGAAGCACCAGCCAATGTTTTCGATGGCGAAATTGAACCCATTTTAATTAACCGGTTACTTAATGATGCCGGCAATGATCCGGATCAATTACCATTATTACAACATGCTCTCATGCGTATGTGGCACCTCGCTCAGGCTGAAAAATCCCCCAATAAAATGTTGACAACTCAACATTATGAAGCCATTGGTGGTTTAGCTGAAGCGCTGTCTCGGCATGCAGACGAAGCTTATGCTGAATTAAATCCACTTGAGCAAAAAATAGCTGAAATCCTGTTTTGTAATTTAACCGACCGCAGTAAAGGACTTCAATATACGCGTCGCCCAATCCCATTAGAAGCCGTCGCGCTCCAAGCCAATGTTTCCTGGCAACAACTGGCTCAAGTGGTAGAGATTTTTCGCCAACCCGGCCGAAATTTCTTAACCCCGGTCGTGGGTAACCCGTTAACGCCAGAAAGTATATTAGATATCAGTCATGAAAGCCTCATTCGTCAATGGCAACGCTTAAATCAATGGACTAAAATCGAAGCCGAAACGGCTGAACTTTATCAACGTTTAGAAGACAGTGCCCGTCGTTGGCAGGAGCACCGAGCGGAATTATGGTCTGGGATTGAACTCGAAATTGCGTTAACTTGGCGTCAACAACATCAACCCACCGCTAACTGGGCTAAACGTTACGGTGAAGCCGCTGGCCAATATTTTGACTTAGCCATGCAGTTTTTAGATAACAGCCAAGCTAAACAACAAGAAGAGCTTAAACAGGCAGAATTAGCCCAACAACGGCAAGCTAAACAAGAACTTCACCAAGCTAAACTAAAAGCCAAAGCGCTGTTAGCCGGTAAAACTGCAACTTGGGCAATATTGGGACTTATTATCACTACCACACTCGCTTTATGGGGTTACTGGGAACGAAATAAAGCCTTATTAGCTAGGCAACAAGCAGCACAATCTGAAAGTGCTCGTACTCATAGCCTGTTCGAATTACAGTTAACCCATGCAGCTTTATTAGCACGCGATGAAGATTACGCAGCGGCGAAAGTTATTTTAAAAGCGACTCGGGAACTCGATAATCAAATTCCAACCGGTCGTCGTTACGCACGTAATTTAGTGGCTTGGTTTTGTGAGCTACGTGGTGAAGCACCGCAACAAATCTATGCCGGTGCTGGTGCACAACTCCTTACGGTAGCGATTAGCCCGAATGGACAAACTTTAGCCGCCGCTGGTGAGAAAGGGACTCTAGTCTTATTTGATGTGGCGACGGGTCATCCACTTCAACATTTACAACGGCATAGCGAACATGTCTTAGCGGCCCTATTTCACCCGCAGCAACCCTGGCTTATCAGTGCGGGTAAAGATCAACGAATCATCATTTGGTCACTGACGACAGGCAAACCCATTTTAGAATGGCAAGCACCTTATCAAGTTAATGCTTTAGCTTTAAGTCCGGATGGGACACAATTGGCCAGTGGTGGAACCGATAATCATATCATTTTGTGGGATCCACGAACTGGGCAAAGCTTAAAAACTTTCAAAGCGATTGAGGGAAAAGAAGTAGCCATTAACGATTTAGCTTTTGATCCACAAGGTCACTGGTTAGTTAGCGCAACCAGTGATAATACTGCCACTTTATGGAATTTAGTTAAACGTAAGAAAATACGTACTTTTATTGGACATACTGGAGAAATCTGGGGTGTGACCTTTAACCCTCAAGGTAATTTATTGGCTACGAGTAGTGATGATAAAAGCGTTAGATTATGGGATGTGGCAACCGGAGAAACATTACGGGTATTACGTGGTCATCAAAATGCAGTTTTCAGCGCTTATTTTATCGATAATGGCCATTATTTGGTTTCAGCTAGTCAAGACCGTACTTTACGCATATGGGATACCGACAGTGGTACCAGTTTAAGGGTTTTACAAGGACATACCGCTGGGGTTACTGGGTTAACCATTTGGAAAAAATCTATTTTCAGTGCCAGCTATGACGGGCAAATTATGCGTTGGCAAGCGGTATTACCTTATCAAACCCTGGTCAAATTACCTCATGAGCCAGCTTCAACTGCTATTGCACCAGATGGTAAACATGTTGCGGTTGGTTTTGCCAATGGCACGCTGCGATGGTATTCCTTACCAACGGTTCAATTACAATGGGAAAATAAACAAGCCCATACCAAAGATATTCAACGGCTCAATTTTAATGCCACCGGCAATTTATTAGCTTCAGCTAGCTTTGATAATACCGCTAAACTCTGGCAAGTCAGAGAAAATCAGTTAACTGAACAACAAGTCTTTGAAGGACATCAAGGTGCTATTTATGCGCTAGATTTTTCTCCTGATAGTCGTATTTTGGCTACAGCTAGTTATGATAGTCAGTTTGGCTTATTTACTGTTGGTAGTCATCAACAACGCTTTCATAAGGCACATAATGGACTGACTTATTCGGTTAATTTTGATCGCAGTGGGACTCGTTTATTAACGGCTGGAGAAGATGGCTATACCCGATTGTGGAATATTGATAAAGAACCGCCGATATTGTTACAAACTTTTCCTAAAGCTCAAGATCAAGTGATGTGGGCCAACTTCAGCCCCGATAACCAACAAGTTGCTACTGTCGGCCGAGACTGGTTAGTTCATGTTTATTCAGTCAAAGATAATCAAGCTCGTCATCGTCTCGTTGGACATGAACAAACCATTCTACGAGCCAGTTTCACCCCAGATGCTCAACAAATGGTAACAGTAGGCGGCGATGCCACGGTACGTTTCTGGGACTTAATTAATGACAGAGAATTGTTTACTTTATTCCTACCCACTTCAGTTGAAGAAGGCTCACCATTATGGGATTTTGATTTCCGATGTATTGGTCAAGATTGTTGGGTAGCTGTTCCACTAACACAAGGTAAATTAGTGCTTTATCAATTAAAAGCCATTTATAAATAATGTATTAATCAATTTGAGCCGGTATACGTTAAGGAGAAACCTTAAGGCGTAAATCCTCGTTATTTAAACTAGCTTAAGTTATTTCTGGTTGTTGAAACGCTTTACTGTTATTGGGAGAGAAATAATATGCGTCATGCTATTTTACTGATATTAATTATGAGCAATCTGTTGGGGAGTAGGAGTTATGCAGCATTGTCGCTGGATATTATTAATCATATTGATATTAAAGCGATTAAAAGTATTAATCTGCAAAAAGTTAATAATGAATTTAAAGCGGAGGTGGTGGTTCAATTTAGTACTTCTGCTGAAGCGGCGGTTAAATTTAAACAAGCTGATTTTGTTATTACTTTTACTAATGGCAAAGATCAAAAAATTCATTTGGGTACCACTCAACCCGCAGAAATTCTTTTTCCAGCAAGTGATTCTGGTCATGAAGAACTGACCGAAACAAAATTAGAGGTTTTAGTCGGTGAAGACAACCTTGAAACAATTAATCGTTTAGTGAAATTGTTTAATCTGATTGGTAATCCCAATTCAGAATTTGCCATGATACTGACCGGAAGTACTGAAGTTGGCGTAAAAGCTAAACGTGGTTGGATATATCAAGGACGAGTTCAATTGGAAGATTTTACTTTTCACCCGACTATTCAGCGGGAAGTGTTGTTTAAGTAGCTTAACTCATTCACTTGACGCAGAGAATGACACTTTTAAACAAGATTAAAGGGATTAAAAGATGATCAGTATTCCCTAATCGATCTGGCTTAGATAGCTCGGTTTCCAACCCCTTCTAAAACCTAATCTATCTGGGCCATCCGGATAACCCATTTAATCTTGTTCAAAACGCTGTGCGTCAAATGAGCCATTTCGTTTTCGATCACTCTACTTAGAAGAAATCAACAACGAGTTTATTCAATTACCCCAGTTGCCAACACATTGACTATGCCGCTATCGGCATCTAATTGTGCCGTAACACCAATTGGTAGCGTCAGTTGTTCTGAAGTATGACCAATAGTTAAGCCATACAAAACCGGGATATTTAAATCACTTAAAATGCTATCGAGAACTTCTCCCAAAGAATAATCCCAAGTATAACCACTTGAATTGCAATCATTACATTCACCAATAATAATGCCGGCCGCTTGGCTTAATTTTCCAGCGAGGTGTAATTGCGTTAACATCCGATCAATTCGATAAGGTTGTTCTCCGGTTTCTTCTAAGAATAGTATTTTTCCCTTAGTATCAATTTCATAAGGTGTTCCCATTAAGCTAGCTACTAAAGAGAGATTGCCGCCAATCAGTTCGCCTTGGGCTTTGCCGGAAGTAATGGTACGAAGCGGATGTTTAGGCTTAATGTCTTGTTCATCGGTTGAATTAGTTAACGCTCCTAAGGGTGCCGTTGCAAAAATCGCTTTTTGAAAATACTCAACCGTATAACCTTTAAATGGCGAAAGTAAAACGGGGCCATGAAAAGTTACTAGCCCAGTATACTTATGAATAGCGAGATGTAATGCAGTTATATCACTGAATCCAAAGAAAATCTTAGGATTTTGTTTGATTAAATCATAATTAATATGATCGAGTAACTGAATAGAACCATAGCCACCACGTAACTCAAAAATAGCTTTTACTTCTGAATCAGTAAACATTTCATGTAGATTAGCTAATCTTTCTTTAACACTTCGCGTTTTATAGCCACTCCCCTGATTGACATATTTACCTAATTTCATTTTTAGATTGAAATAATTTAAAATACGTTGAGCTTCTAAAATGCGATCCGGATCCGGAACTGCCGTTCCTGAAGCAATAACACCAACGGTATCTCCTTTAGATAACACTTTAGGACGAATTATTGGAGTAGGTGAAGTGGTTTGTGCATAACTCAATTGAGCCGGCAAAAAGGCGAAGCCAAAGCCATTTTCAAGGTAGTAGAAACAAAATTTCTTCTTTGCATGCTAAATCCTCTTTCTGGTTATTAGCCGATTTCAAGAGTTGAACTTGATAAAATTAAATTAATATAACATACTAACTGGTATTAGTAACTTATTACCTAAAAGTGATAAAAGTATAACTGACACAAGATGATTAGAATGATTTTCGTATTTCATTTCACACTTTGGCAACTGGAGTGGCGATTTATTGCTAATCCAGTTGTTTCTGTCTGTGGAGAAGAAATAGTTAATCATTAGTTAATCAATTTCATTTTCATATTTTCTTATTAAGGCCACAGACACCCAGTCAGTGGCCTTTTTTTATGATCTTTAGGAACAGAAAAAAATGTTTATACCACTGGCTTATATTAGCGTTATCATGATTTGGTCGACCACACCATTGGCCATTAAATGGAGTGGCGAAAACGGCAGTTTTTTATTTGGTGTTAGTGGGCGTATGGCATTAGGTGCTTTGTTAACGCTACTAATTATTGCTCTAAGACGGATAGAGTTTCCTTGGCATACTACCGCTCGTCGTTGTTACTTGATAGTGAGTTTATCTCTTTATGGTTCGATGATGTCGACTTATTGGGCAGCCCAATTTATTCCTTCTGGCTTGATCTCCGTTTTATTTGGAATTTCGCCGATTATAACTAGCATACTCACGGTCATGCTATCCAGAGAACGCCATTTCAGTCTTAATAGATGGATTGGTATGTTACTTGGCGTCATTGGACTCGTTTTAATTTTTAACACCGAATTAAGTTTAAATAAAGAAAGTATCAAAGGGTTATTAGCTATTTTATTCGCGGTATTTTTACATTCACTCAGTGCCGTTCTTATCAAACAAACGAACACGGTTCTTTCACCTTTAGTCATGACGGCCGGCGGTTTATTAATGGCTTCATTATTTTATGGGATAACTTGGTTATGTCTTGGAGAAACGATACCCCATTCCTTATCCTGGCGGGCGATTTTAGCCGTGATTTACTTAGGTCTATTTGGTTCAGTGATCGGGTTTATACTTTATTACTCGCTATTGAAGCAAATTGAGGCGACTAAAGTCGCACTAATTACTTTAATTACGCCCATTATGGCACTATTATTAGGGCAAAGCTTGAATAATGAGATTATTCACCCAACGATGTGGATAGGTACCAGTATTGTTATAAGTGGATTAGCATTATACCAATGGGGTGAACGTATCAGAAAGTATACTCACTTCCATTAAGACTAGAGTAGTGGTAGAGTGGGCATTGCTTCAATGCCATAGGGATCATTCCCCCTCCTTAAGAAGGCGGAGGTTAGAGTGTGGTTAAAAAAATTCTACCGAATTGAGTGACTTCAAAACCACCCCCCCGGCCCCCTCCTTAGTAAGGCGGGGGAGGTAAACGGCTTAACTTAATGGCAGTGGGACATTGCTTACCCGGCTATCTGATTTGATGGCATTGAGGTTAAAGGCTAAAGTGGAATTAAAATTAACAATAGTTTACCTCGCTAATAAATCGTAGCGATATAGTTGCTCTGAGAGTAGTAGCTATTCTTACAAATTTTGAGCGAGGTGGAGAATTTCCTCAATTTCAAAATTTTGCACCAGAATGCTAATTTTTTTCACTAAAGTAGGACAACAATCCTGCTTTTCTAGTTCTTGGGTCAGTTTTTTAATAGCCATAATATCGCCACTCTTGGCAAAGTGTAGTTGTGTTGCTTGTTCTGGTGATAAACGCCATTCCGCTTGTGGTGTGATCTCACTATGGGTTGTTTTTGCACACCTCCACGTTAATGGCAACAGTTGACCTAACGTATCTCGTAATTCATCGAGAGATACGGGTTTAGCAAGATGAGCATTGCAACCCACTGCTTGGCTCTGCTCACGGTCTTGGGCAAATACGGCAGCGGAAATAGCGACAATCGGTATATCCTGAAAACCGGGTAAAGCACGCAAAACACGGGTGGTCTCTAAACCATCCATTTCTGGCATCCGCAAGTCCATCAGAATCAAATCGGGTTGCCAAGTCGTCACTATTTCTAAACAATGCTGACCACTGTTTGCTTCTATTAATACAAATCCCAGTGGTTCCAATAATCCACATAACACTTGCCGGTTACTGGCCACATCATCGGTAATGAGCACACGGAACGCGCCTTTGCCTCGGGTGCGGTAATAACCGGTGACAACAGTTGATTCATTGGGCTGTAGTGGCCTTTCAGTCAGCGTAGTAACAACTTCCACTGGAATTTCCACGCGGAAAATGCTGCCGGTACCGAGTGTACTTACCACAGTTAATTGACCCGCCATTGCGTCTACTAAACGGCGGGAAATCGATAACCCTAAACCAGTGCCCGGCAGCTTGTACTTATTCTCGCTAGTTTGTTGGAAGGGTTCAAAAATTTTGTCTATCTTTGGGGGTGAAATTCCGATCCCAGTATCCGCTATTTCAAGACATAACTGACCCGTTTTAAAGTTAGTACGTAAGACAACCTCACCCTTTTCAGTGAATTTGACCGCGTTGCTCAGCAGATTCATTGCAATCTGCCGCAGACGCTTACTATCACAGTACAAAGTATAAGGCAATGCTGCCAAGGTTTCGTAGCGGAAAAATAAGCCTTTTTGCGCAGCATGGATACGGAACATTTCGCTCAGCTCCCTTTTATATTGCCTTTGCTATAATAACTTGGTTATTACAACAACATTTTAACAATTGTGCTATCTAGGCAGAAAGAGCCGAGTTAGGTCAATTACCACGTTCGCCTAAAACGCTCGACGTGAACTTGCGGCTAAGCCTTATTTGGTCATGAAATTGATAGGACTTTGACGAGGCCTGGTGCATGGCGTATTCCTCTTGCCTTTCGTTTATCTGTTATGCTCTTTTCTAGTTTTTCTCTTAGTTTCTTGGCCTGGGCGGCTTTGACTTTCATTCTTCCTTTTTCCGGTTCGTTTGGATTACTTTGGTTGTTTTATCTGAGTTAAGGTTACTTTGACGAGGCACTGCAGCAGATTGTCAAGTAATACTAACTTCTAATTGAACTAACCCATAAAATAATGATTACAAATTGCAGATAGTCAGTAGGTTGGGCTAACGACAGGAAGCCCAACACTCGCTTTGAACGGTGTTGGGTTTCGCAAGCTCAGCACAACCGCTCGATTAAACTTATTTCCAGAGTTGTTTAAACCTGCGCCGTAGATCAACTGACTCATCAACTTTACCATCTGCATTGACGTTGATAAGTGCAAGCGGCGCATAACGATGTCCATGGTCAAGCGGTTCTTGAGCAAGTGGTTCATTTCCATCACGCGGCCATTCTACATCACCGGTAGCTGTCCGAGCTGGAATCCACCACCAGTCACCGCTTCGGAACCAAACTTTACCTTTCTCCTGAACAAATTGAATCTGTATACCATCTTCTAGTTCAAGATCTTTTCCCGCTTCTACCTTTAATGCACCGCCACACTTTTCGTCACCCTGATGATCCCAACGACGCAAAAAAGGATGCTTTGACGAATTTCTTTCAAATTCAGAAGTACCAGATAGGGTTACTTTCATATTAACAGGGTCAACAGAAATCACTTGCAATAAATCTTGCGTTTTGCCTTGAAGTTCATAGTCATCATCCACGAATTCTACCCAGTCACCTTCTTTCAGTCCGCAGCGAGCATCCCGACCGAGATGTTCCAATGTCACCATTGCCTTGCTCACAGAAAGAATTGGAAAAACGACCGAACCATTTTCACGTGACCATTTGAAGGTAGCCTCTCCATACCCACCAGATTTATGAATTTCCACCCGATAAAGTTGGTTCTCCGCCCCACGGTAACGGTTTTGTGGAGAGATCAGACAGGGTTTATCTGTCTTATCCACCATCATTGCTTGTGCTTTGAGCAAGCCAGTGCTTTTCTTTACATCATTCTTTAACTTTTCCAATAAAGTTTCAAAGATCCGGTAATTCGTTTTTATGGGTAAGTATCGTTTTTCTGCACTTTGCCAATCTGATAGATCTAATGTCTCAGTTCGTATCGGTTGTTCAACAGATTTTTTAGGAACTACTTCTTCAAATATGGTGTCACTCAATGGAATAACTTTCACCTGCCACACAGTTTTTATCCGCGTAGCCGTATCCGCCCCGTTTAGTGCCACTTCGCGGATAGAATCGTCTTGCACATTCGTTATGTGCCGAAACCAGACATGGAGGTAAACCAAATAATTGGTGTTACCTTGTTTTATTCCCTCGCCCTCTGGTATTGGATAATCTTTTTGATTAGTAAAAGCGCAATCTTCATCGTTTTCACACATGATGCCACCGACATAATAGCGCCCACTTCGAATTATAAAATCACGTGGAATAGTCTCCTCAGTATTGCTGCTATCTTGGTTTGGACGTGGTTCTATTAAAAAATCGTCATTTGGCCCACCATGCTCACCTATCAAATTTTCAACCAGCTTTTGCAAATTGGACCATTGGATCATAGCCTGCTCGTTCCAATCCGCATCCAATTGGACTCTCCCTTGTTGCATGAGTACAAGAGAATAGTGGTTGCGTTCATGATATGACATACGTGAAAAATCGCCTTTCATCTTCATTCTCCTAACTTGCGTAAATGATTCCAGTTTCCATTCCAGCGGGGGTATATTCTTCAAGACGAGTTTGTAAATTAGCTTCCCGCTGCGGTTGAAACAAATGATGAAAAACCCCCATTTCTGATTCATCCTCTGCACCGCGTTTGATTTCTTCTGCGCAGCACCTTGCTAATTGACAGTAGGCCGGTGTACCGTAATGGACACTGTTAAATTGAGGAACAACTCGTGATTGCTCACGTTGTTGGGCATCAGTCAGTTTATTTTGATCCACTGCAGCAGTGACTTCCTTAGCTTGCTCTATGACGAGATCGGGCTGACAACGATAACGACGTGGTGTGCGCGATCCAGGCGTCACATAACAAAAGCGCAAGCAACCTCGTTGGCGGCGGGCAACTTGAATTAAACCCATGAAAATGCTATTTTCAGCCAGATCGATGGCGTGTGTATGAATCTGCCCAAACACGGTACTGCACTTGAGCGTGACGACAGCGTGCGCAAAAACCGAGGAGGAACGAGGTGGTGCGCTGAGTGCGTGATGATTAGGGTGAGTCGCATCCAAGATGCTGTCACTGATAGAGATAGCAACTGGATCGGTGTTAACCTCATCTTGGCTCACTTGGATAGCCCCTATAATACTTTGTTCAATTCGGATGCGCGCTTCGGTATTTATAAGCTTAAGGCTGGGTTCAACGGGTTGACAGGGTTTGCAATCAGAAGAGATCTCCCAACCAGGGACCAGTGTAGTGTGACGAATAACCACCTCAACCATTTTACCTTCAATCCGAATCCCCCGCCCGCTAATCAACAAACCATCCAAAATAAAACAACTTCCCGTTGCACCAGTAATCCTTAAGTCGTCCAGTCCGCTGGTTTTCCAATCCAATAAACGGATGACTGGACGAGTACGATTAGCAGCGCGGAGTTGCAGGGTTTGATTTTCTTTTAGCTTGATATTGATCGGTTCTACATAGACACCGCTATCAATAATCTCAATGATGGCATGATCTTTCTGATCCACTTGCCATTGTTTAAGTGCTTCAGTGATATTTGGTATTGTCTCTTTTTCGCCCACCCGGTAGATGCGGACATCAGCCGGTTGCGGGAGAGAACGTTGATATTCGCCACCTCCAATGTTGGCGCTGAACCCATAATGATAATAAACCCAGACATTCTGTTTTGGGGGAGCTGTAGACGGAAAGGCAATACGTCCTAATTCGGGATCGATGGCCACTTGATTTTTAGTAGGTAAATATTGCCAGTTGCTTAGATCAGCGACAATGATATTTTCTGGTAGTATTGGTTGCTCTGCACTATCAATCCAAATCTGTAAGCTCTTATCTTCTCCATAATAATCCGTCTTATACAATTCAAAAGCCCGCCGCCGGATGGGTGTAGGGACATTCAATTCGCTGGCTATCTCCGTTGGATCCCCTTCAGGCTTAGGATGCGTATAAAGTGGGGTGTCATTGCTCAACACACTGAAACTATAGCAATGTTCTCCAATGGATTCTAAGCAGTAAGCCGGTGTTTGGGTGACAGAATAAGATTTTAAACGCCAAACAAATAGACCGACATTGGGAATATTGTAGTCACCTGGGGTATGATGAGAAGTGATATGGCGCACGTTGACCGTGTGTGCTAACTCATCAAAAGGACCGTTCAAACGATCCAGCGCATCCCCATAACGTAAATCGACGGTACGGCCACGCATGAGTCGCACATGATTGACGTGTTGAGTGAATCCTAACAATCGGTAAAACTCTACAACGCGGGCTGGCCAACCAGCAACATCCTTAGCAAGCAGTTCTAATACAGCTAAGGTGCCCTTGCGTTGCCGATAACGAATCGTATTGGCGACTTCGCGACGTGGAATAAGAATTTTATGATGTACTGTGGTACGCTCTTCTGATTCTTCTCCTTCGTGAATGGGCGTATAACCAACCAAGTCCCCAATATAAGGTACAACCCAATCTTGACAAGTTTCAATGAACCAATTTTCGTAGAGTTGTGCGATATCAGATTCCACTACGTTGACTTGTTCGGTGATGATTTGCAACAAGGCTCGTAGTGGTTGACCTTGTTCAGCATCACGCTGACGATAAATAACTGGCAGGAGTTCGTATAACCGATCTAATGAATCATTCATAAGGTTAGCTCCTTATAGTGAGGTAGGATGGGTAGAACGCAGTGAAACCCATCATATCATCGGGTAACGTCAGATTTCTTTGATGGGTTTCGGCTAACGCCTCTACCCATCCTGACTACTACTACAATCTACTATTAATGAATCA
>JAAUSR010000006.1 GCA_012032555.1 Thioploca sp.
ACCATTTGACATTTGCCATTTGACCATTTGACCAGTTTGACCATTTGACCATTTGACCATTTGACCATTTGACCATTTGATTTTCAACCGGATAAAACATAAGGCAACTCCTTGATTACCTATCATTTAATAACCTCCATGACGGAGGTTCTCCTCAATAAATCAACCTTGAAATTTAGGATTATAGAAATGGCTTTTTCGTTAGTCAATTAATTTTTGCTTTTGTTTTCTTCTTATTGGGAGATTGACTGAATGAGTTAAATTTTTTTAACCACCCCCAGCCCCTCCTTGAAAAGGAGGGGAGGAGGAAATGCTTAACTTAATAACATTGCTTGATTAAACTAACCAAAGTCTATAAAGACGAGTGATATCTTTAATCCCTTTTAACTCAGCTAGAAATGGAACCGTGTTGAGCATCGGATAGTGAGCCAGTAATGGCTGAATCTCTTGAAATAACGTCTCTGATATGACGATATCATTGCCTTGACTGAGACCTTGGATACGAGCCGCACGGTTGACGGTATTACCAAAGTAATCCAAGCGTTCATTTAAATTGAGTACGATACAAGGGCCCCTATGTAGCCCTAATTTGATGATAATCTGATCTTCAGGTGGATACTGGGTGTTGCGTTGGGCAAAAGTTTGTAGAATTACTAAACTCGCCTGGAAGGCGGCTTCAGTCTCAGTAAATACGGCCATAACCGCATCGCCGATAGTTTTCACTACCCCGCCTTGATGATGACGAATAATCGGTATCATCAGGTCAAAATGTTCTTGTACTAATCGGAAAGCATTAGCATCCCCTTTTTTTTCATAAAGTTGAGTCGAACCAACTAGATCACTAAATAAAATAACGATATTGGAAATTCCTAAGTGCTGATTGGGGCGCAACACTTCAGCAGAGCTAAAAAGATCGCGAAAATCTTGCAGTGAGGTAACCAGCGCAGCGGTAGCTACCCGGGTGTGGGAGTGAAGTTTTTCAATTTTTAGCGTGATCCAATGCTCAGTTGGATTATGTAGTGTCAGTTGGGTTGATTCTGCTAGTTGTAAATTGGGCGGTTGAGCGAAACGGTGATCTAAATATAACTGTAAGGTCTGTAAGCTCGATTCTTTAGTAACCTGCGCTACGATTTCGTCAGCGAGCGATAGACTCCGCCACCGGTATTTACCGTCGGGTAAATTTAATGTCAAGTGACGGGTTTCGCCAGGATCGAGGCAGATTTGCGCCCAAATGTGACCGGTTGCCGCTGGATTAGCAATACAGTAATGCCGAGTATCTAATTGACGAATACTCGATCGCGGTGTAAAGGTGACTTCCACATTTTGGTCAAATTGAGCATCATATTGAATATTACAGGTGTCACAATGCACTTGAGTATCCAGTTGCCCTAATCGTTGGGTGCGTGATTGAGCACCACGGCAACTGGGACAGAGGACATTCCAGTTTAAATCTAAAAAGCCTTCTTTGGCTGCCAATAAACAAAAGGTGAGTACGTTTAAGCGAGGTAACTGAAAATAATCAGCCACTTCAAAGGGACGCAGTTGGTAAACATATTTATCCGGTGCAGTGTAAATAAATTCGGCGATTTGTTGAGGAATATCGCTGTTAGGCATTAAATGCTGCCAAGTTTTGGTTAAGTGGGTGATCTGCTTATCCAGGGTTGAATTGCGTTCAAAAAAAGCTTCAAAACCAAGGCGGGTGTGTGCAGGGGCAGCAGCATCAATGCGGGTAAACCAAGCCAGCATTTTATTGAGAATGTGTTGCACTGATTGCTTAAGTGGGAGAAAGGGATAACGAGACACATAGTGAAAATCTACTGTCATGAGGCATCCCCCGGTGGTTAAATCTTGCAAGTACCATTGAGCGGCAAAATAACGCAACCAGCCGCTGTGGAAAAATCGTTCTACGGCAAACCAGTGGGGAGGTAACCATTGATAAGGTAATTCGGTGTAGGTCATCGTTAATAAGTTCAAGTGCGTCTTGGCAAAAATCTGGCTACCGCCGTGGCGTTGTGGTTCAAACTGATAATCGACCGCCGCTAAACCGATTTTTTTATCTAACAAATCCGTATTGGATACATATGGCCACAGGATGTAAGCGGAGTGTTGTAGTTGAACTTGTCTTTGTAACGTTTTAGCCTTAGCTCTTAACGCCTTAAGTTGATTAAGCTGAAGAGAATGCATAGTGAGCACCTGAGAGTTAACACCGGAGTTAAATGCTATCTGGATAATACCACACAGCAATAAATATTCCAGGAAAATACTCGGTTATAGGAACCCAATAGCAGTGAAGCATCGGTGGTGCTAACAAAATATAATACACGGGGTTAAATTTAATGCCGAAGCTAAATAGTTGCCGGTTTTTTTGATATGATTTAACCCATCAAGCAAACATTTTAACAATAACGAATTGGTATCTATGAATACACGCCAGAAAATTGGACAATCTAAGCGTTGGGTTATTAAAATTGGTAGTGCCTTGCTGACTAATGATGGCCGTGGTTTGGACAAAACGGCTATCAAACAATGGGTTGCTCAAATGATCACCTTGCACCAACGAGGTGTAGAAATTATACTCGTTTCTTCCGGGGCCGTTGCCGAAGGCATGACGCGGTTAAAGTGGACTCAACGTCCTACCGCTTTATATAAGCTACAAGCGGCCGCCGCTGTGGGGCAAATGGGGATGGTGCAAACTTATGAATCTTTTTTTCAGCATTATGCCATGCACACCGCGCAAATTCTGCTTACTCACGATGATTTAGCTAATCGCCAACGTTATCTGAATGCCCGTAGTACGCTTCGTACCTTGCTTAGTTTAGATGTTATCCCGGTGATTAATGAAAATGATACGGTAACGACTGAAGAAATTCGCCTCGGTGATAACGATACTTTAGCCGGATTAGTGGCTAATCTGATTGAAGCAGAATTGCTGGTTATTCTCACCGATCAACAAGGTTTATATGAACGTGATCCGCGGTTGGATCCGAGCGCTGCTTTAGTTAAAGAAGGCTATGCGGGTAATCCACAGTTAGAAGCGATGGCTAGCGGTACTGGCGGTAAATTGGGCCGGGGTGGCATGTTAACTAAACTCAAAGCCGCTAGCCGGGCAGCACGTTCCGGTACCACCACTTGGATTGCTTCCGGAAGAATACCGGAGGTACTCTTAAAAATAGCTGATGGCGAAGAAATTGGTACGGTATTATTACCCGTTCAAGCGCCTTTAGCTGCACGCAAACGTTGGTTAGCTTCTCATCTTAAAATGCGAGGTCAGTTGTATTTAGATGAAGGTGCGGTTAAGGTATTACGCCATTCCGGTAAAAGTTTATTAGCTATCGGTGTAACCCGTGCTGAAGGTCAATTTAGCCGCGGTGATATGGTTGTTTGCTTGAGTCCCACTGGCGAAGAAATCGCCCGCGGATTAATCAATTACAACACGGAAGAAACCCATAAAATTTTAGGTCGTCCCAGCGAGAAAATTGAAGAAATTCTTGGCTATGTTGATGAACCTGAATTAATTCACCGAGATAATTTAATATTGATTTAGTTCAGAACCTCAAGTGCGTTAAGTCGGTTGGTGAAAACACCAACCTGATGATTTTTAAAAAACAGTGCTTAAAGTAGTCTATTCGTTCACCGTTTTGCTTATTGTCTTACTTAGTCATCTCTTCTTATTGCAACAATTGTCTGTTCCAATGGTTATTAATCACGCTGCGCCCTCACTGCAACCGCTTATGGTGAACCTGATTGTAGCAACGCCTCAATCACCGATGATCGCTAAAACAACGTTGATTGCTGGCCAATCGATGTCCCAGTCTAAAATCAAAAACTTTTCCTCCCGGCTAAAAAAAAATATTAACTCACCTAAAAATAGCAAAATTAACAAAGCCAATCAATCGGTTAAAAGAAAAATAGCCCGCTATAAAAATAGGGTTCAGCAGCCCGTAAAAAAAATTAAAATAACTCAGCAATTACCTAAATCTCAACCCATTCAGTTAGAGAAGGTTAAAACCCATTCAAAAAAGCAGCCGCTGCAACCCATTCAATCTAAATCTCGGCTAACTCCCTCTGCCAAGGTGAATAAATCCAATCAACCGGTGACTAAAACTAATGTCGCTGGGAAAATAGCATCAGTGGCTATCAATAACAATTATTCTCTGGGAGAAATCAAAGTAATTCACTCGACAACACCGCGCATCCAACCGCTCATTTCTTCAACAAAGAAAAAATCACCGCCTACTAAAAATAGAGTGGGTAACCAAACCATTGCACCAGTATTTTTAGGCGGTAAACCACCTTATCCTTGGCTGTCGAGACGACATAATGAAACTGGAAAGGTATTACTTAAAGTGCAAGTAAATGCCCAAGGAAAAGCAACTGTTATTCAAATTAAACAATCGAGTGGTTTTTCCCGATTAGATAACGCTGCAGTGAGTCACGTTCAGAATAGTGCTTTTATTCCCGCTCAACAGGACGGTAGCCCCATCATGGGTTGGAAAGAACTCCGTTTTGTGTTTCAATTAAATTAGGTCAATTATGGCAGAAACAGGATCGCAATCGATTAAAATTACTGCCTTCTTCCAACATCTGAATAGTATTTCTTTAACTATTCTGATCATTCTCTTATTCATGTCTGTACTGACATGGTATTTAATTATTACTAAGACTTTGCAATTAGGATTTATCTATTGGCAAGCGAGAAAAATTTCTAAGTTATTTTGGAATAATTCATCTTTAACGCCAATCATGATTCATCTGAGTCAAACTCAGCTTCATGATCCTTTTACTCATCTCACGCTTCAAGTTTTTAATGCTGCTATTTATTACGAAAAACGTTTAGCCAAAAATTTAACCACGCTTTGTAGTCAAAATGAATTTCTGTCACGTCAGTTACGTCGAGTCATGACTGAAGAAGCTGCCCGTTTAGAATCGGGTTTAAGTATACTCGCTACCATCAGCAGTACCGCGCCATTTATCGGTTTATTAGGTACTGTTCTAGGTATTTATGAGGCACTGATCACTATCAGTTTCAAAGGAACGGCTTCTTTAGAAACCGTTGCCGCCCCAGTTGGAGAAGCCTTAATTATGACTGCCGGTGGACTAGCCGTTGCTATACCAGCGGTGTTAGGTTATAACGCTTTAGTCCGAGGTCAAAAGGCATTTTTAAATAAGCTCAATAGTTTCGCCCATGATTTGCATACCTGTCTTAACACCGGGGCACGGATAGATATGAAAAATATCGCTTATATTAAGCAGCACCTGCAAATTCATCAAGTTGAAGAAGCCGTGAGATTCGATTCGCTTTAAAAGAGGTGTATAAGCGAAGCGCCATACACCATTGGTCGAATTCAAGGTGGATGACGGCTAACGCCTTATCCACCCCTATGCTTGCTTTCAAAACCAGATAACGGGCCGGTAGTTGGCATGACTTCTCTCTCAATCCAATAAAATGGAGATATATTAACCGGTTTTCAAATGAGGTGGCCCTGGAGAGGGATTTAAAATGGTTGATTTCCTAGAAAATCCCCCTCTATCTCCCTTTGACAAAGCAAAGTTGGAAGTAAAGAGCTTAACTTAATAGCATTAACTCTACTACGCTTGCTGGCTATGCTACATAGTTTTAAACATCTATTTTTAGGAGATAATAATATGACAAAATTCACCAAATATACCTGCTTTGTTATGGTCTTACTTGGCAGTTCATATAACTCGTATGCGGCGAGTTTCGATTGTAAAAAAGCCGCTACCTTAGTGGAACAAGCAATTTGTTCCAATCAGAAACTTTCCAACCTAGACCAGCAGTTAGCAACTATGTACAAAAAAGCGTTAGCCAATTCTCCCAATCAAGAAGCACTAAGGGAGCGGCAACGAGAATGGCTTAATTTGGAACGTAATTCTTGTCAAGAGATCGCCTGTATAAAAGACGCCTATCTATCACGCCTAACAGAACTTCGAGACAGTACCATGTCAATGACTAAACAGTCTATCTCTGGAGAATACCAACGATATTACCGAGGTAAGCCTGACAAAGATGCAGCAACGCTAACCGTTCGAGAATTAAGCGATGATCGTGTAAAAATCAAGGGGAATGCTATTTAGATTGGCCATGAAGAAACCGGAAATGTACACGATGGTGAAATAGAAGGTATATTTGTCAGACAAGGAAATAAAGTTGATTACCAGGATTCAGAGTCAAAAGAGGAGGGCTGCCGATTGACCATCACCTTTGCTGAAAATACACTAACTGTCACGGACGATAATTTACAATGCGGTGGGCTTAACGTCACATTTGATGGAGTGTATCGTAAACTTCGTCAATGAAATTTCGCGGAGAGTTTGAAGTTACGTAGGTCGGGTTAGCGGAGCGTAACCGACAAACCTTACTTAATTCAAGCCATATTGGTAAAAAAATACCACCATATCGGAATACATTTTTTCCCAAAATAGCCGCAAGTCGAATGCTATTTCCACCAGAAGCCTATATTAAAGTAGGAATTCCAGATGATTTTTGTTTATTAGAGTTAAAAGATTTTCAAGGGTTACTACCAAAAGCACATGATGCTGGAGTACCGGTATTTGCTTTAACTACTGAACAACTAACTGAACAAGGAACTGTTTTAGAGGGATTAGAACAGAATAGAAGTAAATTTTATGAAGTGTTTAAACATAGGAGTTACGCATTGACAGATGAAATTAGTTTTAATATCAAACAGTTGCACTGAAAAATTCACTCGATATTTTATAAAAATTTTATTGATAACAAACTAATTTAACAGTAAATTAGTTTGTCAATGCGTAACTCCTAAAACAGTTAGCTGATAAAATCGTGGGATTAGCAGAATATGCAAAGCGCAATGGAGTAATTTAATGGCAATATCAAAGCTGTTAAAGAGATGGAAGCGCTTTATGAACACTTGACAACTGCTCTGAAATTACCCAAGGAAATAAAACCAATGGTAGAGATTGCAGTAAAATAGTAAGATCTGTTTAAGCAATATACCACCGGAATGGTGTAATGGGGAAAAATATTAACTTGGTTACCAAATAACAACATGAGTCGTATAAAAGTAAAAAACTTTGGACCTATCAAGGTGGGCTTTGAAGAAAATGATGGTTTTTTAGAGATTAAAAAAATCACTGTTTTCATAGGTAATCAAGGCACTGGCAAAAGCAGCGTGGCTAAGTTGATTTCCACTATGAATTGGTTAGAAAAGGCTTTCTATCAAGGTAAGCTAACTGAAAAAGAGGTAAGCAAATACAATAGATTTGTCAATAACTATTGTACCTATCATGGCCTTAAAAATTATTTCCTACCCGAAACTGAAATTGAATATCAAGGGACAGTCTATAATTTTAAATTCAACCAAGGAAAATTGAATGTGCAGTCCCATTTTACGTCGAGTGAAGAATATATCGTGCCTAAAATCATGTACGTCCCGGCTGAACGCAATTTCTTGAGTACTGTCAAGATAAAGAACCTTCAAAAATTAAAAGAGTTACCCCAGTCCTTGTTTACTTTTTGGGAGGAATTAGAACGCTCACAAGAAGAATTATCAGGAAGTCTCACTTTACCCGTAGGAAATGCAAAATTCGAGTTTGATAGACTGAATAAAACTTCCAATATTGTTGGAGAGAGTTATAAACTGATGTTGTCAGAGGCTTCGAGCGGGTTTCATTCTTTTGTGCCTTTGTTTTTAGTTTCTCATAATCTTGCACACTCTATTGATAAAGAAAGAGATGCTTCCAAAACCGAATTAAGTGGTGAGGAGCAAAAGCGATTAAGAGCAGAAATTGAGAAAATATTATCTGATGATACGTTATCTGAGGAAGTAAAAAAAACGGCTTTGAAAATATTGTCCTCTAAATATCGGAACCAACGTTTTTTGAATATCGTGGAGGAAATAGAGCAAAATCTATTTCCAAGTTCACAGCAACAATTACTCTACCAACTACTAAAATTTACTAACTACACTACCGAAAATGGGCTTATTTTAACCACACATAGTCCGTATATTATTAATTACTTGACGTTGGCTATTCAAGGCGCATCATTACTACAAAAAATAAATGTTTCAGATAAGTCTGAGGATTTAAAAAAGCGGTTGAATGAGATAGTTCCGGTGGATTCTTGTGTGGCAGCAGAAGATACCGTTGTTTATGAATTGACTGAAACTGGAAAAATCAATAAGTTAGCAACTTATGAAGGATTGCCTACTGATGATAATTTTTTAAATCGGAGTTTGGCAGAAAGTAATTTATTATTTGATGGACTATTAGAAATAGAAGAAGAATTATGTCTATAAATTTCTCTACAGCGGTGGCATGTCAAAGTCATACAACTGCTGCGCGATTTGGTCTTGGTGATGACGAAAATAATACGCGGGCATACATTGTACTACCGACGAAACTAAATGGATAGCTACGGTTGAAAATCAAAAAATAGTAAAAGTGACTTTTACGGCTATTGATAATTGTATTGCGATATTGAGAGCAGATGGTTCAATGGAACGTCGTTGTGATGGAATGTTGACCTATACGGACAATATTATATTCGTAGAGTTGAAAAATCAAAGAAAAAATTGGATTTCAGATGCTGTTGAGCAATTGAAGATCACTATTGAATGTTTTACCAAACATCACGATCTAAATTTGTTTAAACGTAAAAGAGCTTTTGCTTGTAACAAAAAACATCCTAATTTTTGTACTGGTCATAAAGAAACAATGAAAAGATTTTTTGATACCTACAAGATTAGATTAAACATTCAAGCTAAAATAAAAATCTAAGTGTAGCAGGGTGCGTTAGCAACGCATAATGCACCGTTCATTCTAACTTTTCAATAATACTCTCAGTCAATTATTATCATTCAAACGGTTGGTGCGTTAAGGCTGATGCCTAACTCACCCTACTTGCTTACTAAAAAAAGTTGAAAAGCATTGTGAGCAGAAAAAATCAAATTGTTCATGAAGCTGACATTGATTTACGAACTAATTCGCGTAATCCCATTGATAAAACTGATGTTAACGAAGCAGTAGAATTTATCCTTAAACTCGGTGAAAGCTTTTTCAATGCGGTTACTCCGTAATAGGGTGTAGCCAGTAGGGTGAGTAGGATGCTTCCAACTTAGCTAACAAAATCATTTGTAACTAGTTATTTTTAGGAATATAATTCGGCAAAAAAATCTTCGTCAAGGAGGTCTATTATGATTTCTATAAACAGATTAGCCGCAACATGAGCAATAGCGACTTACCTGCCGAATGGAATAATGAAGCCTATGTCTCTCTACATTTAGTTCAAAAAATGCTGGATGTCGCCGGGTTACCCTCTGAAGGTTGGCATCCCCAGTTTGTAGTGACGGTACCCAAAGGAGAGCATTTCACCGAAAAAAGAGCCGATTTTTTTATCGAGGATATCTCCAGAAATATCGGTTTCATTGTGGAAGTAAAGTCAGCCAAATCCCGTATTGATGACGCAGCGCGATTCCAATTAAAAATGTACTTAGAACATGGACAAATTCGCTATGGCATACTCATTGATCCCTTTAGCTTGGAAATCTATGAATACCTTACCGGGAAAACCACCTTAAAAGATCAATATCAAATAACCGATCCGAGAGATATTGAGCCAGCAGCGGTATTTTTAGACTTATTTTTAGAGAGGATTAAAATGCGTACTATCGCCGTTTATGCTGTTAAAGGAGGAGTGGGGAAAACCACCTTAGCGGTTAATATTGCTTTTGAATTAGCCAAGCAAGGCAAGCGTGTGTTAGTGGTGGATTTGGACGATCAGGCTAACGCGAGTTTATCATTGGGTGTCAATTACGCCAAAGCTTTTGATAAAGCAACGAATTTAAAACAAATTGATGAAATTCTTTCTGCTTTTGAGGGACGAGTAGAGGTCATTGATTTCTTAAGGTACTGCAAGAACGATGGTTTTGTAGCGCAGAATTACATTCTGGTCAGTCCACTAAACCGCTACTTATCTCATGGTGGTAAGCTACATGTGCTGCCCAGTAGCTTTAGGACCAAAGCCGGCCAAATTGCGGATCTCTCGATCAAGCACAAATTACTTAATGTCGGATTACAAAAGCTGACCGGTGATTATGACTATGTCATCATTGACACGCCACCGAACCAAGCAGCGGTTGGGAAATAATAACTAAGTGGCGTAGGTTGGATGGCGGCTACGCCTTATCCACCCTACAGGGGCTACCAGCTAAGTAGGGTGGACAACGTCCTACGATACTGAACCATGATTTTCATAATCAAAGTATCAATTATGTGCCTTAAGGCTCAGACATTGGTGGTCGCAGTTGCTTGAAGTTAGCCTTTTGGGAACTTTTGGTAAGAAAAATAAATCGGAAAATAATATGCCTTTCACCTTCTCTCATCCAGCGACGGCTATTCCTTTTATCCATGGGGGGTTAGTACTGTCAGCACTAGTGATTGGTAGCATAGCACCGGACTTGATGTATTTTTTTTGTTTATCCACCCGTTGTCAATTTGGACACACATTAACTGGCTTGGTCATTTTCTGCATACCAGCCGGTCTGGTTGTACTTTGGGTATTTCCATACTGGGTTAAAATATCCGCTGTTATCCTTGTTTCCTATTAGCCATCAAGAACGGTTGTTACCTGTAGCCAATCAATTTCGCTTTTTTCCTTGGCAACGTTTTTTTTTAATTATTTTATCCTTATCTATAGGTGCCTTAACTCATGTCATTTGGGATAGTTTCACACACTCAGATCGTTGGGGTGTACAACAATGGTCATTTCTAAACACTACTCTTATTGAAACAACTTATGGTACTTTTAAAGGGTATAAAATTTTACAATATATAAGTACGTTAGCCGGTGCTACTCTGCTTTTATACCTTTATTGGCGATGGCTAAAACGAGCCCCTAGAGAATCGATTAACCCTTCAATTCAACTTACTTTCAAAACTAGGTTATTGATTATTCTGCTCATAGGATTCAGCACTGGTTTTTTGGCAATAATCTATGGTTGTTTAAAAGTTTTCCCGGTTATTAACTGGCTCTCATTTTACCAATTCCTACAATATACCGTGATTGCTGGAATTTCAGTTGGGACAATTGAATTGATTATTTTCAGTGTTTTTTGGCATCTTTATGAATTGAAAAAATCATCAATTGGGAAGCTTTCGTGTAGATATTATTAAATAGGTTGATTTAATAATACCTTCACCAATTGGTTTAGAACAAGCATTACACCGATTAAAGGATTAACCGGATTAAACTGAATGGCAGATTTTTTACCACCGATTGAGTTATCAATTCAAGTGCGTAAGTCCTATTATATTTGATATATAAAGAATATAAATCTTATTAATCCTTTAATCCGTGTAATCTTGTTCAAAAGGATTTAGATTGGCGAAGGTATTATTTAAGAGAATTATTTATTGAGTAAATATAACAACAGATATATGGATAACAGCAAATACGAACAAATCTACGGTCTTCATGCGGTACAACAAGTTATAGCTATGGATATCAGTCGGGTATATGAATTATGGGTACAAGAAGGTCGGTGTGATGCGAAATTACAAATAATATTAACTCAGATTCAACAACAAGGCATTGCGATTCATACGGTACCCCGGAAAACTTTAGATAAATTAACCCAAAACGGTCATCATCAAGGGATTGTTATTCGGTGTCAACCTCGCTCGCTGGAAACACAACAAACCTTAGAAACTTGTATCGCCACATTAACAATACCGCCTTTGTTACTGATATTGGATGAAGTACAAGATCCGCATAATTTAGGAGCTTGTTTACGGACAGCTGATGCTGCTGGGGTTCATGCCGTTGTTATTCCTAAAAATCGATCCTGTGGGTTATCTGGTATTGTACGAAAAGTGGCGAGTGGCGCTGCTGATACTATTCCTTTAATTCCAGTAACTAACTTAGCAACAACTTTGCGGTGGTTACAACAACAAGGGGTATGGTTAGTTGGTGCCGATAGTCACAGTCAAATTAGTCTATTTGAGACTAGTTTAACCGGTCCTTTAGCTTTAGTACTCGGTTCAGAAGGAACTGGATTACGGCGGCTTACCCGAGAAACTTGTGATGTATTGGTACAAATTCCCCTGTTAGGAACCGTGCCTAGTCTCAATGTATCCGTTGCCGCTGGCATTTGTTTATACGAAGCGGTGCGACAACGGTGTGGTTTAAGCCATAAAACTAGGAGAGATGACCATTAATTGCGTAAAAGAAAGTGTGCATCAATTTGACTTGTTCAACACTGCTCTCAGCTCGATTAATCGTATCCCGAAACAAAGCGCCATGTGGTTGACCTTTGCTATACCAGGATAAATGTTTTCGAGCCATCCTTACGCCGGTATACTCGCCATAGAATTGATAAAGATTTTCTAAATGAGTCAATAATATCGCTTGGATTTCACTGAGCGGGAGTTCTGGCAATTTTACTCCCGTTTGTAAATAATGTTCAATTTCCCGAAACAACCAAGGACGACCTTGGGCAGCACGTCCAATCATAATGGCATCTGCTTGAGTATAGTCCAACACTTGTTTTGCCTTTTCTGGGCTACGAATATCACCATTGGCAATCACCGGGATGTTAACCGTTGCTTTAATTTCAGCAATCGTGTCATATTCTGCTTCACCACTATAGCCACAAGCTCGAGTCCGTCCATGAACAGCAATGGCTTGAATTCCGGCTTGTTCAGCTATCCGTGCAATCCAAACGCCATTACGATGCGTTTTATCCCAACCAGTACGAATTTTTACCGTGACGGGCACAGATACAGCGTTGACAACCGCTTCAATAATTTTACCAACCAGCCGATCATCTTTTAATAAGGCGGAACCTGCCATCACTTGACAAACTTTCTTAGCCGGACAACCCATATTAATATCTATCACTTGTGCACCATTAGCGACATTATATTGAGCTGCTTTTACCATTAGCTGGGGATCAGCACCCACAATCTGTACACAACGTGGTTCCATTTCGCCTTCATGATTAGCACGACGTTTAGTTTTCTCACTGCCCCATAATAGCGAGTTAGATGAAATCATTTCCGATACCGCCATACCGGCACCCATTTCTTTACACAATTGGCGAAAAGGACGGTCAGTTACACCAGCCATTGGTGCTAAAATGAGACGATTTTTAAGGATATAAGGGCCGATTTGCATAAAATTATTCAATTTTGTTCAGTTACGAAAGGTGAGTAACTTAACCTATTTTTCAGTAGTCTTTTGTTCAAGCGAGGTGAGGTTATCACTACCAGCTTTATTAGCTAATACTTCTTTGATAATATCACTAATACCACTAATGGAACCAATCACGTTAGTGGCTTCAAGTGGTATCATAATGAGTTTTTGATTATCAGCACTGGCAATGCTTTGTAATGCTTCAATATATTTTTGAGCAATAAAATAATTAATCGCTTGAATATCTCCTTTCATTAAGGCTTGTGATACGAGCATGGTTGCTTTAGCTTCAGCGGCAGCCAGTCGTTCTCGCGCTTGTGCATCGTGGTTAGCCGCATCTCCACGGGACTCCGCATCAAGTGATTCGGCTTCTCGACGCGCTTGTGCTTTTAAAATTTCCGCGGCTTTGAAGCCTTCTGCTTTTAAAATATCTGAAATTTTTTCACCTTCTGCCTTGAGAATTAAAGCTTGTTTTTCACCTTCGGCTTTTTCAACCGCCGATTTTCTTTGTCCTTCTGCTTCTAAAATAGCTGCCCGCTTTTCCCGCTCAGCTTTCATTTGTCTTGCCATCGCTTCGACTAAGTCGGGCTGTGGGGAAATATCTTTAATTTCTATCCGAATGATTTTAATACCCCAAGGATCGGTTGCCTCATCAACCACTTTAAATAATTTCTCATTAATATCATCGCGTTTAGAAAGTAAATCATCCAAATTCATAGAACCCATCACCGTACGAAGGTTCGTAATGGTTAAATGCATGACAGCTTCTCTTAAATTACTCACCTCATAGGTTGATTTCTTGGCATCAAAAACCCGGTAGAATACCACCCCGTCTACCGTGATCATGGCATTATCCTGCGTGATGACTTCTTGGCGGGGAACATCCATCACTTGTTCCCGCATATCAATTTCATTGCTAATATGTTCAATGATTGGCCATCGCCAATTAAAACCGGGTTCTAAAATTCGGTTATATTTGCCAAAACGTTCAACAGTACATTGTTTACCTTGGGAAATAAATTGAATACCAAAATAAATAAATAATGCTAATAAAATGGCAACAACTGCACTACTGAAAATAAGTGCTAAGAAAATAATTGATTCAATTCCGGTCACACATTATTCCTACACAAAAAGGGTATTTAACCAACCGCTATGGAGTTGTCTTTTCTTTAACCAAACGATTTAAACAACATTTTTTATATTTCTTACCACTACCACAGGGGCAGGGCTCATTTCTGCCAATTTTAATGGGTTTACCCGGAGAAGGAGTTAAACCATATTTATCAGCTAGACTCGGGTAGTACCGTGGTTGAGAACGGTGGTCTCGAAGTCCTAAATCGATTTCAACATCTTCTAAATCTCCCATAATAGAACAATCCACATAATCTTCGTGATAGGCTTGTCTAATAGTCGCTATCGATTCTATCGCTTTTAAGTCAGCCAAGTAACTAATTAACAGTCCATTTAATTCTGGATCATTACTAGCAAATTTATCGAGTTGTTGGGTCAAAGCGAGAACACAAGCTATACGCGCCTCGGGATGAATATTCCCAATCCGTTCTAGACTATAAGCGGCATTTATTCGCGGATAAACGCCGTGCAATTTGTTTCCTAAGTACTCCGCTAAAGCCGGAATAGCTTTAACTCCAATTAAACCATAAACTGCGGGTAATTCTTCTGTAATCCAATCATCTTCTTCAGAAAATAAACTCATTAAGGGTATAATCGCTGCGTCTGCACGTAATTGCCCTAAAGTACGCCACGCATGAACGGGTGCCCAAGTTGCGGGATTTTGGGAATCACCCCAAAGCAATTCTTTATCGATAGCCATTTGAATCAATTCGGCAACTTGTGCTGTGGTAAAACCGAGATCAAGATAATTAGGCCATTCTTGAAAATGGAAACCCGTCCAATGACATTCACCATAGGTCAATAGTTGAGTGGTAGGATAAGTATAATTATTCATATTTCAGTTACCAGTTTGTTCAGTTATCAGTTATCAATAAACAGTTATCAATTATCAACTCGACCGAACAAGTTATCAATTAAGACTTCTTAATTATTAATCATCGAGTTAAGCTATTCTGAATTACTGATAACTGAACAAACTGATAACTGAATAACTCTATTAATTAAACCTTAAAACGGTTAAAATAAAAAAGTATTGAAAAAAATTAATTTAGACTGCTGTTTTGAAAGCAGCGAAAAATTTCTAAGAAGATTAACTCTTTTTGCTAACAGCTTTTTTAGCTATGATAAATTTATTTAGTAAAAATAAACCCGTTAAATCTCCATTAGCAACGTTACCCCAGTTAACGACAATACCGTTGAACTATCAAATTACTTACAACCCATTACCTCATAAAAGTATCAAACAATTGCCCGTTCAAGTCAGAGAGCAGATGGAGAAATTATACAATCTGATTCAAAAACAACCGCAACAAACAGTTCAACCCCTATTGGATCTCATTACCCAATATCCCAATGTACCGGTTTTTTATAATTACCTCAATGTTGCTTATGAAATGATCGGACAACCCGAAAAAGCTTATGCTGTTTTGAAAGAAGTTTACCAAAAGCATCCTGATTATCTATTTGCCAGAACAAATTATGCTTTTTATTGTTTAAAAAACCGTCTTCCAGAAAAAATTCCCGCTATTTTTGATAATCATTTCGATTTAAAATCACTTTACCCACAAAGAAATGTTTTTCATATTACTGAATTTACTGCATTTACTACCGTGATGGCACTATATCACCACGAGGTCGGTCATCAATCTGCTGCTGAGAATTATTATCAATTGTTAAAAATGATTGTACCTCATAATCAGATGACCAAAACGGTTAAACGTCATTTACATCCCAGTTTATTACAGCGGCTATTAATGCAACTCGTACCACCAACTTGGCTGACACGACAAAGTCGTCAGCAACCGATTAGGCGTACTCAATCTAAATCAAGTCATTATTCCAAGTATTTTTAATGAAGTGGTTTATTAACCTTAATTATCGAGAACGTTGGGTATTGTTATCCGGTACGGTATTATTGGTCTTCATTTTGAGCTATTTCTGGTGGTGGCAACCCTTTATAGCTAAGCATATTCAACTGACTCATATTATTGCTGCCCAACAAAAGTCCTTACAATGGATGACTCAGTCTGCAGCAGAAATCCAACAATTACGTCAACCACTTTCTCATTCGGTTTCTTCAACCAATTCACTTTCGCTATTAACTTTAATTGATAAGAGTATGCGACAGGGAACACTTAATTCGGTCAGTAAGCGCATTGAATCTAAAAGTAATCAAGAAGTACAACTTCACTTTGAACAAGTTAGCTTTACTGAATTAATGCTCTGGTTAGCACAACTTTACAATCAATATCAAATTCAAGTTGATTCCATCCATATTGAACAGTTGACTCTTCCCGACAAAGTTAAGGCCCGTTTAACCTTAACCATGAATAATTAGTTCCAAGCCGTTTTAATGCCAATTAAGTGCTAACATATTTAACTCATTGAAAAATAAGTTTGTTGGGTTTCGCTGCGCTCGACCCAACCGACCTAATTTATTGATTGGGAGGCTAATATTTTAGCTCTTCATTCGCATTTTAAGGTAGGATGTGTTCTACACCCCAAGCTAATGCCAAAATTAATGCATCTTCACGGTTGTTATTCTCCTTAGGATAATAGTTTTTTCGCAATCCGACCTGATTGAATCCTATTTGTTGGTAGAGATTAATAGCGGCTTGATTAGAGGTGCGGACTTCTAAAAATACCGTGTCTGTTTGGTGCTGTTTTGCTATCTTGAGCAACTGCTTCAAGATCTGCCGTCCATATCCACAACGTTGAAAATGAGGATGAACACAAAGGTTTAAGAGATGTGCCTCGCCTGCTGCAATGGATATCAACCCATAACCGACTATCTGGTAATCTAATTCTAAAACCCAAGCTTGATAGCCTACACGTAGACAATCTCTAAAATTTTGCTTACTCCAAGGCAAAGGATAAGCAGCCATTTCAATTTCTAAAATAGTTGGTAAATCGATTTCTTGCATGGGACGTAATCGAGTTTTAAAAGCTAAAACAGCACTCATGATTTCAATAGCGTCATTTGTTGAGTAATCAATTGTAAGTCTTGCCAAGCCCGACGTTTTTCAGTTGGGCGACGCAACAAGTAGGCCGGATGATAAGTCGCTATCAGCGGAATACCTAGATAGGTATATTCAAAACGTCGACCACGTAACTGACCAATCGGTTCAGTCGTTGCTAATAGCTGTTGAGCCGCAACTCGACCCAGAGCAATAATTAATTTCGGTTTAATTAAAGCAATTTGTTGTTGTAAAAAAGGGTTACAACGAGTTGATTCTTCATGGGTAGGATTACGATTATTAGGTGGGCGGCATTTAATGATATTGGCAATATAAACTTCCTCCCGGCGTAGTTCGATAGCGTAAAGCATAGCATTTAATAACTGTCCCGCACGTCCAACAAAGGGTTCGCCTTGCGCATCTTCGTCAACACCTGGTGCTTCACCAATGAACATCCAATCAGCTTGTCGATTACCTACTCCTAATACAGTTTGAGTCCGGGTTTGATGTAGTTGGCAAGCGGTGCAAGCGCGGACTTGTTGTTGCAAGGTTTCCCAATTTGCCTTGATTGGAATCGTTTGATCTTCTCGTGATGAATCTTCTAATAGAGAAGGAATCATGCCATTTTCTAGTGAAGTGCTCAAAGTCTCATTGACAGGTGTAATCGGTTCTGCCAATGAGATAAAAGGTGGTCGCCGTACCCACACCGTGATTCCCATCATGTTAAGGCACTGATGATGGCGATTTTTAATCGTGGCAGTCGTCATTTTAGACTGGTGCAGCAACCTTTTGTGGATGTTTTCGGTCCATTGGTGTTAACATTTTATTAAGTGCATTGAGGTAAGCCTTAGCAGAAGCAATAACAATATCGGTATCAGCACCTTGTCCATTTACAATTTGACCCTCCTTTTCTAAACGGACACTGACTTCACCCTGTGCATCAGTACCACCAGTTACGCTATTGACAGAATAAACCAATAACCGGCTTTCACTGTTAACTAAAGCTTCTATCGCTTTAAATGTGGCATCAACTGGACCACTGCCCTGAGCAGCGACGCTGTTTTCTACACTATCCATGTTTAAAGTCAAATCGGCACAAGGCGTTTCCCCCATTTCTGAACAGACTTTAAGCGCAACTAATTTGATCCGCTCGTGTTCACTAGTCGAAGTGTCCGTTACTAAAGCTTGTAAATCGTCATCATAAATTTCATGTTTTTTATCGGCAAGTGCTTTAAAACGAGTAAAAGCAGCGTTTAAGGCTTCTTCTGAATCAAATTCAATATTGATTTGTTTTAACCGCTCCCGAAAAGCATTACGTCCGGAATGTTTACCTAACACCATTCGATTAGCATGCCAGCCCACGTCTTCTGCGCGCATAATTTCATAGGTTTGACGATGTTTAATCACACCGTCTTGATGAATACCGGATTCATGAGCAAAGGCATTAGCACCAACAATCGCTTTATTGGGTTGTACTGGAAAGCCGGTGATGTTAGATACTAAGCGTGAGCAAGCTAAAATTTGCGTAGTATCTAAATCAGTATAACAAGTAAAGACATCTTGGCGAGTACGAACGGCCATGACAACTTCTTCTAAAGCGGCATTACCCGCTCTTTCACCTAATCCATTGATAGTACACTCAACTTGACGGGCACCACTCATAACAGCGGCAAGGGAATTAGCTACCGCTAACCCTAAATCATTGTGGCAATGCACCGAAAAAATTGCACGATCTGAATTGGGAATCCGTTCGCGTAATTCCGACATTAATTTTCCAAACCGGTCCGGCAAGGTATAACCAACCGTATCGGGAATATTAATGGTAGTTGCACCAGCATTAATTACGGCTTCAATAATGCGGCATAAAAAGTCAATTTCTGAACGTCCAGCATCTTCAGGTGAGAATTCTACATTATCTGTATATTGGCGGGCGCGTTTCACAGCTTGTACCGCTTGTTCTAACACCCGCTGCGGTGACATGCGTAATTTCATTTCCATATGCACAGGTGAAGTCGCAATAAAAGTATGGATGCGGGCAGAAGTGGCACCTTTGAGTGCTTCGGCAGCACAATCAATATCTTTATCAAGCGCGCGCGCTAATCCACAAACAGTACTGTCTTTAATTGTATTAGCAACCGCTTGAACAGCGGCAAAATCACCAGAACTGGCAATCGGAAAACCGGCTTCAATCACATCGACACGTAATTTTTCTAACGCCTTCGCAATACGAATCTTTTCCTCTTTCGTCATGGAAGCACCAGGACTTTGTTCACCATCGCGTAAAGTCGTATCAAAAATAATGAGTTTATCAGTCATAATAATGGCTCCGCTACCCTGAGTGGGCAAAGTAATTTACTAAAGAGATTACCAAAATTGAAGTGGCGTTATTCGCTTTCGCTAACGCGATGAGAGTATGCTATCTACTGCCCGCTAGGGCAGCAGCAGTCGGAGTAGCTGCCAATAAGAAAGTGGGAAACCCAAGACTGAAAGACACCCCCTCACTTGTCCATTAAAGGCATGAGGCTTGCGCGATTGGTTGCGAAAGTGATTGGAGTCCTTCATGAATAAAATTTAAGTCCAGTATCGTAGATATGTTAGTTAATAATAGACATAATTTTACTATTTGCCAAGACTTTTAATAAAAAAATCTCATCTACTGAGAAGAGTCTATTAATTTCAGGGAGAAAGTCATGTCTCTACCCATTGCTGTGAATTTTGGTGGTACCACGGAGATAATAGCGCTGAATAAACAAGGTCAAATTTGGCAACGTAACCCCCTCCAAGTGATTATTATGTGGCTAAAATAGGATGATTATAGTTGTTTATACGGTGTAACTTGGTTGTGACTAATAAATGAATAGGTTAACATATTGACTTAAATTGATTTACTAAGATGTTAATTTAACTAACTGATATAATAATTAATCTATTATTAGATTAAATTGCGCTCAAGAATAAATGGTAGTGGGTAATCCTTGCCGACTAGCGTAGTGGAAAGGAATTCTCACCCGATGGAATGGAGATCTTCTTGGGGGCTACTGAGTATGAAATTGATTTTTAAAGTAGCTATGTTTTTCTAGCAATCGAGTTAATCTGGGCGAATTTAACCAAAGTAGAGTAAAATTTATCGGGGATAAGATTTTATAGAGAATTAATGAGATTAAACCTCGTTCACTCAACACCTTTAATTAAATAGGAGTTTTCAACAATGACTATCAATAAAATCCTAGCTGTTGATGATTCAAGAGTTGATTTAACTAATATTCAAAATATTATTGCCGAAGCCGGATATAAAGTGATTACAGCCACATCAGGTCAAGAAGCGATAGAAAAAGCCACGGCTGAACATCCAGATTTGATCTTCATGGATGTCGTAATGCATAAAATGGATGGTTACCAAGCCTGCCGAGAATTGACTCATAACGAAGTCACTAAAGATATCCCGGTGGTTTTTGTGACTTGTAAAGGTCAACGGGCTGATCGAATGTGGGCTGAAATGACCGGGGGTAAAGGATTTGTACAAAAACCTTATACACCAGCCCAAATTATTGAACAAATCAATAAATTTAAATAATTTTATTGCCTCGGTAGGATGAATAAATAAACCTAACACCTCTCTATTCGACTTAAGTGAACGACTATCTGATTAGAAAAATCTATCTCCCAAAGTCGAATATCATGGCGTTCATCGGGGCTAAAATCTCTGTTGGGCAAAGGCATTTTGCCCACCCCATGAAGATAGGGTGAATAGTTATTTAAATGAGTTACTTTAAATAGTAACCAGTTGAATCATAATAATAATATTAACAAAGTTAAGGGGAAAATGTCTTAAGTGGTCATAATTTTTCGTAATTGCTCAGCGTAATGATTAATATCTGCTGAGGTACGCATTTCAGTAGCACAAACTAATAAACTATTACCCAATTGAGGATAAAGCTGAGTGAGATCATATCCACCTAAAATAGGATAATCGGCTAATTTTCTGAGTACTTTATTGACCGGTTGGTTCAGTTGCAATACGGTTTCATGAAAACAAGTACCTGGAAAAATTCGCTTAACGCCGGGGATAAGCGTTAATTGTTTAACCAACTCCATGAGATTGGCATGACAAGTTGAAGCCACCTTTTCTAAACCCTTTGTACCGAGTAAAGCTGTGTGAATAGTGGCTGCTGTTACCATTAAACCTTGATTAGTGCAAATATTAGAAGTCGCTTTGGAGCGACGAATATGTTGTTCACGTGCTTGTAGGGTTAAGGTATAACCAGTTTTACCTTGTCGATCAACAGTACGTCCAACAATCCGGCCGGGCATTTGTCGAACATAATTTTTTTTACAACACATCAAGCCAAAATAGGGGCCGCCCGCAGCCAGTGGAATCCCTAAGGGTTGTCCTTCTCCACAAGCGATATCTGCACCATGAGTTCCCCATTCTCCAGGTGGTGAAAGTACCGCCAAGGCGATAGGATTAATTAGTGCAATAACTAACATTCCTTGTACCTGCGCCCAGTGAGTTAATTCATCGACTGCTTCTAAATGACCAAAAAAGTTCGGTTGAGGAATAACTAAAGCGGCACTCGGTTCATTAGTATAATCCGTTAACTGCTTAAGATTTATCGTACCACTGTCTGGGTCAAACGGAATATCTATTAAGCTAATAGATTGATTTTTAACGATAGTATGGACTACCTGACGATAAACTGGGGAGACCGTCATTGGCATTAAAATCCGTCTCGATTTATTTTTATTAAGACGTACTGCCATTAACACCGCTTCGGCTAAAGCAGAAGCGCCATCATATAATGACGCATTGGAAACAGCCATGGCGGTTAAATTGGCCATCATCGTTTGAAATTCATATAACACTTGTAACGTGCCTTGGCTAGCTTCCGCTTGATAAGGCGTATAAGCAGAATAAAATTCACCACGAGTCGTTATTTCCCAAACGGCAGCGGGAATGTAATGTTCATAAGCACCAGCACCAATAAAGCAAATTCCCCCCTTATTTTGATCAGCACGTTGTCGCATCAATTGGGCTACTTCCATTTCGGTTAAGGCAGTGGGAATTTTCTCTAAATAACCGCAACGTAACGAGTGAGGAATTTCATCAAATAAATTTTCAATACTGCCAATGCCAATTGTAGCAAGCATAGCAGTGATATCATCAGCAGTATGTGGAATATAAGGCATAGTTAGATTATTAGCTAAAGGTGTGTTGGCTAAGTGAATAGAAAATAGTTATTACCATAACCAAGTATCTCATTTGACGCACAGAGTTCTGGCAAACCAGCTAGAAGTTCTAAACTCCGTGCGCTAAAGTATTAACTCTCAGTTTCAAGAATTTCAGTATATTCTTCAGCTGTCAATAATTCTATTAGCTGGCTATCTCCATCCGGTTTAAGTTTAAATAACCAACCATCCTCATAAGGACTACTATTAATTAATTCGGGTTCATTAACTAACTTATCATTACAAGCAATGATTTCGCCTGAAATCGGACTAAAAATATCGGCAGCGGCTTTAACGGATTCAATCACACCACACGGTTCTTCTGCTGCCACAAGTTGACCTAAAGTTGGCAATTCAACAAACACTAAGTCATCTAATGCTTCCTGAGCATGGTCAGTAATACCAATGGTGACTGTACCATCCTCTTCAACACGAACCCATTCATGAGTTTTAGTATATTTTAAGTCTTCAGGTAGTTCACTCATTCTGTTTATCCCTCAATATCAATTAGTCAATTCAATACACGCTTTACCCTGTCGTACAAAAGGCGGTTTAACGACTTGGGCAAGCAATGGTTTATTACGTATTATCACCATGACTTTTTCATAAATACCGGCTGGTAACCGAGCTAATCCAATTGAGATTCCTAAGGTTGGCGAAAAGGTTCCACTAGTGATATATCCTATACCACCGTCTTCAACCTGTACCGTTTGCTGTGCGCGTAATACCCCTTGATTACGTAAAATTAAACCCACCATCACTCTGAGTTCACCTTGCTCTCGTTGTTTCTCTAAAGCACGGCGACCAATAAAGTTTCTATCAGTCGGTGACCAAGCAACTGTCCAAGCTAAGCCGGATTCTAGTGGTGTATAATTTTCGTCCATATCCATTCCATACAAATTCAGCCCCGCTTCCAAACGCAAAGTATCACGTGCCCCAAGCCCAATTGGCTTAACACCCGCTGCCAATAAAGCTTCCCACATTTCGACTGCCGGTTGCTCGGGTAAAATAACTTCAAAACCATCTTCCCCAGTATAACCCGTACGTCCAACAAAAACCTCATCATTATTCCAATCAGCATAAAAAGGTGCAAGTGCCATCACGGTCGATTGTAAATTTTCGGGTAACCTGGATTTAAGTTGTTCTCTCGCTTGTGGCCCTTGTATAGCTAACATGGCTAAATCATCACGTTCTTTTACTTGCACTGCAAAGGGTTCAGCTTGTTGATTAATCCAACTGAGATCTTTATCTCGAGTAGCGGCATTCACGACCAAACGAAATTGGTTATCACTTTGATAATAAACAATTAAGTCATCAAGAATACCACCTTGTTCATTTAACATGCAACTATAAAGTGCTTTACCTGGCATTTTTAATCGCGCTATATCATTAGCAAGCAAATAACGTAAAAATTCTTGTACCCGTTGCCCAGTTAAATCAAGCACTGTCATATGTGAAATATCAAACATGCCAACATCACGTCGCACTTGATGGTGTTCATGAATTTGTGAACCATAATGCAGCGGTAGATCCCAACCATGAAAATCAATAATTTTGGCACCCGTTTGTAAATGTTTTTCATATAAAAAGGTTTTTTTTCCCATTACTGTTGCAACCTTATATCTTAATTGATTACCTCATCATTCTACTTCATTTTTTCATTTTTTTCGTTCTCGTACTAAGTATCATCGCTATTACTCAGTGTTTAAACTAGAAAATTAGGATACGCTAATCTTTATCTAAATTTTACTCAAATCACACTGGCTTAAGCTTTTGTGGGGTAATATTGCCATGGCTATATCGGTTCAAGCTAGCCCAAGCTCCGTACACTTATAGGTATGTTTAGCTAATTCGGGTTAGGGCACTAGTAACAAAATGGTTTTTATCAATGTTGTTGTCGACTACCGAGGATACACAAGGATTCCTTTACGATCGTATCGGCCGGTTGTTCGGGGTAAAGAATGAGGCTGTGATCGCACAACCTGCTCAGAATCAAGATACTTCGAGCCAGTTATCTTGAGCTGGAGAGGAAATGTCATGACGATTTAACAACCTATTTAATCAGTGAATTTCTTGTTTTAGGTTGGAAAACTCTAATTAACCATTTACATGGTTGTACAAACCACTCTTGAAGAGATAGTATTAGTAAACACAGATAACCAATTAAGTCAATATGATATTGAAACCGTTAATGATCGGCGGGTGTAGAGTTAAAGACTGTCTACTAGTTAATATTCAAGCAGACACCACACCGGTCTATACCTACAATATTATCTCTACAAAATGAATTTGACCAAACCCCCATGATTAACCGGAAGGTGAATAATAAGCCTCCAAATAATCAAGTATTTTGTTTTTAGTATCACTATCAAATTGCCAAAGTCCTTGATTTTTTGCATCCATTGAATCACTTCTTGCCATCTTTCTCTGCTTAATCTTTGCTGTAAAAATTTGCGGGCAGAATGGCAACCGGTACAGTTACCTTTCACGAGTTCCCAATTATCGGCGATGATTAGTCCGGTTTCTTCGTCAAGGTGATGCCGTTTAACTAATTGTTTTCTTTTTTCTGCTTCGGTCGTGTAATGAGAAGAAAGATAATCGAGAACTTTAACTTCATCTTCAACAGACAAGCCTTTTAGTCCCTGTTCTGTTTGCATCCACACCAGAAGTTCTTGCCACCTATCCCGGGTTAATTTTTGTTGGATAAATTTCATAGCCGAATGGCAACCCGTACAGTAACCTTTCACTAACTCCCAGTTATCATCAATAACCATTTTAGTTTCGGGATCAATTTTTTCGGTTTCTGCCCACACCGGCAACATGATTAGGCTTAATAGCGATAATCCTAACAACCCTTGTTTGTTGACTAACATTCGGATTCCTTTTTTTAAATCTTTTAAATCTTTGAGGTTTGAAAAACCCCAAAGACAGCTGCTAAAGCTGTTCTGAACAAAATTCTCTTAAACAACCGTTACCCCAATACGGTGGCAAGCATTGTTAAGGTAACCTTTGGGATTCCAATTAGGAACTACCATCGGTTGGGAATGACCTTGACTATCTACCGCTCTGGCCCAGATTTCATAATATCCTTTCATGGGAAAATTAATTGCTGCTGTCCAGTGTTGCCAAGCAAAACGATTGACCGGTGATTTTAGTTCTGCTTTTACCCAAGTTGCGCCAAAATCGTTAGAAACATAAAGCTCCTTCACTTCTAAGTCTCCAGCCCAGGCATGACCACGAAATACTAATTTTTCACCCAGCGAATGAGAAATTCCGGTTTGAGGATAAGTAATGATAGATTTTACCGGCATCGATTCAATAATACACATTTTATCATCCAGAACTTTTGAACCGGGTGCCACTGGTTCGCAAGGTACCCGGTAAGAATCACCCATCATTTTTTCGCCATCATGCACTTTATTTCTAATAACAATTCGTTTAAGCCACTTGCCTGAAGTTGAACCGGCCCAACCACCACAAACTAGTCTTAAAGGATGTCCATTCAGTTGCGGAATATTTTCTCCATTCATAGCCCAAGCAATCAAGGTTTCATCTTCTAAGGCTTTTGCTATCGGAACACCTCTAGAAATAGAAATTTTATTGGGATCACCACTTAAATGGGTATCAGCACCATAGTAACCAATATAAACCGCATCTTTCTTAATACCGCATTTTTCTAAAACATCTTTTAATCTAACGCCGGTCCATTGTGGACAACCAACAGCACCAAATGTCCATTGATTACCGCTAGCCGGAGGATTAAAAGCACTTCTGCCATTACCGCCACATTCGAGTTGGAGCTGATAAGTATAGGCCTTGAAATCACGTTTTAAATCAGCTATTGACAAGGTCATTGACTGTTCACAAGATTCTCCACCGATTGCTACGGTCCACTCATCCGGTACGACATTTGTTGGTGGCACGCCATTATTTCTCACAAACAGCCGATTAGCTGGGGTAATTTCGTCATCGAGCAAATGGGCCGGCGTTTCCGCATTAATGGGTCGATCTTCTAAAACCACTAAACCGGGTTTACCTGGTATGGTCAACGGTTCATCTGCCGTACCAGCTATCGCCATCGGAATAAGTCCACCGGGCATATTTTCAGCGAACGGAATATGAGCACCAACGATTGCTGACATAGCTAACAAGCTGCTTTTTTTCAAAAACCCTCTTCGAGTTATGGGATCAACCTGTCTTCCCCACAAGAGTTGATCTGCTCTTTCAGGATCATTAGCATAAAGTTCGTATATACCACGTTGTAGTTGTTTATCTTTCATTTTATTCTCCTGAATAGTTCATCTACCTTGAACAATAAGAATCCATAGTTAATACAATTGGAGTTCATTATTAACTTTTTTATTTTATATCAACTTTATTTATTCAGTAAAGACTATGATATCACTCGATTTCCAAAATAAGTTTTGAACAGTTTTCGATAATCATACTGGCTAAAACAAAAGAGGATATTAATTTTGGAAGTAGGGACTATCAGCGTATCATCTGTTAACGTAAGAATCATCGAAGGGGATAACTTACTTCCCAAAGTAAAGTATAGTAAGCTTCCTATTGCTAAACGAAAGTTATCCCTCGGTGTTTTGAATTATCGAACTACTCATTCTTAATGTGGATTTGGCGCTAACGTGTTGTACTTCTAATTTGGTGTTAAATTTTTCCACGTCCAATGGCATAATAAGTAAAACCTCTACTTTGCATGCGTTGCGGATCATACAAATTACGTCCATCAAAGATAACCGGAAATTTTAAATACGCTTTGATCAGATCAAAATCCGGACTCCGAAACAATTTCCATTCGGTAACAATAATCAAAGCATCTGCATTTTGCAGTGTTGCCTCTGGGGTATCACATAACAATAAATCAACTCGTTCACCATATAAACGCCGTGTTTCCGGCATTGCTTCCGGATCGTAAGCTTGAATGATAGCACCCTGTTCCCATAGTGCTGCCATTAACTTGCGGCTAGGTGCTTCACGCATGTCATCTGTATCCGGTTTAAAAGCTAAACCCCACAGCGCAAAACGCCGACCGAGTAATTGGCCTTGAAAATGGTTATTAATTTTTTGAAATAAAACTTGCGGCTGTTGCTGATTAACCGCTTCAATGGCTTTGAGAATTCGAGTATCTACCCCGAATTGTTGAGCAGTGTATATCAATGCTTGTACATCTTTAGGAAAGCAAGAACCACCATAACCACAACCTGGATAAATAAAATGAAAGCCAATACGTGGATCTGAGCCAATCCCAATGCGGACCTGTTCAATATCAGCTCCAACTTGTTCAGCAATCAGCGCAATCTCATTCATAAAACTAATTTTAGTTGCTAAAATAGCATTAGCCGCATACTTGGTTAACTCAGCAGAACGAATATCCATTATGATTAGTTTATTGTGATTACGATTGAAAGGCGTGTAGAGTTCTCGCATGATAGGGACAACTTGGTCTGGGTTATCGGTGCCAATTACAATGCGGTCAGGTTTGGTAAAATCTTCAAGCGCCGCACCTTCTTTTAAAAATTCAGGATTAGAAACGACATCGAAATGACATACAACACCACGCGCATTAAGTGCTGCTTGCACCGTTTCTCGTACCTTATCGGCAGTACCCACCGGAACAGTTGACTTATCTATAATGAGTTTATAATCCGTCATCTGTTGACCAATGGTTTGAGCCACTTGTAATACATATTGTAAATCAGCTGAACCATCCTCATCAGGTGGTGTTCCAACTGCGATACATTGAATTTCACTTTGTTTAACGGCTTGAACCACATCGGTAGTAAATTGCAAACGCCCCATAGCCAAATTAGTTTTTACTAATGCCGCTAAACCAGGTTCATGAATAGGTACATTGCCTTGTTGCAAAGCAGCCACTTTCTGCACATCAACATCAACACAGCAAACGTGATTACCCACTTCGGCAAAACAAGCTCCAGTGACTAACCCAACATAACCTGAACCAAAAACGCTAATACGCATGAGAAGATTACCTGTATAATAAATTTATTATTTGTTAAATTCGTGTGGATTGCCGGCACAACCCCGTTATTGAGAATAATTTTCTATAATTCGTATCATAACAAAATTCGTTCCAAACTATTTTTTTGATTGAAAATCAATGGATAATAATCAATTATTACGTTACAGTCGCCAAATTTTATTGCCCCAGGTGGGTGTAGAAGGTCAAGAACGGTTGCTTCAAGCTAAAGTATTGATTGTTGGAATGGGTGGTTTAGGTTCACCGGCAGCGATGTATTTAGCCGCAGCCGGTGTTGGACATTTGTTCATTAGTGATTTTGATAAAGTCGATTTATCTAATTTACAACGCCAAATTATTCACCGTACCACGGATATTGGTCGATACAAAGTTGATTCAGCCCGCGATACCTTATTAGCACTTAATCCTCTCATTGCGGTGACTCCACTTTATCAGCAATGGAATGACACCAATTTGATTGCCCAGGTCGATGAAGTTGATGTGGTACTAGATTGTAGTGATAACTTACCCACCCGCTTGGCTATTAATCAGGCTTGTGTTCAAATGCAAACACCGCTGGTATCTGGTTCTGCAATTCGCATGGAGGGACAAATTTCGGTATTCCGTAATGATTTACCGAACAGTCCTTGTTATCATTGTTTATATCCCCATCCGGCTATCCCGGCAGAAACGTGTACACAAACCGGTATACTTGCACCAATAGTCGGTATTATTGGTAGTCTTCAAGCATTAGAAGCGATGAAATTAATTATGAAAGTGGGTGAAGTGCTGATGGGAAAGTTATTGTTATTAGATGCCATGAAGATGGAATGGTATACCGTGAAATTAGCGAAAAATCCCCATTGTCCGGTTTGTCAAAATCATTAATCCTAAACTTAGCTAATCTATACCTTACTGCTATGAAGCGATTAAACTAACCGGCAAACATCTTAATAATAGCGGAAATCTGATTTAAACTAGAATGAAACTTTATGGGTTATGGGATGTCATCAGTAGAAATAAAATCCCTGATTCCACTTTGTTTCATCCGGGCTGCTTGCTTAGTCAGCCATTTCCCAGGAGAAATCATGAGCAAGGCGGTAGAATTAGTCAGTCGGATGGGTAGGATATTCCCTACAAACCAATGAATAGTGGATAATAACAATATGTTTTAATTCATTCCCAAATAATCACTAAGCGTTACCGTCATTAGGCGCTAATAAACACGGAATGCGGCATGACAAGCCACACACTGTTGAGTAATTTTTGATAGCGCACCAATGGCTCGCTTTATATCTCCGTCTACTGCGCTGTCCTGGGCAATAATGGCAAACTGACTGGCAGCCCGATGCATTTGTGTGCCGATTGCCTGCATTTCTTTCGGCATATAAGGTGCCATATGAGCAGCACCATGAGAAGCCAGCGAGGACATCCCAATTCGCTTCTCTGCGATTTCAGCAGCTTGGTCGAAAGCATCAGATGATAACGCCTGCTGAATTTCAGTTATAGCTAAAAGATGGTCACGCATGTTGCTTAATAGGTGTTGCTGCATCATCGGTGGAAACTCGACCAGTTGACGTGCGCCATTGTCGTTAGCAATAATAGGATTGCTCCCGGTCAGCGTGAAAAATACAAAGCTTAAAATCAATTTTTTCATCATTATCTTTTCTTATTTTAACTAGCTCAATTGTTCCTAACAGACTACTCTTAAAATATTCATAATCATTTTTTCTTAAAAAGAAACATTTTTAATCTCGAAGCAACATTTCTCCAATTAGATTTATACAATTTAACTGAACGAGGTTGAAAGTGAATTCCTTTACAACCTCGTTGCTAGATAATGGATAATCGTATCGAGATGAGTTTATAAATATCAATGCGTTATTGCACCTTCGGCACCAATACCAGTCTGACAACGAATATCTTGAGCCTCAAATGCAGCCCGTTCTTTTATGGCCGAGTCACTATTATCTAGCATAGAGAAAAACCATGTACTTAGAAAAGCCGCTGCCATCGAGAATAGCGCGGGATATTTATAAGGGAAGATAGGTTCGGCATTCTTTAACACATCGACCCATACCGTGGGACCAATAATAACTAATCCAATAGCCGTGAACAAACCAATAAATCCACCTAGTAACGCGCCACGAGTCGTTAATCCAGACCAGAAGATCGACAGAATCAATACGGGGAAATTAGCACTCGCCGCTACTGCAAAAGCCAACCCAACCATAAAAGCTACATTTTGTTTCTGGAATTGAATGCCCAGATAAATAGCTAAAATACCTAATAAAACCGTTGCAATCTTAGAAATCCGCATTTCCTGCAATTCATCGACTTGACCGCGTTTGAAAACGTTGGCATATAAATCGTGGGAAACAGCAGAAGCACCGGCTAATGTCAACCCCGATACGACGGCCAAAATTGTGGCAAAGGCTACAGCAGAAATAAAACCCAAAAATATATTACCACCTAAAGCATGAGATAAATGGATAGCGGGCATGTTACCACCTCCACGGAGTGAACCATCCGCTTGCAGGTATTCAGGATTGGTAGAGACCAACACAATCGCACCAAAACCAATAATAAAGGTAAGAATGTAGAAATAACCAATAAAACCCGTAGCGTAAAATACTGATTTACGCGCTTCTTTAGCATTAGCCACCGTAAAGAAACGCATTAAAATATGCGGTAACCCAGCCGTACCAAACATTAATCCAAGACCGAGTGAAATAGCGGAAACCGGATCGGAGACGAGATTACCGGGCGCCATAATTTTATCGTGATCTTTATGCACTTCAATAGCTTTATTAAACATTTCTTCAAAACTAAATCCAAAAGTGCTTAATACCATCACAGCTAAAAAAGTGGCTCCACCTAATAGCAAAATCGCTTTGATGATTTGTACCCAAGTTGTGGCTAACATTCCACCAAACACGACATATAAAATCATGAGCATCCCAATAATAACCACGGCCATCCAGTAGTCTAACCCAAACAAAAGTTCAATCAGTTGACCGGCGCCTACCATTTGGGCAATCAGATAAAGTAATACGGTAACCAACGTACCACAGGCGGCCATGGTGCGAATAGGTGTTTGCTGTAGCCGATAAGAAGCCACGTCAGCAAAAGTATATTTACCCAGATTGCGTAATTGCTCCGCCATCAGAAACATAATGATAGGCCAACCGACCAAAAAGCCGATAGAATAAATTAAACCATCATACCCCTTAGCATAGACTAATCCAGAAATTCCCAGGAAGGAAGCGGCAGACATATAATCACCTGCAATCGCTAATCCATTTTGTAACCCCGTAATTCCTCCACCAGCTGTGTAAAAATCTTTAGCTGTTTTGGTACGCTGTGCTGCCCAATAAGTAATACCTAGAGTAGCTGATACAAATAGCAAGAACATTACAATGGCAGAAACATTAAGGGGTTGTTGTTGAACTTCCCCAGTCACCAGCGGACCAGCAGCAAATACACTCAAACTGAATATGACCAAACTGAATCCAGAGAAAATCAAGAAATTACGCATTATTTCACATCCTTTCTGATTTGCTTAGTTAACTCGTCAAATTCGGTGTTAGCCCGTTGTACATAAATACCAGTTAAGATGAACGCTAATATAATGATAAGCATACCAATAGGAATGCCAATACTGGTTATCATTCCTTCGCTAACCGGTTTACCCAACCAAGCGGGATTAAAAGCGATTAATAGAATAAAAGTATAATAAATAACCAACATAATAAGGGAAAGTACCCACGCGAAAGCACTTCGTTTCCTGACTAATTCGAGGTACTTTGGATGTTGTTGTATTTTTTTTACGAGGTCTTCTTGCATAGTCTTTTCCTTCGTTTGAGAAGATTAATAAAGGAGGCAAGAGTCTAGCATAATTTAAAATAATTATGACTCCATTTTTAATTTTAATGATTTTTATAAAAAAATCCAATAAAAATTGATCTCAGCTTAACAGTTATCAACTAATTGTTATTCTTTAATGATTAACACAGATTGCCTATTAAAAAACCATTATCAATTACGAGTAACTCTTAACCGAGTTAAACCAAAATGCATTAGGATGCACCCGACCACTAACTTAATGTTATTGAAGCATAGTAAACATCAGGCGTTGAGAAATGTAGCATATTAATTGAAGTAAATAGCTATGGGGTATTTAATTTTAGCTGCTTGAAATTTTTATCGAATTCAAGTTATAACGTGTTGTTCTAAATACTGTTGTAATTGTTTTCCCAATACCTCTACCTGAGGTGTTATACAGAGTCTATCATGGATTTTTGCTGGGATTTCACAAATTTCTATTTGACCAGCAGCCATTTGGCGGGCTAATTCCAGTTCTATCGCATTCTTAGCACACCATTCGCTTAAATGAAACAAGACCATATCGCCACGATAAGGCGGCATAGCATAGTTGTTTAAGGTATATATAAAAGAATTAACAAACCGCGTATATTCTAACTGAGGAGATAAATTTTCTTGCGCTTTTCTATAGGATATTTTTCTTAAATATAAGTTAGTTAGACGATTTTTTTTGGAGCGGAGTTTTATTTTTAGTTTTCGCCATAGATAACTTGGCCCCGTTTCCAATAATTTATACCAATGTTGGGAAAAAGACCAACGTGGATAATAAGGAATTGCTTGAATTAGTCCTAAAAATGCTATTGAGTGTCCCTGTTCTTGGAGTTGTCTTGCTAATTCAATAGCCATTTTGGCTAGCCCACAAAAACCAAAAATATAATAAGGTCCTTGTGGTTGAATGGATTGGATTTCTTGAATAAATCGTTTAGTCACTATATCTAAGGAAAATATTTGTGGATGTGATGATTGTAACCCAAGAATTTCTAAACGATAGACGGGTTGATCTGTACCCAGTACTTGACTTAAATTACGTACATAGTGACTTGGACACAAGAAAAACAAAATGGGACGAGTTCCTAATGGTTGAATTGTTTCTAATATAGTCCAAGCACGAGACGCGGATTGTTCTTGTAATAATTGAGCTTGTTGTGCAATCGTTGGTGCTTGAAATAAGTTGATTAAAGGGAGACGTTTACCAAATTGTTTCTCAATTTGATTAACTAAGGCAACGGCTAATAGGGAGTGTCCACCAAGATTAAAAAAATTATCATGTACACTGATAGTAGAAATTCCCAGTATTTTTTCCCAAATTGACGTGAGTCGCTGTTCTAAATCACTGCGTGGGGCTACAAAAGTAATTGATTCTGGTACCGGAATGGGGAGTTGACGATAATTCACTTTACCATTGGGTAATAAAGGAATGGTATTTAATATCATGATGGCAGAAGGTACCATGTAATCAGGCAGTTTTTCTTTTAAGAATTGACGGAATTCATGACCAGTTGGAATAACTAATTCTTGAGGCGGTGGGACAACATAAGCAACCAGTTGTTTTAAGCCAGGTTGATCTTCACGAATCATTGCGGTACTTTTTTGTACAGTGGGATGTTGTTGTAAAATGGCTTCAATTTCACTCAATTCAATACGATAACCTCTTAATTTTACCTGATAATCTTTTCTGCCACTAAATTCAATACTACCATCTAATCTAAAACGACCTAAATCACCGGTGCGGTAGTAACGATGTTGGTTTGGATCCGATGGAAATGCAACTGGAGTCAAATCGGGTTGTTGCCAATAGCCCAGTGCAATATAGTCGCTTTTGATAGCTATTTCACCATAAAGTTCAGTTTCTTCACCCTGCTCATTGAGCAAAATAATCTCAGTTTTCTCAACAGGGTAACCCACTGGAACCGTTGGTTGTGGATTGGAACTTTGCTTATTGAGAAGACATTGTAAAGTAACAGTCGATTCACTCGGCCCTAAGCCATTAACAAATAGACAATGATTGGAGAAATATTGTTGGTAAGCGGCAAAATCGGCTTGGTAAACTTCTTCTCCACCCATGACAATTAAGCGTAGCTTGGGGAATCGATCGCTGGTAGTTAAGGTACTGATAAAATGCCGATAAACCGTTGGCGTTGAATGATAAATCGTTATACCTTGTTCTTGAATTAAGTTTTTGAGTGAGTACGCTTGATAATCCTCTTTTAAATTGATAGGACAAAGTGTGGCACCATTCAATAAAGCCGCAAAAATGTCCATAACGGCAGCATCAAAACTATAAGATGACAACAAACTTAACCGATCATTCGCATTGATATGTAAGTTATTAGTATAGTTTCTGATAAAATGTAATACGTTACGATGATTTTGGATAACCCCTTTAGGTTGTCCAGTCGTTCCGGAAGTATATAAAAGATAAGCCAAGGTATCGGGAGAAATGACTGCTGGTAGTTTAGTTCCGGAGTTGACTTTGAGGTTATCAATATTAATCAATTTTCTGGTGGCTGAAGTTAAATTCTGTGCTAAAACGAAATGTAGATTATGTGTTAATAAAACCCGAGCTTGCGAGTCTTGTAAAATGTAAACCAATCGTTGAAAAGGTAAATCCGGCGATAATGGGACATAAGTTAAACCCGCTGTTAATACACCCATTATCGCTACAATCATGGGCGCATCATGCTCAAACAACAAGCCAACGTTAGATTGTTCTCCATTGACCATTGGTAATAGTGCCTGCGCAACTTGATTCGCTTGTGCGTGTAATTGTGTATAGGTCAACTGAGTATGTGGGGTTTTAACAGCAATATGATGAGGATATTTTTTAACTTGTTGAGCAAATCGTGCCGGAATCGATTGTTCAATCTCAGCCTGAGTAAATTCGGTAAAGGGATTTATTGGGCGAACTAGCTTGGGTGGGTGTACTAATTGATTTCGCTCCGCCTCAGTCAGAATTCGCAAGCGAGACAAAGACTTTTCTGGATGAGCAACCATATCGGTTAGTAAAGTTTGCAGATGTCCCTCTAAACGTTGAATCGTACTCGCATTGAACAAATCAACATTGTATTCAAACCAACCTTCTAAATGCTCCGCCTTTTCGTACAATTCTAAAGTTAAATCAAACTTAGAAGTACCGGTGTTAATAGCAATAGGCGTGGTAGTTAGCCCAGCTAATTCTAAATTGGGAAAATCGAAATTTTGCAATAAGAAAAAGGTTTGGAATAAAGGATTGTGACTGAGATCGCGATCCGGATGAATTTTATCAACTAAGATTTGAAAAGATAAATCTTGATGTTGGTAAGCGGCTAAGGCAACATCATGAACCTGGTGTAAAAACGTAGTAAAAGCAGTTGATCCGGTGGGTTGCGTCCGTAAGATTAAAGTATTGATAAACAGTCCCAATACTTGTTCCCATTCCAGTCGTTGTCGATTAGCAATGGCAGTACCGACTAATATATCTGTTTGTCCCGTATAACGATACAGTAAAGTTTTAAAAGCCGCTAATAACGTCATAAACAAAGTCACACCCTGTTGATGACTTAATTGTCGCAAAGCCAGGGTGAGAGCGGGTGCAATGACGATGACTTGCCGTGCACCACGATAAGTTTGTATCGGTGGACGCGGATAATCAGTTGGTAATTCGAGCACGGGCAAAGGCGCTGCTAATTGCGTTTGCCAATAAGCGAGTTGGGTATCTGCTAATGGAGTCGCTAACCATTGTGCTTGCCAGCGGCAAAAATCAACATATTGATAATAAGAATCCGTTGGTAAAACGGCGTTGGCTAAACAGACTGTATACAATTCGCTTAATTCTTTTATAAATAAACCAATTGACCAACCATCTGTAATTAATGGTGGAAAAGCAGCAGTAAAATTTGTTCTGGTTTCCCGGTTAGCCAGAGGGTAACCCTTAATAAAGGTTCCTTTCTTAAATCAAAAGGTTGATGAATTGCTGCGGTTAACGATTGTTTAACTTCATCAGCTGATGTCATTTTTCGCTCTTGGACGTTAACTGTCACTGAATAAGGTGGAATAATTCGTTGAATGGGAACGTTATTATCATCTAACTCAAAAGTGGTCCTCAAGGTGGTATGACGGCATACTATTTCGCTTAAAGCGCGCTCTAAAGCAGAGATATCTAACGTACCGATCAGTTTAAATGCGAAAGGAACATGATAAGTTGGCGTCTGCGGATGAAGTTGTTCAAATAACCAAAAACTTTGTTGACTAATTGATAAGCTGTAAGTATTGGCTTTTACTTTACTTGTTTGTACTGCTAGCGTTTCTAATGAAGTGGATTGAAGCAAAGAATCTATTGATTGAGCTAAGTTGGCTAGGGTTGGGTTATCAAATAAATCAGCTAGCGATAAGTCAATTTTAAAAGTCTCGCGAACTCTGGAAATAACTTGAGTTGCTAACAGTGAATGTCCACCCAATTCAAAAAAATTATCCTGAATACCGATAGGTTCTCGTTTTAGAACTTGGGACCAAATGGTTACCAGTGAAGTTTCAGTAGTAGTTTGAGGCGCAACATAATTTTCGGCGTGATAGCTTTGGGAAAAATCCGGTAGAGGCAAAGCTTGACGGTCGATTTTACCATTAGGCGTTAGTGGTAATCTTTCTAATTGAATAAAAGCTGACGGTATCATGTAGTCAGGTAATTGTGTTTTAAGAAAGTGATAGAGTTCACTTGGCGTTGGTTGCTGAGAGGAAATGATATAAGCAACCAAACGTTTATCGCCGGGCTCAATTTCATTAACGATAATGACAGCCTGTTGCACGTTGGGATGTCGAGCTAATACCGTTTCAATTTCATCGGGTTCAATGCGAAAGCCACGAATTTTGACTTGATTGTCAAAGCGTCCTAAAAATTCAAGATTACCGTCGGGTAAGTAGCGAACTAAATCACCGGTTTTATACAAGCGGTTATCACCCATGTCACCGAAAGAAACGGTGATAAAGCGCTCATGGGTTAAATCCGGCTGATGCAAATAACCTCGAGCTAAACCATCACCACCAATATACAATTCTCCGACTGAACCGATAGGTAGGGGTTGTAATTGCTCATCAAGTACATAACATTGGGTGTTAGAGATAGGACGACCAATCGGAACTGTCGTGGCGTCTTCTGGCACTGCTTTGACTAAATACCAAGTTGCAACGGTTGTCGTTTCGGCTGGTCCATAAAGATGTACTAATTGTTGTGGCGGATCTTGGTTAAGTACTTGTCTAACCCAAATGGGATTGGCTGCTTCGCCTCCAAAAAAAAGGCAGCGCAAGGAAGCAAAAGCAGAGGGAATGGCTTGCGCTAATTCATTGAATAAGGCCGTTGTCAACAATAATAAACTAATACCTTGTTCGCGAAGTTGCGTGACAAAATCTTGGGGAGAAAGAACAATATTCTTAGTAAGAATAACCAATTTAGCACCGTGAAGTAGTGCTCCCCAAATTTCAAACGTGGCTGCATCAAAGGAGAAATTTGAAACCTGAGCCATCACGTCAGTTGCGCTAATATCGATATAGTTAGTCTGGTTAACTAAACGATTGATAGCTTGGTGAAGAATGGCAACTCCCTTTGGTTTTCCAGTAGAACCCGAAGTGTAAATAACACAAGCTAAATCTTGCGGATTATTGTTATTAATAGGATTTGCTTGATGTTGTTGTGCTATCAATTCACCATCGGTATCTAACTTCACCATGGGTATGGTAATTTCTGGTAATCGAGTGACTAATTTTTCCTGAGTCAACAAAACCGCTGCCTGTGAATCGGCTAACATCATGACAAGGCGTTCTTTAGGATAATTGGGATCCAATGGCACATAGGCGCCACCCGCTTTAAGAATCCCTAATAAGCCTATAATCATCTCCACAGAACGTTCGACACAAATACCCACCAACACTTCTGGAGCAACACCGATCGATTGTAAATAATGTGCCAATTGATTAGCGCGATAGTTTAATTCAGAGTAAGTCAATTGTTGATCTTCAAACACCACCGCGATGGCACTAGGTAATTGCTCTACTTGTTCTTCAAACAGTTGGTGAATACATTTGTTTTGGGATAATCTGTCTCAGTATCATTCCACTCCACTAAAATTTTATGCCAATCTGAGGTGGATAATTTAACACTGGATTTTGCTGAAATGGAGGTCATAAAGTCATTTCTCTCAGATCTGGGGAGCAACCGGCGGTTATGAATTAGTTCAGGTACTTGGTACTATAATTGATCTGCTCAATTGATAAATGGATAACTTAGCGAGCGAGCTGCTCAGCATTACCTTCTCATTTACAATCATAAATTTAACAAATTTTCTGAGTAATGTCGATGGTTCTTATTCGCTATTTTTTAGGCTGATCAGTACGGATTTGCTATCCCGATTCGGTATTTTACTTCGTTTCATGCGGGCTACGAGCTGATTCAATAGCTAATCCACACGCCAACTACCACAGCGATTAATAGCCATAACGTTATAATTATCGCACCAACCACTGAGCTACCTCTTAACTTAATCGAATTCTTTGCTGCCTGCGTTTGGCATTCTTTCCATACAGTTAAAGGAATTAGCCGTATAGCTAACCAAATTCCTATTGGCACTAACAAGAGATCATCTAGATATCCAATGATAGGAATAAAATCTGGAATGAAATCGATCGGGCTTAACACATAGGCTACAACCAAACTGATAATAATCTTGGCTAATAATGGAACCCTGGGATCTTGAGTTGCTAAATAAAGGGCATAAATGTTTTGCTTGAATGATTGTACCTTCCCCTTCCACGAACTCAAGTTCATCTCATTGAAATACCTTATAAAATAGTTAAGTTGATATAACTGTTTTTACCAATTAATTAGCTTTTTGCCGTGTTGTTGTAGGTAGCGATTAGTTTTACTGAAATGTTGATTTCCAAAGAAATTTTTACAAGATAACGGAGAAGGATGAGCAGATTGCAAGAGATAATGTTTGTTATCATCAACCATTTTGCCCTTTTGTTGCGCATCTTTTCCCCATAATAAAAAAACAATGGGTTCTGGTTTTGCTGAAATAAGACGGATAACAGCATCAGTAAATTGTTCCCATCCTTGGCGACGATGCGAAGCCGGTTGATTGGCACGAACTGTTAAAATGGTATTTAGTAATAATACTCCCTGTTTTGCCCAACGTTCTAAATTACCTGATTGAGGAATGGCTATGCCTAAATCAGCTTGAATTTCCTTAAAGATATTTTTTAAAGAGGGTGGTATTTTCACGCCATCATTAACAGCAAAACAGAGACCATTGGCTTGTCCAGCGCCATGATAAGGATCTTGTCCAATGATAACCACTTTGACTTCTTTTGGATGACATTGTTCAAAGGCATTGAAAATCAAATGATGTGGAGAGGGATAAATTGTTTGAGTGATTATTTCTTGTTCAAGAAAAGTAACTAATTTTTTGAAATAAGGTTGTTCAAATTCCGATGCTAATTGTTCTTGCCAAGCCTGGTTGAGCTGTAAAGAAAATGTCATAGCTTAAATCCTAAGAAGTTGATCTGAATTTCACCCTTCAGGGTGGTATACAGACTTATTTACCTCTTCTACCTATTTTTTTTTAAGTAGTTCTGAATAACGTTTTTCCAATTCTATTTTATGTTGCTGTTCTTCATGAGCAAGATAATAAAATAAATCTTGAATTGGTCCGGCGAATACTTCTTTTGCTAAGGAGGAATATTGCTCCATCGCCGCTTGTTCGCGCCCCATGGCATATTGAAGAATAGCTTGATCATCTAGAAATTCATTTAAAGCCGGCGTCTGAATATAATAACTAAAGCGGTCAGTAGAAGGTGGTATGGAGACTAGTTTAGTAATTTGCTCTTGGACATAAGGATGTTGACTTAAAGCTTGGAATAATTCGTAGTGGTTTTGTTCTTCTTTTGCCAATTCTTTTACTAAAGAACGTAACGGTACACTGACTTTTTCTTGGAGTGAATTGTAAAAAATAAAAGCATTGTATTCAAAAGAACTAGCTATGGTTAATATTTCTCCTATACTGGTTTTAGTTTTTAATTCTTGATAACCATCGCCTTCTTGTATCGTTATGGTATTGGTGTGCATAAAATCTCGAGTACCTATTATAGTTGAGAGGATAATCTTATTGATTACCTGATTGGGTTAATTCATTTTTGATGAGGTTGTAAAAGTATTAATGCTTCCTCAAAAGCCGCTAAGGCTTTTAGATAACTATGGGCGGCTTCCTTGAAATGACCGTCACAGGCAGCTGACCAAATTCGGTTCAGTAAGCGTTCACCGAGTGCGACTATCATAATTATCTTTATACCTTGAGATCGGCCGAATTGTTGAAAGATTTCTTGCTGTTGTGTGGTAAACGGCATAATAGTTTGATCAAGCAAATTTTGTACCCTGTTTAGAGTGGCAATTCGGTCTGACTGTTCGATATCACGCTTTAGATTAGGCATTTCACTCAGCAGTTGTTGTAGTAATTCTATACTGATGCATATTGTTGGTGGGATGGTAACAGTCGGTTGATGATTAGAAGTAACTGGAATACGTCGTAATAACCATAATCCAAACAAGGCGAAAAAGATAGCAAAAACGTAAATAACCAGTTGATCTGACCAGGTTTGAGAGGATAGCGGTAATTTAGCAGCACTAATGAGCGCAACAATGATACCCACTGTAAATATAGATAACCCTACCATGTGCATGATATTGATTATTAACCTCCATGACTCGAATGCATAATTTCATAGATTGAATAACCCACGCCGACAAGTGCTTCGCCAATAATTAAACCTGCTGCCAATGGAACGAGTTTATTTTCAGAAAAGATATAACCTTTTTTTTGAACGATGAGCATCTGAATAAAGCAACCTAATCCATAACCCAAGGTAATTGGGAAGGGTAGATACATCGCTAATCCCATTAAAATACCTAATCCCATTACTGGTGCAGCACCTAATAAAATACCCACAATCCCACCCAAGATAAATTTATCTGTCGGTACAGTATTCGTTTGAACAGATTCGACAATACTTTTTAAAACAGTCGCTTGAGGTGCTGGTAGTGCTGAACCGGTACCAAAACCATTTTGTCCCCCAGTACCACTGCTCCACAATAGGTAAATGACCACGAAGGCGATAAATACGCCCAACCAAGAAAAGCTAAATTGAATAATTTGTTGTTTAATCGGATAACTACCCACTAAAAAGCCCGTTTTAAGATCTTGCATCATATCGGCACTTTGGCTAACGGCTACCGCCACTGCAATAGCAACTAATAAAGTTACGGTGACATTGCCATCCATCAGTAACATCATCACCGTTACTGAAATTAAAGAAATACCAGATAAAGGTGAGATATCAGTTAAACCAGTGGTTTGAGCAATGATAAGTCCGGCTAAAGCCATCCACAAGGTACCTATAATGGCTACTAAAACGGCTTTACTCCAAAAAACACCTGGGATGTTCCAAATGGCTAAAAAGAAAAGTATAATTGCTGTACCACCTACAAGAAAAAGTAACCATAATGGAATTTCCTCATTGCTAAATAGCGCATGGTGAGTGGTATAAGTAGCAGAAATCAAGGTATGAAAGGCACTTTTGATAGCAGTGAAATTAACTAATAATTCCATCAAAGCTGATCCAATGAGAATTCCAATTCCCAAAGGACGTAACATATTATCATAGATAAAATCAACTAACTGTTCACCAGTCAATTCACTGGGTGTCCAGCCAACCCCGACTGCAAAGGGCGAAATAAGCCACCAAGCTAATAATCCACCCCAAAAAAAAGGTAGACCAGCTCGTCCAGCTAATAATCCCGATGCAAAATTCATAGGTGAAAGATAAAGAGCGGGGGATAAATACAAGGGTAACCAACCAAAACTTAAATTGAGTTGTTCATCTTCTAATAAACCCGCTTTATCAAACCACCCCAAAGTCATCAGTAATTTCCATACCGCACTGATGATGAATCCTATCGCTAATAGTTTGGCTTTATCTATACCAGTGGTGATATCTGAGCGAATAATCGTCGCTATTGCAATACCGGTGGGAAAACGCAGACGATCCAATTCAATGAGTTGCCGACGTAAAGGAATAATCAAGATGACACCCAAAATGGCACCCGCGATACCGGCTAATAATAATGGCCATATTGATAGGGTTAAATAATTGGATTGTTGAGTATGGAGTAAGAATAATGCGGGTAAAACAAATACAACTCCGGTTCCAGTCGAATTAATACCAGAAGCAATGGTTTGGTTAATATTATTTTCAACAATGGTTCCCTTGCGTAACCGACATAAAAAAACGTAGCCAATAATAGCTGCAATTGTCCCACCACCAGCAGAAAATCCTAATTTAAGCGCACTATAAGCGAAAGCAACATTAAGAATAATACCTTGGATAATACCTAACAATACAGCAGCAACGGTTAATTCACGATATTTAGGGGGGGTAGTTTTTAATCGAGAACAGATCTTAAACATAGTGGATTTTTATCCAAATTAAGTCAAACAGTCAATTAGTTATTTTAAATTCCGAACCGTTGTTTTTATTACCATAATAATGATTAAAAACTATGCTTAATACTCATTTATTGAAAGTGAAGGCATAACGAATTTAGTCATTTTCTATTTAATAGATACCTTATTTTAAGTAACAGAGTATAATATAAATGTATTATATAAAACTTTTTCAAATCAAAAAAACCCCGATTGCACTTAAAAGTATTTCGCAATAAGTCATTATTAGATTTTATCTACTAACTAATACAATTAACGACATTAATTAATAATGTTTAATTCTGGTAAGGATAACAAAATAGATTAGCGGTTTAATTTAAGTTCAGAATGATTTTGATAATAACTTATTTAAAACTAAAACCAGTTTATCGTATTTTCAGCGAGTGATAAAACTAACTAATAATTACTCATAACTGTGAATTATTTAAAACGACGATAACAATTATTAATTGCCAATTAACACTTAAACAGCAATGGAGTTGTTTACTTAAAGAAATCAGGGTTGAATTCAAATCAATCCAAGTGATTGTTGATGAGGTACGGTTTTATTCAGTAGGAGTTTTATCATGCTAAAAAAAATCTTTCTTTTTTATTTATTTAATGTACTGATTTTATTTTCTTGCACTTTATTGGCTACCACCCCTAAAGTGCCTTTAGTTTTTGACTTAACTTGGGGAATGAAGGGTACTGAGCCAAGCCAATTTCAGGAACCAGCTAGCTTAGCGATAGATAGCCTTGGCCACATTTACGTGACAGATAGTTTGAATCACCGGGTGCAAAAATTTGATTCTAACGGGGAATTTATTACCCAATGGGGAACATTCGGCTCGAATCAAGGGCAATTTAATCAACCAACCGGTATTGCAATTGGTAGCAATAATTATGTTTATGTTGTGGATAGTCAAAACCATCGTTTCCAATTATTTGATAGTGATGGCCAATTTATTCAGATGTGGGGTACGCCAGGAACGGGAGATATTCAATTTAACCAACCTAGCAGCGTAGCTATTGATAAAACCGGTAGCATTTATATCACAGATAGTCAAAACCATCGTGTCCAAAAAATTGATAGTGAGGGTAATTTGCTGCTACAATGGGGTAACCAAGGCAGTGAAACGGGACAATTTCAAGAACCGAAAGGGATAGCTATTGATAATAATCAAGAATACGTTTATGTGGTCGATTTTGGTAACCATCGGCTGCAAAAATTTAATTTTCAAGGAAATTTCCTCAAAATGTGGGGGGAACCGGGTTTAGCAGCTGGCCAATTCCAGTATCCACAAAGCATAGTGGTTGATAACTTCGGTTACGTTTATGTTATGGATACGGACAATCACCGTATTCAAAAGTTTGATAGTGACGGTCAATTTCTTACCCAATGGGGTGCGGTGGGAGTAGGAGAAGGTCAATGGAATTTGGCGCGTGGTATTGCTATAAACACAGCGGGGATTGTCTATGTTGCTGATACTGAAAATCATCGTATCCAAAAGTGGATGCCGTTGCCGCCAGTATTTCAATCTCAGTGGGGTACTGCGGGTACCGGGGAAAGTCAATTTAAGAATCCATATGGTATAGCCATTGATGAGAAGCAAGATGTTTATATTACTGATTATAATAATAATCGTCTCCAGAAATTTGCTCAATTAGGTTCATTTCTAAATCAATATGGGAGTGTGGGTACTGGAAGCGATAAATTTCATAATCCGGCGGGGATAGCCATTGATAAAGCTGGCTTTCTTTATGTGGCTGATAGAGGCAATCACCGTATTCAAAAATTAAATAGCGAAGGCGATTTTATCAACACTTGGGGGGAATTTGGTCAAGATCCCGGTGAATTGAATGAACCCCGTGGTGTTGCTATTGACAGTGGTGGCAATATTTATGTGGTTGATTGGAATAATCACCGTGTGCAGAAATTTAATAATCAGGGTAATTTTATTAAAACCTGGGGTGAATTTGGCTCACAATCCGGCCAATTTAATCTTCCTCGAAGTATAGCTATTGATGAAAACGATAATATCTATGTCGTCGACACCAATAATAAACGCATCCAAAAATTTAACTCAGCCGGGGAGTTTCTATTACAATGGGGTAAAGCTGCGGCACCGTCATTAAGTCCTAAAGATGGTGAATTCCATCAACCTTATGGTATCAGTATTGACAATCAGAGCCATGTTTATGTTACCGATGCTCAAGATAATCGTATTCAGCAATTTGATTCAGAAGGGAATTTTCTAACTAAATGGGGTAGCTTGGGTGAACAAGCCGGACAATTTAGTGAACCGGCTGATATTGCTGTTGATAGTGGCGGTAATGTTTATATAACTGACTATAAAAATAATCGTATTCAAGTATTTGGTATTCATTCTAATCAAGCCCCGGTTAACCATCTACCTAGTCAGGTACTCAGCCTAGATGAAGACCAAACGCTGGTGTTTGCCACGACACATAATAATCTCATTTCGATCAGCGATGAAGATGCCGGCAATCAGACTACTAAAGTGACTTTGACAGCTACTGAAGGTACTCTCACTTTAAATGGTACCGCCGGTTTGCATTTCAGTGAAGGCGATGGTATGGCGGATGTCAGTATGACATTTACGGGTAATTTATTGAGTGTTAACTCGGTCCTAAATGGAATGCAATTAACACCCTTACCGAATTATTATGGTGAGGTGAGCATTCAAATTGTGACGGATGATCAAGGGTATACGGGTGCGGGTGGGATTAAAAGCACCACGGATACGCTCAAGATTAAGATTAAGCCCGTTGCGGATACACCTCAAGTTACTCAAGCCAGTACCGATGAAGGTGTACAAACGACAACCGGTTTGACTATTTCTCGTCATCCTGATGATGGCCAAGAAGTGGTTTATTTTAAAATAACCGCTATCAAAAATGGTTTATTATTTCAGCATGATGGTACTACTCCTATTCAAGCCGGTGAATTTATTAGCGTCGAACAGGGTGAAGCGGGTCTTAAATTCACCCCGACTGCAACTGATAATGGTCAATTTCAAGTACAAGCAGCGCTTACTAATGATGATACTGGACTTGGTGACGAACCGGCAACTGTCATTATTAATGTAGGTAGCATTAATGATGCACCGGTACTAAAATCAATTGGTAATCAAACGGTTAAGTTAGGTGACCTCTTAACCTTTACGGCCAGTGCAACTGATCCAGATATCCCACCCAATCAACTTAAATTTAGTTTGTTCGAGGCACCGCCAGACGCATTTATTGATTCGGCCACGGGTCAGTTCACTTGGAAACCTTCTCAAGCGGGTCCGTTTACTTTTACCGTGGTGGTAACGGATGATGGTGTGAATCCTGACAAACTGAGTGACAGTGAAGAAATCACTGTTATTGTTGGTAATAGCCCACCAGTGCTTAATTCTATTGCTACTCAAACCACTGCTTTAGGTCAGTCGATGACTTTCATGGCGAGTGCGACTGATGCGGAGGATAAAATGCTTTTCTTTAGTCTACAAGATGAGCCACCGGGTGCGACGATTAATCCCACAACGGGACAATTTACCTGGTTACCCACTCAGCCAGGTATTTTCACCACTACCGTGATAGTAACGGATACGGGAGGACTCACTGCTCGTCAAACGGTTACCCTGGTGGTTGGTAATACGCCACCTCAACTGGCTCCCATTGCCAAGCAATTAGTACATTTAGGTACAACGGTAACCTTGCAAGCGACCGCGACTGATGCCGAAAATAATGAATTAAGATTTAGCTTAGAACAAGCGCCAGTCGGTGCTGTCATTGATCCGTTAACGGGTCTATTGACTTGGACACCCACTCAAAATGGCATTTTCAATTTTAGGCTCGTCGTAACCGACAGTAGCGGTTCACGTGACCAACAAGCTGTTACCATCACCGTTACGGAACAACCGATTTTAGCTCCCATTGGTAACCAAACTATCTTTGTTAATCAGTTATTGACTTTTACGGCTCAAGCCACTCACCCCGGTAGTACGCCACTCACTTTTAGTCTTGACAATGCCCCCGTTGGTGCGGTTATCGATTCGGAAACAGGGGTGTTCATGTGGATACCCAAGCAACAAGGGATATTTAATACCACTGTGATAGTAACGGATGTTAATCAAAATAGTGTGAGTGAAAATTTCACCATCACGGTGACAACAGCACTGACTCAGCTTAGCTTGAAACTAGATAGTAACCAGCTTTTTAAAGGCGATACGTTAACTGTCACCGGGGTGTTATATCGGTTTCCCAGTAATAATCTCGGTTTAAATAATAATTCCATTCAACTCAGTATCACTTCCCCGGACAATCAGGTTGTTACTTTAGAAACGCTAACTCAAAGCCGTGGTCAATACCTTTTTGATAATTTACCCCCATTGACTCAACCAGGACAATATGTGCTGCAAACTCAATTTCAGGGCACGGATAATTTGAATTCATCACAGTCAATAGTAAAAACGGTACGAGTAAGTGATTTGGCCGGTTATGCCATGCTGATTCAAGGTAAATCTGAAGACGGTAGCGGACTGGAGGCTCACAATAAAACTTTAAATCGTATTTATCGAATCTTGAAATGGCGTGAGTTCACTGATGAGAATATTGAATATTTTAATCATAATCCCAACCAGGCGGCGTTAAATATTGTAATCGATAACATTCCCACGCTAAGTCGCTTTCAAACGGGATTGAACGATTTACAAACGCAGATGAACACTAAACCAGCGCCATTTTATCTCATCTTGGTTGATCATAGTAGCAGTGAGGGTGTGTTTTACTTAAATGATAATCCCCATGAAATCATCACTGCCACGGATTTAGATAACGGATTAACTCAATTAGAACAAGGTCTCAATCCTCAAGCGCTAGAGCAACCCCGAATTATTATGATAGGTTCTTGTTATTCCGGCAGTTTTCTATCAACCCTCGCTAAAAAGGGACGAGTCATTATAACCAGTACGGCAGCTAATGAAGAATCTCACCAAGGACCGAAAGAACCGGATGAGATTCGCAGTGGTGAATTTTTTATAGAAGCCTTATTTGCTCAATTAGGACGAGGTCTTTCGTTGAAAGCCGCCTTTGAATTAGCCACTCAAAGTACTGAAACTTTTACCTTAATCGCTCCAGATGCGCCTTTTAATCGCTTCTATCAAGATCGGGCCATTCAACATCCTTTGTTAGAAGATAATGCCGATAGACAGGGAAGTAACGTTCTATTTATGGGACAAGACGGAGAAGTAGCGAAAAATATTTACTTAGGTACGGGTCGGCAATATGATGCCACCGCACCAGACAATCCGGCTGATATTATCAGCGTTACACCTCCCATTTACTTAGAACCATCAGTAACAACTGCGCAATTAGTGGTAACGGTTAATAATCCAAATCGTGTCCAAAATCAACAAGTGGCAGTAGACATTCGTTCACCGTCACTGTTCCGCCATCGTACCGGTATTGAGAACAAGGAACAATTAGAACTGAATGAATTAACACGCCTTTACCTATCAGCGCGGGAAACGGATCATTTTATGGGTAGTTTCAATGCTTTTAACGAACCCGGTCAATATGAAATATATTACTGGGTGACGGATACTGAAACCGGGCAACTTTCGCCGCTGAAACGCTCGCTCGTTTATAAACGTAAAGCCGGCAATTATCCGCCACGTTTATTTAGCTTACTTAGCCCCAAAACAGACAGCCAAACCAGCACGACGGTGATATTTGATTGGAATGATACCACTGATCCTGAAGGGGAGCGAATAACTTATACTTTTTTACTCGCAACCGATCCCGATTTTAACCAAATTGTTTATCGCCAAGATGAGTTGCTGCATTCGCTGACTTACATTAGCAACTATACGCCAATCCATGATGATTTAAATATAAGTCCAACCGGATTACGAGATGATACCCAATATTACTGGCAAGTGATAGCGGTTGATCCCTTTGGTGAAAAAACCAGCAGCCCGGTTTCTTCATTTCAAACGAATAATACCAATGCCCCACCGAGCATCCTCAGTTTGCAATTATTCAATGCCGTTCAATTTTTCTCTCTAGAAACAGCGGATCTTTCCTTTTGGCAAATGGATGAATGGGGCAATCTTATTATGGATGAAAGGGGTAATCCCATTCCGGTTACCCAACCACCAACCATCTACCAAGAGCAAAATGATTACCTCATGTTGTTGCCTCAAGGACGGCGGCGTCTTAAAATCAATTCTCCTGATTTGGAAACCCAAGCGATAAACTTAGACACGACCACCGACCAACTACAATTGGTTTTACCCAATGCACCCGAGATTAAATTCGACCCAGTAGCAGAATCTAATTCATTGAAATTGAAGATGAAGCCGGTCGCTACACCAGAAAAAAATCCCGGCCAGTTACAGTTGGCGGTCACAGCTACTGAAATTCAAGAAAATCAAATAAATGTTAATTTATTAGTCGAACGCGTTATCGGACAGGATGGGGAAGTTGCAGTCGCTTTTACCACCATAAATGGTACTGCGCTAGCTGGTAACGATTATCAAAGTGCTAGTGGTACTTTAAACTGGGCTGATCAAGATAATCGTTCGCAACGAATTAACTTAATGATTTATAATGATTCTGAATTTGAAAGAGATGAAACTTTCTCAATCAGTTTGTCTAACCCCACCGGTGAGGCAACGCTAGGGATTAACCGATTAATGGTTACGATTAAGGATGATGATATACCGGCTAGCAGAAGTTCTGATGCGGGGATCTTACAATTTTCCAGTGCGACTGCCACACATTCAGAGAGAGATGGTTCGGTTAACTCGATTATGATCAATCGCAGTGGTGGTAATAAAGGAACGGTTTCTGTACAGTATCTTGCTACCGATGAGGGCAATGCAACCCGAGGGCAAGATTATTTTATTGAAAATAATACGTTGACTTGGAATGCGGGAGATACGCAAAGTAAACCGTTGGCCATTAAGATAGTCAATGATGATAAAAGTGAACCATTAGAAACGATTTACCTCAGTTTAAGCAATCCGACTGGGGGAGCAACCTTAGGAGCACTTTCTCAATGTATCTTAACGATCCAGGACGACGACATTGAAGATAATGCTATCTCCTCAGATTCAACCACACCATCCGAATCAGTAGGGCTTAATACACCTACTCAACTCAATCTTCCGATTGCAAATCTGGAAATAACTACGGCACCAACTAACTCAACTCCCGCTTCAGAAACGACGGTTGAACCGACTAACTCAACCTCAACTCTAGATTCAGAAACGGCGGCTGAATTAACTGACTCGATTCCCAATCTAGAAACAACGACTGAACCAACTAACTCAACCCCCGATCCAGAAACGACAGTTGAACCGACATCACCTGATCAGAACGTTGCTAATGCAACTAGTTCATTACAATTTACTCAATATTTTTATGAAGCGAGTGAAGGCGATGATAAATTAACCAACCTCTTAGTGAGCCGCAGCGGCGATAGTACGGGAGAAGCCTCAGTAAAATACACGATTTCACCGGATAGCGAAGCTAAAGAAACCGAAGATTTCATCGTGGGTAGTGGAACATTACACTGGTCAGATGGGGAGACTACCGCTAAAGCGCTGGATTTACAACTATTAGAAGATAATCAAATCGAACCGGATGAAAAGATCTTTATCTCCCTTTCTGAGCCGAAGGGTGCTCAACTCGGACAACCGAATACGATAACGATTATTGTCCTTGATAATGATGCAGAAAGCGCATTACAATTTTCTAAATCCATTTATACGGTTACTGAAGGACAAGGTGATTTAACTGAGATTATTCAAGTGATTCGCAAAGGTAATTTTACCGATTCGGTTTCTGTAGAATATACGATTCGTAATGATAAGAGTACCGCTTGGTTGAAGCAAGATTATCTCGCTATGACCGGGCAATTAGAATGGGACCAACAAGATGATACCCCCAAAGGCGTACCGATTTATTTAATAGATGATAATCAAGTTGAGGATACTGAGACGATTGTTCTACAGTTGGGTAACCCCATTGGCGCACAACTTGGGTCGCAAAATCAAGCTCAAATTATTATAGAAGATAATGATAAACAAATCCCGTTTGAAGCTTTACAACCTGGCATTTTGCAATTTACCTCACCAATTTATTCAGTGGTAGAAGGCAGTCAAGCGATTGCAATTTGTGTGGAACGTATTTTAGGTTACCAAGGTGAAGTCACTGCAAAATACCAAGTGACTAATCGCAGCACTGCTATAGAAAATATTGATTACATTCTGTTCCAGAAAGAATTTTTACACTGGTTACCCGAAGAAAAGATGACGACAAAATGTCTCAATTTTAATTCTAACGCAGATGATTTAGATGAATCCTTGAATTAATACACCTACAATTGACTGAGGTTACGGGTGGTGTCCAATTAGGACCTTGGGCAGAAACCCAAATCCTGCTCTTTGATCCACAAGTAGAGGAGAGTCATTCACTGATAACTGAAGAAGCACTACCGGATTTAGGTCAAAGTATTGCGCTTACTGCAGAAAATAGCCAGACTGGGCAAAGCCATTTTCGAGGCGGCATTTTCCTCCACAACGCTTATCATAATCCACTAACTTTATCGACTACTCAAGCCGTCAGAATAAGTGGTCAAATTAACATCGATCCGCTTCATGTGGGTCAAACAGCAGATATTGTAATAGTGGCTCGATGGACTTCTTTAGTGGGAGAAGAAAAATACTTCATGCAAAATAGCAATGGTCAAATCCAAAGTTGGGACCTCAATTTTGCTCATTTAGTTGCTGCTCAAGAACAAGTCACTTTAAGCGCTATTCAAGCAGTGGATATCTATACCGGTTTACTCAACGTTGGGCAATTCCAAATCTTTTTTGGATATCGCTTGGCAGATAACACGCTCTTTTTCAATGGAGAACAACCTATTTTAGTTACCAGTTATCAGTGAACTAAATAGTTCGGACAATTTCTATAACTAACTGATTTGATGTAGGGTGTGTTAGCGCAGCGTAACACACCTTTTCATCATTAAATTCAGTGTATTACGGTGGTTACCGCCAACACCCTCCTAAAAACAGCTTGAAGTATTGGTGAACCATTATCTATTTAGATCGAGTTCCTTTGAGGGAAGAAGCTAGTGGAATTTAATAGTATCAACGCGAATAGTTGGGCAACCATAAAGTGATTTGTGGGAAAGTAATTAAGAGTATCAAAGCCAATATCTGTAAGCTTACAAAAGGAACAACGCCTCGGTAAATTATACCCATGTGGATTGAGGGTGGCGAAACCGCTTTCAAGTAGAAAAGAGAAAAGCCAAAGGGGGGGGTTAAAAATGAGGTTTGTAAATTAACCGCAATCAGAATGGCAAACCATAATAAATTAATTTGGAAATGGTTAGCAATCGGCACTAAAATAGGAACAACTATAAAACAAATTTCCAGAAAATCGAGAACGAAACCCAAAATAAAAATAATCAGCATACTAATAAAAAGAAAGCCCCATTTCTCACCGGGAAGGTGGATAAAAATATCATGGACCAACTGATCCCCTTCCAGTCCTCTGAATACCAAACTAAAAGTGGTAGCACCAATCAAAATTAAAAATACCATGCTGGTTAGGCGAGTAGTATGGCGCATAGCGTCACGCAACTGTGATAAAGTTAAGCGTTGGTGTAGTAGCGCTAAAACTAAGGCGCCAATAGCACCAAATGCAGCAGATTCAGTGGGGGTAGCAATACCTAAAAATATCGATCCGAGTACCATAACCATTAGCGATAGTGCCGGTAATACGCTTTTGAAAACGCGTATAACTAAAGCTAAATTCCAAGTGTGCGCTGGGAGAGCTAAAGCGGGTACCTGGGTCGGATCCCGCCAAGCGAACCAAGCAATATAAAAAATATAGAGCATAATTAATAACGTTCCGGGCAAAATGGCACTCATAAATAATTGCCCTACCGGAATACCCATGATATCACCTAATAAAATCAATATAATACTGGGCGGAATAATTTGTCCCAAAGTACCGGAAGCGGCAATGGTCCCAGTAGCTAAAACTGGAGAATAACCATTTTTTAACAAAGTGGGTAAAGAGATAATTCCCATTGTGACGACCGTAGCACCGACGACCCCAGTCATCGCCGCTAGTAAAGCACCGACCACAACTATTGATAAAGCTAATCCCCCTGGTAATGCTCCAAACAACAGTCCCATTGTTTCCAACAAATCTTCAGCTAATCCCGACTTTTCTAAAACAATCCCCATAAACACGAATAATGGTACCGCTAACAAAGTAGAATTAGTCATAATTCCCCAAATCCGCAGCGGCAACAAATTAAAAAAAGGCAATCCCAAAAAAACGATTCCAAACAATAATCCAATCGCCCCCAAGGTAAAAGCTACGGGATAGCCCAATAATAGGGTCATTATCAGGATAAGAAACATCACCAGCGCCCATACTTCCATACTAACCAACTCCATGTGTTATTCCTTATTTTTATCAATCACATATAATAAATTTCTTAATATCTCAGCAATTCCTTGTAACAGTAACAAACTAAAACCAATTGGAATCGCTGCCTTAAGCAAAAAGCGATAAGGTAACCCACCAGCATCCGGTGAAATTTCTTGATGGATATAGGCATCATGTACAAATAGCCATGAACTACTTATAACTAATAAACAAAATGGAATTAAAAACAATAAACCACCCAGTAAATTAACCCAAGCTTGGCGGCGTGCATTCATCCAACGACTTCGGTAAAAAATATCTATCCTCACATGCTCATCTTGTTTTAATGTATCAGCGGCACCAAACAGAAAAATTAAGGCAAACAAATGCCATTGTAGCTCCTGTAAAGCCACCGAACCAATGTGAAATAATCCACGCCGACTCACGTCATAAACCACGATGAGTACGATACTCAGTACCAACCAAGCGATTAAATATCCGCTACGTTCACTGATAAAATCAATAAAATCAATTATCTTTTTTATTTTTTTAATCATAGTAAGAAGAAGTGATTCCACGAAATGATAATAATGTCATGGTATACCGTTTTGAACCGACTGGGCAACTATCAGTCCGTAGTCTCCGGTTCCTCAAACTTGATTTTTAGTTACTATTAACGTAATATCAAAAATGTACAGTTGAATTCATAAACTATTGATTTTAGTTAGTAGTTATATTGCGTTGAAGCATATTAACTTGTTGAATTAGTTTAATTCGAGGTGAATTTTCTTATTAAAAGTAAGCAAGTGATATATGAGATATGACGGCAGTATCTTGGTGCTATTTTCCACGAAAGCGTAGCATTCTAAGTCGTCAGTTGGTAGGTAAACAGCGCAACTTTATGAGTGAGAACTGTTGGGCATGAGAAGACCACATTACTACTATTGGTTGAGATAAACCGGTAGTCAGCAGTGATATTCATCAGCCCAATATTCAAAAGAGCCTATGATCCAATGAAAATGATTTGGTTTCCTAATTTGGAATAAGCCGATTATTTTGGGTCATTCAGCCATCACTCTCAACTGCATAAAGTTGTAGGAAATTATTTTCTTTATTTAATAGAGAGAAACTTGCTGTGATGACCAACCAATCTTTAATAACAAGATCATTTTTTGATCGGTTTTTATTTCTTTTTTGTTTTATCCCTGTTATCAATTGGTTCTGGTTGCCTAGTGTATTGGCGGCAACTGACTGCACAACTATAACAGATCCATCCCTCAGAGATGAATGCCAAGCGCTGATTGACCTGTACAACAACACCAATGGTCCAAATTGGTTTGACCATTCTAGCAATAACTGGAATGTGACAAATACACCGTGTATTGATTGGGCGGGAATAACGTGTGATGGTGGGTATATAATTGGGATTAGTAGAGAAAAACAAAATCTAAAAGGTTCTATTTCAGATTTAAGTGCTTTGACCTATTTGGAATCTCTTAATCTGAGTGATAACCAGTTGATAGGTCTTATTCCAGATTTTTTGAGTAGTTTAACATCTTTAGTAAATCTTCAACTCGATCACAACCAACTCACTGGTTCTATTCCAGACTTAAGTGGTTTAGAATTCTTAGCAAAGATTCAACTCGATCACAATCAACTCATTGGTCCTATTCCAAATTGTAATCCTTCCGATTGTAGTTTTCCAAGTTTACAAGTCCTCTCTCTAGGCAATAATCCCCTAGAAAATGGTATAATTCCAGATTGGATAGGAAGTTTAACTAAATTAAACACGCTCGATTTAAGCGATAGTGGACGAACCGGTACTATTCCCGATTTAAGTGCTTTAGTCAACTTGCAACATCTTAATCTCAGTAAGAACTTTTTACGTGGTCAGATTGAAATACATAGTAATATGATAAATTTAATAAGTCTTCAACTCGATCACAATCAACTCACCGGTGCTATTCCAAATTGTAGTTCTGCAACAAGTAGCCCTCCAAATTGTAATCTTTCAACTTTACAAGTCCTCTCTCTAGGCAATAATCCCCTAGAAAATGGTATAATTCCAGATTGGATAGGAAGTTTGACTAAATTAACAAGGCTCGATTTAAGCAATAGTGGACGAACCGGTACTATTCCCAATTTAAGGGATTTGACTGATTTGCAATATCTTGATCTCAGTAATAACCGCTTAAGCGGTCCTATTCAAACTGAAATTCTTAATAAATTGACCAAATTAGAAAATCTTCAACTCGATCACAATCAACTTACCGGTGCTATTCCAAATTTTCCAAATTGTAGCCCTACAACACCTCCAAAACCTCCAAATTGTAATCTTTCAAATTTACAAGTTCTTTATCTAGGCGACAACTTCCTCGAAAGTGGTCCAATTCCAGATTGGATAAAATATTTGAGCAACTTAAGAACACTTGGTTTAAGCAATAGCCAACGAACTGGTGAGATTCCTAAGTGGATAAACAATTTAACTAATTTAGAATATCTTCAACTCGATCACAATCAACTAAAGGGTTCTATTCCTGATTTAAGTAAGTTGACCCAGTTGAAATGGCTTTTCTTGAATAATAACCATCTAAACAATAACCCTCCAGAGGCTCCTCCTATTCCCAATTTAAGTAAATTGACTGCTTTAAAAATTCTCTATTTACAAAGTAATAAACTTTCTGGTCAGATTCCAACTTCATTAAGCAAACTAACTAAACTAGAGCACTTAAATTTAGGCTATAACGGGTTAATCGCTCAAGATAGGACACTATTAACCTTCTTGAACGAAAAAAACCCGACTTGGGAATGGACTCAAACGGTACCGCCTACCGACATCAAAACCAAAATGCTCTCAAGAAACAGTATTGAAATTAGTTGGAAATCGATTTCGTATACCGGTGATGGTGGTTATTATCAAGTCAAATATGCTACTGCTCCCAATGGCGAATACATCCCCACATCCAGTACCACAGTTAGTAAAAATGCAACTAATTATATAGTCAATGAATTATTACCTGAAACGACTTATTATTTTGTAGTAGAAACTTACACCCCGCCGCACGAATTAAATCCAGGTAACGACTTAACGAGTGAACCGAGTCCCCCAGTGTCAGCAAACACAATTATTCCATCATTAACACCACTCCCACCCACCATGAATCTAACGATTGCCTTTGGCGGAGATGGTCACGGTCAGGTAACGACTAATCCCAGTGGCTTAGATTGTGATAGTCTTGAACAAAAATGTTCTTATTCTTACGAGACAGCTAGTTGGGTTGAATTAATTGCTACACCAGCAGCTGGTTCGGCGTTTACCGGTTGGGGCGGTTACCAAAGTGATTGTGATAACGGTGAGCTATTTATGAGTGGTTATCGTTATTGTATGGCGTACTTTGAGCGCTTACGTTTTCCCTTGATAGTCACTGTAGTCGGTCAAGGTAAAGTCAGCAGTATGCCGATCGGGATTGATTGTGGTACTCGGTGCCGATATCGGTTCGAGATCAATACTCCCATTGCTCTAACAACAATAGCCGCTGCCAATTGGCAATTTGAGAAATGGCAAGGTGATTGTAATGCTAATAGCTTGTTGATAATGGATAAAGAGAAACAATGCGAAGCCGTTTTTATAGCCGTAAGCCCTAACACGATAAGCGCTGATATCAACGGAGTACCACCTACTCCTCCCAGCAGCAACCCCGCTTCAAATTTAACGGTTTCCAATAATCAACCGATTTTAACTGATCAATGTTCTAATTCGCTCAACAACCCAGCTAATAACTGCTCAGTAACAGTAGTTCCCCAACCAGTTCTAGCTGAACCAGAGATTACTGTTCCCGTTCCCCCCACTATTGCGCCAGATCTTCCCGCCGCTATTCCCACTGAGACGGTTAACTCAACAGCTAATGATGAGACAGCAGTGCCACAACTCGTAGTGAATCCTGGGGTTTATAATTTTGATAACCTCACCATAGGAAATATTTCCCCAGCCCAAGAGATCACCATAACTAATGCGGGCAATGCGGATTTACCATTAGGACAACTCACCGTATCAAGTAACGAATTTGTTTTAGCAGAGGCTTGTTCTAATCAAAGACTCAATGCGGGTAATCATTGCGCGGCTATGGTTAGTTTTCAACCACAATTAACCGGAATAAAGACGGCTTATCTGGCTATTCCCATTGATAATCCCATGCAAACTACCGTAACCGTCGTTACTTTAACGGGTAAGGGTAATGCCATAAAAGATCAAATCGAAAACACCGGCTATCTTGTTAGCGATAACACTATTGATTTACCGCTGTTAGTTACCTTTACTTCACCACTGGTAGCAACAGTAACACCGGCTGGAGTCGAACTTTATTGGGAAATTGCCGAAACTAATCACAATCAAATCGCTGAAATTCATCTTTGGAAAGCTAAACCGGTAAAGGGTAATTGTCCTCAAGCTATTCATCAATACGACCTGAAAACAGCTACAGAACTAGCTAATCAACCTCATCTGGATTACCAGGGAACAGATACAACTTGTTATGGATTACAAGTAATTGAGTATAATGGTGATGTCACTTGGTATATTACTCAAGCTCAGTAATTTAATACTGAATCTGGTTTGCTTTTCAATAAACATTTTTATACTCTAAAAAAAGTGGGCAACTGTTTTTCTAGGTTGCCCACTATTGTCATTACCGCAAATAATTAGGGTGGGCTAGAGCGCAACGTTGCCCATTCCACTTGGTTTGGTTACCATTGGTTCCCTGCCGATCCCAAGAGAAGAAATAATATGCAACGTCGTTACTTACTTAATTTATTGGGTATATTAGGATTAAGCAGCCTATCTGCCTGTTCTTACAAATCATTGTTCAAATATTGGCCCGATAATCATCAATTTCTCAATCCTTGTTTAGACAGTCAACTACCCCCGGAATTAGCTCAACATGAAGTGGTGTTATCCGCACTGGCAGGAGTTGATACTACTCAAGTGTGGGATAGCCATGTTCATTTATTAGGGTTAGGAGATACACCCAGTGGTATTTGGATTAATCCGCGCTCACGCCAATGGTTTCGATTGAAGCCCTATACGCAATTCCGTTTCTTTTTAAATGCTTCTTGTCCAGTATCTAATCTATCGGTAGATGAAGGCTATATTACTCGGTTGAAACAACTTCGTTGGGGAACCGGTTCACGTTTATTATTGCTGGCCCTTGATTATAGCTATGATGAGCAGGGTAACCGTTTAGAAGACCAAACCGCTTTTTATGTACCCAATCGCTATGCGGCTCAAATTCATCAACAAAATCCAGAAACTTTTGAATGGCTCGCCTCGGTTCACCCGTATCGATCCGATTGTGTTGAGGCATTAGAACAAGCTTTTCGGGCGGGTGCTCGCGGCGTGAAATGGTTACCACCGGCAATGGGGATGAATCCAGCCTCGCCCCGTTGTGATCGTTTTTATACTACTTTAGTGGCTTGGAATAAACCGTTATTATGTCATTGTGGTGATGAACAGGCGGTGGGTGGCACGCATACTCAGCATTACGGTAATCCCTTAACATTGAGACGTGCTTTAGATCAAGGGGTAAAAGTAGTTATGGCACACTGTAGCTCACTCGGCAGTAATCCGGATATTGATAAGGGCCCACATGGACCGCTGGAAAGCAATTTTACTTTATTTGCCCGATTAATGGATGAAACACGTTATGAGAATTTACTCTTCGCGGATATTTCGGCACTCACTCAAACCAATCGAGTCGGCAAAATTCTTGATACCATCATTACACGTCGTGATTGGCATCCACGCTTGCTCTATGGTTCTGATTATCCACTTCCCGGTGTCATCCCCGTGACTTCTCTAAAATTACTTGAAGAAAAACAATATATTACTAATGAACAGGCACGCATATTAGCACAAGTACGTCAACATAATTCTCTGTTGTTTGATTTTATTCTCCAGCGTCATCTACAAGTGCAAGGCCAACGTTTTAGTCTAGAGATTTTTCGCTCACGCTCATTTTGGACGCATTCAAGCGTTACAGATACTTAACTTAATCGGCTAAAATGATATGATTCGATAAAAATTTATCTCATTGACCTGGATATAACTTATAATCATTTAAAAGAATAAATAATGAGTGAGGAAAAATTAAAGTCCAGTATGAGCCAATTTTTGTGGATTGAGAGTACCACCCCTAACACCCTCAAGACCGATACGGAAAATATTTTTGGCAAACTCATTAACCGTTCGGCCATCCCTGATAATCAGTTACAAATACAACATATTCTTCGAGAATATGGTATTTTTGTGGCATTTACTTTTTTAGAAAGTTTGGAATTTATTTACGATCCATATCAACTTTCTCAAATCGATTATGTCATTTTAGATCTAGAAATTCCGCTGCATTTGGTTTCGGAAAAAAATCCGATCTTAGTGAAAATATTAAAAAGTTATTATGACTATAAGCCGCAACCAAAAAACCAATTTATTGATAATAATAATTTTATAGCGGCTCAAGAAAAATTGATACCGGTAACCGGTTATCAACTATACATCGAACTCGTTCGTGAATTGGATTTTCCCAAGGAACATATTTTATTTTGCACTCATGACATTGCTCAACAAATCGCAGTTCGACGTATTTTCAAACAGGCTAAAATTGAGTTACCTTTACTATTAGCTAAAACGGATAAATTACAACTCCGTCTCTGGATCCAGAAAAAGAAGGAAAATAGTTATTCGATCCTAAGACGAGCTATTATTATGGGTTGTCAACATCTTCGCACAAGACTTAAAGCTGAACCTCCAAATGCCATCCATAAGCTATTTAGAATTGATCATGATTCATCTTTACCACCATTAACGCCTAAAGATCTGGACGACTATTTAACCATTTTACCAACACTTTTGCCACTACGTTGTCCTCCTAATCCACAAGTGTTTTATGAATTATTTATTAAGCATCTGGCATTAAAATGGGACAATATTGATACTCATCATCATCAACGCTTAACGACTCAGCCTCATCATCAATATAGCTTTAATTGGATTAGAAAATGTGCGAAAAAATGGCTTAATCATACAGCTAGCTTTAAGCAATTTTCAGAACAAGATTTAGGTTTTTTCTTTTTGATTACGATGCGGGTGATGTTTAAATTGGCAGAAACGACACCAGCTTACGAACAGATGTTATTAAAATTGTTTCAACAGAAAACCCGCTATCCACAACATCAAGTTTCTCAGTCCTATCAGTTGCATTCTACCCTGCCGATCTCTTCTGTAGATAATTAATTTAACACCGCTTAATATTTACTCTCTCCTAATGATTTATTAATCTAAATGAATTATTTAAATTAATTTAATAAGTTAAGTTAATATTTTTTTTAACGCCGCTATCAATTTTTGGTTTTCGGTTTCGGTTCCAATCGATACTCTTAAATGTTGTGGCATGCCATAATTGCCCACTGGGCGAACAATAATTCCTTCACGCAACAATTTTTCATAGACTTCATTAGCGGCTCTACCAACATCAACACTAACAAAATTACAACCGGAATCAATATAAGGTAACTTCATTTCATCAAAGGCTTGAATCAGCTTTTGCATGCCCGCGAAATTAAAAGCCACACTTTTTTCAATATATTGATTATCACTTAAAGCCGCTGTAGCCGCACTCAGTGCCAAACTATTCACATTAAAAGGTTGTCTTACTCGATTAAGCAAATGAGCTACTTCGGGATGTGAAATCGAATAACCGACTCTTAAGCCAGCTAAACCATAGGCTTTAGAAAAAGTACGCGTAATAATTAAATTAGGATAGAAAACTAACCATTCTAAGGTGTTAGGATACACCGGGTTTTCAACAGCATATTCAAAATAGGCTTCGTCTACAATAACTAATACGGTTTCTGGAATCGTTTCTAAGAAATTTTTTAGACTCGTTTGATTAATCCAGGTTCCGGTTGGATTATTCGGATTAGCAATAAATACTAAACGGGTATCTTCACGAATAGCCGCCTGCATCGCGACTAAATCATGTCCCCAATTTTTAGCGGGTGTCACGATCGCTTGTGCACCAATCGCCTGGGTTACGATAGGATAAACTGCAAAGGCATATTCTGAAAACACAATCGATTGAGTTGGCGTAACAAAGGCGCGCGCAATCAGTTCCAAAACATCATTAGAACCATTACCCAAAGTAATCATATCCATTTCAATGCCATACCTTTGCGCCAAGGCTTTCTTCAAATTAAAACCATTACCATCTGGATAGCGGCTAATGTCTTTTAAACTACTTTGTATTGCTTTTAAAACGATGGGGCTTGGACCCAGAGGATTTTCATTAGAAGCGAGTTTAATTACATTTTTTATCCCATATTCACGTTCTAATTCTTCAATGGGTTTCCCCGGTTGATAAGGATGTAGTCCTTGAATGCCTGGGGTAGCCAGTTTAAAAATATCACAAGTCATATTCATTTAAAGTACAGTATTTAAGGTTTAGAGAATAGCACGAGGATAAGAACCCAAGTGTTTAATTAAACTGGTATATTTTTCTAATGTTTGTAGCGCCTTCACAATAGGGGCATCTTGAATATGTCCTTCAATATCAACAAAAAAAACATATTCCCATATCCCTTGTCGTGAGGGTCTTGATTCAATTCGAGTCATATTAACCTGGTTGTGTGCAAAGGGTTCTAGTAAATCATATAATGCTCCTGGTTGATTAGGCGTAGACAATAATAGCGAAGTTTTATCGCTACCCGTTGGCGGGGTTTCTTGTTGTCCCAGTACCGCAAAGCGAGTCGTATTGTTAACATTATCTTCAATGCGTGAAGCGATGATTCGTAAGGGGTAGATATCAGCAGCCATTTGTCCCGCAATAGCAGCCGCATCCGCTTCATTAAGCGCACGCCGTGCTGCTTCCGCATTACTGTTGACCGCAATTCGCTCTACCCGAGGTAAGTGACTATTTAACCAGTGGTGACATTGTGCTAAAGATTGTTGGTGCGAATAAATCCGTTGAATTTGCTCTATTTTATCCACATTAGTGAGTAGATGATGATGAATCGGTAATTCAATTTCTCCACAAATTTTTAAGGGAGTATTGACAAAACTGTCTAAAGTTTGATTGACCCCACCTTCGGTTGAATTTTCTACCGGCACTACACCGTAATTTGCTGTCTTAGCTTCAATTTCGCGAAAGACTTCTTCAATAGTTTGTAGGGGAATATTCTGGGCGGCGTGACCAAAATGTTTATATACAGCGGCTTGCGAATAAGTACCCACTGGACCAAGAAACGCTATTTTCAGTGGTTGTTGTAAAGCTAAACAATCTGACATAATCTCGCGAAAAATCCGAGTTAACGTTTCATTAGACAAGGGACCTTGATTACGGGCAACCACTTTACGCAAAACTTCCGCTTCACGTTCTGGTCGATAGAATATCGGCTTGACTTCTTGTGCATATTTTGCTTGAGCGACTTCCGTAGCGAGACCAGCACGTTGCGTAATGAGATCTTGAATTTTTTCGTCTAATTCATCAATTTGAGCGCGAACAGTCGCTAAATCATTAATCATAAACATTATCTTTAACAGCATCGGTTAAGTTTAAGCCGTTTAAATATCGAATGGTTAATTAACCCAATTCGTTATTTGCCTAAGCCAAAATTATATAAACTATTTTTACTGATTCCAGTAATCTCACTGGTTAATTGAGCCGCTTGCTTCAGCGGCAAATCTTGGCGTAATAAATTAAAAATGCGTTGGGTATTTAGATCCAGGGTCTTATTGTCTGGCGGCGGTGCGCCTTGTACCACGATGACAAATTCACCTTTTTGTCGCTCGGGTTGGGCACTTAACCAAGCAAAGATATCTGCTAAAGTACTACGGTAGACGGTTTCAAAACATTTAGTTAATTCTTTGATGATCGCCGCTTGACGTTGTTCGCCCCAAATCTGTTTCATATCTTGGATACAATCTAGAATTCGATGGGGTGCTTCGTAAAATACTAAAGTTCTCAGTTCTTGGGCTAAATGGTTAAGCTGTTGCCGGCGTGCCGTCGTCTTTGCGGGTAAAAAACCTTCAAATACAAAACGATCTGCTGAGAAACCCGCAACAGATAAAGCACTCACCAGCGCACTTGGACCAGGAATGGGTATCACGGTAATCGCTTGAGTATGAGCCATTTCGAGCAAATAACGGCCGGGATCACTAATTAGCGGTGTTCCCGCATCACTAATCAGAGCCAAATTATCACCCGCTTGTAACCGTTGTAATAAAATTGGCGTCATTTGGTGTTCATTATGTTCATGTAACGATTGTAAAGGGGTGTTAATCCCTAAATAAGTCAATAAATGACGGCTATGACGGGTATCTTCGGCGACAATAAGAGTAACTTCTCGCAAAACCGATTGGGCACGTGGACTTAAATCTTGTAAATTACCAATGGGTGTCGCTACCACATAGAGAGTACCGATTGAATTAGACACCTCACCGTTTCCTTAAAAAATATTTTTGTCGTATTTCTACTATAATTACTGTCATTGTCGTATTAATTACAATCACCCCTGTTATAACCCATTAAAAATTAATATAACTAATGTTGGCGTAGTCATTGCCATAGCCATTATTTAAGTTTCTCCGATGATCGTTGTCACCTCAAAACTGGTTAAGGAGAGACTCATATTCCATCTCCTGGTGGCTAGTCTTCTCGTTAGCTGCGATCTGGCGAGAAGACCATATAGAATACCACTGGTTTTAATTGCTCAATAGAAAATTTTATCACTTTTAGCAATCCATTGCTCAAAAACCCACTTAGCCATATCATCAGCTAAATGGATAAAAGGTATTGTTCTCTGTGTATGTAAAATCGCTATTTCCTGATAAATAAAATCATCATTAAAACCAATATGAGCAGCCTGTTGTTTCGTATTGGCATAATACACTTTCGCTAATTTTGCCCAATAAATTGCACCTAAACACATTGGACAAGGTTCGCAACTCGTATAAATATCACAATCATAGAGTTGAAAAGTGCTCAGCGCTTGACAAGCTTGGCGAATCGCTACAATTTCCGCATGTGCGGTTGGGTCGTTAGTAGCGATGACCAAATTTTTTCCATAGGCAATAATTTGACCGTCTTTAACAATGACCGCACCAAAAGGACCACCTTCGTTGGTCGTGATATTTTCCCCAGCTAACTTAATAGCCTGTTCCATAAAATATTTTGCTTTATCTTCCAAATCGTTAATCTCCCTAATTTTTTACCTACATAGTTTTGTATCACGAATTAATTTATAATATGGTCACCTTATGATATTCCGTCACGGGTTTTAAACAAGCAATCCTTATTTTACAGCACGAATCGGATAAGGGAATGCTTGCCGAGAAATGATACAAGCGTTAGAATCCGTATTGGAATAAGTGGTTAGCTTTGCCACCTCGACCTAAAATAAGTAAGCGGGCGAGTGGGTTACTGAATCGTTGAAGGGTATTAGTAGCCGGTAGGAATCAGCTTGAAAATGGCTATCTGACTGACCTTACTCTGTAAAGCCGGTTAGAAAATAGAGTGAGTGAAATCAGGTTAAGCTTTGGTACCACTAGCGGAATAGAATGAGGGTGCTACCCAAGCCCCTACCTTTCTATACCATTCGATTATCAGTTTATCTCAATCGAGTTAGATAACCGGTGAACTTCAAACAAAAGAATACAGGCGAAGAACAGCTTAGTATATCGCCTATTCGAAGGATCGAAGGGCCGGCTTAAGCAAAAAAACCAGCCCGAGCGACTGAAGCGTTTCAATCCAAGAGGGTTTTTTCGCTTCCGACCAAGCAAATATAGGAGGAATTTGATGAACACGATCTTAAAGGTGTTATCTATTTTAAGTGTATTTTCAATTATTAATTTAGTCCAAGCCGGTGAATCTGGGTTACTGCTCGGTTTACGGGTTGGGGGACATTATGATACCGCTGCTACACTCGATAAACCAAAGCGTTTAGAAAATTCTCAGGAATCAGTTTCTTATCGTACTTTTTGGTTTAGTGCACAGGATGGCAAAATTGAATTGGTTGCAGAACGAACTAATTTGTTGGTACCCCGTGAAGATGGATTTTGGCGGGTTGATGTTAAACAGAGTAGTTATAATAACTTTAAAGAAGACTTTATTTGGATTAATCCGGCACCCGATCCGGATGCCATTCCCAATCCTATCCTAGCAGAACAAGAAGGCGTTAATGCCTTTGATGTCTCACTGTTAGTTAAAGAACAAGGGATTGAAATGCCGGCGGGTGAATATTGTAATGGTCATGCTTACCGTGATATTTTGTTTATTGGAATTAATTATATGTCAGTAGGCTATGTTCGCAGCCAGTTATGTAATGGTTCAGTTGGAATTTCAACGGATAGTGCTTTACAAATGTTCTCATTAGATGAATTCAAACCGGTTAATATCTCATCTTTAGTTGAAGCACAAGAAGGGACCGTTTTTTTCCGCACCGCTAAAGAATATCAAGACCAAAGTAAGGATAAAAATAGTCAAGAATGGGGAGATTTCAGTGGTGGTGTTGTACGCCAACCCGGTAAATGGGTTGTTAAAGGCCATTTTCCCATCAAGAAAGACAACTACACCCATTTTGATGTGCCAATAACTCCTTCTCAATTAGTCGAATACGGTGAACTTCATCCGGATTGGGAAACAATTAAACAGCTGGTTCCAGAAGCAATCGATGCTTTTAGCTCTCCGACTCAAGATTGGTTAGTGGTATTAACTAAAACCGGTTTACTCGGTTTTACCCTCAATGAAACCGGTATCAATTCCAAACCGGTATTGCAACTCTACTTAAAGCAACCGGTTACCGCCGTGATGGCGCATTGGGCTGAAGGGTTAAGAGTAATGAATTGGAGTGAGGAAATCCAAAACATTGGTCCTAACCCGCGGAAAAGTTGGATTACTGAGATTCCCCTCTCACCTGGAAAAGGTCAGACGATAGGTGTTATTGTCTGTAAAACGCCAACCTTGAACATCCGCCAAGGAATGGGACAACATACCAAGCCCATTGGTAAAGTTAAAAAAGGCGCCAAACTACCGGTTTTAAATGTGTTAGGGAGTTGGTATCAAGTTAAAGTCAATGAAGATGTTAGTGGCTATGTTCACCGTAATGACTTTAAAATTTTACCAAGCTTACCGTATATTCAAACCGGTTGTCCGATGAGCAATTGTAATTATGGTACCTGGAAACTGAAGCAAGCAACTTTAATGTACGCAAAACCTTCTTTACAATCAGAATCGGTAACAAAACTGGAACCGATGCAAGTAGTAGAAGCATTAACCGGTGAAATCCATACCGCCAGATATGGTGAAATTGAAGTTGTTAACGCCATAGAACTCAACGAAGATAATCAAAAGTTAGCTTTACAACCCGGTGATCGGCTATTTGACCTAGAATCGATTGGGTTGGGAATGCATACCATTTGGTATAATGGCGAAATCTATTATTTAAGTAATGGTTGGGACCCTGACACAGCTAAAAACAAAACTCTCTGGGGTAAAGAGCTTATCGATCGCCAAACCGATTGGTGGGTTAGAATAAATGTACCAGAGAAAAATCTAACTGGTTGGATTGTTAACCCATTTGCAGATGGAATAACAACCTCAATGTAAAAAATGATAAATGGGCGTTAGGAACACCCAAGATTCTATTATTCTAACGCCTCATTTATTATAAGCGTTTTTTTATGTTGACAGTTAAAAATCAACTTAGTTAGGCAAATGTCGTATAACCCAGTCCAGAATACGAGATGAAAATAATCGTTTTAAGGTAACCAACAAATAAGTGGGAACAGTTACATAATAACGTACTTGCGGGCGTGGCGCTTCTAAAGCCTGGATAACTTTTTTAAGTACCGCTTCCGGTGGTAAAGTAAATGGAACCACTGCACCTTGGGTTAATAGCCGTTGTTCTAACTGTGCATACACTTGGCGATGAGCACTTTTGGACACATCAATATATTGCCTAAACTTAATATAAGCATTATCACGAAATCGACTCTTAATCGGTCCAGGTTCAATCAAGGAGATATAAATACCGGTACCCGTTAATTCTAACCGCAAAGTATCTGTTAAACCCTCTAAAGCATGTTTACTCGCATTATAAGCTCCACGATAAGGAAACGCGACTAACCCGAGCAAGGAACTATTTTGAATAATTCGTCCCTCACCTTGGCGGCGCATAATGGGGATAACTTGGCAAGTTAACTCATGAGTTCCGAACAAATTGGTTTCAAATTGTTGTCGTAAGGCTTCACGGCTTAAATCTTCTACCGCGCCCGGTTGTCCATAAGCACCATTATTAAATAAACCATAAAGTTGCCCCTGAGTTTGTGCTAATATCGTTTGGATTGCTTGATAAATGGATTGCGAATCCTGCAAATCTAATACGAGGCTTTCTAATCCTTCCTGTTGTAACCGAACGACATCTTTAGCTTGGCGCACCGTCGCAAATATCCGATAACCTCGTTGTTTTAAGCCATGAGCAACCGTATAACCGATACCACTAGAACAACCGGTGATCAACACCGCGCGTGAAGACAATGAGATCATTCTTTAGTCCTATTATTTCTTAATTTCCAGGATGAGCATGTTAGGCAATACCTACTCTATATATCTATATACTAACGACAATTTTTTCACAACACAGTTGTTGAATACCACCTAAAGTGAGGTAATTAGTTCATCTATTTGCTTAAGAACCAAGTGTAATACACCAAACAAATGGACATATCTATCGTAAAACTGATCCTATTTGAAGTAAAGATTTCATTTTCCAACTACTGTTTTGTCAAGTTATCAATTGACGGTAGTATTCCTAAAGTAATAACGCAGTAAAGTTTATAATGCTGTGTTTTTGCCTCTCGACCGAACTAACAACATCCTTACCAACCTTTTCCCCAAGATCGAACTTTAGTATTGATGAAACCAAAACAGTAAAACTTGGTGATGTTAATCTGGTAAGAGATGAGAAATATTCCTCTTGTCATCATGGGGTAGCTCATGGGTTTATCTAATTGATTAGATTACCCATAACCAAAATGTGTTTAATGCTCAATCTCGTTGCCGCTTTGATGGTTTATTCTTCTTAGCCTAACAAACCTTCTCTTAATCGGAGTCTAGGTCATCAGTCTATGATTGTGGTTAGTTCTGATAATCGGTTTCATGCTTTGGAGCCGAATGTCTAGGGAATTACTTATATCGAACTCCGGTTAATCTTCTCTACTCATTTCCTCAAGTTCTCCTAGAATATTCAGTACATTGCTATAGCATTGTTTTTCTATAGCGGTTCGCAATTCAGCTAATTCTTCTATAGAAATCCTCTTAATACCTTGTTAGTCTTGATACTTTAAATTAATCAAATACCGTATAAAGTTCTTGATCACCAGTGAAAATCTAAATACCATGCTCAATTATCAGTTATCAGTTATTAGTCATTAGGTTTATAAAATGGCAACATATGCTATTGGCGATATCCAAGGTTGTTATACAGAATTACAACAGTTACTTGAACAGGTTCAGTTTGATCCCAGCCAGGATATCCTTTGGTGTACGGGTGATTTGGTCAATCGGGGACCACGTTCATTAGAAGTATTAAGATTTTTCAAGCAATTAAAAGAACGTGCGGTAGTGGTGTTAGGCAATCATGATTTACACTTACTGGCTGTCGCTTACGGTAACGAGGATTATTTGCATCCGCAAGATACTTTATTACCCATTTTGCAAACAGCTGATAGTGAGGAATTAATTAATTGGTTACGTCATCGTCCTTTGCTGCACCACGATGCTCAGCTTGGTTTTACTTTAATTCATGCTGGCTTACCGCCACAATGGAATTTAGCGCAAGCCAGTCAATGTGCTCGTGAAGTAGAAACCACTTTGCGTGGTCCGCAATGTCAAACCTATTTTACCTATCTTTATGGTGATAAGCCCAAGCAATGGTCTGAGGAATTGACTGGTTGGGAGCGATTACGGTTTATTACCAATTGCTTTACTCGCTTACGTTATTGTAATGCGGAAGGTCAATTGGCTTTAAAAAATAAACAAGCACCACAGTTAAAACATAATACGCCACACGAAGATAAACCATGGTTTTTATGGAAACATCGTGCGAGTCGTGAATTGCGAATTGTTTTTGGACATTGGGCGACGTTGGGTTATTATGCTGATAATGGTGTATATGCTTTGGATACGGGTTGTGTTTGGGGTGGTGCTTTGACCGCGCTACGTTTAGAAGACCAACAAATTTTTCAAATAGCTTGTTCGAAAACCGGTAACCCGGGTAAAGTTTAACTATCCACTGCTGGAAAATTTTGCCTACTATGAATTTACCGCCAACTTTCTCTGAATTACCCACATTATTGCAACCAGAAGTCGAGCGTTTATGGCAAGACTATCTTGCTCATGCCAGCGTTGAAGATCAAGCGCAATTAGAACAACAATCGCTCATTTTGGCAACCTTACCGTTGGTTTGGGCAGTGAGTTTATTTATTGCAAAAAATTGTGTGCAATACCCTAACCTCTTGACTGAATTGATTAGCAGTGGTGATTTATTAACCATACCAGATAATTATCCCCATCATTTAGATAACCAATTATTAAAGGTGAGTGATGAAGCGAGTTTGATGCGAATATTACGCCGATATCGACGACGAGAAATGATTCGGATTGCTTGGCGTGATTTAGCCGGTTGGGCTTCTTTAGAAGAAACTTTAAAATCATTATCAGATTTAGCCGATGCAATAATAGCTGCCGCATTAACTTGGCTTTATCTACAATTGACTGCTCAATTTGGTACACCTTGTGACGAGCATGGACTACCTCAGCCACTGATTGTACTCGCATTAGGTAAGTTAGGCGGGCAAGAGCTTAATTTTTCTTCTGATATCGATTTAATGTTTGCTTATCCCGAAGTGGGTGAAACGAAAGGGGTAAAACGTTCACAGACTAACCAAGAATTTTTTGTCCGGTTAGCCCAGCAACTGATTCACACTTTAAATCACCTTACCGCAGATGGCTTCGTTTTTCGGGTTGATATGCGATTAAGACCGTTTGGTGAGAGTGGACCTTTGGTGATGAATTTTGCTGGGATGGAGGAATACTATCAAGCTCATGCTCGTGATTGGGAACGTTATGCTTTAGTGAAAGCACGAGTTGCGGCGGGTTATCAGCCAGCGGGGCAAGTTTTACTGAAAACCTTACGTCCCTTTGTTTATCGCCGCTATCTCGATTTTAATGCGTTTGAAGCGTTACGCAATATGAAAGCCTTAATTGATCAAGAAACTAGTCGTAAAGGACTGAATAGTAATATCAAATTGGGAACAGGGGGAATTCGGGAAATTGAATTTATTTGTCAAGTATTTCAACTCATCCGTGGTGGACGACAACCGGCTTTACAACAGCGACATCTACTCACAATCTTAATGCAGTTAGAACAATATCAAATCCTGGCTGCGGAAACAGCCCAGCACTTGCGCAATGCCTATCGATTTTTACGAATAACCGAAAATCATCTCCAAGCCATTGAAGACCGCCAAACTCAGACTTTACCAGAAGATGTTTTAAATCAAATCCGACTCGCTTATAGTATGGGTTTTGTGGATTGGAATCACTTTATTGCTCAACTTCTCTCTCACCAACAAAAAGTCCACCTTGAGTTTGAACAAGTGATTGCACCCATATCAGCTACTAAATCCTTACCCACCGCTCATCAATCAAATCGGTGGCAAACACTTTGGATAGAAGATTTACATAAAGCGGAGCAAGCCGAATTTTTGTTAATTCAAGCCGGTTTTCAAGACGCCACCCAGGTATTAACTCATTTACAACAATTAGTTAATTCCTATAGCGTCAAGAAGTTAACTCAACGGGGGCGAGAACGCTTAGATACCTTAATTCCGTTGCTCCTGGCTGCCGTCGTTGAACAACCTAATCAAGATGAGGCTATTCATCGCATTTTACAATTAATTGAATCCATTGCTCAACGTGGTGTTTATCTGACTTTATTAATAGAACGCCCACTAGTTTTAAAACAATTGGTTAAATTATGTGCTCAAAGTGCTTGGATTGCGGAACAGATCACCCGTTATCCTTTATTGTTAGATGAATTACTTGACTCACGTCGTCTTTATGATCCGCTGAAACCGGAGGAATTAGATAATGCGCTCCAAGCCCAGTTGGCTCATTTACCCACAGATGATTTAGAAATGCAGATGGATAGTCTGCGACATTTTAAACGTGCTCAGGTTTTACATATTGCCGCTGCAGAAATCACTGGAAATTTAACTGTCGAAGTCACGAGTGATTATTTATCTGCGATAGCGGATTGTTTAATAAGGAAATCTTTGGCAGTTGCTTGGGATTATCTTACCCAACAATATGGACAGCCCTGGTATTCTGATGATGAACAACGCCACTTAGCGGGTTTTTGTATCGTTGGCTATGGCAAAGCCGGTGGGATCGAATTAAGTTATAGCTCTGATTTAGATATTGTTTTTTTACACAACAGTCATGGTCATCAACAACTGACAGATGGTAATAAAGCATTAGATAATAATGTATTTTTTGTACGGTTAGCACAACGAATTATTCACCTCCTCACGACTAATACGCCAGCTGGCATCCTATATGAAGTTGATTCACGATTACGTCCTGGCGGTAATTCTGGATTATTAGTTAGTAGTTTAGATGCTTTTAATCACTATCAACAACGATCGGCTTGGACCTGGGAACATCAAGCGCTTATTCGTGCGCGCGCGATTGCCGGTGATGCTCAATGTATGGCTCAATTTGAAAAGATTCGCCGTAATATTTTAAGATTATCTCGGGATCCGCAATCCGTTAAACAAGACATTGTTGAGATGAGGAACAAAATGCGTGATACGCTAGATAAGAGTACCAAAAGCCAGTTTGATATCAAACAAGGTGTTGGTGGTGTCACTGATATTGAATTTCTGATTCAATATGGTGTATTACGTTGGGCAGCAACTTATCCGAGTTTACTCGATACGACTGGCATGTTGCCGCTGTTACGTCGGTTTGCTGAATATCAATTAGTTGATGAAATCGCTTGTGAACAATTGAGTATAGCTTTTCGAACTTATCGTGCCGAAATTCATCGTCTCGCTTTACAAAATCAAGCAGCTCTCATTGAAAATGAGAGTTTTATTGAACAGCGACAACAAGTGAAACATTGGTGGGTAGTCATGATGGAATAATTGACTCAATTGCTCATTTCAAATTTGAACTCACTTAGAGTTAATGAAATAGCAATTATTGACAAGCAGATTTATCCGATTTTTTTAGAAAATAGGAATTAACCCAACCTTTCGTATTTTTATATCGTACCATTATCCATTTCTGACTATTTGAGGCATAAGATTGGTCTAATTGAGGCAAACAATTCTCATTGGGTGGAATTTGACCGACTTGACGACCATAATGAGAAGCCGTATCACGCATATTTAAGACATCATTTGTAGATACATTAATTACTTTATAATATCGGTTTGGACATTCGCCACGCGGCAATTGACGTAAGTGATATAAGTTAACCCAACCTCTAACTCCTTTATAGGTAATTGAAACCCAGGTTTGAGCGTTTTTTTCTCGAAGTTGGTTTAAATAAACAACACAAGATTGATGAGGTGGGATATACCCCATTTTACGACTTTGAGGACTTGGAAACTCGCGAATATAAAGCACATCATCTTCTACTACATTGATCACTTCAAAAAAATTAAAGCAGTCTTATCATAAAGATCATCCACTTTAGCATAAGAATTGCCCCACCAACCTATTAATATCGTTACTATGGTTAATAATTGAATGAGTCTCTGTAACTTGAATACTAATAACATAATTAATTCCTTATGGATGAAGAAATGAACTCTTCGAGCCAACTTAACCCTAAATCTCTGTTTTATATTATAAATTAAGCATCATGACATGAAAGGATAAAATGAAACAATTCTCTTACTCACTGGCTATTTCTCGCTGAAATAACCAGAAATAAATAGAATCATGATGATATTTTTTATAGTGAGTTAAAATACAACCAGAAAAAAATGACAAATATTTTCTCAGAACTCAGTAAGATAAAGCAAAGTTTAAGCCAAATAACGCCCGCTTGAATGAGTGAAAATATCACTCATCAACTGGTGTTTAGAACCGGTTAAGTTAAAATTATTAGTCATTGCTACTTGTTTTGAATTTGATTTATCTTATATGATAAATAAGTGTTTTAAACCATAGAAAAATAATCATTAAAATAGCTAAACCTCTAAACTAAAATTTTCTACCACCATAAAATCTAGGAGTGCATTCATCAAAGCCATTTTAGAGAATGCTTTTAGATCAGTTAGTTTAATATCTGCTGTTTCAATATATTCGGTTTTTAATAACCGTTCCCGGGTCGTTCCTTTTAATAAAGGTGTTGCGGGTGTTAACCATTTTGTTTGATCCCAAAACGCGATATTAGCAATGGAGGTATCGGTTACCAACCCATTTCTAATAATCAAAATATCATCTGCTGATCCTTTATGGGCTATTAATTGATTGATTGGAGTTCGATCCAGATATTTAAAATCATACACAATAGCATTAGCTTCTATGACTTTGAAACAGTGGAAATTTTTAGCTTCATAACGGTGGTATTCAACTTTTTCAATAGCTCGCTCGTAAATCACGCGACAACGATAAACAAAGTCGGTAGACGGAGCTTCAATAGCAGCACCAAGGTTAATCTCATCATCAATCTGAAATAATTGTCGTCGTGACTCATTCAACCGTTGCTGGTGAAAGGTTAAAAAGGGTACGGTACCATTGACTATCTTAATCGTTTCTAGTAATTTGCTCATGATAATGAATGGGGAGGTAGATCTTGGCTAACATTTCTTCATATTCACGGTTAAGATCGCTATCAATTGTAATACCGCTACCACTTTTATAGATTAATTGCTCAGCGTTTTTTTCTATAAAACGGATCATCACGGCACTATCTAATTGTTGACCATCAAAATAACCAAATATGCCGGTAAAAAATCCGCGTTGGTAGCCTTCGACAACTTTAATAATTTCAACCGTCTGTTTTTTGGGTGCACCCGAAATCGAACCAGCGGGTAATAAGGGTAATAATATATCGCCAAGCCGATCCGGCCAATTTTTTTCTAGAACGCCACTAATTTCGGAACTAACCTGTAGCAATGTTTTATTCCCGGCAATAACGCTATCAATATATCTAAAACGCTTAACACGCACTTGTTTCGCAACAATAGCGAGATCATTTCTCAGTAAATCGACTACCATCGTATGTTCTGCCATTTCTTTGTTATCGGCTAAGATTTTTTCGCGTGCCTGAGGCAAATTAGCATCAATCGTTCCCTTCATCGGATAAGTGGTAATTAAATTATTAGCTATTTTAATAAACCGTTCTGGAGAAAAACTGATAAATCTATCTTGAAAATATAATTTAATGGTGCCTGACTCCAGCAGAAAATATTCAGTAAATTTGCTGCCTTAATTGCTATTTCAGTGGGAAAAGTTAAATTGAGCAGATAAGTATTACCCGCTATCATTTCGGTAATAACTCGGTTAAAGGCTTGTTGATATTGAGCCAAACTGATGATTTTTTTTTTAATTAATTGTGGTTGAATGTTTAGCGGCGGCATAAACGATTTTGGCATAAAATTAGTCAAGCCAGCTATCGAAAAATAGATAGATTTGTCTAAGTTTGCTAACGGGGCGATATAGGCATTTTTAACATCGAAATCAATAATAAATAGCAAAGGGATTCGTTGCCGACCTAGTTCATTTAGTTGATATTGCATATATTCATTTTATTTTCCACCCGTCTGTATTAAAATTTTGCTAACTCTTAAAGAAGCCGGTACTGATATCATACTATTCCAAAATTTTTAAACAGACTTAAATATCAGTGTATTACAAAATAGGGTCAACATATACAATCACATGTTTTTATTGGAATAGTACGAAATCAGTACCTACTTTATTTATTTTAACATTTTTAATAAATGTGGTGTTGTGATATGCGCTATTAAACAATATACCAATAAATTTATGGAATTATTATGAAATTAATCGGACGTATTACTATTGATTCGCATATTTGTTATGGTAAACCTTGCGTTCGTCAGTTGCGTTGTCCAGTTGAAAATATTCTAGAATTACTAAGCGCCAGCATGAGCATAGTTGAAATAGTAGCTGATGAAGATCTTGAAAAAGAAAATATCTTAGCCGTATTTGCCTATGCGACTCAACTCACTCAGATCAAAAAAATCCAAATAGTTGCTCCACGAAATTCCTAGTAGATGTTCAGTTACCACCACGTTTAGTCTATTGTTGGCAAGATACCGGATTCAAAGCTGTGCATACGCTGTATTTACCTCATGGTAACCGCACTAAAAACACTTTTGGTTGCACATTTGGAAAAATTTGCAATCTTACTTGAAAAACATAGTGTTATCGAGTTAAACACCACAGCAATTATCGTTCATATCTAAATCGAAGACCCAGGGCTTCTACCCTTCATTTTTTTCCAAAAGACCTCTCATTCCAAAGGTTACGAACTTCACCATTTAGGCAAAACGTTGGGTCAAGATATCTACTAGACGCATACCGTTATGCACGGTTTCGTCGCTGTTCACAACCGTCAGTTGTGAACTTTCACCATGTGGACAGGGGAATGCCATGACAATTAAGCGTCAGGTGTGCAACTTCATTTTTGCACACCGGATCTGACTGTTTATTTTACAAGGCTACCATTCCTTATGTTTTTTTGCTGTTTACGCCATTCCCATGGTGTTTGTTGCAAACCGGGTTGTGACCAAATACCTGATTTAGCAGCTTGAGCCTGCTTTTCCGCCAATTCATACTCGGATTTTTTACAGTAATTACGATAAACTGCGGCTTTTCCGGCTTTAACTTGAGCTAGATTTAAGTTAACATTTCCATTATATACTTCACCAACAATTCTGCCATAACGATCTTTTTCGATGGCTTTAACTTGCACGGTTTTACCAATAATAGAACGTAAATGATCCCGTGCCTGAATACCCCACGGTGTTTGCTTAATTTCAGGTGTATCAATACAATACATTCGCACTTTGGTTAGTTCAGATTGATTGGGACATTGTAAAGTTAAGGTATCACCGTCATAAACCTTAGTGACTTCGCATTCATCAGACGGCTTTGATAATAATCCCTTTAGCCATTCTTCACTACCCAGTAGAGAAGCGGCAATGAGGAGAATAATAATAAATAAAGGATATTTTTGTTGATGTAAACTTTTAGTTAAAGAAATTAAAGTTATTAATTGTTTTTCATTCATTGCTATCAGTCTCTCAATAAAATAAATAATTATGATTTTTCACTCGCGCCGCCCGCGTTTAGGTCAACATTTTCTCCATGAAAAAGAAGTTATTCAGCGGATTATTACAGCTATTGCCCCGCAACCAGGGCAACATTTAGTGGAAATTGGTCCCGGTAAAGGCGCATTAACTTTCCCTTTATTGCAACAGCGCTGTCAATTGGAAGTAATAGAATTGGATACTACACTGGTCCAATTACTTAAACAAAAAACTATTAACACTGAACTTTTTCGCCTTCATCATGCTGATGCTTTAAAATTTGATTTTAATCAGTTAATAACCACTCAACCACTACGAATTTGTGGTAATTTGCCTTATAACATTTCTACTGTGTTATTATTTCACTTACTCGATTATGCCAATGCTATTCAGGATATGACGTTTATGTTACAAAAAGAAGTAGTGGAACGGATGGTGGCTGTGCCAAATACGGCTGAATATGGGCGCTTATCCGTCATGTTACAATATCGTTGTCAAATTGAGTTTTTATTTGCAGTTGCACCACGTAGTTTCTATCCACCACCACAAGTGGATTCCGCTGTCGTACGTCTCGTACCTTATGAAAGTCTACCGGTGATGGTCATTAATCAACAACATTTTTTCCAAATTGTTACCCAAGCGTTTTCACAGCGGCGTAAAACTTTGCGCAATAGCTTAAAAGGGTTACTTGATACTCAGGAAATAGAAGCGATTGGTATCGATTCACAAAGACGTGCTGAAACGCTCCAATTACTTGAATTTGCCCAACTAGCTAATTATTTTACCGTGAATAAGTGACTCGAAAATCAAAGGGGAGTTATCTTTTACCTCATTGATATGAAACTATACTCATAACCTATTCAAATAGCTTAAACTTTTATGCGATTGAGGAAATGAAGGATATGATCTTTACCCATATTAAAAAAATCGAATTACCTAAGACAGCGAAACTAGGCGAAGGCTTTACTGTTACTATGGTAGCTAATGGTGAAGTTCCTTTTCCACAACTCATTGTACGCCATGCAGAGGGTTGGCAATGGATTGTTAAGGAACAGCAAGTCACTTATAAAGGTAAAGGACGTTATCAATTCCACGTCCCACCTGAAGCCTATCATGCTGGTACCGCCTACTTACAAATTGAAGGTTGTCGCGTTGCCAACCTAAGTGTAGCACATCCAGAAGATTGGGTTATTACTCATCGAGAGTTGCAAATCGTTGGCACACAATCAATTGAACAATTCGTGCCGGCTCCTACTCCAACTATAACTATTGGTGAGTCACTTCAACCCGTTATTTATTTCGGTATCCATAAACACATGCATCAACCCTATTATAATGCTACCGAAACCGACGCTTGGGATGGTGATAAAGATAGCATTTTTGGTCAACGAGCTGCTGCTTACAGCCGATTCATTCCCGCTGCGATAAGGCAATACCTAGACGGTGGTTTAGCGCATGCGGGTTTGTCTACGAGTTGGTCTGGTTCCTTGATAGAACAACTCCACCGTTGTGCAGAAACTGGACGAGGGCAAGGTGCTTTTGGTCATTGGCATCATGAGTTGCGGCATATTGCGGAAGCTAAAACCGCCTTAGGTAATCCACGAGTAGATTTTACCGCGTTTGGTTTCTTTCATCCACTCATGGCATTAATTCCTGGGCGAGATATCGTCGGACAAATTGAATGGCATCGCCATATTATCCGCCACACGTTTGGCGTAGAGAGTAGTGATATTTTATTTCCGCCGGAAACGGCTTTTCACCCGCATATGATTCCGGCCTTGAAACAGGCGGGGGTTAATGTCGTTATTTATGATTCGATTCACCACTTCCGGGCTTGTAAAGATTATCCTTATGCTGGACCCACCGAAGGCTTGTTACCGCCTAATTTAGCCGATCAAGAAAATTCAACGGTTCATGATTGGTTACAACTTCATGGCGTTTGGGCACCGAGTAAAATTTCTCCACAATTGTTAAAACCGAGTATCCTTTATTATGTGGATCACGAAGGGCAACGCCATGAAATGATTGGGGTACCAGCAGAACGTTATCTCGGTAATGAAGATGCCCGTGGTGGTTATGGTGCGTTACAGTACGAAATTGTGATGGGTCAAATTTATGACCAAATTTGTCAAACTAATAGTTATGATCCTAAACACCCGCCTTTTTTCATTCTTCATTCCGATGGCGATAATTATGGTGGTGGTGCTGAAAGCTATTACACTAATAACACAGGACGATTAGTACAAATGTGTCAACATGACCTGCGGTTTCAGTTAATTACTATTAAAGATTATTTGAGCCGATTTACGGTTGATTCCAATAATACGATTCATGTTGAACCCGGTGCTTGGTCAGGTGCTGATAATGGCGATCCCCAATTTACCAAATGGTTTTCTTGGGCAGAAAAAGATTATTCACCAGATCTGAATAGTTGGGCAGTATTAACTGCTTTTCAAAATGTGGTACATAGTCTTGAAGATATTCAATTAGATACAGAATTTGTCAATACACTCAAGCGTTTACTTTACACAGCTGAAACGAGTTGTTACTGGTATTGGACGGGACAATCTGGATGGGATGGCCAAGTAACACAGGCGGCCAATAAAGGCATGACTATGGCGCAAACCGCGATAGGTAATCTATTGAAAACCAAACAGGATAAAACTGGTCCCACTATCTTTGTTCCTTGGGTTCGTCCAGCTAATCCGGGTGGTAAAGATTGGGGACAAGGTGGATTAGTAAACGCAGCACCTCAAGCAACTTTCCATACTTTTGTTTATGATATCTCTGGTATTAAGAGAGTAACTTTACATTACCAAAAAGTAGAGAGTCAAACTAAAAAAAGGGTAGCTATGGAAAATAAAGGAGGTTATCCATCACAAACTCACCCCGTTATCATTGCTAATCTATATCAAACTATTTTACCCGCCGGTACCGGCAATATCCGTTATTTTATTGAAGCTGTTGATAAAAGGGGTAATGTTTCTTATAGTCCGGTGGGTCGAATTCATATTGCATAATAAGGCAGAGGAAGTACTATGTAGATCGATAATCTTTTACAGAATCTTTATAATAAGAATACTAACAGTGGCGGGAAAGGATTCCCGCTCAACCAGTTAACATTATTGAAACGAGTACCTATCATTTATTATCATTTATTATCAAAGGATATTTTTGATATGGCTAAAATTGAATCCGGTCAACTCGAAATCAAAAAAAGAAACCAGTTATTGAAGAAGTCTATCAAGTCGGTTTTAATTTTGTTAAACCTATGATGGTCGAGAAGCGTTTGGATAAGGGAGAAAAAAACTACCTAATATCGTAGCTTAACAGTTTAAAGATTCCCCGCCTTTCGTGCGAGTTCCCTTCTAGCACCTATTCTATCCTAATTATTGCAATAACAACCTTAACAAGGTCAGCGGATAAAAATGCTATTGAGTATTTAACTAAAACTACTCCGTAATAAAACAGCGATGTCAGTATTAACTATTGAGGGACAACGTATTTATTTGAGCTGAGTATATAACTTACTGTTATTAAAAATAAATTAAAAGTGATATTTGTAGTAAAGTAAAAAAGTAAGGCTATTAAAAGAGCTTAAAAATGTGATAAAATAAGAATATAGAGTAAGTAAAGTATAAATTTTATTGTTTATAGGTAGTTTGAGATAATTTTGACTGGAATGAATATTTCAGTTGAGTGTATTATTTTAGTGATTTAAAATCACGCGGCATTTCTTTTACTCTTAATAGTAGTAAAATTAAACAAAATAGTTCATTATAATGGGCTTATTGACTTTTCTAGTTTTAGTTTAGGAGATTATAACAATGTTTTTAAGATTACCATTAGTTTTATTCATATTATTATTGAGCATTGTGGGTTGCGAACAGCAGGATAAAGAAACTGATACTAATTCGTCTCCCCCTGCCGAATCAGCTGTACCGCCAGCTAACAATACGATGGATAATGCTACCAAAGATACCACTCCTCCTGAAGAGGATGCTAATGAAACTCAAGCTGGTACTGAAGAAAATAGTGCAAATGAACCAACCGGTAATACAGAAACAACTGAACCTGAATCCAATAAAGAAGAAACGACTAATGATGCTCATTAGTAAAAAAGCAGGGTATTAGTTTTACGATAAACCTTGCCTAGACTAATCTTTCTTGACTAGTCGCTAGGGGTGTTTAACGAGATACCCCTAGTTTACTAGTAGAATTAACCCGCGTTAAAAAATCAACTCCTAGTTATTGTATATCTAAAAGTAAGTGATTATTCATAAGGATTTGTTAAACTTGTTTTTAGGTAAGTATGTTGGCCTTTCTTATTAAAAAAGTACTGTGAAATTATGATAATACCACATAAATCAAGCGATATATGGAAATTACTCGTTACTGGCAAGAAGAAGTGTCGGTGTAATCTTGTGCCGGCAAGTATTTTGTTAGAAAGAATCATTCGTTCTACTCAGCATGATGGTTCGCCAGAAAATATCCAACAGTGCGTTGAAGAAACTTATAATTTTTTTGTTCGTTACAAACCTATCCTTACTCAGGAAGATATTAGGCAACTTTTTGAACTTAACGAACAAATTTCCTATAATTCCAACGAACACTGAAATAATCTAGCACGACTTATCATCTTGATTTTCATGATAAAGTAGTTAATCTGAATATAAGGTAACAGAGGAAGAAAGGATTTTAGTACTTGGGTAACACCAAAAGTGATCACTTAATTTCCATACCTTGAGTGTGGTAGTTTTTTATAGCAACCCAAACCTTCTATTTACTGACAACGCTATCAGCGTGCTAACAACTTCACTGAAGATGATTAGTTTGGCTATGGGAATCCGGCGATGCTAAAAATATTTAACACTTTTGCCAATGATATTATTTGCTTCACTACCAGTGCGGTCTTGTTAATTTTATATCATGTGTTTTTGCGCTACCAAATCCGTAACAACCCCGCTTATACTGTGCAGTCCATAAATATCATTGCGCGTACTGCTTGGGTGGAGAATATCATGCGTAATAATAGTAAAGACATACTAGCTGTGCAGACCTTGCGCAATTCCACTATGGCTGCTACTTTTCTTTCCTCCACATCGATATTGTTGATCATGGGAGTGTTGAGCCTAAGTAGTCAAGGTGATAAACTAGATTCTGCTTGGCATGTGCTGAATCTATTCGGTTCAACACACCCAGAATTATGGGTAGTGAAAGTACTACTCATGTTGCTAGACCTGATTGTGGCATTTTTCAGTTTTACTATGACTATCCGAGTTTACAATCATGTTGGCTATCTGCTCAATGTGCCCTTAGAAATGAATCCTAGAGTCATTTCACCCTACCATGTTGCTATCCATCTTAACCGCGCCGGACGTTACTACAGCGTCGGTATGCGTGCCTACTACCTCATGGTGCCATTAGTATTCTGGTTGTTTGGCCCACATTTTATGTTATTATCCACTATATTGCTAATTTTCATGTTGTACCACCTTGACCGCGCACCTGATTAATTCTAATACTTGAGCAAATAAACCAACCCGTAAATTAGTCAATTTTTTCATTTTGAAAATACTAATTCAGATAAACTGGGTTGTCATATAGATACTTATAAACTTAAGTTTAAGTGACCACATAAATTTTAAAATCCGCGTCTTGATAAACGATTTGCTGTCTATAACGTTTTCTGTTAATCCTGGTGCACTCAATTAAATCGATCTTCTGAAAAGATTATTGTAATAGTTATATACTACCTACCCCAAAATTTGCTTGCCGATGAGAAACACACTGGGATCAATAGCAAGCGTTACTATATTACCATGACGGTTGAGAACGAGTGTATTCTCGGTGCAGCTAGAGCAAAATCTGCTTCAGAAGCAGACTTGACCAAGGCTGATAAGGTCTTCGCTCAAAAAGTGAAAGCACTCAAGCCAGATTATTTGCCTCACCATATTTTCATGGAACACTAAACTTTGCTGAATGGCGTGTCCGGGCTATGGCACGTTTATGGAACTTTTACCCCTCATCACCAGCAACAATAACCAAGTATCATGGACGAACTTGCTCCGCCGATTCCGCCGAACGTTTCAATGGCAAGCGTTATGCGGAGAATTGGTTGGGAAACCTGCTTGTATCCGCTTCTATGAATGGTACGAGGGGATATCAACAAAAAACGTTATAAACCGGATTATTTGGCTCAAGCATTTCAAATTAGGAGCATCAGCAATAGAATGCTATTCTTATCAATTTAAACTGAATTAAAGGTTAAAAAGAATTTAGTGACAGCAAATAAACACAACTGGTTTTTCAAGCTACTTCCCTGGCTTATTATCATTTTTGGTATCGTTTTACGTTGGGATCAATATTGGTTAAACCGTTCTTTATGGTTAGATGAAGCCTTTTTGGCAGTTAACCTGGATAAAACCTTAGTAGAACTTTTACAACGACCGCTTGATTACCACGATAGTATCGTAGCGCCACCGGGTTTTTTTATTATAACTAAACTTATTATCACTCTATTTGGAAATACCGATTTTATTTTAAGATTGTATCCTTTCTTATGTAGTATCCTGTCTTTGTGGTTGTTTTACCAATTAGCTAAATTAACTATTTCTGCCTCAGCAGTTCCTTTAGCTTTATTTTTATTTGCTATCTCTGATAATCTAATTTTCTATGCTTCTGGATTTAAGCATTATTCAAGTGATGTTACTATCACGTTACTTTTGTTTATTTTAGCAATTTATCTACTCAAGTCTACTATAACCTATAACAAGTTACTTTTACTAACTATTATAGGCACACTAGCTATTTGGTTTTCCTACCCAGCGGCTTTTATTCTGGCAGCTATTGGAAGTTATTTAATTGGATTCTATTTAATTAATAAACAATGGCCACTCGTTACTAAATTTAGCTTAATAAGTGTCATTTGGTTAAGCAGTTTTTTAGGAATGTACTTATTTACTGTGGGTAGCAATATTGAAGCATCACCAATTGGCAAATATTTAGTGCATTTTTGGCAGGAAGCGAAGGCTTTTATGCCATCTCCTTTATCAATAGCAACGCTAAAATGGATATATTATAACTATTTTAAGATGTTTAATAATCCAGGAAATTTGGAGATGGTTTCCTTAGCGGGTATTTTATTTATAGGCGGTTGTATTTCTCTGTGGGCACGGCGAAAAACCAGTTTATTTTTACTCGTTTTGCCGATGATTATCGTCATGTCAGTTTCATTTTTCCATTACTATCCCTTTGCAGATAGAATGATAATTTTTTTACTGCCCTCGATTTATCTTATCATTGCAGAAAGTATCACCCAAATTCAAATTATTTTCTTAGCCTACCCTAACACGTTGATAATTACCCGACTGGCTCAAATTATTTTAGTGGTTAGTTTAATCGATTTTCCACTTTATCATCGTCATTATGTTCAAGAAATTAAACCAATTCTTGAATATGTTCAACATAATAAAACACCAACCGATACTATTTATTTATATCATTGGTCAGAACCAGCATTTAGGTATTACGCCCATTTTTATAATTTTAGTTATAGCAATTGTCATCTTATCACCCCGATACCTCACAATGAATATCTTAAGGAAATTGATTATTTTCGGCTTAAAAACCAGATGAAACCAGTTAAAGTAGATGAGTCACAATGTATATTAGGTGTTTCAGAACTTTTTGAGCAATCACGTTTTGACTTAGAACAACTTCGTCACCATGGTCGGGTATGGTTTATTTTTTCTCATAGTGGTGAACAAGAACGATTCTTTATCAATTATCTTGATAGCATGGGGATAAAAAAAGCTGAATTCTTGCAACCAGGCGCTTCTGTCTATTTGTATGAATTATGAAAAAATAACGGCAGTGAGATAAAAAGTGTAGGTCGTACCAAGTGTAGCGGGTCAAAATTTATTTTCCATACGCATCAACTTAAGAGTGGTATGGAAGTATAAACAAGCCCGCTATCAAAGCAATTATTATAGCTAAACTAGAGTATCTCAATTTTATTAATTGACTATAATAATACCTTCGCCAAAAGTTTTACTATTAAAGTAAGTTATGATAAGAATGCTTAAGAATCAATGAGATTTTAAACAAGCTTAGTTTGGTTCAAAATAAAGTAAGTAATTAAATTTAACAAATATTATTAATATAACTTATCTAATTAGATAGATAATTGGCGAAGATATTATCATGGCGGAGAATATTTAAAATATCGTCAATATCACTGTCATAATCAGCTTAACCGGTATTATCCGTAAAATCAATATATTGTAAATGACGCCCAGTGACCGGAATTTCCGTGGCTGACGTGGTGGCAATTAATAATGGAACGATACGTTTGTGGTATTGAAGTGCATGTTCTAATTCGCGCCGGCAATAGTCAGAAATGACCGAATGCGGCGAGATAAAGTAGAAAAAAGTTATCTGCGTTTTCAATACCTTGTTCAATAGCCCGTTCATACCGGTTTGCGGGCTTCACAGATAAATTCACACACTAATGCTGAAAGCTGACAAGGGGGTTGTTTCGGGGGTAAGAATTTGGTGAGGAGCCATTCTTCGGCCAAGGGATTGTTCATCATTATTTTATGGGTTTGCGTGTTAAGCGGTTTTGGGTTATGGTGTAAAAATCGATAAATTAGATTCCTCAAGTGCAGCTATATTGCATGTGAGCACATAGCCAATTAGCAATTTAAAACTCATTAATTTAACTTAGAAACCGGAACTTTACAGTATGTCAGAGTTGTTTAACCCTGAAGTTATTAATCCTTTAATTACTAAACTTAATCACCACCCAGTTTATGGTGCGCTACGTAATCAGGAAGATTTACGTCGTTTTATGATCCATCACGTTTATTCAGTGTGGGATTTTATGTCATTGGTTAAATATTTACAAAATAAGATTGCACCGAGTCAATTTCCTTGGGTACCACGTGGTAAGGCGACAGTACGGTATTTTATTAATAGTTTAGTACTAGAAGAGGAATCTGATGAAAGTCCATTGTCAACCCCGGAGAAGAAATCTTATAGCAGTCATTTTGAACTTTACTGTCAAGCCATGCGGGAAATTGGTGGTGATCCCCAAACGGCTCTCCGGTTTGTCGCCACGGTTGAGCAACAGGGTATTGAAATCGCTTTAACCAGTGAATGGATTCCACCGCCTTCTCGGCATTTCACCCAAACCACCTTTGAATGGATTGCGACTGACCAACCGCATTTAGTTGCTGCCGCTTTGGCTATGGGCAGAGAACAAGTGATTCCCAGCATGTTTCGAGCTTTTTTAGCGCAGTTGGGAATCGATTTAGTTCAGGCGCCCACTTTCCATTATTATCTTAACCGCCATATTCATCTCGATGAAGATTTTCATGGACCGCTGTCTTTACAATTATTAAACGAATTATGTGGTGGTGAAGCAGATAAAATCCAAGCCGCTGAAGTCGCTGCTCAACAGGCGATTTTAGCCCGCTTACGATTTTGGGATGAGGTATTAGAAGTGATTAATAATTAATGGGCTGGCTTAACTGGCTACTTCATTCGACGTCTTGGCTTGGCTAATGAGTTGATGGATTTGCAATAACAATTCGTCTTGATTGTAAGAGGCTTTCTGAAAAATGGTCTCTACACCCTGGAGACGAGCTTCTTCTTCAGCGGTAAGCGGCAGCGAAGTTAACACGACCACGGGGATAGAACGCCAATTCTCATGGGCACGTAAATGAGTTAAAAATTCAAAGCCATCCATGATAGGCATCATTAAATCTAATAAAATCAAAGCCGGACTTTTATGATTGAGGTGATTAAGTGCCACTTGACCATTTTCAGCTTTAAAAACCTGCCAACCTTGGTTTTTGAGTACATCAGTCATCATTTCGCGGATAACAACATCATCCTCAACAATCATCACTAGATTTTGGATTTCATGGTTAATCTGGAATTTGCGCAAATGGTACTTAATTGTTCCGGGTAAACGGGTTTAAGCAAATAATCCGTTGCACCCAAGGCAACACCTTTTTTCTGTTGATCTTCGACTGATATCATCACCACCGGAATATCAGCTAATAACGAATCGCTTTTGAGCCAAGATAACACTTTCCAACCATCGATATTGGGCATTTTGACATCTAGAACAATCGCATCTGGACGTAATTTCCTAGCGAGTCGCAATCCTTCTTTACCGCCGGTGGCTGCAGCTACCGCATAACCCAGTTGTGTCAAGTAATTTTTCAATACAGCGCGGGTAACACTATCATCATCGATGACCAAGATAATACCTTCTCCAGTCATAACAGATGGATATTCGGTTTGTTGCCGATCCTCAGAAGGATTCACTACTGTAGGCAATTTGATCGTAAACAAACTCCCTTGTCCAAATGCGCTGATTAAATCAATACGACCACCCATCATTTCTACAAATTGTTTAGTAATAGCTAAACCTAAACCGGTACCGCCATATTTGCGAGTAGTAGAAGCATCTGCTTGAGTAAAGGCGCGAAACAACTTGGCACGTTGTTCATGGGTAATCCCAATCCCATCATCGGCAACCCAACAATAAATCCAATCTTCATCATCTTGTTGTTGGCGATTGACTTCAATAAAAATGAGTCCATTTTCAGTGAATTTAGCGGCATTACTTAATAAATTGAACAAGACCTGCCGTAGTTTAGTCATATCAGCATACATTTCACCTAATGGCTCAGCACAGACAACTTCCAAGGTATTGGCATTTTTCTCTATTAAGGGTTGGACGGTACTAATCACTTCTTTAAGCAAGGTAGACAAAGCAAAACTTTCTAAATGTAATTCCATCTTCCCAGCTTCGATCTTAGATAAATCGAGGACATCATTGATAAGACCCAGTAAATGTTTACCGGCTGCGTGAATTCGTTCCAGATCCGGAATAAAATCTTCTGGTTCCAGATCGATAGCTTCTTCTTTTAACATTTCACTATAGCCAATAATCGCATTGAGTGGGGTGCGTAATTCATGACTCATATTAGCCAAAAATTGGCTTTTAGCCAGATTAGCGGCTTCAGCAGTCATTTTAGCTTCGTGTAAAGCCATTTCAGCTTGTTTACGCTCAGTCACATCACGGAAAGTCATCACTGCACCGGTAACTTGGTTGGCTTCTCGAATCGGTGTGGTGATATACTCAGCCGTAAACGAAGTACCATCTTTACGTCGAAAAATTTCGTCATCACGATGGCAAACTTGACCGGCTTGCAACGCATTGAAAATGGGTGATTCCTCTAAAGAATAACGTGTTCCGTCGGCTTTGGTATGGTAAATTATTTCGTATTGTAATTGTCCAATAATTTCGTTTGGTTCATAGCCTAATATTCGAGCCGCTGCGGGGTTAACTAATATTAACTGACCGGCTAAATCTAATCCTAAAATACCTTCACCGGCTGATTCTAAGATCAATTGAGTTTGGTGACTCAACCGTTCTAAAGCCATTTCAATTTGTTTACGTTCATTAATTTCTGCTTGTAATTGTTGATTAGTAGCTGATAATTCGGCGGTTCGTTCTTGTACCCGTTGTTCTAGTTGTTCACGGGCTTCTTGTAATTTTGCTTCAACTAATTTGCGTTCATTAATTTCTTGTTTAAGTTTTTCATTGGATTCTAATAATTCCGCAGTGCGTTCCCGTACTTTTCGTTCTAATTCTTGATTATGTTGGCGTTCTTGTTGAATAAAACGTAAATAAGATTGAATTCGAGTAATTAATTGATTAGCATCGATGGGTTTAGTGAGATAGTCTGCCGCTCCAACTGCAAAACCTTTTTGTTTAAATTGTTCAGATTTATAAGCTGCTGTTAGAAATACAATCGGAATATGTTGCGTTTTCTTGCGGGAACGAATCAATTGGGCGGTTTCAAAACCGTCCATTTCTGGCATTTGGACATCTAAGATAATTAAATCAATTTTTGCTTGGAGCAAAATTTGTAAAGCGATTGCCCCAGATTCTGCTTCAAGAATTTGCGCGTTAATGTGTTCATCAATAAGGGTATGTAAGGTAAATAGATTATTTTTATTATCATCAACAATAAGAATATTCATCAAATCCGCTTGGTCTGACATAGTTATTTACCTTGGTTTTATTAATTTTTTCATTAATCCTATCTTCCTCACGGTACCGTTTTTGAATAACCTAAAAATGTTGTACTACTTATTATAGATTTTTATAATTAAATATATATAATCTAGACAACCAACGAGGAAATAAGTCGAAGTAGGCAAATTACGTGCCCTAAAGCGAAAATAGTCGCTTTATAAAACCGAGTGAGTTAATGAGTTATTAGGCTATTAATTCTTACTTGAAAAGATGACTATCTTTAGTTGAACGATTAACGAGTTGCAATAAATAAGGCCCAATCTGGACTAGCGGTAAGATAACATCGACAGTTGTAGCGGCAATAGCGGCTAAAGGCATAGCATTAGCTTCTGCAGTAGCGGGATCTTGTACAATGATATAACCTCCCATTTGCTTAATTTTTTTAACACCATAATTGCCATCATGATTAGCTCCAGTCAAAATAATACCAATCAATTTATCTCGATAAGCATAAACCGCGCTTTCAAACAAAACATCTACTGAGGGACGAGCAAAGTTAACATGTCCTTCTATAGAAAGCGAAAAACTCCGATCTTCTTCTATTAACAAATGATAATTGGGAGGAGCCAGATACACAACACCACGGACAATAGTTTCTTTTTCATCCGCTTGTTTAACCGTTAAGCGTGTTTTAGCGCCTAAAATCTGAGCTAAATAACTATCAGATTGTGGATGTAGATGTTGCACAATAATAATTGGAAGGGGAAAATTATGAGGTAATGCCGATAAAACCGTAGTGAGTGCTTTGATACCACCGGCAGAAGAACCAATAACAACCGCTTCAAATCGCTTATTGATGCTAATCATAAGCGCTTATCTCTTCATGAGCAGATTTTTTGGTATAAATCTTTTCCTCTCTCACGACATCTTCAAATGCATGTGAATATTCTGAAAAACGAATACTTTCTTTAGAACCCAAACAAAGATAACCTTCATGACCTAAACTTTCAAAAAATAGTCCTAACGCTCGATTTTGTAAATCACGGTTAAAGTAGATTAATACATTCCGACACATGATTAAATTCATTTCGCCAAATACACCATCCGTCGCCAAATTATGATCAGAAAACAAGATATTTTCCTTCAAAGCTTTATTCATGACAACATGGTCGTAATGTGCTGAATAATAATCAGAAAATGATTCTAACCCGCCTGACTTTTGGTAGTTAGCTGTATATTGCTTGAGCTTACTAATATTAAAAATACCATCTCTAGCTTGTTTGAGCACGACTTCATTCATATCAGTAGCATAAATCTGAGTGCGTTCATATAAACCCTCCTCTTTTAAAATAATCGCCATAGAGTAAACTTCTTCGCCGCTAGAACAACCCGCATGCCATATTTTAAGAAAAGAAAATTTTTTGAGTTCTGGGATAACGACTTTTCTCAAAGCAAGGTAAAAGCTGGGATCACGAAACATTTCGGTCACGTTGATAGACATATCCAACAAAAGTCTTTCAAAAAAAGCAATATCATAAAGTACTTTATGTTGCATAGCCGATAAACTGTTTATTCCCTCTTTAAGCATACGATGTTGAATTCGTCGTTTAATAGATGCTTTGGCATAATTTCTAAAGTCGTAACCATACTTTAAATAAATGGCTTGTAATAATAATTGTAATTCAATATTTTGAGTTTCAATATCTTCCATAGTGGTGGCAACGGTTAATATAGAGGAATCAATTTTTATCACAACCTTAAATAAGGGTGAAAACAAATTGATAGGCTATTATTTTGTTAGAATCTCGTAAATTAATTTAACTAACACGAAGTTAGGATAGATTATTAGTATAAAAGAATAACTAAAAAAAGCGAGAAGAAACGACAAGCTAGCGGTTTCTTTTTCAATGGGTTGGAATAAGTTAATTAAAGATAGTGTCGTGGTAACCAAACACCAAATTGGTGGTAACTATTTTTAGGGTAACAAGGGGTTACAATCCCTTGTTACTACCTCGCTAACCGCTATTTATTAGATTTGAATCTCATCCAGCAATTGTTGTACCCGCTGAGTATTAGGATTGCCTAGGGCCTCAAATAATTGCAAACTATTATCTAGCATTTGCTTCGCTTGCGATAGTTCGCTTTGATTTTTATAAGCAAGACCCAAATTCGCATAACTGTTAGCGATATCTAATTTATTTTTTAATTTGCGATTGATCTCTAAACTTTTGAGAAACACTTCTTCCGCCAATTTGTGCTCACCTTGCCGATTATAAACAGCACCGAGCATCGTATAGTTTCTCGCCATACTCGGTTGATCGTCTGCCACTTCATTGAGTTCTATGGCTTTAATAAACATTTTGCTAGCATTAACCAAATTATTCCAGTTCACATAAAAAACACCTAAATTAGCATATTTACTAGCTATAGTTGCAGTTTTTCCTAAACTTTCAGTGAGTTTAAGTTCCTTAAGTAACATGTCTTCGGCTCGTTGCCAATCACCGCGGTTAACGTAAACTGTTGCTAAGCTCGCGTAATTATCCATCATATTTTGCTGATTATTTAAAGCTTCATCAATTGCCAAAGCTTTAAGAAGCATTTGTTCGGCTCCTGGTGCATCACCCCGTTTGCCGGCCAACACAGCTAAGTTTGAATAATGAAGCGCCATGTTTTCTCGACGACCTAAAGATTCATCTATAGTTAATGCCTTGGTGAACATGGGTTCGGCAAGGGTTAATTGGTTGAGTTGGGTATAAATCACCCCTAATCGAGCATATTGATCTGCCATGGCGGCTTGATTGTTTAAAGTTTGATTGATTTGCAAACTCATTAATAACATTTCTTTGGCTAAAGGCAATTGACCCGTTTCCATGTAGAACAACCCTAAATGAGTGTAGTGACTCGCTAAACCGGCTTTATTTTGCAAAACCTCATTAATTTCTAGGCCTTTTGAAAACATTTGCTCTGCTGACTGCCAATCATGCCGGTTTATAAAAACGACCCAAAGTAATATAGGCAACGGTTAATTGATTTTGTTTCTCTTCTTTACTACTGTTCTTATCAAGAAGCTTTCCTCTGGCTTGTTGTAAAGAACGTCTATTATCGATATCTATGTTCGCTTGGGTTACCGTTTCTTCCTGATTTTCTAGCGCATTATTAATGTCAAGTTCTAGTCCTTTGAGAAACATCTCTTTAGCTGGTGACAAATCGGATTGTTGTTTGGCGTAGAACCGGCCTAATTGAGTATAATCGTTGGCCATATTGACTTTATTTTCTAAAGTTTCATCTAATTCTAGCGCGTTAAGCAACATTTCTTCGGCATGTTGCTTATCACCTAGACTGGTATAGAGCGTACCCAATTGGGTATAGTTGCTGGCCATACCGGTTTGATTTTCAAGATCTTCATTAATTTTTAAAGCGGTTAGCAACATTTTCTTGGCTTGTTGATTATCACCACGATGGATATAGAGATCACCTAATTGAGCAGAATGAATGGCTTTATTTTCTTGATCTTTTAAAGAATCATCTATCTTTATTGCTTTAAGAAGCATTTTTTCCGCTTGTTGCTCGTGACCACCCTTTAAATAAAATTGTGCCAGTTGAGCATAATAGTAAGCTATACCAGCCTGATTTTCTAAAGTTCGGTTAATTTCTAGTCCTTTAAGCAACATCTTTTCAGCGCGTTGCCATTGACCCTGATTCAGATAAAATTCACCTAAATTAGCAAATTTATTAATAACTAATTCTTCCTTATTAATAGAATTAAGGGCTATTTTTTTTAGATACATCTTTTCCGCTTGTGACCATTTACCTTGTTCTGCATAGAGGGCACTTAAATTACTATATTTATTTGCTAGGCTTTGCTTATTTTCTAAAGTGGCCTCTGGTTCTTCCACTAATTCAGGTTCTTCCACGACTACTTTAGCAATCTCTATACTTTTGAGATACATTTTTTCAGTAAGTGGCCAATTACCGCGCACATAATAGAGGTTACCCAAATTAACATATTGTTTAGCCATGCCTTTTTTATTATCAGCCTGTTTAAAAATTTCTAAACTTTTTAGGAACATTTTTTCTGAACGTGCCCAATCACCCTGGATTGCATAAAGGCTACCCAAGTTGTCGTATTGTTCTGCTATGGCTTCAGGTTTTTCTAGTTCTTGAAATATTTCTAAACCTTGGAGATACATTTTCTCAGCCGGTTGCCAACGACCGATTGTTCCGTAGAGAAGCCCAAGATTGGCATATTGTTTAGCCATATTCTCTGGTTTTTCTAATTCTTGCCAAATAGTAAGGCTTTGGAGATACATTTGTTCGGCTTGTTTGGAATTACCTTGACTGCGATAAAGATGTCCGAGATTTTCATATCCCTGGGCCACTCCTTCCTGATAGGTTAATTCCTGAAAAATCTTGATACTTTTGAGATACATTTCCTCGGCTTCAGTCCAATGACCCTCATTTCGGTATTCTTCTCCTTGTTTTATATAATCAACCGCTTGATTATACTGATTAGCTTTCCAGATTTGCCAAGCAATAAAGCCTAAAAAACGATAACCATAATGGACATTATCCACCAACTAATCGTTTTAAAAATCGGTTTCTCTGCTGCCAGATTCATTATTTTACTTCCTTTATTTATGATTTACGGTAACACACAATGGTTGGCCCAATAGTGAGATTGGGGTTGTAATATATTTCAATAAGCTTTTTAGTTGCCTGCAGCGTCTTTAATTGCTGATTCACCTCGGGAAACCAATAGGTAAACCCAATAAGTTCTTCATGACTTGCTTGAAATTGAGTCATCGGTTGAAAACCATTTTTTATGATATAGTGCCGATAGGTTTCGGAACGTTCTGCGGTCAACATGAGAAATTGTGGCTCATTATCTTTGATAAATGCAAGACTTTGATTCTGACTTTCCCAAGATACCCAAATGAGCTTTGCCGCTGGGTTGATGTAGTCTTTAAATTGATTTTTATCAATTATTTTCGACGGAACCCAACTCAGAATAGTATGAGGCATGGTCCAAGTGATTTGGGGAGGAACCGGTGCTGAGCCAATATCGAATAGCATTTTACTCGCCGCAAGCGTTTTGCTATTGTTTAATATAAATTCCCTCATTTGGTAATAAGTGGAATGTTGATAAGTTGCTCTAGCGAGAAGAGAATTAGTGGTGGTTAATAAGTTTTCAGCAAAAATCGATAATAGATAGAAACTGACTAGGATAGCGAAAATAATTGGCAAATGGTGCAGTCCTTTTACGGGTAAAGAACCTAAGTATTTCCAAATAAATAAGATAATAGCAATACTATTTAAGATTAACAATGGTGCAATTGGATAAATATATCTGAGTTCAAAATGCAAGGTTCGGTTTCCAAAAATAACTATGCCTAAATAGACGTTGCAAAACAAAACACTGATAACAAATAACCCCGAGACCACGTTTTTCTTTCTAAAGAGTAAAGGAATGATTAATAAATAAAGCCAAAGTACATTAAGATAAATAAGCGGTTCTTGTTGATAAAGCTTAAGCCACTGTTGAAAACTGGTTATAAAGGGTACCGTCATATGGGGATTTTTTCCGGTATTATTCAAAAAAATCCAAGGTTTAAATAGCCACAGGTTACTATAGACACCACCACCAAAGTCAATAATAGCGTAAGGATGAACAATTAATATCGTTAATAAATAGATAAGAGGTAACGAAATAATGATTTTTAAAATGGCCTTAGAAAATAAACCCGTTAAATAACTTATACCGTATTGATTGCAATAGCTCACCAAAAAAATGAAAAAGATAGGAAACAAATAAAAACCATGATACATTTTAATAAAAGTGGTTAATATTAAGTTAACAAAAGCAATATAAAAATAACTGAGTTTGGGTTGCTGGGTAAATTTCACCGTATAGAGAATTGACAATAAGAGAAAAGTCATACCGGTAGCGTCTGGATGAAGCCAGTAAGAATAAATTGCGGCCCACGGTAAGAACATAAAAAACAAACTGGCTAGGAAGGAAATTTTTTTATTATTAAATAAATGATTGGATAAATTAAAAAATAATAAGATTGAAGTGAGGGCAAAACTAAAATTAATCGCTCTCATCGTGGCATTAAAAATGGGTTGATTATCAATTAGACCCCATAGCGGTTGTTCATAAAAGCCGAAAACCTGTCCAATAAGTTTTAATAATAAAATCACTATAAAGCTAATATCATTAAAAGGCCAACCGTATCCGGCGAAAAAATAATTATATTGGCTATAAATCGGGTGAGCAAACAAACTCATAATCCCATAAGCTAAATTTCCGGGGTCGCCAGATTCATAAATTGCCATTAAAGTAGGGTCTTCGTTGAGTATGAATACCGTATGTAAGAAAACAGCAACAAAAACAACAATTAAACCGGTGGTGTAAGGACAAAAATTTAACCGCATAACTAAACACTATTCCTTTACTATGAAAACAACCATTTCTTCGTTCTCGCTCGTTATTCCCGTTTACAATGAAGAGGATAATCTGACCTTATTACATGAAAATCTCGCGTCAATGCTAATGACAATAAATTATGACTATGAAATCATTTATATTGATGATGGTAGCGATGATACAAGTTTTGTTCTACTTGAGCAATTTGCCCAACAGAACAACCAAGTTAAGGTAGTTCGATTTACTCGTAATTATGGTCAAACCGCTGCTCTCGCTGCTGGTATAGATTATGCCACTGGAGATGCTATTATTTTTATAGATGCTGATTTACAAAATGATCCAACTGATATTCCGATGATGTTAACTAAATTGAATGAAGGTTACGATGTAGTTAGTGGTTGGCGATTACACCGACAGGATACTTGGTTAACTCGTACCTTACCTTCGCAGTTAGCTAATTGGTTGATTTCAAAAATTACTAAAGTACATTTACATGATTATGGTTGTACTCTCAAGATCTATCGGCGTGAGGTACTGCAAGGTTATCGTCTTTATGGAGAAATGCATCGTTTTTTACCAGCTTATGCAGCTCAAGTCGGTGCTAACATTATTGAGGTACCCGTTAAGCATCATCCTCGTCGCTATGGTCAATCGAAATATGGCTTAGAACGTACTCTAAAAGTCGTTTTAGATTTATTGACGGTAAAATTTTTAAATAGTTATGCTCAAAAACCGATTTATGTGTTTGGGAGTGTAGGCATTTTACTTATTGCTATTAGTTTTTTTCTCGTTTTCTTCTTACTCATGGAGAAAATATTTTATGGATATTCTTTGGTAACCAATCCCTTGTTACTCATGTCAGTTATGTTTACTATTCTAGGAGCACAATCTATCTTCATCGGATTAATTGGCGAATTGTTGGTACGAACTTATTATGAATCTCAAGGTAAATCGACCTACCATATTAGTCGGCGGTTAAATCTCGATAAGGTAATCCAATCTTGATTTGGATAGTGCTAAAAAATGAACCAGGAGGTCATGATGACAACGCTGCTTTCTCCTAAGCCAGAATCGACTTTACCGACTCAATCGGTCACTGCGCCGGTGAGCCAAGATCAAGTTGATTCTGCTACAAATTATTCCGCACTAGCTCCGCAAGATTGGCCTAATATTGACCATTTGGTAACCGAGGATGATACGCCAGTGGACAACATTTTTTCTGAAAAACAACAACGTTTATTAGTGGAAAGTTTGTATACTTCTTGGCGTGGAGCCGACCCAAAACGCCAATTTCTAGCGCTTGCTAATGTCGGATTATTTTGCGGTATCAACCAACCACCTTTAGTTCCAGATGCCTTACTCAGTCTGGAAGTAAAACTGTTTGAAGATATTTGGACTAAGGCGCACCGTTCTTATCTCTTGTGGGAATATGGTAAACCCCCGGAAGTGGTCATTGAGATTGTATCAAACCGAAAAGGACATGAACTGGACAGTAAGCTGCACGATTATGCTCGAATCGGAGTCGCTTACTACATCGTCTATGATCCAGAGAAACAACTGAGTGAAAAGTTACTTTATCTATATGAGCGGCGTCATATCAGCTATGTTGAAATAAGTGGGCCATGGTTACCAGAAGTAGAATTGGGTCTAACCTTGTGGCATGGCCAATATGAAGATCGAGAAGATACTTGGTTGCGTTGGTGCGATCCACAAGGTAACCTAATTTTAACCGGTGCCGAACGTGCTGAGCAAGAACGTCAGCATGCCGAACAAGAATATCAACGTGCTGAGCAAGAACATCAACGTGCCGACCAGGAGAGTCAACGTGCCGAGCAAGAACATCAACGTGCCGAGCAAGAACGTCAACGTGCCGAGCAAGAACGTCAACGTGCCGAGCAAGAACGTCAGCGCGCCGAGCAAGCCAGCCAAGACAAGGAACAAGCCTTATTGCAGTTAGAACAAGAGCGACAACGGGTAGCACAACTGCTTGCCCAACTACAAGCTTTAGAAAGTAATAACAAATAAGATGTGTGGCATAGCCGGATTTGTTGGCAGCGGTACGATAGCTGACTTACAACGCATGACCCAACAGTTAATTCATCGTGGTCCAGATGCTCAAGGACTGTGGTATGACGCTAACCAAGGGGTGTATTTGGGTCAGCGGCGGTTATCAATTATCGATCTGGTTGGGGGTAAACAACCCATGTGGACACCAGATGAGCAATTGGGCGTTATTTTTAATGGCGAAATTTATAATCACTTGGAACTTCGTCAACAGTTAGAACAAGCCGGTTATCATTTCTCCACTCATCATTCTGACACCGAAGTACTTTTACACGGTTATCGGGCATGGGGTAAGGAATTACCTAATAAACTCAATGGCATGTGGGCATTTGTTTTATATGATCGTCAACAAAGTATCTTATTCGGTAGTCGGGATCGTTTTGGCAAAAAACCGTTTTTCTATACTTATCAATCCGGCAATTTCATTTTTGCTTCTGAGCTAAAAGCGGTTACGAGTCACGCTAGTGTAAAACCCTCATTATCAAAATTAGCCCTCCAAAAATACTTCGCCTATGGTTATATCCCAGCACCGCATTCTCTTTACGAAAATATCTATAAACTGCCAGCCGGTCATTCTTTATGGTATCACCTTAACACTCAAACGCTTACCGTCCAAAAATATTGGGATTTTGTGTTGGAACCTTTTGAACATTTCCCCAAAAATCCAGCAACAGAATGGAGCGAACAACTACGTGAACTTTTAGATCAAGCGGTACAAAGACGGTTGATGTCTGATGTGCCCTTGGGCGTGTTCTTAAGTGGTGGAATTGATTCTTCAGCGATAGCGGCATTGGCTAGTAAACATATTTCGGCAACTGACTTAAATACCTTCAGTATTGGTTTTACCGAACCGGATTTCGATGAATCGGCTTATGCTAAACAGGTTGCTCAATTTATTAATTCTCAACATCATGTAGCGATTCTTTCAGTGGAAAAAAGTCGGAAATTATTACCCGAAATTATGAGCAAGTTAGATGAGCCACTGGGAGATAGTTCGCTGTTACCCACTTATCTACTCTGTCATCACGCGCGCCAAAAAGTAACTGTGGCTTTAGGAGGTGATGGTGGCGATGAACTCTTTGCCGGTTATGATCCATTTCAGGCTTTACGGTATGCTCAACTCTATCATCGCCTTATTCCTAAACCAATTCATCGTGCGATTGAAATGTTGTTCGCTCAGCTACCGGTTTCTCATCGCAATATGAGTTTAGATTTTAAAATCAAACGCACCTTACGCGGGTTAAGTTATCCACCTCAACTTTGGTGTCCTACTTGGATGGCTAGCCTCGCTGCGGATGAATTAGCGGATTTATTCCAAGAAAAAATTAATTTAGAAGCGATTTATTCCGAAGCCATCGAACAATGGGAAGCTTGTCATCAAACCAATTTAATCGACAAAGTTTTGCAATTTTTTACTAAACTTTATTTGCAAGACGATATTCTAGTTAAAATCGACCGGGCTAGCATGTTAGTTTCTCTAGAAGCGCGATCACCATTTTTAGATATTGACGTCGTTAATTTTGTCCGCCAACTTCCCAGTCATTATAAATTTCGCCACGGACAAACTAAGTATATTTTAAAAAAAGCACTCGAACCACTCTTACCAAAAGAGATTATCTATCGCCGGAAAAAAGGCTTTGGTGTTCCAATTGGTAAGTGGTTTTATCAACAACAACTTCCTTTTACTAATCTCCCGGCTTTACCCTTAAACTTAGATTTTATTAACCGTAAATTAGTCGAACATACTCAACAACAGGCTGATCAACGTGCATTTCTCTGGAATTTATGGGTTTATCAGGCAATGCGTTAATACTCGATTTCCAAGCCAACATCAGTATTTCTCCTCTGGTGGAAGTTTTTAACGCGGGGTTTGCTGTTGCGATTCTACTACGTAACGAAAAAATTCTATCAGAATGGTGGGGGAAGTTGTTATGGATTGTGGGGGGGAAGAAATAGTGGTTTAGTGATCACTGCTATTAAGTTGAGTGATTTGCACTGGAACGGTTAACGGTTAACAACCATTCTTGAATGAGATTGATCTGTTCTTCCGCCATGAGGGCCGGTGCATGTCCGATTCCGGGAAAAGTAACCACTTTCATTTGTGGATGAAGGGTTTGCATTTGAGTAATAGTTTCTTTTAATAAGAGGATTGATTGTTCGCCATGTAACAACAACACCGGACAACGAATCATTTGCCAAGTTGACCATAAATCCATATCACTATCCGCTGCGGATTGGAAAGTGTGTGCAATCTTCGGATCATAAGCTAAACAGTAATAGCCATCCTCATGAAGTTGAGTGCCATGTTGAGTTAGATGTTGCCATTGACTATCGGTCAGTGGGCCAAATTGGCCATGGGCTAAACGTAAAAATTGTTCTGCTGCTAACAAATTTGCAAATTGAGGCGGAGATTGAGTTAATCGCTGTACCAACGGAATTAAACCGGTTTTAGGAATAAAAGGCCCAATATCATTCAGAATCAAACGTCGAATTAGGGGCTGATGTTGAGCCGCTAAAATCATCCCAATCAATCCACCCATCGAAGTACCTAACCAATCAACTTGATTGAGGTTAAGATGTTTTAATAAAGCTAACATGTCAGCCAGATACACTTCGGCAGTATACTGTTCTGGATGACTTAACCAATCGCTTTGACCTCTTCCGGCCATATCCGGGCAAATTACTCGATAATGCGGTGCTAGCTTTGCCGCTAAGCTATCAAAATCGCGACTATTGCGAGTTAAACCATGAACACAAATCAGTACCTTGGGATTAGTTGGATCACCCCAATGAGTATAGGCAATGCGATGAGTGTTGGTTGAAGCCATACTGGTAAAATAATGCTGGCTCATCGGAAAAAGTGTTTTATTCATCGGCTTCCTTCAATAAAACTTGTAATTGGTAAATCAGATCCAAAGCTTGTCTTGGCGTTAAATCCTCGGCAGATATCGTTTTTAGTTTATCAATAACCGGATGAGGTGCAATACGAGTTGGAGTTGGTGGCGAAATGAACTGCAATTCCGTTTGCTGAGTAGTCATTCGCAGTTGCTGTTCTTCCAATTGTTTTAACCGAATCCGCGCTTGTTTAACTACGGGTTTAGGCACACCCGCTAACAATGCCACTTGTAAACCATAACTTTTATTCGCCGGTCCGTCTTTAACCGTGTACATAAAAATCAATTTATCATGTTGTTCTACCGCAGCGAGGTGAATATTATCAATATTATGAAATAATTCTGGCAAGCGAGTTAATTCAAAATAGTGGGTGGCAAATAACGTATAGGCACCAATTTTATCGGCTAAATATTCGGCACAAGCCCAAGCCAATGATAAACCATCGAAAGTACTAGTACCTCGGCCAATTTCATCCATCAACACCAAACTCTGACGAGTCGCATTATGTAAAATATTGGCTGTTTCTGTCATTTCAACCATAAAGGTAGAACGTCCCCCGGCTAAATCATCACTGGCACCAATTCGGGTAAAGATACTATCAATCGGACCAATCAGTGCCTGTTGCGCTGGCACAAAACTACCGATATGGGCGAGCAAAATAATTAAGGCGGTTTGGCGCATGTATGTCGATTTCCCACCCATATTGGCAGCCGTAATAATCAACATCCGTCGCTGTTGATCTAAGCGCAAATCGTTAGGTATAAAGGGAGTTTCTTGCACTGCCTCGACAACCGGATGACGTCCTTCTGAGATGACAATTCCTTCTTGCTGAGTCAGTTGCGGTGGATACAATTTTAAGGTATCAGCACGCTCTGCAAAATTGGTCAGCACATCTAATTCGGCTAAAGCAGCACTACATGCTTGTAAGTCAGTGAGTGAATCCAGTAATTTATCAAGCAGTAAATCGTATAAATATTTTTCCCGATTTAAAGCTCTTTCTTTGGCACTTAATGCTTTGTCTTCAAAATCTTTTAATTCTGCTGTGATATAACGTTCTGCTGCTTTGAGCGTCTGCCGACGTTGGTAATCCGCCGGGATTTTATCCGCATGTGCCCGACTGATTTCAATGTAATAACCATGAATTTTATTGTAGCCCACTTTGAGATTAGCAATGCCACTGCGTTGGCGTTCCCGAGTTTCTAAATCGAGTAAATATTGCCCGGCATTTTCACTCAAACTACGCAATTCATCTAATTGTGCATCATAACCCGGCGCAATGACACCGCCATCACGAAGTAATAAAGCTGGTCTTTCTACAATCGCCGTGGCTAATAAAGCGGCGAGATCGGGAAATAAACTAATTTTCTCAGATAAGCTTTGTAAATGCGGCGTGGTTAAAAATTTTAATTGCTGTTGTAAACTCGGTAAAGTTTCTAAAGCGAGGCGTAATTGACTCAAATCACGAGGACGAGCTGATTTTAGGGCAATCCGCGCGAGGATTCGTTCAATATCACCAATGGTTCGTAACTGTTGATATAAGCTCTCTCTATCAGCTTGTTCGAGTAATAAGCTCACACTCTGATGACGGGCTTGTAAAGTTTCCAGATTTCGTAACGGACGATGTAACCAGCGGCGTAACAAACGCCCACCCATCGGGGTAGCGCACTGATCCATAATTTTAACTAAAGTGTGTTCGCGGTGCCCAATCAAGCGACTATCAAGTTCTAAATTCCGTCGTGTCGCCGCATCTAAAAACAGACTATCTTCGCGTCGTTCCCAATGAAGTCCTTGAATATGCGGTAAATGAGTTCGTTGTGTCTCTCGTGCATATTGCAATAAACAACCGGCTGCGCTTAAAGCCACCGTTAAATGGTCGCAACCAAAGCCAGATAAATCCCGAGTGCCAAATTGTTGTGTCAATAACCGTCTGGCTACATCTAAATCAAAATACCAAGATGGCTGTTTGCGTAGCGGGATTTTAGGTAGGATCAAATAATTATCTTCGCTAACTAATAATTCCGCTGGGCGTAATCGTTCCATTTCGCTGTTAAACAAATTTTGCCCCGTGACTTCAAATAATGCAAATCGTCCACTGGCTAAATCCAGCGTAGCAATTCCAATCAGTTCTTCCAGTGCATGTACGGCGACTAACAAGCTTTCTTGGCGTTCTTCGAGTAAAGCTTCATCCGTCAACGTTCCTGGCGTAATAATCCGCGTCACTTTACGTTCCACTGGACCTTTACTGGTGGCCGGATCGCCAATTTGTTCACAAATGACGGCAGATTCACCTAAGCGAACTAATTTAGCCAAATAAGTTTCTATGGCATGAAATGGTACCCCCGCCATCGGAATGGTCTGTCCACCACTTTTGCCGCGAGCAGTCAAAGTAATGTCTAACAACCGAGCAGCACGCTCAGCGTCCTCAAAAAATAATTCATAAAAATCACCCATACGATAAAACAACAACATATCAGGATGTTCTGCCTTAATGCGTAGATATTGTTGCATTACCGGGGTGTGATCGGAGAAATTTTGTTCTTGATGTGACATGGTGGAATTATAACAAAAAATCAGGTTAGTACAGCGTTCCTGAAATGAATCGAATTATTTTAAACCTGACCGATCTTGGAGACCGGTCAGGTTTGCTGCTGGTGGATTTCACTTTTCATCTGGACTACACTAATTTTTCTCGAAAGTACTATTTAATATTACTAATACCTTCACCAACTGATTTAGAACAAGATTACACAGATTAAAAGATTTATCGGATTTATATCACTTAATTAATCAAACCGTTATAAGATATAAAATGTCTCGAAACGCTGATGTGGTAAATAAATAAGTAAGCTATCAAGTTTAATCCAGTCAATCCTTTAATCCGTGTCATCTTGTTCAAAAGGATTTAGATTAGCTAAATTATTAATTATCTAAGAGGTTCATAACAATGTCCGTCCTTAATCCGTTTTGGCATGGTACCCCGGTACCGCTAGAAAAATTTATTGGTCGTGAAGAAAAACTACGAAGTATTACTAGTCGTATCAGTACTGGTCAATCGGTAGCCATTAGTGGTTCGCCACGTAGTGGTAAAACTTCGATATTGTATTATCTAATGGCACCAGAAAGACAAGTTGAACTTTATGGTGATGATGCCGATAAACTTATTTTTTCTTACTTGGATGCTGCTTTGTGGGATAACCAATTTGATAAAACCCAGTTTTGGCGAGAGGCTTTGCTACCACTGAGCGAATATATTCAGGATAATACGAATATCCCTCCTTCTTTAACTAAAGCCTATCAAACTTGTCAAGAAAATGAATTTGGTACCTTTGTCCTCGAAAAATTATTCGCACAATTTAAGCAAATAAATAAACATTTAATATTAATAGTAGATGGATTTGACTTGCTATTGCACCATCCGACCTATCTCCAAAACAGTACCGAGTTTTTTGGTGGTTTACGAAGTGTAGCGTCACATAGTCGGGGAACTTTAGCAGTGATTATTGCTATTAATCTTTCTGTTACGCAATTAACCGAAAAAGTACAAGACTTCACTCGCTCTGGTTCTCCCTATTTTAACTTTATGGATGAAGTCATTTTAGGTCCCTTATCTCCCCCAGAGATAGATAAACTCCTAAAACCAGCAAGAGAACGTTTTACGCCAGCGGAGGAGATCCTAATTAAGGAAATGGCCGGTGGACATCCTTATTTATTACAAGTTTTGGCTTCTTGTTTATGGGAAATTGATGAAAGAACAGATTCTATTCAACGACAACAACAGGCAGTCAAAGATTTTTATTTGAAAGTTGAAGACATATTAGAGGCAACTTGGCATACTTGGCAAACTCTTGCACAACAAGCATTTACCTCGGTGGCATTAGTACAGATGGAAAAACTAAAACAGGCTTTCCAAAGGCAAGGAATCGATGTGGAAAGCATTAGCAAGCAGATCCCACGTCTGAAGTCAGAATTGGAACTGCTGAAGAATATGGTGTTCTGATAGAAGACGAAAAAGTGGAGGGAGGGTGGCGAGTTTATCAACAAATCTTATTACATTTCTTTATTAATAAGAAATTGAAGTTAGAATACCGTGAAAAACTGCCACCGGAAACATGGAAGGACTTACTAACTATCAACTTTGCTTAACTGCTAAGAGAATGAAAGATTATGTTCGATCGATTGAGAACAATTTGGAACCAATTCCCCAAACTATTGGATAGAAGACAATACTTTTCTATTAATCTTTTATACATTACCCTCATTAGCTTGACGTTAATTCTAGGAATAGAAGTAACAGTATCAACCCTACAGTGGGCATTTACTAAGTGTTCAATTGAGTGCTCCAAAAAAATTGAATGCCCAAAAAACCAGAACCACAAGAGAATAGTGGACCTGAACCAGAAGAGAAACTTATGTGTTGTAATGGTTACTTCTGGCATGTTTTTAAGGAAGTTGTTCGTTACACCACTAAAACTTCAGTAATATTGATGGTAATCGTTTTCTTCTATTTAACTTTTCTTGTTCATCACCAAGAAAAGAATATTTCTAGATTGTTGACTGAGGTTTTGATTGGTTCCCTTAGTATCAGTGCCATTCCAACAGGTATATCATTAGCGATATGTGCTTTTTATGATATAGAATTTATAAAACACATGTCAGGAGTTGAAATTTATATTGCATTCGCAGGTATTTCTATCATTATCATTGGCTTTTTATCGACTTCTCAAGAGTTACATGAGATAGAAAAATCAGGAGAAGCACGAATTCAAAAGCCAGAGGATGCCCCACAAATTCTAGCTGAAGATGCCCAACAACTAACTAATTTCCCACAACTAACTAATGAGTAACACTTAATTTATGGAGAGCTAAGAACATGCCTTCCCAAAACCCTTACCGTGCTGGTGCTCCAGTAGGTGATACCGATGCTTTTATCGGACGCACAGAAATATTAAAAACAGTAGAAGATATAGTAGCCGATTTACACCGTAATGCCCTAGCACTATATGGGCAGCGGCGTATTGGAAAAACTTCGGTCTTGCAACAGTTAGAAGTCCACTTGTCTCAAGCATATTGCCCTATTTTTTGGGACTGGCAAGATAAAGCGGACTGGAATTTGCGGAAGGTAGTGGAAGAATTGACGCAAAACATTAGCATTAGTTTAGCACAAACTAAGCCTTCGTTAGGTCCGGATCCCTTAACTACATTTATGCAATGGCTTGCAGACCTCTTAAATTCTCAAAATAAGCCGTTGGTATTCTTGTTTGATGAATTTGATGTAATAGCCACTAAGGCAGCAACAGACATTATTAGTTACTTGGGGCAATTATTAAACCTCAATCATCAACGGTTGAAATGCCTATTTGCTATAGGATGCAAAGCTGAAAAATTGACGAATGACACGTCTGAACTTTTCAGAATGAGAAATGTAGAAAGTAAATCAATTTCTCTCTTCACTGAGACTGAAACTAAAGAACTGATTCGTTTGTCTGAAAGAAATCAAACCCTTCAGTGGTCAGAACCAGCAATAGAGAGAGTATGGCAATTAACTGCAGGTCATCCCTATTTTACGCAACAATTATGTTCTAAAATTTGGGACTTTCTTTATCGAGATAATCCATCTCAACCACCCTCAGTCACTTTAGACCAAGTTAATACCGTTATTCCTAACGTCCTAGAAGCCAGTGAAAATATTTTAGAATCATTATGGCGTTCATTTTTTCCTAATGAACGTGTGGTAGCAGTGATGTTGGCACAAGCACCAGCAACTGATTGGCTAGCACTCACCAAACCGTTGGAACAGATAGCACCAGAATTAAAGGATGCACGGAATTCTCTGGAAGAGTGGAATTTAATTCAAAAGACAATCGGGGTAACTATGGTTTTCATGTTGAGATAATAAGGCGATGGGTGAAGGATCATAAATCATTATATGATGAATTAGAATCGAGAGAACCTTATGGGGCCAAAATTTACGAAATAGCTAAGCAACTCAAGGAAAAACATCCTGATATTGCTCAAGCATTGTTAGAACCATTGGGACGATTAAATCCTTATCATACTAAAGCAAATCAATTATTAGCAGAAATGTTAATCAAGAAAAAACAGCTTGAGAAAGCAAATGGCGTACTGAACAAGCTGTATAGCTACAATGCTAATGCTGCTAAGGAACACTTGATAAAGGTATTATTGGAATTAGCAAGATCACTTGGGAGTAACAAAGAATCAAAAGAGCCTTCTAGTTGGTTTGAACAAGTGGTCTATTGGTGGAAATCAACTTTTTCTCCCGATATTGGTGAAGAAGAGCAGCGGCTTAATCTATATAAACAAGTTCTGGAAATTGAACGAAATAATATAGAGGCGGCGAGAGAAAAAAGAAAGATTGAGGAACAGCGAAAAGCTAGGGAATGGAAACAACAAGTAATAAAATGGAAACAATCTGTTAAAATGTCTTTCAAGTCAAAATTAACATGGCGCTTCCTTGGGATAGTTTTAATTTTCATCGTGTCATATCTTTTCTTTTCCCAAAGGCTTTTTCCACCCGGTATTGTCTTAGAGGTGGAACAACTCCCTGATGAATCCACTTACTTGTTGGAAAATGTGCCTTCTGCTATTCCTTATCATCTTCAGTCAATTACAATTGATCTCGATGAAACGGTTAACTTCGAAAAATCACCCAAGTTCAAATATAAAAACTATACCAAAGAAATAGACTTAATAAAAGGAAGTTCCACTCTTCAGTATGGAATAGATAAGGATAGGTTACAACAAGAATTGCAAGAATTTGAGGTAACCTCTTTTGAATATGAAGAAGAGAACTCCTTACAGTTTATCTTCAAAGCTAGGAACTTAAAATTCAAAGAAGAGTGTAAAGCCTCTAACACCAACGGTAAAGATATTCCTTGTCAAGTGAAAGAAAAAGGTTATTTATCTATTTTTCGTGGCATTCCGTGGTGGGCAATAGCTATAGCGTTGATAATTATCTGGATAATAGTGGTTGAAGTTGTGTTTGCACTTAAAACCAAGAGGGAATACGATGATGTTGTCTATTGAGACACAATTAATCATCCTAGTTATACTGATGATTTTGCTTCTCTTATTCGGATGGCACCGTAGTTGGCTATTTCAGCGTGCGACCAAAGAAAAAGATCCTTTCCCACAATTAGCTGACTTAACCCCGCGAACGATAGCACTTATTTATCTACAATTGCTTGGTGGTACTTGGCTGATGTTGGTGGTCATTTTAATGTTTTCGTTATCACCACTTACTCTTACTCTAGTTTTACCGGCTCTAGTTTTACCGGAAACAATCTGGGCAGTGGGATTACCTTTAATATTGAGTTTCTTTCTTATCTTGGCTTTGCAGAAAGTATTGAGCCTTATGAGGCAGTATAAACAGTTATCTATCTCCTTGTTGATTAATTTCTCGGTTTTATTGGTTTGTTTGATGATCTCTACGATAGAACTCAGTTTCTTATACTGGATGAAGGAGATAACTATCTACTTTAGTCCACCATTTTTAATTTTTGTGGTTCTCTACTCGCTGTTAATTTTATGGATAGCAAGCGTTTTAAGTCTAAATACCCATAATAAATTATGGTTGAAAAATTGGGAATTTATTTCTGTCGCTGTACTGGATTCAGCGCTAGTCGTTTTATCAGCTACTATTTTTTTACAAATCATTCTCGTAATGATTTTTCAACTAGGGAAATAACGATGGAATGGCATATTGTTACTGGCAGCAAAGGTGGAGTAGGTAAGACCCTCTTATCATTGTTATTGTTAGCACATTGCTTAAAAAAGGAAAAACGGCAACAAGGCAGTACCCTTATTCTCGATTTAAATGGTATGAATGCTGATTCTACTGCGCTAGTTCTTTACCAAACTGATTCTCCAACCCAAAAGACTTTGCCATTAAACACTACCGTAGAACTTTATCTTCAAAATGCTAAGGATATACAGTTTCGAGAAGCCCGCTTCGATGATGAAAAACATAACGCCCAGCGATATATCGTAGGATGGCCAGCAAATCCTTTTATCCTAATGAATCCAAAACTATTTGCCGATTTATTGAAAACGATTACCTCAAAAGTTAGCACCCTTGGAAAAGATTTTGGATTTGAAAAATTACGACATATTATTATTGATACCAATTACCATTTTGTAATATCTTTGGCCAAGATAGGAATTACTATACTGACTATTTACCAGGCGGAGAACTTCAAGGAGAACAGATTCATATCTGGTTTTTATGGGTTTATCGGCAGTTAGAAAAAATGCGGCAACCTTTTAATGAAAAGCAGATCATAAGAGAAACTGCAGCAGCCATTGAAAGTTATCTAAAACGAGAAGGCAATATCCCAGCACCACTGATACATGTTTTTGGTCCAGCTGGTTTAATGACTTCCCCACCAAATGAAGGAATCTTACAAAGATTTCTTACTGCTAAGAGGAATCAGCAGGAAAATTATGTTATACCTGAATTTGAACAATTAGAAAATTTGGACAGTGGACCTGATGTAGATTTTGATAAGTGGGTAGAAAAGTTGAGTAATGCCTATAATGGGATTACGCAAAATAAAAATGCAGAAGAACGTGCTGCGTTATTTCCGGAAGTATTGGTTGATGCGGTAAGAAGAGTATCATCTGAAGAAAAATCTGGATCTGAAGAAAAATCTGGAGAAAAATATCGACCTAAAAATGTTATACCTTTGTCGGTATATCACGCCGCCCTTGAACATTATACCGATAAAGAACGCACCAATGCGGTCGCGCGCTTAATGAACTTACCGCTCTATAAAAATCACCTTTCAAAACTTCTCGATAAACTATGAAAATTATTATTTACCAAACAAGTACTAAGGCTCCATTTTCGGATTTATCTGAACGGATAGGTGGTAATTTCAAGAAAGTCTTCTTCTCTAACAAAAGAGTTTTTAAAGATGAAAAATCAATGATAAAAGCAACATTTCCTACTAATATTGATGAAAGTAAAGGATATGTGTTTTTTATTCCTGAGAATTGGAAAGATGAATTTCACCAACTCCTTACAGAAAAATTTCCTCAAGCAAAATGGCAAAAAGAACAACCGCTACAAAAGCCACCTAAAGAAGAGATTGGTAGTGGGTGGAGTGAGGAATTGGCAGAGTTTTACGAAAAAATAACGGTTTTGGAAAAAAAATCTATCAAATTTTCTAAAGATAATTCCGTAGAAAATGAAACTATAATATCTCCAGTTCCTATTTCTGAAGATAAACTAGATAAATATGAGTACCAAAATTTTATATTTATTTTCATTGTATTAGCCCTCTTTACGACTTTTAGTTGGGCTTGGTTATCATCTGGAGATACTAGCAAATATGAACTGGCAAAAAACCACGTACAACAAGGACACTGCGTAAAAGCACAGGAAAGTGTAAAAGAAATTGAGCATCTTTCTCAAAAAATAAAGATTGCCTGTCAAGAATTAATTCCAGAAAAAACCGAACCGCTGGTTACAAAACATACCGTAATTGAAAAGGAAACGCTTGATTCTATCGCTAAGAAGTATAATGTTTCATTACAAGATATTTTTAATAACCAAACCCAGAAGAAGGGCAAAAACTATGTTTATAATTCTAAAACCGGAATTGATGATGAGTGGAACAATATGGATGAGTTGAAGGTAGGTTGGGAGCTTATTATTCCTTCCACTCAACCTAATCAATAAGATTCATGAGAGAGGTTTAATTAACATCTTGTTAATCCATCCTACTTTATTGGTAAAAATATCCGGTGAAATAACTTGTACACATACCCAATCTTGAGTGTACTTCCATTCATACACTATTTTTTTGCCTCCTTCGGTTCTTTTACACTCGTCTGTAATATTGCTAAATTTGGTAACTATATTCGCTTTAACTTTATCACCATTTTTAAGAAAAATATCAGTTCTTTTACCAGCCGGTTCTCCTGGTTTTGCGGGTGCTTGGTGAAGAAAAATGACATAACCATTAGGAATAGCTACAGAATAATCCTTAGTAAAACTTTCTTGATTGTTGACTTCTTCAGCACTGGCTTGATTGAAGAAAAATAGTGTCAATAATAACACACCAAATTGCAAATAAATTTTCATACTCAATCCTCATGAATAAATTATCACTTATTTATCTGAACTCAAATTATCTTTAAGGAGTGAAAATCCATGTCTAAGGATAACATAGATAGTGGTTTGGTTCTATTTAACGGATTTTCAATAATAATATTAGTTGTTCTTATATTTCTTTATTGGCTATATTGTATTATTTGGGGCTTCAGAGGTTGGCGTTTAAACCGAACGGCTACTGACTATTTTTTAGCTGGGCGTTCACTATCTTTTTGGAATTTCGTTTTTGCTACTACCGCTACTTGTTTTTCTGGATGGACTTTCATAAGCCATCCTGGCGTGATTTTTAAAGACGGCTTCCCCGCAGGCTATGCTTCTTTCTACGCTATCACTATTCCCTTAACCGGAGTATTGTTCTTAAAGCGTCAGTGGTTACTGGGAAACCGCTATAACTTTGTCACTCCGGCAGAAATGTTCGATGAATATTTTCAATCCAAGTTTATGCGCTACTTGGTGGTGTTAGTAGCCTCACTATTTTCAATAACTTATCTTGCTGTTCAATTAAAAGCCTCGGGTTTCATATTTGGTGGTGTAATAGGAGAAGTTTTTGAAACAACAGATTGGGAAACAACGATTGCTGACATTAGCATGATACTTCTAGCATTAATATTAGCACTTTATGTCGCCATAGGAGGATTAAAAGCCGTGGCTAAAGTAGATGCCATGCAACTGTTTCTATTGGTGATGGGGATTGCCGCTATTGGAATTATTGTCTGGTTACAAGTTGGAGTAGGAAAATTCAACCATGGCATCTCCCAACTAGTTGCTTTTGATTACCAACGAGTTGGCACGGAAGAATATAGCCACTATATCGCTATCTCAGAAAAGTGGTTTAGTGATCAAGATGGCCAGTGGACTGGATTTTATATTCTCACTTTTATGCTGGCTTTAATGGGTATTCAATCCTCCCCAGCCTTTTCTATGTGGGCCTTTGCTGCTAAAACACCTAAGCCATTTGCTTTTCAACAAGTCATTGCATCCGCTTTAGTCATGGGGTTGATCATGTTTTTTTTTACTACCCTACAAGGAATAGGGTCACACTTATTAGGAGCCAATAATGATTTAGTCCTTCACTCCGACATCAGTTTAAAAACTATCGTTCAACCGCTTCAATCGACTGATACCGGAGATAAACTAGTTCCGCGATTAATCTCTGGAATTCCTCGATCGAGCTACACCGAATTAAAAGAATTAACTTACTCAGTAACTTCATTGGCGGAGTTAATGATCAGTAAAGAATTACAAAAGAGTATAGGTGCCATTATCATGGCTGGAGTTCTGGCAATCTGCGCACTTGCGGCTATGCAATCAACAGCCTCTTCTTACATCTTAACTACAAGTGCTATTTGGACGAGAGATGTCTTTAAACGTCGTGACGACAATACTCAACCTATCAAATGGGCAACTGTAATTGCTTTTGTGATTGTAGGAATCGCTATTTTTATGGCTTTCACCCTTGAAGGTATTATAGCTGTAGCAAACCTTGGAGGATTAGCTGTAGCTTTTGGTCTACAGATGTTACCAGCTTTGATAGCTATTTGTTGGTGGCCCTGGTTAACCAAACAAGGAGTAACTTGGGGAATCGTAGCTGGTATTATTACTGTAATACTTACAGATAAAATTTTAACTCAGAAAATAACAATATTACCTTGGTATGGTCATTATCCACTAACAATTCATTCCGCTGGATGGGGAATAGCTACTAATATTTTCGTCGCTATACTATTCTCATTTCTTACTCAAACTGAAAAAGATTTAGAACATCGTATGAAGTATCATAAATTTTTAAGACAATATGCTAGCTTACCTGAATCTAAGAAACTGTGGAAACCACTCATTTTAGTATTTACCATTATATGGTTTATATTTGCCATTGGCCCAGGCGCAGTGATAGGTAACTGGTTTTTTGGTGATCCGAATGATTCAACTACTTGGTTATTTGGTATTCCCTCTATTTGGACTTGGCAAATAGTTTGGTGGTTACTTGGAGTAATCATGATGGGATCATTAGCTTATTACATGGAATTATCTACTGAACCGGTAAAATCAGCCAAGTAGGTTGCGCTAGCTTCTCAGCTAACCCGTAGGATCACTGCCATTAAATGCGAATTAAGAGCTAACTCGTGAGTGGCTCCAAAGAAGGTAGCAGCGAGTCTACCGAAGACATGAACCATGAGACCCGCATAAGAACGAACTTGGCTTGCCAATGCTATGCCGGTTTTTTGCTCAATCCATGCAAACAATGACTCGATTGGTTGACGAATTCGTGATATTGCGGTCGAAAATAATGGGTCAGCAGCATCTAAGTGGTCTTGGCCTTGGTTTTTTTTACTGGGGTTCACTCATTCCCCCTATGTTGTAACCGCCTCGCTATCTAGTACCCATACAATTGATAGAACAAATATATAGCAAAATTAGTATAAAATTTATGCGGGAACCGGTTGGCAACCGGTTCCCGAACGTTTGGTTGAGCACCGCTACCTACCCAAAACGTTTGAGACGGGGTTACAAACCCCGTCCCGCTGAATCCCGTCCCGCTGAATCCCGCTGAAAAATAACGGATAAAAGATAATGGCTTTAAGCAATAAAAAACACCTGATTAGCGAACAAGAATATCTCAGCGGCGAACTGGTTAGCGAAGTTAAACATGAATACATCAACGGTCATGTGTATGCAATGGCCGGGGCAGGAGTGAATCACAACCGCATCACTATGAACTTGGTTCGTCAATTTGGTAATCATTTGGCAAACACACCTTGCGAACCATTTTCATCGGATATGAAGCTTAAAGTGAAAAATGACTTTTTTTATCCTGATTTCATGGTGGTGTGCGAAAACCCAAATGAATACTACACCGAGTCAGCGATTATCATTGTCGAGGTGCTATCGAAATCAACCCGTAAAACGGACCAAACCTTAAAACGCCTCGCTTATCAAAGCTTACCTAGCCTTAAAGAATATGTGCTGATTGAACCGGATTTTGTGGATGTGGAAGTGTGCCGAAGAGAAAACCACTGGCAATCGGAACACTCTTTTTTAGGTGATGAAGTCTATTTTGCAACGATTGATTTACACTTATCGGTAGAGGCGATTTATGCGCGGGTAAATAATGAAGATATGCAGGAATGGACAGAGAAGAAAATTGAGAATGGGGAAGTCGGTAAGCTCAATGCCATTTAAGTTAAGGGCAGACTAAATATTTGGTGATGATAACGGGGTAATTCGGTGCCATGGAAAAACTCACCCTTTCCAGCCGGTCAAAATCTTTATTGAAACGCTTCATCTCTCTAACCGAACAAGATTCTAATACTTATGAGTGGTTAAAAACAGATGAGGTATTGTTAAATGACCTTGAACAACAGCAATTACAATACTTGAAATCACGGTTATTGGTTGAGCATATGCATTTAATGAATGAAGCAACGCTGTGGTCAAGAGCTATCTATCCTTTGTTATCACTAGCAGAACAAGGAAACATTCGCACTTGGGCGGGTGTGCCTTTATATGCTTGCTATGCTCACTTTGAAATAGAAGGGATTGCTGATGGTGTTTAGCTCGTTACCAAGCTCTGAGGCGGTAAAAGAACTCCATTTTTTGCCTTTTCGATAACGTGAAATCAATGGGTTACGAGTCAAAAATGAGCAATTTTGGAGGTTATTTTATAGTCTCAAAGCTTGGTAACGAGCAAAAAAAATATTCTAAGCCATATTGTTATGGTATTTTTTAATCGATTACTCTCTTCCTGGAGAACCTTTGCTATGGTCCGATTGCTCGACTTAACTATCGGATTTTTACCTTTTCAAGTCATGGTTGGCGCAAATTGTTGCGCGGTTTGAATTTTATCAAGAATGGCTCCATTAAGGTATGCCATGGTCTAGTATTTAGACTAATATCGTATACATCGCCTGCTAAAATCCAGGTATACCAACGATTTCCCAATTAGCTTAAACGGAACTCGCTATTAAGAAAATACTCATCAAGAATAATTGATATGATTTTGATAACATTTATTTCTCTTTGCACGTTGGTAAGCAATGCCTATCCTAGCTGGCTCTAAAGTTGTATAATATGTTTTAGTTATTTGCTTTCTACTAAATTGAATTCCATCACAGAGCACTCTGCAGAATAAATAAACTTAAGGTGTATGAAACTACTGCTTATACACCTTACGGGTTGCATCGCTCGCTCAAGTACCAGCTAGGCTACGATAAACCAGGAGATAATCATGCAACAACGAATTATTCAAATATTACTCAGCGCACTGATATTAGCACCGTTCTCACTCGCCCAAAGCGCCACCACCTACTACCTCTCCAGCAGTGGAGGCAACGACGCTAACGACGGCTTAAGCGAAACCAGTCCCTGGCAAAGCGTAGACAAAATCA